>NZ_MUIO01000099.1 GCF_002087235.1 Pseudomonas floridensis | reverse complement strand
ATCGGAGCATCCCTAAGCTCCCCTTCCCAGACGTTGGAAATTTAAGGCTTCCAAAGCTATGAACAATGGAAAACATGTACTACCCTCAAAAAACCTGCGCATTATCGCTGCCTTTTCGTTAGTCATGACAATAATTTTATTTGCCGCATCACTTTATATAATATGGGTGAGCGTACTCCCCATTTATGGTCGTCTCTGGCGGCAAGCTCCTATTGTAGAAGTACAATATATAGTATTCGGCGTTATCCCTGCGCCATTTATAGCATTGGTGGGTATAGTTACAGCAGCGGTAGCACTTTGGACTAACAAGATTTTTGACCCTACACAGGGTTCGCGCGCTGAGATATTTCAAAAAACCATGGTCGCCATGTTTTTTAAAACTGCCTTCTATGTAGCAATTCCACTTCTTGCCTTGACGACAATATGGTTAATGGCTATCGGTTACGTTCTATGCAACGAGCTGCGTCCATCCGGCTCTGGCTGGCAGACATTCTGGGTAAATAATCAAAACTACTGCTTCAAACCTGATACCTATATAGAAGACCACTGGCCATGCAAAGTTAAGGACGGAAAACAGTATTGCTATCAAGCTGATGGCAGATAGGGCTGGAATTTTCTTGCGAGGCCCATGAAGCGTTAAATTTATATGGCTTTCAATGAACATACAAAAAACACATGCAGAGCTTTCAGAAGATTGACTTTAGAGTGGTTTTTTAACGATGAAGCAGTTTTGACAGACTTGTTCGGGGGTATAGGAGTAGAACTAATAAAAGCGGGTATTGCCACTGCACTTGGGTATGCCGCAGGCCTAGCAGCCGGAGCCTTTTTTGGTGCCCCCGCACTACCCGTTGTAGTAGGAGCGATTATAGTTTTCGCCGTCGGCATCGGCCTAAATGAACTTGATAACCGATACAATATTAAAAGCAGCGTAAAAGCTGGAATGCGTTATGCAGCAGACAACGTTGCCGAGCTAGATGAGACGCTCACAAAAATAAGTGCAAAAGATTTGCGGGTTTACACAGAAGATTTAGCGACCGGCATTCTACAGAGCTTGATGGATAAGGCGGTCGACGAGACTAAGTCTTGCGCACTAAAAAAATCCAACCTGGCGAACTGCCCTTTCCTAAGGATTCTCCGAACAAGT
>NZ_MUIO01000098.1 GCF_002087235.1 Pseudomonas floridensis | reverse complement strand
CGATTGGGTTGGATGGGGGGAGTAATTTATATGAATATGCCCCCAACACTATCGGATGGGTTGACTTTTTGGGACTTACATGCTCATCCATTCACGATCAAGTCATTCGGGATGCGAACAAAGTGGCGTCTCCTGGTGGAAGTATTACTTCGAAGCAAGCGCAAATATTGAAAGGTAATTTACCGGTTATTCAGAGGCGTACTGTTTTTCAAAATCAGATGGCGTGGAAAGAGTTTGTAGGGAGTCAAAACTATCTTATGAAGCAGTGGGAGGCTAACACTGGTAGGACATGGCCGACTGGAGCAACACCGCACCACATTATTCCGTTAGAAAGCGGGGGAGCAAATAAATGGTGGAATCTAATGCCTACAAATGGGAAACTGCCTAACCATTCACTACCTGGTATTCCGGGCCCCCATGCTGCGGGTGGTATACTTAGGAGTACTATTCAACAAAGTAGAAAAGCATTACCTCCAGGCACTATTACTGACATGAGGTTATAAGTATGAATATTGATGCAATGATTGATAGAATACTGAAAGCTAATTTTTAGCTAACATGGGGTCTTCTTTTTCTGATGAGGAACGTATCATTTGTATAGAGAATGTGCGAAAGGTATTTGTTGAACCTTCAGAAATTGAGTTTAAAGGCTGCTATGATGAGGTCAAATGGTTACCAACCTCTTCGACCCAAGACGACCCATTTTACAAGCTACCTAAGCCATCTAAAGAGTTGGTTGAGCTTCGGATAAAAATAAACCGAACAGTCATGATGGCTACAAGAGATCTGAAGAAAGAAGTTTTTTTAAGTGGGCCACATGACTTTAGTGTTGCCGCTAGGAATGGAGTCTGTTTTGCCTTTAGGCAGTGTGTTTCTGAAGAATATTACAGTCTTGGTGAGCGGTGGAAAGAGATCGCTGAAATTTATTATACGGGACATTGGCCTGTGGGGTTTGCAAAGGACAAGTTGGTGGTTATTTAGGGATTCTCCGAACAAGTCCTCAAATGTGATGAAATACGCCTGACCACCTGATCCGAG
>NZ_MUIO01000097.1 GCF_002087235.1 Pseudomonas floridensis | reverse complement strand
AGTGAACAGCATTACGGCACATGCCGGGCTTTCTGTATTGCCCCCCTCGAACGCACTTGCGCACAACCGCACCGCCCGTCCCGCCCTGTACGCGACCGGCACATCACCGTACAATCGCGAGTCATTTCCAGTCTCAGCAACCGACAACGGCCAACCATGCGCACCAGTCAATTTTTGCTCGCCACACAGAAAGAAACCCCTTCCGACGCGGTCGTGGTCAGCCATCAGCTGATGCTGCGTGCCGGCATGATCCGCAAGCTGGCCTCAGGCCTTTACACCTGGCTGCCGATGGGCCTGCGCGTGCTGCGTAAAGTAGAAGCCATCGTCCGCGAAGAAATGGACGCCGCCGGCGCGCTTGAAATTCTCATGCCTGGTATCCAGCCTGCGGAACTGTGGCAGGAATCCGGCCGCTGGGTACAGTACGGCCCGGAGCTGATGCGTCTGGTGGACCGCCACAATCGTGACTTCTGCCTGGGCCCGACCCATGAAGAGGTCATCACTGATCTGGCGCGCAACGAGCTGAATAGCTACAAGCAGTTGCCGATCAACATGTACCAGATCCAGACCAAATTCCGCGACGAGATCCGTCCGCGTTTCGGCCTGATGCGTGGCCGCGAGTTCGTCATGAAAGACGCCTATTCCTTTCATGCCGATCATGCGTCGCTGCAGGAAACCTACGACCGCATGCACCAGGCGTACAGCAACATCTTTACGCGCCTGGGCCTGAAGTTCCGTCCTGTCGAAGCTGACAACGGCTCGATCGGCGGCGCAGGTTCACACGAATTCCACGTGCTGGCCGAATCCGGCGAAGACGACATCGTGTTCAGCGACGGCTCCGACTACGCCGCCAACATCGAGAAAGCCGAAGCGGTGCCGCGCGAGACCTCCCGCCCTGCCGCTACAGAAGAGCTTCGCCTGGTGGACACGCCGAACGCCAAGACCATTGCGCAACTGGTCGAAGGCTTCAACCTGCCAATCGAAAAAACCGTCAAGACACTGGTGGTGCATGCGGCGGAAGAAGGCAAGCTGATAGCGCTGATCATTCGTGGCGATCATGATCTCAACGAGATCAAGGCCAGCAAACTCGAGCAGGTCGCAAGTCCACTGGTCATGGCGTCCGAAGCCGAACTGCGTGACGCCATTGGCGCAGGCGCAGGTTCTCTGGGCCCGCTCAATCTGCCACTGCCATGCGTCATCGATCGCTCGGTCGAACTGATGAGCGACTTCAGTGTCGGCGCCAATATCGACGACAAGCATTACTTTGGGGTCAACTGGGAGCGCGATCTGCCGGTTCCGACCGTCGCCGACCTGCGCAATGTCGTTGCAGGCGACCCAAGCCCGGATGGCAAAGGCACGCTGGAAATCAAACGCGGCATCGAAGTCGGCCATATCTTCCAGTTGGGCACCAAATACAGCGAAGCGATGAAGTGCCAGGTGCTGGGCGAGAACGGCAAGCCGGTGAACCTGTCGATGGGTTGCTACGGCATTGGCGTATCCCGCGTCGTCGCCGCAGCCATCGAGCAGAACAGCGACGAAAACGGCATCATCTGGAACGACACCCTGGCACCGTTCCAGATCGCCCTGATACCGCTGCGCTATGAAACCGACGCCGTGCGTGAAGCCACAGACAAACTGTACGCCGATCTGAAAGCCGCCGGTTTTGAAGTGCTGCTCGACGACCGCGACAAGAAAACCAGCCCCGGCATCAAGTTTGCCGACATGGAATTAATCGGTATCCCGCATCGCATCGTTGTCAGCGACCGCGGCCTGGCCGAAGGGAATCTGGAATACAAGAGCCGTACCGAGTCGCAACCGCAAGCCATTGCGGTCGCTGACGTGCTGTCGTTCATCCAGGGCCGCGTGAAACGCTGAGTCGGAAGGCGCGCCGACCTGCGTCGGCGCGTTACTCATCACCTGCCCCATCCGCATCAAGAGATCCCATGCTCAAACGAAGCACCTTAAGCCTCGGCAGCGCCGTTCTCTGCGGCACCTTCCTCGTCGGCGGCTGCGCCAATCAGTTGTCGCAGCGCAGCGAGCACGAAGAACGCGTCGAGCGAAAACTGCTCGAGCATACGCTGCAGGTCGATATCGGCGAGCCCAAGACGCTGGAATTGCCCCAACGTCGTGTGCGCATTCACGAGCACAAATCGTTCGAAGTCACCGACTTCGAAGTAACGCGTCATTATGATCGCTACACCCCTTATCAACCCTGGCGGGAAATCTATGAGATTCCGCTGGGTGCCGTCGCGGTCGTGGCTGGCGTGGGTGCCAACGTGGTCAACGTATTCGCGCTGGGCAGTCTGCCCGAGAGCGTGACCAAGGACTGGATCAGCTACGGAGTCGCCGGACTGAACCCGTTCATGAACGCCCCGTCCCACGGTCGCGCCCAGCAGAACCTGGCCGGCATCGATGAAGTCCAGAAGGACAAACGCATCGAGAACTCGACCCTGCCCTGGAACGAGCGCTCGGTGATGGTCAAGGCTGGCAATGAAACCCATGAGATGGCCACCGACCGCAACGGCGTGCTGCGCCTGAACCTGCTGGACAGCCCGTTTGCCGAGCAGGACCTGAGTCGCGTCACGCGTCTCTATATAAATGTAGAAGACGAGCAGGATAATGCTCACGCCAACGCCAGCCTGCCCATCAGCCACTCGCTGCGTGGCAAACTTCTGGAGGCCCACGCATTGATCTACGACGATCTGGAAGATGACGAAGTGAGCCAGTGGGTGCATCGGGTCAAGCGTTTGTCGGACCTGGGTCTTGAAGAAGAGGCCAGCGAGCTTGAACAAAGCCTCATCGAGCTGACCCGCAACGATCCGCAACTGCAGAACGAGTTTCTGAAGTCACTCGCCAAGGACGCCGGCCGCCTGGTTGCAGTCCCGGCCGAAGCACCTTGAGTCCTGAGGCTCCGTGCTTGCGCGGAGCCTCAGGATTGCCGACTGTCAGCGTGCGAACAGCTCAAGCTGCTCATGCGCGGCGCGCAAGTCGTGCAACCGCACACCCACGCCTAACAGCCGAACCGGCTTCCCTCCCCGCGCGAAGGCTTGCGACAGCAGTTGCTCATAGCTGCCCAGGTCTCTGCCCGCACCGGTCTGCTCCAGCGTGGTCTGCGTGAAATCATGGAATTTGACTTTGACGAACGGTTTGCCGGGGCGGTACTGGCCTTCCATGCGTGCCATTCGGTTGCTCAGTGTCTCCAGCAAGGCCGGCAGCTTTTCAAGGCAGCTGGCGAGATCAGGCAAATCCTTGTCGTAGGTGTTTTCCACACTGACCGATTGCCGTCGGCTGTCATTCTCCACAGGCCTGTCGTCGATGCCGTGGGCAAGACTCCAGAGCCGCTCGCCGAAACTGCCGAACTCGCGGACCAGCGCAAGCTTGTTCCGGCTGCGAAGATCCGCGCAGTCAACGATACCCAGCCGCCCCAGTTTGTCAGCGGTGACCTTGCCTACTCCATGCAGCTTGTTGACGGGCAGCGAAGCAACGAAATCCTCGACCTGATCGGGCGTAATCACAAACAGTCCGTTGGGCTTTTTCCAGTCACTGGCGATCTTGGCCAGAAACTTGTTGGGTGCCACGCCTGCTGAGACGGTGATGTGCAACTGATTCGACACCCTGCGCCGGATATCCTGAGCGATACGTGTCGCACTGCCCGAGAAGTGGCTCGCGTCGGACACGTCCAGAAAAGCCTCGTCCAGGGACAGGGGCTCGATCAGGTCGGTGTAATCGCGAAAGATGGTCTGGATTTCCCGCGACGCTTCCTTATAGGCATCCATGCGCGGCTTGACGATGGTCAGGTCCGGACAGAGCTTGAGAGCATGACGGGAAGACATCGCAGAACGCACACCGTAAGCGCGTGCTTCGTAATTGCAGGTCGCAATCACCCCTCGCCGCTCCGCCGAGCCCCCTACCGCCAGTGGCTTGGCGGCAAGACTGGGGTCGTCGCGCATTTCGATGGCTGCATAAAAGCAGTCACAGTCGATGTGGATGATTTTGCGCTGCGTCATGACCTGATGAGATTTTGATATCCATGGCCGCGCAGTATCTCACTGCTATCAATTCGTGACACGTCCGTCCTGAAGATGGGCGATGAAATGGCAACCCAGATGGCTTTTTAGCCATGCCAATAGTGCTGAAAGCCCCATAGAACGGGCGTCAACAGTCATTCTCCCCTGCGTTTCGTCTCGCTAACCATTTGAAGGAAAAGCAGTTTTTCAAAACTAAACGTTGACAGCCCGCCAACTCTCTGTAGAATGCCGCCACACAGACGCGGGATGGAGCAGTCTGGTAGCTCGTCGGGCTCATAACCCGAAGGTCGTCGGTTCAAATCCGGCTCCCGCAACCAAACATCAAAAAAGGCTACTCGAAAGAGTGGCCTTTTTTGTGCGCGTCGATAAAACCTCTGTTCACGCCTCAACCGCAGGCAAACGCTTATTGCCGAACAGCCTGCGGATCAGAGTTATTTTCAGATTTCCAGCATTAAGACTTGACACTTTGGTGTTCGGCTGTAGAATGCCGCCACACAGACGCGGGATGGAGCAGTCTGGTAGCTCGTCGGGCTCATAACCCGAAGGTCGTCGGTTCAAATCCGGCTCCCGCAACCAAACATCAAGAAAGGCTGCTCGAAAGAGCGGCCTTTTTTGTGCCTGATGAAAAATCCTCTCGCATCACCCGTAACTGTCTGACAAAAAAGACTATTTGATCCAGGCGCTGAAGCCCTATCATCACTGCCGTCACGCAATGTTTTCATTTGCGACAGTTTTTTCACATCCTGCCGATAGGCTTATAGCTAAGCTGAATCAGACCTGAATCACGGCTGAACAGCGGCGACCCGGTCTATTCGCTATTCGCTCGTTAGGCGTTGACGCGCTAACATCCTGAAATATTTTTTGCGTAGGGATTGGTAACTTGGCTGTATACCTCCATCCTGTCGCGCACGATCCAAGGAGTGATTGATGCGCGACAACACGTCAGATTCCAATGAAGCAGTAAATGCCGATCAACCTGGCAAACCCGCACGCCTGAGCTGGCGCGAGTTGCTGAGCAAGTACCGTCAGCCCATCGGACTGGCCGTCATGCTGCTGCTGTTCGGACTGGCGCTTATCGCCTGTCGGCACATGCTGATCGAGATGGACTGGTATGCGCTGCATGACGCGCTGTTTGCAGTGCCCCTGCCCTCTCTGGGCGGCGCACTGCTGGCAGCGATCATCGGCTATGTGATCCTGATGGGTTACGAGTTGTCTGCCAGTCGCTATGCAAACGTCGACCTGCCGACCAAAACGCTCATTCTCGGTGGCTTTACCTCGTTTGCCATCGGCAATGCGGTCGGGCTGTCGATGCTGTCCGGCGGATCGGTGCGCTATCGCCTGTATTCCCGGCATGGCATCGGCGCGATTGAAATTGCCCGCATGACAGTGTTCGCCAGCCTTTCGCTGGGCTGCGCCTTACCACCGCTCGCCGCACTGGCGACCTTGAGCAACCTGTCCGGCGCATCGCTGGCCCTCAAACTTCCGGTCGAGGTCCTCGCCGTGGTCGCGACAGCAGTGCTGGTCGGCAGTATTTTGCTGGCCGTCGCCGTCTACCGCCGCCGCCTGCCGGAGCAGGACATTCCCCACAATATTCTGGTGCGCCTCGGTCGCCGCACCTTGCGCCTGCCAAACCTGCGCCTGACACTGATCCAATTGGTGATCACGGCTCTGGACGTCGCCGCGGCCGCTCTCGTGCTTTATATGCTGCTGCCTCACGCGCCGCCGCTGGGCGCGTTCATGCTGATTTACCTGTTGGCACTGGCCGCAGGCGTACTCAGCCATGTGCCGGGCGGCGTCGGGGTTTTCGAAGCGATCCTGCTGGCCGCCTTCGCCAATGAGCTGGGCGCTGCACCACTGGCCGCTGCGCTGCTGCTGTACCGCCTGATCTACGTGGTGCTGCCGCTGTTGCTGGCGTGCCTGACGCTGCTGTTCACTGAAGCACAGCGATTGCTTCCGACCCGACAGGCGATGCGTGTTGCGTCAGGGCTGGCGGCACCGATCCTGGCACTCCTGGTTTTCTTGTCGGGGGTGGTGCTGCTCTTCTCTGGTGCCACCCCTGAAATCGATACCCGACTGGAAAACGTCGGCTTCATGATCCCCCATCGCCTGATCGACGCGTCGCACTTCGGGGCCAGTCTGGTGGGCGTTCTGTGCCTGCTGCTCGCTCAAGGTCTGCGCCGGCGATTGTCCGCTGCATGGATACTGACGGTGATTCTGCTCGTGGTGGGAGCGGTGCTGTCGATGCTGAAAGGCTTTGACTGGGAGGAAGCCAGCCTTCTGCTGCTCACCGCCGTCTTGCTGATGACCTTCCGCCGCTCGTTCTATCGCCCGAGCCGACTGTTCGAAGTGCCCTTCTCGCCGCTCTATCTGATCGCCAGCGTTTGTGTGGTCGGCGCGTCGATCTGGCTGTTGCTGTTCGCTTACCAGGACGTGCCTTACAGCCATCAGCTGTGGTGGCAATTCACCCTGGATGCCGATGCACCGCGCGGTCTTCGGTCGGCACTGGGCAGTGCCGTTCTGCTGGTGGTGGTCTCGCTAACCTGGCTGCTGCGCACGGCACGGCCGGTGATCAAGCTGCCCGACGCCACTGACCTGGATAAAGCCGCCGCGATTCTCAAAGCCTCCAATCAGCCTGATGGAGGCCTGGTGCTGACCGGTGACAAGGCAATCCTGTTTCACCCAGCGGGCAATGCGTTCCTGATGTACTCGCATCGCGGTCGCAGTCTTGTGGCACTTTATGACCCGATCGGCCCGACGCAACAGCGTGCCGAGTTGATCTGGCAATTCCGTGACCTGTGCGACGTGCACCATGCACGGCCCGTGTTCTACCAGGTGCGCGCCGAAAACCTGCCGTTCTACATGGACATCGGGCTGACCGCCATCAAGTTGGGCGAAGAAGCACGCGTCAACCTGCTGACCTTCGACATCGATGCCAAAGGCAAAGAGATGAAGGACCTGCGCTATACGTGGAATCGCGGGGGCCGGGACGGTCTTTCACTGGAGATCTACGAGCCGGGCCAAGCGCCAATCGATGAGCTGAGGGCAATCTCCGACGCCTGGCTGACTGGCAAGAACGTGCGCGAGAAAGGCTTTTCGCTGGGCCGCTTCAACCCCGATTACCTCAAGTACTTCCGTATCGCCATCGTTCACTTCCAGGGCAAACCAGTCGCGTTTTCCAACCTTCTGGAAACCGACAGTCACCAGTTGGCCAGTCTGGACCTGATGCGTTCACACCCTGACGCGCCCAAGTTGACCATGGAATTCATGATGGTGGGCCTGATTCAGCACTATAAAGCCCAGGGCTACGCACGCTTCAGCCTGGGCATGGTGCCCCTGTCGGGCCTGCAACCGCGACGCGGTGCGCCACTGACCCAACGTCTGGGATCAATGATCTTCCGCCGCGGCGAGCAGCTCTACAACTTCCAGGGTCTGCGCCGCTTCAAGGACAAGTTCCAGCCTGATTGGGAACCTCGTTATATGGCCGTGCCCGCCGGACTCGATCCGCTCGTGGCCTTGGCTGACACTGCCGCCCTGATTGCGGGCGGCCTGACTGGATTGGTGAAACGCTGATGATTCGACGCTCCTGGCGCATTTTGCTCGCAGCTCTGGTAATTGTTCTTTTAATCGTTGCACTGGGCGTCTGGATCTGGAGCCGCCCTGCCCCGCCCGCCGACCTTGAACACCTGAACCTGGATGACGGCGCTCCACTGACGAGCGTGACACCGGCAACACGGATCAAGACGCGCATCGCACTGGCCGTTACCGCTGAAGAAATGCTCACTGACAAACAGTTGCTGGCCATCAGCAAAGACGCGTCGGCTCGCATCGTTCAGGTGGTGCTGCCCAAAGATGACTGCGTGATACAACAGAAGACCTTTCAAAGCGCACTTGAAAAACTTGACGGCCCGGCGCTTGTCGTCGGCGGCATTGGCCCCGGCGCAACGCTGGCGTGGCGCTGGCTGGCCACGCAGACCGACGACAAGGCACAGGCCATTTCCGTAGGCTTCGCCCTGGAACATGTCTCCAACCCGCCGCCAGTCGTGGAAGAAGGCGACACCCCGCCTCGCATCTGCGACGTGCCACTGCCACAGAAGGCGCCGCATGGCCACTGGCTGGCCGCATGGAACGACGCGCCGGATGATCCGAGCGCAGCCTTCGTGCGCGATCAGAGCAACGCCGACACCAGCATCAGTGACTACGACATTCCGTTGCCACAGGTGCTGAATACCGAACTGCGTCATTTGCTGCTCGGTGAAAACGACGGCGGCGGCCTGGGCATTCCGGTCGTCGAAGTACCGGCCAGCCAGCCTTCCGATACCGTCACGCTGTTCATGTCCGGCGACGGCGGCTGGCGCGACCTGGACAAGGTCGTGGCAGGCGATATGGCGAAAATGGGCTACCCGGTGGTCGGCATCGACGTGCTGCGCTACTACTGGGAGCACAAGACGCCGGAGCAGACCGCTGTCGACCTCACCGACCTGATGAACCACTATCGCCAGAAATGGGGCACCAAGCGCTTCATTCTGGCCGGTTACTCGTTCGGTGCAGACGTCATGCCAGCGATCTATAACCGACTGGCCACGGACGATCAGAACCGTGTCGACGCTATTATCCTGCTGGCCTTCGCCCGCTCCGGCAGCTTCGAAATCCACGTCGACGGCTGGCTCGGAAACGCAGGCAAAGAGGCGACCACCGGGCCGGAGATGGCCAGGCTACCGGCTGCCAAGGTGCTCTGCGTATACGGCATCGAAGAAAAGAAAGACAGCGGCTGTACCGACACCACTGCCGTGGGCGAAGCTGTTCAGCTACCGGGCGGCCATCACTTTGACGAAGACTACCCGGCTCTGGCCAAGCGCCTGATCGACGCCATCAACAAGCGTCAGGGCAAGACGGGCACTCAGACCAGCGCTCAATAACCGGTCCGTTTCCCGAGTCCAAAAAAATCCCGGCACCGTGAGGTCGCCGGGATTTTTATTAGCTGATCAGCCGTGAGGCCAGAAGCTTACATCTCGACCTGCGTCCCCAGTTCGATCACCCGATTGAAGGGCAGCTTGAAGAAACGCAGGTTGCCATTGGCGTTCTTGAGCATGAAAGCGAACAACGCCTCGCGCCATCGAGCCATGCCGACCATCTTGGACGGAATCACCGTCTCGCGACTGAGGAAGTACGTGGTGCGCATTGGGCTGAAGTCCAGCTCCGCCAGATGGCACAGGGCGAGCGCAGCGGGGACGTCAGGCTCGTCGATGAAACCGAAATGCAGGATCACCCGATAGAATCCTTCCCCGTACGACTCCACCTCAAAGCGCTGCTGCGCCGGCACCCTCGGGGAGTCCTCGTAAACCACCGTCAACAGCACTACCTGCTCATGCAACACCTGGTTGTGCAGCATGTTGTGCAACAACGCGTGAGGCACGGCATCGGAACGGGCTGTCAGGAACACTGCCGTGCCCTGCACCCGATGCGGCGGCTGCACGCGGATACTGCCGATGAAGATCGGCAGTGGCAGGCCGCCCTCATCAATACGCTCGGCCAGCAACTGTTTGCCCCGCTTCCAGGTGGTCATGAGGATGAACAGCGCCGCGCCCGCCAGCACCGGAAAAGCCCCGCCCTGAAAAATCTTCGGCACGTTGGCCGCAAAGAACAGACCGTCTACCAATAGCAGGCACACCAGCAGCGGAATGGCCAGCAACGGCGGCCACTTCCACAACAGCAGCATCACCGACGACACCAGAATGGTGGTGCAGAGCATCGTTCCGGTCACCGCAACGCCATAGGCCGAGGCCAGTGCGCCGGACGACTCGAAACCGATCACCAGCATGATCACACCCGCCATCAATGCCCAGTTGACGGCACCAATGTAGATCTGGCCCTGCGCATCGCTGGACGTGTGCTGGATATACATTCGTGGGATGTAGCCGAGCTGAATCGCCTGCAGGGTCATCGAAAACGCACCGGAAATCACCGCCTGCGAGGCAATGATCGTCGCCATGGTCGACAGCCCGATCAGCGGCAGCAGCGCCCAGCCCGGAGCCAGCAGGTAGAACGGGTTGCGCACGGTTTCAGGATTGCCGAGCACCAGCGCACCCTGACCGAAATAGTTGAGCAGCAATGCGGGCAGTACCAGGATGAACCAGGCCCGGGAGATCGGCTTGCGCCCGAAATGCCCCATGTCTGCATACAAGGCTTCGGCACCGGTCAACGCCAGTACCACAGCGCCGAGGATCGCAACGCCGATACCCGGATGAATAATGAAGAAGCGCACCCCCCACGCAGGATTCACCGCCTTGAGCACTTCCGGGGACTGCATGATGCCGTAGACGCCCAGCGCACCGAGCACCACGAACCAGGTGACCATCACCGGTCCGAACAGCACACCAATGCGCGCGGTTCCGTGTCGCTGAATCAGGAACAGCCCGATCAGCACCACCAGCGCCATCGGAACGATCCAGTGTTCCAGGCCATCGAACGCCAACTCCAGGCCTTCCATCGCCGACAACACCGAAACGGCGGGCGTGATCATGCTGTCGCCGTAAAACAGCGCAGCTCCGAACAGACCGAACACCACCATCAGCATCTGCAGTCTGGGGTACTTGGCAGTGGCCCGCCGCGCCAGCGCCGTCAAGGCCATGATGCCGCCCTCGCCCTGGTTGTTGGCGCGCAAAATGAAGACCATGTATTTGAAAGACACGACCCAGATCAGCGACCAGAAAATCAGCGACAACACACCCAGAATCGCGTCATGCGTGACCTCGACCCCGTATCCACCCTGAAACACCTCTTTGAGTGTGTAGAGCGGACTGGTGCCGATATCGCCATATACCACACCCACGGCCGCGACCAGCAACCCGATGGGTTTTGCAGTACTTGCAGCACCTGCATGACTGTTTGCTTGACTCATCCACTACTCCCGGAAACCAGACATGAGGCTCAAAGCACTATGAACTTCACAACGCGTAACAATTCAGATCCGCCCAGACATTGACACGCCTCGACACAATGGCGCGAAGCATAACGCAGAGGTGCAGGTAATTCTCTCCCTAACACGGCAAGAGGGGCTCATCATCGTTATGACACAGCGCAGGCCAGCGCCCCGCCCAGCCACTCAAACGCACTTACCACGCCTTGCAAGGCGCGAAGGGAAGGATCTTTTGTGAGTCGGGCATGGAACCTGATCAAGCCATAGTGGGCAGAAGCCGCTGAGAAAGCGGGTTTAAGCGACGAGTACACCATCTATGAGATGTATAAAAACAACGTTCCAGGCACGCTACCTATGGGTCCAAGGCAGCAGTATCACTACCTGGAGGCCTTACGAACGCTTAATAACGAGAGTCAACTGATCATCCGCCCGCAGAGCCAGGATCATCTGCGTGTCAAAGAACGGAATCTGGATGCATATATGGCTGAACGCGCAGAATCCAGGGTCGGTTTCTATCGACTTGAGCCGGAAAAGAACGCGCTCCCGGCAAAGATACCGGACGCCTCACTGTGGGCGTACAACCCAAGTATGCGACACAGCTGGCTCGCGCAATGTGTGCATTGATCGAGAAGGAAAAGTCCGTGACCTCGGGCAAAGTCGCGGGCCCGGCCAACTACGGCAAACGGACGGACTCCGCCATCCTTTATATAAATGGCGATATTGAAACGGCGGCGCGATTGGCAGAGGAATTGAGAACGCTGAGCGGTATATCAGCAGATGGTTTCATCGAACATACACCGCTGAGTATGCAGTCGACCGGACGTGGTTTTTCCTATGCCGAGGACGCTGATAAAAAACAGGAGAGCCACGGACTTAGCAGAACACGCGTTATTGTAGACGCTCTAAACTTGAGGGACCGCTGGACGCCATACTTAAAACGGCACTGGCGGCACACGGATTTGACACAGACAATCCGGCACTAAAAAAGCGGAAGTGAATGACGACATCGGACAGAGCGAATCCTCAACCTGAGGATCGACTCGATGACTGCATCAGGAACCAGCAACGACAAGGCGTCAGCGCCGTGGCGACCCCCTCTGCGACACCTGCATATCGCTAACAGTGCGGCTCCCTGCCAGCACTCGTCGTAAATCTTGTCCAAACGCTGGTCATCGCGTCCGCTCACCGCTAGAATTGCGCACTTTTTGATCAGAGGCGCAGCCAAGCGCCCAATCGGTGCCTGCGCGTGTTGTCCAGGCACTCTTCACGCCGAGGTTCGCCATGTCCACCGTCACCACGCCATCCGCCCCCAAGGTTGGATTCGTTTCTCTGGGTTGTCCGAAAGCGCTCGTCGATTCCGAACGCATCCTGACTCAGTTGCGCATGGAAGGTTACGAAGTCGTCCCCACGTACGAAGATGCCGACGTGGTTGTCGTCAACACCTGCGGCTTCATCGACACGGCCAAGGCTGAATCGCTGGAAGTGATCGGCGAGGCGCTGGCAGAGAACGGCAAAGTGATCGTGACCGGTTGCATGGGCGTGGACGAGAACGTCATTCGCAACGTGCACCCCAGCGTTCTGTCGGTGACCGGCCCGCAGCAATACGAGCAAGTGGTCAATGCCGTGCATGAAGTGGTGCCGCCGCGTCACGATCATAATCCGCTGATCGATCTGGTGCCGCCACAAGGCATCAAACTGACCCCACGTCACTACGCTTATCTGAAGATTTCCGAAGGCTGCAACCACAGTTGCAGCTTCTGCATCATCCCGTCGATGCGTGGCAAGCTGGTCAGCCGTCCGGTGGGCGATGTGCTGGATGAAGCCAAGCGCCTGGTCAAATCCGGCGTGAAGGAACTGCTGGTCATTTCTCAGGACACCAGCGCCTACGGCGTCGATGTCAAATACCGCACCGGTTTCTGGGATGGCCAGCCGGTCAAGACCCGCATGACCGAGCTGTGTCAGGCGCTGGGCTCCATGGGTGTCTGGGTTCGTCTGCACTACGTTTACCCGTACCCGCACGTCGACGAACTGATCCCGCTGATGGCCGCTGGCAAGATCCTGCCGTACCTGGACATCCCTTTCCAGCACGCCAGCCCCAAGGTCCTCAAGCTGATGAAGCGTCCGGCGTTCGAAGACAAGACCCTGGCCCGCATCAAGAACTGGCGCGAACAGTGCCCGGACCTGATCATTCGCTCGACCTTCATTGTCGGCTTCCCGGGTGAAACCGAAGAGGACTTCCAGTACCTGCTGGACTGGCTGACCGAAGCGCAACTGGACCGCGTGGGCTGCTTCCAGTACTCGCCCGTTGAAGGTGCGCCGGCCAATCTGCTGGACGCCGCCGTCGTGCCGGACGACGTCAAACAGGACCGCTGGGACCGTTTCATGGCCCATCAACAGGCCATCAGCGCTGCGCGCCTGCAGATGAAGATCGGCCGTGAGATCGAAGTGCTGATCGACGAGGTCGATGAACGCGGCGCGGTAGGCCGCTGCTTCTTCGACGCACCCGAGATCGACGGCAACGTGTTCATCGGTCTGGAAGACGACAGCACTGTTAAACCCGGCGACAAAATCATGTGCCGCGTCACGGATGCAGACGAATACGACCTGTGGGCCGAAATCATCTGATCCCGTGACCTGTCGCCTGAAAAAGCCCTGCCCTTCAAAACGGCAGGGCTTTTTCGTTTAATCTCGCGGTCTATGCACAGACAGGTCCACGGGAGCACACGTGATGGAGCTCTACTTTCCAGACAAGAACGATTACCCGCAACTGGTGGATGTATGGGAGCGCTCGGTCCGGGCGACCCACGATTTTCTGCCGGATGCCTACATCACGCTCTTGAAGGATCTGCTGCTAAGGCAGTACCTGGACAGCGTGACGCTCTTCTGCATACGCGATGCGCAACTCGCCATCAGCGGCTTTGCCGGGGTTAACCGCGCCAAGCTGGACATGCTGTTCATCGATCCGGCACACAGAGGACAAGGCCTGGGGACGCAACTGCTGACTTACGCCATCTCGCACTTTCACATTCACGAACTGGATGTGAACGAACAGAACCCGAAGGCGTTGGGTTTTTACCTCAAACACGGCTTTCAGGTGGTCAGCCGCTCCGAAGTGGATGGTCTGGGCAATCCTTATCCAATGCTCAGAATGCGCCTGAATCGACGGTAATGAAGTCGCTGGCGGTGCATTTGCAATGTTGCCGCGATTAACCCGACGCAGGCGGTTACAATGGCGCCTTTCTCATCAGTTAACGGCTTCTTTCATGACAGACCCCATTCGCCTCTCCAAACGCCTCATCGATCTGGTCGGCTGCTCCCGCCGGGAGGCTGAACTGTTCATTGAAGGCGGCTGGGTCACCGTGGATGGCGTAGTGGTCGAAGAACCGCAGTTCAAGGTCGACACTCAGAAGGTAGAGCTGAGTCCGGACGCCAGGGCCGACTCGCCCGAACCGGTTACCCTGATTCTGCACAAACCGGCCTCGGCCACCGTCGAAAGCGCATTGCAGATGATCACCCCAGGTACGCTTTCTGAAGAACACAGCTATGGCAAGCGACCGCTCAAGGGTCATTTTCTGCGTCTGGAGGCGATCTCCACCCTGCAGGACAACGCCAGCGGTTTGATGGTATTCAGCCAGGACTGGAAAATCCTCCGCAAACTCACCGACGACCGCAGCAAGATCGAGCAGGAGTATGTGGTGGAAATCTCCGGTGAGATGGTTCCGCACGGCCTCAATCGCCTGAACCACGGCCTGACCTACAAGGGTAAGGAACTGCCGAAAGTGAAGGCCAGCTGGCAGAACGAAAACCGTCTGCGCTTCGCCATGAAGAACCCGCAGCCCGGTGTTATCGCCCAGCTTTGCGAGGCGGTCGGCCTGAAGATTGTCTCCATGCGCCGCATCCGCATCGGCGGTGTGTCGATGGGCAAGCTGCCCGAAGGCCAATGGCGCTACATGACCACCAAGGAAAAGTTCTAACCCCCTCATTACACAGCGCGTGCGATGTGATCGCGCGCCCTCAAAAGACTTACAGGACTCACGCCTCATGATGAACAACGATGTATTGCGCAGCGTGCGCTACATGCTCGATATCAGCGACAGCAAGATCGTCGAAATTACCGGACTGACTGGCTTCGAAGTTGCCAAAAGCGACGTTGTCGCGTTCATGAAGAAAGAGGAAGAAGAAGGCTATCTGGACTGCAGCGATGAGTTCATGGCGCACTTTCTGGATGGTCTGGTCTACTTCAAGCGCGGCAAGGACGAGAGTCGTCCACCTCAGCCCATTGACCTGCCGATCACCAACAACATCGTACTGAAGAAGCTGCGCGTCGCCTTCGAACTGAAAGAAGACGACATGCATGCGATTCTCAAATCGGTCGATTTCCCGGTGTCCAAGCCCGAACTGAGCGCGTTGTTCCGCAAAGTGGGCCACACCAACTATCGGGAATGTGGCGACCAGTTGCTGCGCAACTTCCTCAAGGGCCTGACCCTGCGCGTTCGCGGTTGAGCCGTCGTACACCATGACCTACACCGTTTCGCCTGTCGGCTATGTGCGCTCGTGCTTCAAGGAGAAATTTGCCATTCCGCGCCAGCCACATCTGGCGCCAGCGGCGCGTGGCGTGCTTGAACTGGTCGCGCCGTTCAATCAGAGCGACGCGGTGCAAGGGCTGGAACAGGTCAGCCATGTGTGGCTGCTGTTTATGTTTCATCTCGCCCTGGAAGACAAGCCGCGCCTGAAAGTACGACCGCCTCGCCTCGGTGGCAACCAGTCTATGGGTGTATTCGCCACGCGCGCCACCCATCGCCCCAATGGCATCGGCCAGTCCGTGGTCAAACTGGATAAGGTCGAGGCCGGCCGCTTGTGGTTGTCAGGCATCGACCTGCTGGACGGCACACCTGTGCTGGACATCAAACCCTACGTGCCCTACGCCGACATGATCGACGACGCCAGCAACCTCATCGCCAGCGCAGCACCGGCGCTGATCCCTGTGCGCTGGCAGAACGTCGCTCTGACTCAGGCGCATGAACATGCCTTGCGACTGGGCGAGCCGCTGACCGAATTGATCGAACAGTGTCTGGCTCAGGATCCACGCCCGGCCTATCAAGTGCCTACGCCCGAGCGCCGCTACGGCGCACAGTTCTGGGATCTGGACGTGCGCTGGCACTACCCGGAGCCCGGCGTCATCTGCGTGCTGGAAGTAGCCCCGGCGCAAAACCCGGGACAAAAAAAAACCCGCCTCATCCAGACAAGGACGAGGCGGGTTTAGTCAACCGGTCTTACTTCTCGACGAATGCACGCTCGATCAGGTAATCACCAGGCTCACGCATACGCGGCGAAACGGTCAGACCGAAGCTGTTGAGCACTTCGCTGGTCTCGTCGAGCATGCTCGGGCTGCCGCACAACATGGCGCGGTCGTCCTGAGGATTGATCGGCGGCAGACCGATGTCGCTGAACAGCTTGCCGCTGCGCATCAGATCGGTCAGGCGCCCTTCGTTCTCGAAAGGCTCGCGGGTGACGGTCGGGTAATAGATCAGCTTGTCGCGCAGCGCTTCGCCGAAAAATTCGTTCTGTGGCAGATGCTCGGTGATGAACTCGCGATAGGCGACTTCATTCACGTACCGCACGCCGTGGCATAGGATCACCTTTTCGAAACGCTCGTAGGTTTCAGGGTCCTGAATGACACTCATGAACGGCGCCAGACCGGTACCGGTGCTCAACAGATAAAGATGCTTGCCCGGCTTGAGGTCGTCGAGTACCAGCGTGCCCGTAGGCTTTTTGCTGATGATGATCTCGTCACCTTCCTTCAAATGCTGCAACTGCGAAGTCAGCGGACCGTCCGGCACCTTGATGCTGAAAAACTCCAGATGCTCTTCCCAGTTGGGGCTGGCGATCGAATAGGCACGCATGAGCGGACGACCGTTCGGCTGCTGCAGACCGATCATGACGAACTGACCGTTCTCGAAGCGCAGACCTGGGTCGCGGGTGCACTTGAAACTGAAGAGGGTGTCGTTCCAGTGGTGGACGCTGAGGACACGCTCGTGGTTCATGTTGCTCATGTACGTGGGAACTCCTGAATATTTCGTGCGCGCAGGGGCACAGCGCTATTGCGCGACATTCTAGTGGCAGACACAATATCTGTTAAATGAATTATCAAGATATGGGTAATCGGTTATATAGATATGCGATTCACTCTCCGTCAACTTCAGGTATTTGTCGCCGTCGCCCAGCAGGAAAGCGTGTCGCGCGCGGCTGTGCTGCTTTCGCTCTCGCAGTCGGCGGCCAGCACGTCGATCACCGAACTGGAACGTCAATCCAGCTGCCAGCTGTTCGACCGTGCCGGCAAGCGGTTGAGCCTCAATGCCACCGGCCGCCAGTTGCTGCCGCAGGCTGTCGCCCTCCTCGATCAGGCCAAGGAGATCGAAGACCTGCTCAACGGCAAATCGGGTTTCGGCTCGCTGGCGGTCGGGGCGACGCTGACCATAGGCAATTATCTGGCGACCTTGCTGATTGGCGGTTACATGCAGCGCCACCCGGAAAGTCAGGTCAAGCTGCACGTCCAGAACACCGCACACATCGTGCAGCAGGTGGCGCACTACGAAATCGATCTGGGGCTGATCGAAGGCGATTGCAGCCATCCCGACATTGAAGTGCAATCCTGGGTGGAGGATGAGCTGGTGGTGTTCTGCGCGCCGCAACATCCGTTGGCCACGCGTGGCCAGGCGACGCTGGAGGAACTGACGCATGAAGCCTGGATCCTGCGTGAACAGGGCTCCGGTACTCGGCTGACGTTCGATCAGGCCATGCGGCATCATCGCAATGGCCTGAATGTGAAGCTGGAACTGGAGCACACCGAAGCGATAAAGCGAGCGGTGGAATCCGGACTGGGCATCGGCTGCATTTCAAGGCTGGCGCTGCGCGATGCGTTTCGTCGCGGCAATCTGGTCGAACTCGCGACGCCGGATCTGGACCTGTCGCGACAGTTCTACTTCATCTGGCACAAGCAGAAATACCAGACGTCTGCCATGCGCGAGTTCCTCGAACTCTGCCGGGCGTTCACCGCAGGGGTGCAACGCAGTGACGAGATCGTACTGCCCAGCCTGTACTGAACAGCGGGCTGCCGGTCAGCCGAACAGAACGATGCCCCACACCAGACCGATCATGCTCAGGGCAATCAGCTGTGCGGCGCTGCCCATGTCCTTGGCGTTCTTGGACAGGGGATGCAGGTCCAGCGAGATCCGGTCGATGGCCGCTTCGACGGCCGAGTTGAGCAGTTCGACGATCAATGCCAGCAGGCATACCGCAACCAGCAACGCGTGTTCGCCTTTGCTGACATTCAGAAAAAAAGAGACAGGGATCAGTACGACATTGAGCAGGACCAATTGACGGAACGCCGCCTCGCCTTTGAAAGCGGCGGACAGACCATCGAGCGAATAACCTGCGGCATTGAAGATGCGTTTCAGACCGGTTTGGCCTTTGAAGGGCGACATAGAGAGGCTGCTGTACAGTGAGGATGAGAAAAGCTAAGGGAACACAGGTCAAAAAAGCGTGAACATTTATCTGACTGGCCGTTAGCTGGCTGAAATGGATTCGAGTTGTTGCAACAACAACGCGGCCTGGGTCCGGGTCCGTACGCCAAGCTTGCGAAAGATCGCGGTCACGTGAGCCTTGATCGTGGCTTCGGAAACACTCAGCTCAAACGCGATCTGCTTGTTCAACAGCCCTTCACAGACCATGGTCAACACCCTGAACTGTTGCGGGGTAAGACTGGCGAGACCGGCGCTGGCCGCCTTGGCTTCGTCCGACACACTGATGACTTCATTGACCTGCGGCGGCCACCAGACATCGCCTTCCAGCACTGTGCGCACCGCATGCTGGATCGCCTCCAGAGAACTGGATTTGGGGATGAAACCGCTGGCACCGAACTCTCTGGATCGAACCACGATCGACGCTTCTTCCTGCGCTGAGACCATCACCACAGGAATCTGCGGGTATTGCCCACGCAACAGGACCAGACCCGAGAAGCCATACGCGCCGGGCATATTCAGGTCCAGCAGCACCAGATCCCAGTCAGCCTTCTGCGCCAGATGAGACTCCAGCTGGGCAATGCTCTCTGCCTCGACCAGCCGCGCGTCGGGTCCCAGCCCGATGCTCAACGCCTGACGCAGCGCGCTGCGAAACAGGGGGTGATCGTCGGCAATCAGGATGTCGTAGGTCATGTGTTGATCCTGTTTTCATAGTGAGGACCCGCAACGCGGATCGCTCAGCAAGGCATTCGCAAATGCCGGCAAATTCACATTACCCAGATGGGCAGGCGCAGCGCCAAACCCGGTGAATCGGCGTCCAAGCGGCGCCAAGCATGCCCAGCAACACCATGCCGGTCAAGCGTGAAGCGCCTGACCTGCGACGATGAGATGGCAATCAGCCAACAGGTGCGGGAGCAGAGGCTTCAGTGCCTATAAAAAAGCTTTCAGATGAGTATGAGCCGCATCGTCCGGATCAACCGGCCGCTGATATTTGGCCCCCAGATAATGGGCACTGAATACATCCAGATAAGCATCCAATACGCTACTGGCACTGACATCATCCGCCAATTCCAGACACAGCGCGGCCACTTCGGCCGTACAGAAGTGGTCGTCGCGCCTGGAACGGCGCAGGCGGTAGCGCGAGATCTGCTCAGGCTCCAGACTCAGCACCGGAAATCTCTCCAGATACGGGCTTTTGCGAAACATTTTGCGCGCTTCGGTCCAGGTCGCGTCCAGCAGAATGAACAACGGACGCTTGCCCTCTACCCGTGCCACCTCAGTGACCACCCGTTCCCTGGCGACGAATTCGCCGGGAAAAACGATATACGGCTGCCACTGTGGATCATCCAGCAACGCCAGCAACTGCTCATCCACGTCAATGCGGGACCAGCCAAACGCATGGGTATCCTCGATGACATCGGCGATCAGCCAGCCTGTATTGGTCGGTTTCAACGGCTCAGTGTCGTACATGAGCAGGCACATGCCCGAGTCGGCGGCGACTTTTGGACGCCATGCACATAGACAGTAGCTGAAGATGACCCGGCAATCCGGGCAGCGAGGTGCACGCGAACCCCGCGCGATAAAGGGTTTGGTACTGCGGGCCAGACGCTCGTCGCGCAGGCGGGAAACAGCGTGACCCATTACAGAGCGCGCCAACTGAAAGAATGCATCGACACCACGAGAACCCGGCAGCCATAAGGAAAGTGCGCGCAGTTTATCAGAGCCTTGACCGTTCAACCCTAGGCTGTGTGAAGAGTCCTGTCTTATACTGCTGCGCCTTGCAACCCGCAGTCGGCAGGTTATCCCGGAACGCACTTTGAAGTCGCTGGTCCAACGGCCAGCTACTTAATCAGGAGAGTTTAATGCTGCGCCTCATCGCCCCTACCCTTACGCTTTTGCTCGTTGCTCCGCTGTGCGCCCAAGCGGCGTCGAAGCAGGAGTTCGAACTCAGCAAGATGCTGGAAAAAGTCGCGAAGGAAAGCAGCGTTGGTACGCCTCGGGCGATCAACGAAGACATTCTGGATCAGGGCTACACCGTCAATGGCGACGAGTTGATCAACCACCTGAGCGTACGCGAAGGCCTGGCGCAGCAAATGCGTGCTAACCCGGACGTGATGCGCAATCAACTGGGCAACAGCGTTTGCCACAACAACGGCTTCCGTCAGTTGATGACCAAAGGTGCCGTACTCAAGTATCAGTTCACCGAGTACAAGACCAACAGCCAGATCGTCACCCAGACCTTCCAGGCCTCGGACTGCACGGTCAAACCGAAAAAATAAACAGCCTGACTCATCCCTCCTGTGCGCCTGCCCGTCAGGCGCACGCTGTACTCATTTCGAGACATCCTGCAACGCCTTGCTCCTGAAGACGCCTGTCGAGTCGATGGCCTTTTAGAAGCAACCGGCCCATCATCGACTCGACAGGAAAGACCGGCTGGCGCTATAAATTTCCTACAGCTGAGCTTTAATTTTCAGGCACAAGGGCAACAGGAGTGACACGCCCCTGTGCATCAATCGTTTCTTGACCCAAGGAAACAGACGGAATCCATACGATCGGGCGATGGCGCGATGTCGTTCCTGCCAGTTTGCCAAAACCGGATCAGTGATTCTGCAGGAGGAGAAATCTTGAATGCCGTATGTACCTAACGATCTTCTGTCGCAACACTTTCAAAGCAACGGGCTGAACCTGACCAGCAAGATTGAAGAGCACATCCATCAGGTCGCCCCCGGCAGCCAGAACCTGGCACTTTACCGAGACATGATGCTGACCGTCCTGCGCATGGCGCAAGATGATCGCAATCGCTGGAACGCCAAGATTACCCTGCAAACCCTTCGCGAACTCGACAGCGCTTTCCGCGCACTGGAACGCTTCAAGGGTCGGCGCAAGGTCACGGTGTTCGGCTCGGCCCGCACGCCCGTTGAACATCCGCTCTATGCACAAGCCACGGAGCTTGGTGAAAAGCTCGCGCAATCCGACATGATGGTCATCACCGGCGCAGGCGGCGGCATCATGGCGGCGGCCCATGCTGGCGCGGGTCTGAAGCACAGCTTGGGGTTCAACATCACCCTGCCCTTCGAACAACATGCCAACCCAACGGTTGAAGGCACGGAAAACCTGCTGCCGTTCCACTTTTTCTTCACACGTAAACTGTTCTTCGTCAAGGAAGCCGATGCCCTGGTGCTATGCCCGGGTGGCTTTGGCACGCTGGATGAAGCCCTGGAAGTGCTAACACTGGTTCAGACCGGGAAAAGCCCGCTGGTGCCCATCGTACTTCTGGATACACCAGGCGGCAGCTTCTGGCAAAGCGCGCTGGACTTCATCAAGACCCAACTGCAGGACAATCACTACATCCTGCCGGCGGACATGAAGCTGATGCGGCTGGTCTACAGCCCCGACGAAGCGGTCGAGGAAATCAGCCAGTTCTACCGTAACTACCATTCCAGCCGCTGGCTGAAGAACACCTTCGTGATTCGCATGCACCACCCACTCAGCGAGCAAGCACTCCATCACCTGCAGGACGCGTTCGCCGATCTGTGCCTTAGCGAAAATTTCCAACAGCATGGCTATCAGGGTGAAGAACATGACGAAGCGCAATACAGCCATCTGAAACGGTTGGCATTCACGTTCACTGGACGTAATCAGGGCCGGCTTCGCGAGCTGGTGGACTACATCAACCTGCCGAAAAACTGGTTAGCGCCATCGAACGAAGAACAGGCAGCCCAGGCACGCAAACCACTGAAAGCCTGAGTTCAGTCATCCCCGCCACGGCCGCTCAACAGGCGGCCGATCAGGTCCAACGGATAACCTCGATAGCTGAGAAAGCGCCCTTGCTGGGCACGCTCACGCGCATCGGCAGGCATCTTTCCGCCAAACTTACGCTGCCAGGTTTCCTGAAGTTTTTCTTGCCAATCAACGCCGCACTCTCTGAGTGCCTGTTCGATATCAGGACGCTGCAAACCGCGCTGGTTCAGTTCTTCCCGGATACGTACCGGTCCATAGCCAGAGCGCGCCCGGTAGGAGACAAAACTTTCAAGGTAACGGGATTCGGACAGCAAACCGTCTTCGACCAGACGGTCAAGCGCTGCTTCGATGTGTTCGGGAGAGGCGCCGCGCTGACGCAGCTTTCGCGTCAGCTCGACCCGACCGTGCTCGCGTCGTGCGAGCAGGTCCATTGCAGTGCGCCTTACGGCGACGGGTGTATCAAGCACGGCAGACATGGATATCAGATATCGGCGTCTGCTTCGGCCATGTCATCGGCTACTGCTGCTTCGCGGGAACCGACTGCCTTGGTATCGACACCAGGTGTCAGCAGCTTGTCGCGAATCTGCTTCTCGAGGGCGTTGCCGATTTCCGGATTATCCGCCAGGAACTTGGCCGAGTTGGCCTTGCCCTGACCGATTTTGCTGCCCTGATAGCTGTACCAGGCGCCGGACTTCTCGAGGAAACCGTGCAGCACGGCCAGGTCGATGATCTCGCCGTTGAGGTAGATGCCCTTGCCGTAAAGGATCTGGAACTCAGCCTGACGGAACGGCGGAGCCACTTTGTTCTTCACGACCTTGACACGGGTTTCGCTGCCGACCACTTCGTCGCCTTCCTTCACCGCGCCGGTGCGACGGATGTCCAGACGTACCGATGCATAGAACTTCAGCGCGTTACCACCGGTGGTGGTTTCCGGGCTGCCGAACATTACGCCGATCTTCATACGGATCTGGTTGATGAAGATCACCAGGCAGTTGGCGTTCTTGATGTTACCGGTGATCTTGCGCAGCGCCTGCGACATCAGACGCGCCTGCAGACCTACGTGCATGTCGCCCATCTCGCCTTCGATCTCGGCCTTCGGCACGAGTGCGGCGACGGAGTCGACCACGATCACGTCGATGGCATTGGAGCGCACCAGCATGTCGGTGATCTCCAGCGCCTGCTCACCAGTGTCCGGCTGCGAAACCAGCAGGTCGTCGACATTGACGCCCAGCTTGCCCGCGTACTCGGGATCGAGCGCGTGCTCGGCATCGACGAACGCACAGGTTGCACCCATTTTCTGGGCCTGAGCGATGACAGACAGTGTCAGGGTGGTTTTACCCGAAGACTCAGGACCGTAGATTTCAACGATCCGGCCTTTTGGCAGACCGCCAATACCGAGTGCGATATCCAGACCAAGCGAACCGGTGGAGATGGCAGGAATTGCCTGACGGTCATGGTCACCCATGCGCATCACGGCACCTTTACCGAACTGACGCTCGATCTGACCCAAGGCCGCAGCCAAGGCTTTCTTCTTGTTGTCGTCCATTGAAGTCCTCACGTAATCAAATTCAATTAGGGCCTTGATGGCCACAACACCTGTATAAGTAGACAGTATTATTCCACAGGGATCGACGCTCGCCTACCCCTGTTTTGGCTTTTCTGCGCCAGCAAGCTCGATCAGCCCCTCTAACGCGGCCTTTACCGTTTGTCGGCGTACCTGCTCGCGGTCGCCGTCGAACAGACAGCGCCGAGTAACGAGCCGATCGCCATCGCCCCAGGCGATCCAGACCGTGCCCACCGGCTTGTCCACCGAACCACCGCCCGGCCCGGCCACACCGCTGACTGCCACGCCGAACCGGGCACCGCTCTTGAGTTGCGCGCCCCGGGTCATGGCTTCCACCACCGGCTGACTGACCGCACCGTCGGTGCTGAAGAGCCCATGCGGGACATCCAGCTGTCGGGTTTTCTGACTATTGGAGTACGTGACGTAGCCGGCCTCGAACCAGCCGGAGCTGCCATCGATGCGCGTAATGGCCTCAGCGATACCGCCTCCCGTACAGGACTCCGCAGTGGTCACCTGAGCGCCGATTGACTGGAGGAGCTTGCCAAGCGAGGCGGCAAGCCGGGTGATTTCATCCACAGTACCTTCCTGTTCGAACCTGACGGTCCGTAAAGATCCAATCGTGAATACAAGCGGCCGCATGAACAGCCGCTTGCCTGATCATGGCCGCCGTCTATCTTTCGAGACCGGCTTTCTCACCGTTTCGACAGTGGTTTCCCTTGGCCTGCGCTTCGCCTCTTCCAACGGTATGAAGCGCCCGTTTACAGAATCCCTTGCTCGTTTGTTCACCATATAAAAGTCCTTTTTCATATTCCGCGTCCGACGATCGGTGGCGGTTTGCGAAGTCTATACAGCAACCGGACATCCAGGGTCGTCCTGAAACCCGGGGTCACGATTGAGCATTCACCAAACCGGAACTGCGCCCGCGCAATGTGCGTGATAACCTTGCGCCCATCGCAAACACTCGACAGACATCCCTCAGTACACGGAGGGATCGCACGTCGCACCTCGAAGTTTGCCCCACTTTTCTCAAGAACTTGCCTAACCTACTGATGAATAAAGCAATTTCCGACCTCTCTTCGCACACACCCATGATGCAACAGTATTGGAAGCTGAAGAACCAGCATCCAGACCAGCTGATGTTCTATCGCATGGGCGACTTTTACGAGATCTTCTATGAAGACGCCAAAAAAGCCGCCAAGTTGCTGGATATTACGCTCACGGCGCGGGGCCAGTCAGCGGGCCAGAGCATTCCCATGTGCGGCATCCCCTACCACGCAGCCGAAGGTTATCTGGCGAAGCTGGTAAAACTGGGCGAATCGGTGGTGATCTGCGAACAGATCGGCGACCCCGCCACCAGCAAAGGCCCGGTTGATCGTCAGGTCGTGCGCATCATTACACCAGGCACCATCAGTGATGAGGCGTTGCTCGATGAGCGCCGGGACAATCTGCTTGCTGCCGTGCTCGGTGACGAACGCCTGTTCGGTCTCGCCGTGCTGGACATCACCAGCGGCAACTTCAGCGTGCTTGAGATCAAGGGCTGGGAAAACCTGCTCGCCGAGCTTGAACGCATCAATCCGGTCGAACTGTTGATTCCGGATGACTGGCCACAAGGCCTGCCCGCAGAGAAGCGTCGCGGCTCACGCCGTCGCGCGCCATGGGATTTCGAGCGCGACTCGGCGCATAAAAGTCTGTGTCAACAATTTGCGACGCAGGACCTCAAAGGCTTCGGCTGCGAGACATTGACCCTGGCCATTGGCGCAGCAGGCTGCTTGCTCAGCTATGCCAAGGAAACCCAGCGCACCGCCCTGCCGCACCTGCGCAGCCTGAGGCACGAGCGTCTGGACGAAACGGTGATTCTGGATGGCGCCAGCCGTCGCAACCTTGAGCTGGACACCAACCTTTCGGGCGGACGCGACAACACCCTGCAGTCGGTCATGGACCGCTGCCAGACCGCGATGGGCACACGCCTGCTGACGCGCTGGCTGAATCGCCCGCTACGCGACCTGACAATTCTGCAGGCACGTCAAAGCTCGATCACCTGTTTTCTGGAGCGTTACCGGTTCGAAAGCCTGCAACCGCAGCTTAAAGAGATCGGCGACATCGAGCGGATTCTGGCTCGTATCGGCCTGCGCAACGCCCGACCACGCGACCTTGCCCGCCTGCGCGATGCCTTGAGCGCACTGCCTGAACTGCAACAGGCCATGAGTGAACTGGAAGCGCCACATTTGCAGCAACTGGCTCGCACCGCCAGCACTTATCCCGAGTTGGCCGACCTCCTGCAGAGAGCAATCATCGATAACCCGCCTGCGGTGATTCGCGATGGCGGCGTGCTGAAGACCGGCTATGACGCTGAGCTCGACGAGCTGCAATCACTGAGCGAGAACGCAGGCCAGTTCCTCATCGATCTGGAAGCGCGCGAGAAAGCCCGCACCGGGCTGGCCAACCTGAAAGTCGGCTACAACCGCGTGCACGGCTACTTCATCGAGCTGCCGAGCAAACAGGCCGAGCAGGCGCCCGCCGACTATATTCGCCGCCAGACGCTCAAAGGTGCCGAGCGCTTCATCACGCCGGAACTCAAAGAGTTCGAGGACAAGGCACTGTCGGCCAAAAGTCGCGCGCTGGCTCGAGAGAAAATGCTTTACGAAGCCTTGCTCGAGGACCTGATCGGCCATCTCGCGCCGCTGCAGGACACCGCGGCAGCGTTGGCCGAGCTGGATGTGCTGAGCAACCTCGCCGAACGCGCACTGAATCTCGACCTCAATTGCCCGAGATTTGTGGCCGAGCCCTGCATGCGCATCGAACAAGGTCGTCACCCGGTGGTCGAGCAGGTGTTGTCGACGCCCTTCGTGGCCAATGATCTGGCACTGGACGACAGCACGCGCATGCTGGTCATCACCGGTCCGAACATGGGCGGTAAATCGACCTACATGCGCCAGACGGCCTTGATTGTCTTGCTCGCCCATATCGGCAGTTTCGTACCTGCAGCTCAATGCGAGCTGTCACTGGTGGACCGGATATTCACGCGGATCGGCTCCAGCGACGACTTGGCGGGCGGGCGCTCGACGTTCATGGTGGAAATGAGCGAGACAGCCAACATCCTGCACAACGCGACCGACCGCAGCCTGGTGCTGATGGACGAAGTCGGCCGCGGGACCAGCACCTTCGATGGCCTCTCCCTCGCTTGGGCTGCGGCAGAATGCCTCGCCCAGTTGCGCGCCTACACCTTGTTCGCCACTCACTATTTCGAGTTGACCGTTCTGCCGGAAAGCGAACCACTGGTCAGCAACGTGCATCTGAATGCTACCGAACACAACGAGCGAATCGTATTCCTGCATCGGGTTCTGCCAGGACCTGCCAGTCAAAGCTACGGCCTGGCAGTCGCACAGTTGGCCGGGGTTCCAGGCAAAGTCATCACCCGCGCCAAAGAGCATTTGCAGCGCCTTGAGACCACCAGCCTGCCCCACGAGCAGCCGCGCGCCAAACCGGGAAAGCAGGCAGCGCCGATGCAAAGCGATCTGTTCGCCAGCCTGCCTCACCCGGTGCTCGATGAACTGTCGAAGGTCAAGGTCGACGATCTCACGCCGCGTCAGGCGCTGGATTTGCTATACACATTGCAAACTCGACTGTGACGCGAGCCGTTACATGCTGTTAGAATCCCGCGCGGTCTGGGATGCGCTCGACTTTTAGCCTGGTCGAGTAGCCGTTCAAGCCGCGTGAAGACGCAGCGAACCAAGGATGGGTGGCAGGCGATGCAGTCAGACTGCCTCAAGGCCGCTCATCAAAAGCACGTGTTTTCATAGGGCCGGGAACCGTCCCGAACCTGGCAACCCTGTCTGGAAGGGCTCTGCCGCAGCCGCCTGAGGAGAGAATTAGAAATGACCTTCGTCGTCACCGACAACTGCATCAAGTGCAAGTACACCGACTGCGTGGAAGTCTGTCCGGTGGACTGCTTCTACGAGGGCCCGAACTTCCTGGTGATTCACCCGGACGAGTGCATCGACTGTGCACTGTGCGAGCCTGAATGCCCCGCCCAGGCGATCTTCTCGGAAGACGAGATTCCGGCTGGCATGGAAAACTTCATCGAGCTCAACGCCGAGCTTGCCGAGGTATGGCCGAATATCACCGAGAAGAAAGACGCGTTGCCAGACGCAGAAGAATGGGACGGCAAGACAGGCAAGATTGCAGATCTGGAACGCTAGAATCCAGACAACGAAAAAGGCCCTCGAGAGAGGGCCTTTTTTGCATCTTGAATCCGGTGGAACGCATATAAAAAGGGGCGGTATGACCCGCCCACATTTTTCCTTAATCCCTGTAATCCTTTTTCATCGTCCTGATGAATCGCCTCCTGCGATGTCCTTGGCTCTCGTCCGTGAAAGCCTGTACCGATCCGTTGGCACAGCCCTGATAGTAGAGATTTGACGCGAAGGATCAACTGGCCAAGCACGCCAAAATATTTCCGCTGCCGCCGGGCTCGTTTTATAAAATCCTGTATATCAATGAGTTAAATAAACAAGCACGTGTGACCTGCATGAAATCTCACTTATAAACACTTGATCACCTACACCCGCTGTACGCAATGACGTACATCCTGTGGGTATTCAATCGCTGTGATCCGGAAAGTAGCGCACGACTTTTAATGATACGCATCATATAAAAAGCCGACATAAACAGTGCTGTTCATGTCGGCTTTTGTGACGCGGTCAGAGGATTTCTACTGGAAGAGCGACTCGCTGGACAGACCGTTTTTTTCGAGAATCTCACGCAGGCGCTTGAGACCCTCAACCTGAATCTGCCGGACACGCTCACGCGTGAGCCCGATCTCCAGCCCGACATCTTCAAGTGTGCTGCTCTCATGCCCTCGCAGACCGAAGCGGCGTATGACAACCTCGCGCTGCTTTTCGGTCAGCTCTGAAAGCCATTGATCGATACTCTGCGAAAGATCGTCATCCTGCAGCAACTCGCAAGGGTCTGTAGGACGGTCATCGGTGAGCGTATCGAGCAACGTTTTGTCCGAATCAGGGCCAAGCGATACGTCGACCGAAGAGACACGCTCGTTGAGCCCAAGCATGCGCTTGACCTCACCCACCGGTTTTTCCAGCAGGTTGGCGATTTCTTCAGGAGACGGCTCATGATCGAGCTTCTGCGTCAGTTCCCTGGCAGCGCGCAGGTAGACGTTCAGCTCTTTGACGACGTGAATCGGCAACCGGATGGTCCGGGTCTGATTCATGATCGCACGCTCGATGGTCTGACGAATCCACCATGTCGCGTAGGTAGAAAAACGGAAACCGCGTTCAGGATCGAATTTTTCGACAGCCCGGATCAAACCCAGGTTGCCTTCTTCGATAAGGTCAAGCAATGACAGCCCACGATTGACATAGCGTCTGGCGATTTTCACCACCAGCCGCAGATTGCTTTCAATCATGCGTTTGCGCCCGGCCGGATCCCCACTTTGCGACAACCGCGCAAAATGCACTTCTTCTTCCGGGGACAACAGAGGAGAGAACCCTATTTCATTGAGATACAACTGGGTAGCGTCGAGCGCCCGAGTGTAATCAATATATTTGTGTTGTTTGAGCGATGACGACGGCTTGGCCTTTGCGCGGCCCGAGGCGGCAGTAGACGACTGCTTCTCGTTAGGCGACTGCTCCAGGACAATGCCAGATTCCATCAGGAGCACGTCATCATCGATGTCAAACTCCGGCGCTTCGTTGCTAAGAGCCATTGTTATAGTCCTTTGGTGAGTTCGACCTCAAGCTCCAGCGACGCCTATATCCGTGGCAACGCTTGAGCCTGTTCCTTCTGCGCCAGGAACAGGCTGGCAACAATCAACGACGTGGCAAGAATTCCAGCGGATCTACAGGTTTACCTTGTCGGCGAATCTCAAAATGCAGTTTCACCCGGTCAGTTCCTGTTGACCCCATTTCGGCAATCGTCTGCCCTGCCTTGACCTGCTGCCCTTCCCGTACCAAAAGCCTGCGGTTATGACCGTAGGCGCTGACGTAGGTATCGCTGTGTTTGATGATGATCAATTCGCCGTAGCCCCGTAATCCACTTCCGGCGTAAACAACTGAACCATCAGACGCTGCCAAAACAGGCTGTCCCAAATCACCGGCGATATCAATTCCTTTATTCAAACTACCGTTTGAGGAAAATTTCCCTATCAATATGCCGCTCGATGGCCAGGTCCAACCGCTCGGAGACTTGCCCGCCGGGCCTGTCGCGGTGGTTGCTGAAGGCGGTATGACCACAGGTACAACCGCAACCGGCTTGGACATTACAGTGGTTTTCACCGAGCCGGAATTGCTGGTCGTGGTGGAGGTGCTGGTCACCGGACGTCCTGTCGCAGGCGCAGAAACGACGTTTGGCGTTGAAGAGGAGCGCCCGTCAAAGCGAATCGTCTGACCCGGTTTGATGGTGAAGGGCTCGGGGATCTGGTTGCGGGCAGCCAGCGCTTTCCAGTCCCAGCCGTAACGAAAGGCAATGGAAAAAAGCGTGTCACCGCGTTTCACCACATACTGACCCGTCGTGACCGTCGGACGTTGAGCCACCGCGTTACCGTTTCGATCGACCACGCGCACGCCACCTGAAGGCGAACTCGAGCAGCCGACCAAGAGGACACTGAGCGCAATGCCAATCAACAGACGCTGATAACTTCTTGAAGACCTGAGCTGCTGAATGACTGTGTGACTCACCCGCCACTCCCTTTACTGGTGACTGAATTCAAAGATGCCTATTGTGCCGCAAGAACGGCGGGCAGCCAGTGCTTAAACGCATCTAAAACGGTGTTATGACAGATCCGGTCCGCGATTCGATGCAATTTTGCCATCGTTCTCATGAACAGACGGTTGTAGACCGATGACAGGCGCCAGAATTCACTCGTGACCTCTGGCGTTTTTCAGGCAAGGGGTCCGTTCAACAGCGGTACGAACCGCACAGCCCCCAGTACGTGTCGCGAAAAGCCATTTTCTTCGCGGATGATCAGCATCAGTTGCTGGACCTCGCCCGACCCGACCGGTATGACCAGTCGCCCGCCCGGAGCCAATTGATCGAGCAAGGCCTGCGGCACGTCGGTTGCGACCGCAGTGACGATGATGCCGTTGTAGGGTGCCAGCGCCGGCCATCCTTCCCAGCCATCCCCCCAGCGGAACACCACGTTGCGCAGGTTCAGTTCGACCAGACGCTCCTTGGCGCGATCCTGCAGCATCTTGATACGCTCGACCGAGAATACCCGCTCGACCAGTTGCGCCAGCACCGCAGTCTGATAGCCAGAACCAGTTCCGATCTCCATGACCTTGTCCAGCGGCCCCGCCGCCAGCAGGAGCTCACTCATGCGAGCAACCATGTACGGCTGGGAAATGGTCTGGTTGTGCCCGATGGGCAACGCGGTGTCCTCATAGGCACGATGCGCCAGCGCTTCGTCGACGAACAGGTGCCGAGGCGTCTTGCGAATCACGTCCAGCACATGGTTGTTCGATACACCTTCTTCGTACAGGCGCTGAATCAAGCGCTCGCGAGTGCGCTGCGAGGTCATCCCGATCCCGCGACGTAACAGATCATCTTGCTCGCGTGACATCAGCGCAGGCCCTCCAGCCAGGTGTTCAGGCTGCCGAATCCATCCTGATAGGTCCTATCCAGTTGCAGCGGCGTAATAGAAACGTAACCTTGCATGACGGCATGAAAATCGGTGCCCGCGCCGCCGTCCTCGGCGTCTCCAGCCGCGGCGATCCAGTAACCCGCCCGCCCGCGTGGATCGACCACCCTGATCGGTGCCGCAGCCCGGGCGCGATGGCCCAGCCGGGTCAGCTGGATGCCGCGAATGTGCTCCAGCGGCAGGTTCGGAATGTTCACGTTCAGCACCGTGCGCGGCGGCAGATCGAGTTGCTCGTGCGCCTCGACCAGCAGGCGTGCGTAATGCGCAGCTGTGGCCAGATTGTCCGGCTGACGCGACAGAAACGAGAACGCAAACGAAGGCCGCTGCAGAAAGCGCCCTTCGAGCGCAGCGGCGACCGTGCCGGAATACAGCACATCGTCGCCCAGGTTGGCGCCCAGATTGATGCCTGAAACCACCATGTCCGGTTCACGCTCCAGCAGCCCGTTGAGCCCCAGATGAACGCAGTCGGTCGGCGTGCCGTTCAGGCTGATAAAACCGTTGGCCAGCGTCTGCGGATGCAGAGGCCGGTCCAGAGTCAGCGAGCTGCTCGCACCGCTCTTGTCTTGATCGGGGGCAATAACCACGCATTCAGTGTAGTCCGCCAACGCCGCATAGAGCGCCGCAAGACCGGGCGCACTGACCCCGTCATCGTTTGAAATCAGAATACGCATGGGCTGTCCGTCTGCCCAACCGGCACCAGATCGACGAGCTCACGCACCAATACGGTGGCAAAGCATCCAGGCGGAAGGACGAATTCCAGTTGCAGAATGTCAGGCTCGGGATAATGCCACGTCAGCCGCCCAATGGGCAGCCGCAGGATGCGACGTTCGTGTTCCATTCCCGCTCTGATCAGCCAGTCGCGAAGCGCCGGATGATCGGCGACAACGGCATTTTCCAGTTCGGAGGTCGCGCCCGAAGCGGGCGAAGGACCTGCGCCCCACTGCGGACCGGTTGGATGCAGATCGAGAATCGCCAGCCGTGGATCGCTGCACTCATCGACACCGGCAGGAAAAAAGCTGCGGCTGTCGGTGAAGGCCAGCAGATCTCCAACTTGCGCGCGCTGCCAACTGCCGTCGGCCACCCGCGCCGCCAGCACCTGATTGAACAGGTAGCTACGAGCCGTGGACAGCAGACGCGAACGCACCGCGCGTTGCTCGGGCAGCGCCTGGCGGGACGCGTAATCGCGGGCCTCGCCCAGATTGCCACCCTGATAGCCAAAACGCTGAGCCCCAAAATAATTGGGAATACCCTGACGGGCGATCAACTCGAGACGCTGATTCAGCGCGTCCTGGTCAGCCTGCAGTTGAGTCAGGCGCAACGTGAAACCATTGGCGGCATGTGCGCCGCGCTGCAATTTGCGCTTGTGACGGCTGCTCTTGAGGATCTGCAGTGTCTCGTCCTGCGCCGCCGACAGATCAGGGTCCGCCTTGCCCGGCAATTGAATGCTGAACCACTGACGGGTGAGCGCCTGCCGGTCCTTCAAGCCGGCATAGCTGACCGTGCGAAGTTGCACACCGGCAGCGCGGGCCAGACGACGTGCGGCTTCTTCGGTATTGAGACCGCGTTTCTCGACCCACAGCCATAGATGCTCACCATCGCCCGACAACGGGATATCAAGCACTTCGTCGACCTGAAAATCTTCGGCAGTCGCCTTGAGAACGGCGCTTCCCAACGCATCGCCATAGGCCATCGGGCCCAACAGTTCCAGTTCGGTCATGCGGGCAGCAACAATGCGACAGCATGTACCGCGATGCCTTCTTCACGGCCTGTAAAGCCGAGCTTTTCGGTGGTGGTGGCCTTCACGTTGACCTGATCCGGCTCGACCTGCAAATCTTCGGCAATCAGTGCGCGCATGGCATCGATGTGCGGCGCCATTTTAGGGGCCTGGGCGACGATGGTGGCGTCGACGTTTCCGACCTTCCAGCCTTTGCCCTGTACCTGTTTGAGCACATGGCGCAGTAGCACTCGACTGTCCGCGCCCTTGAACTGCGGGTCGGTATCGGGGAAATGCTTGCCAATATCACCCAGCGCCGCGGCACCCAGTAGCGCATCGCTCAACGCATGCAGCAGGACGTCACCGTCGGAGTGGGCCAGAAGACCGAAACCGTGCGCAATCCGCACCCCGCCCAAGGTAATGAAGTCGCCTTCAGCGAAACGGTGCACATCATAGCCGTGGCCAATACGCATAAAAAAACGCCCTGAAAAAAGTCAGGGCGTGATTCTACCTGCTTTGGCACAGATTAGGTTTGCCAGAGACGCCAGCGGCGAGGGTCTGGACCGAACCTTCAACCGTACAGGGCACTGGCGTGATGACGCAGGTGATCTTCGATGAAGCTCGATATGAAGAAATAGCTGTGGTCGTACCCCGGCTGCATTCTCAATGTGAGTGGGTGTTGCGTGGCCTTGGCGGCCTGTACCAATGTTTCTGGCTTGAGTTGATTGACGAGAAAATCATCCCGATCACCCTGATCAACCAAAATCGGCAGCTTCTCCGTGGCTTCGGCGATCAGTACGCTGGCATCCCATTCTCGCCAGCGCAAGCGATCCTCGCCCAGGTAACGGGAAAACGCTTTTTGCCCCCAGGGACAGTCCATCGGATTGCTGATGGGTGAAAACGCCGAGATCGATTTGTAGCGCCCAGGATTGCGCAGCGCGCACAGCAGAGCACCGTGCCCGCCCATAGAATGACCGCTGATGCTGCGCGCCTCCGACGCCGGAAAATGAGCCTCGATCAGAGCCGGCAGCTCGGTAACCACATAATCGTGCATCTGGTAATGACGGGCGTAAGGCTGTTCAGTGGCATTGAGGTAGAACCCGGCACCGAGACCGAAATCCCAGGCACCGTCCGGATCGCCCGGCACATCGGGTCCGCGAGGGCTGGTGTCGGGAGCAACGATGATGAGGCCAAGCTCTGCGGCAATGCGCTGGGCTGCGGCTTTCTGCATGAAGTTTTCGTCGGTACAGGTCAGGCCGGACAGCCAGTACAGCACCGGCAACTTGCCGCCCTGCTCCGCTTGCGGTGGCAGATATACCGCAAACACCATGTCGCAGCCCAGCACCTGAGAATGATGCTTGTAACGTTTGTGCCAGCCGCCGAAGCTCTTCTGGCAGGAAATGTTTTCCAGGGTCATGGTCGACTCCGAACCCAGGGCGGCAGACGCTCGTTCGAGCCTGCCGCCCCAGGCTGCTGTTTAGAAGTGGATGACGGTACGAATGCTTTTGCCTTCATGCATCAGGTCAAAGGCTTTGTTGATGTCTTCCAGACCCATGGTGTGGGTGATGAACGTTTCCAGAGGGATTTCCCCGGTCTGCGCCATATCGACGTAGCTTGGCAGTTCGGTACGACCGCGTACGCCGCCGAACGCCGAACCGCGCCAGACGCGGCCGGTCACCAACTGGAAAGGACGCGTGGAGATTTCCTGACCGGCACCGGCGACACCGATGACGACCGATTCGCCCCAGCCTTTGTGGCAGCATTCAAGGGCAGCACGCATCAACTGCACGTTGCCTATGCACTCGAATGAGAAATCCACGCCGCCATCAGTCATGTCGACGATGACTTCCTGGATTGGACGGTCGAAATCTTTCGGATTCACACACTCGGTGGCACCCAGTTGCTTGGCGATCTCGAACTTGGCCGGGTTGATGTCGATGGCAATGATCCGCGACGCCTTGGCTTTCACCGCACCGATCACAGCCGACAGACCGATGCCGCCCAGGCCAAAGATAGCCACGGTGTCGCCCGGCTTGACCTTGGCGGTATTGAGTACCGCGCCAATACCGGTGGTGACGCCACAACCGAGCAGGCAGACCTTTTCCAGCGGTGCCTGTTTGTCGATCTTGGCGACCGAGATTTCCGGAACCACGGTGTATTCGGAAAAGGTCGAGGTGCCCATGTAATGGAAAATCGGCTCATTTTTGTAGGAAAAGCGCGTTGTACCGTCCGGCATCAAGCCCTTGCCTTGAGTGGCGCGAATGGCCTGACACAGGTTGGTTTTACCCGAACGGCAGAATTTGCACTGACGGCATTCCGGGGTGTACAGCGGAATCACATGATCGCCCACGACCACCGAGGTGACGCCTTCGCCCACGGCTTCGACGATAGCGCCGCCTTCATGGCCCAGGATCGACGGAAAAATACCTTCGGGGTCAGCACCGGAAAGGGTGTACGCATCGGTGTGACAAACACCGGACGCCACGACCCGCAGCAGCACCTCGCCGGCTTTGGGCATCGCGACATCGACTTCCACGATTTCCAGTGGTTTCTTGGCTTCAAAGGCGACAGCAGCACGTGACTTGATCATCAATCTTCTCCGGCGAACTAAAACAAGGTACGCAGTGTAGTACAGTGCCAATTGGCGAGTAATACGGCCAAAAGCAAAACATTAATGCTGTACAGGGATAATCGATGTACACCAATCGCTGGGAAGGCCTCGACGAATTCGTCGCCGTGGCCGAATGTGGTCAGTTCACGGCGGCAGCGCAGCGCCTGGGTGTCTCGTCGTCGCATATCAGCCGTCAGATCGTTCGTCTTGAGGAGCGACTTCAGACGCGCCTGCTGTATCGCAGCACACGCAAGGTCGCCCTGACCGAGGCCGGACAGACTTTTTTGCATCATTGTCAGCGTCTGCAGGATGGACGCGAAGAAGCGCTGAGAGCGGTGGGTGATCTGGCCAGCGAGCCTAAAGGCTTGTTGCGCATGACCTGCGCGGTGGCTTATGGAGAGCGCTTCATCACGCCATTGGTAACACGCTTCATGGACGTTTACCCCCACTTGCGCGTCGACATTGAGTTGAGCAACGAGACGCTCGACTTGGTTCATGAAGGCATGGACCTGGCGATTCGACTCGGACGCTTGCAGGATTCGCGTCTGGTCGCCACGCGCCTGGCGCCCAGGCGCATGTACCTGTGCGCCTCGCCTTCTTACATCGAGCGATACGGCCGCCCGCACAGCCTGTCGGAACTGAGCCGCCACAACTGCCTGATCGGCAGCAGCGATACCTGGCTGCTTCAGCAGAACGGACGTGAATTTTCCCAGCGCGTACAGGGCAACTGGCGGTGCAACAGCGGTCAGGCGGTTCTGGACGCCGCCTTGCATGGCGTCGGACTTTGCCAGCTACCCGATTACTATGTGCAGAAACACCTCACGAGCGGCGCATTGATCTCCTTGCTGGAAATGCATCAACCGCCCAACACGGCGGTCTGGGCGCTGTATCCGCAACAGAGGCACCTGTCGCCCAAGGTTCGCAAGCTGGTGGACTATCTGAAGGAAGGACTGGCGATGCGCGACGAGTATCGGCAATAGCGCGCCGACACCTTAGCGGCCGAACTCACTCCGGCGCTGACGCAACCACTCCAGGTCTTCAGGGCGAGTGACTTTGATGTTATCGGACCGACCTTCGATCAGGCGGGGCGACTGACCCGCCCACTCGATGGCCGACGCCTCGTCGGTAATGCTCACATTCGACACCAGACTGTCGGCCAATGCGCGGTGCAGAGCGCCGAGTCGAAACATCTGCGGCGTGTAGGCTTGCCAGATCTGGCTGCGGTCAACCGTTTCAGCCACCCGACCGTCACTGTTCGCACGCTTCAGGGTGTCGCGTGCCGGGACCGCCAGAAGGCCACCGACCGGATCATCCGCCAGTTCGCTGAGCAGCGTATCCAGATCGCTGCGGGCCAGGTTCGGACGTGCTGCATCATGCACCAGCACCCAGTCTTCGTCACTGGCGCCCTGCGCATGAAGATGCAGCAGCGCATTGAGCACCGACCCTGAACGCTCTTTACCGCCCTCGACCCGCTGAATTCGCGAATCCAGCGCACAGGGCAGTGCGGGCCAATAAGGATCGTGCGCAGCAAGGCTGATCACCAAACCCTTGAGCCGGGGGTGATCGAGAAAACTCAGAAGACTGTGTTCGAGAATGGTCAGACTGCCCAGTTGCAGGTACTGCTTGGGGCGGTCAGCTGCCATGCGGGTACCGATACCCGCTGCAGGAATCACTGCCCAGAAGGCAGGAAGGAAATCTTTCATGACGCCTACTTTTATTATTGTGCCAACTGATAAAGAGTTTCGCCGTCCTTGACCATGCCCAACTCATGACGGGCACGCTCTTCGACGGTCTCGAGTCCCTTTTTCAATTCCATGACTTCGGCATCGAGCACGCGATTGCGCTCCAGCAAGACCTGGTTTTCGGCATGCTGATCTGCGATCTGCTGATTAAGGCTCGCCACTTGCGCCAGACTGCCGTTGCCCACCCACAGGCGATACTGCAAGCCAGCCAGCAACAGAAGCAGCACGAGGAACAACCAGTTAGGACTGCGCATTGAAATATCAGGTACCCAGTAGAAAAGACGGCAGAGCCAACACAATAGACAAACGACTGAGGGCATTGAGCCTGACATAAGCCAGGCTCAATCACTCCAGATTACAGCGCAGCGTCAGCATCGACGTTACGGGCAGCACCGGATGAACCGGTTTTTCCGCAACGCCCTGCGTCTTTTACCATCTATGGCTCAGCCGCGAAACTCGGCGCGACCACGATAAACGGCTTTGGAGCCCAACTGCTCTTCGATGCGCAGCAACTGGTTGTACTTGGATACGCGGTCGGAGCGGCACAGCGAACCGGTCTTGATCTGACCCGCAGACGTGCCCACGGCCAGATCGGCAATGGTCGAATCTTCGGTCTCACCGGAGCGGTGCGAGATCACGGCGGTGTAACCGGCAGCCTTGGCCATCTGAATGGCTTCCAGCGTTTCGGTCAGGGTGCCGATCTGATTGAACTTGATCAGGATCGAGTTTGCGATCTTCTTGTCGATGCCTTCTTTCAGGATCTTGGTGTTGGTCACGAACAAATCGTCACCGACCAGCTGGATCTTGTCGCCGATCTTGTCGGTGAGGATTTTCCAGCCAGCCCAGTCGGACTCGTCCAGGCCGTCTTCGATGGAGATGATCGGGTGCTTGCTGACCAGATCGGCCAGGTAGTCGGCAAAACCGGCGGAATCGTACTCGCCTTCTTCGCTGAGCTTGTACTTGCCATCCTTGTAGAACTCGCTCGCCGCGCAGTCCAGCGCCAGGGTCACATCGGTGCCCAGTGTGTAGCCCGCGTTGGAAACGGCTTCGGCGATGGCGCTGAGTGCCTCTTCGTTGGACGCCAGGTTTGGTGCGAAACCGCCCTCGTCGCCCACGGCGGTGTTCAGGCCACGCGCCTTGAGTACGGCTTTAAGGTGATGAAAAATTTCGGTGCCCCAGCGCAGGCCTTCAGCGAAGGTCTTGGCGCCCACAGGCTGAACCATGAATTCCTGGATATCGATGTTGTTGTCGGCGTGCTCGCCACCGTTGATGATGTTCATCATCGGAACCGGCATCGAATAGACGCCCGGCGTACCGTTGAGATTGGCGATGTGTGCGTACAGCGGCAGATCCTGGTCCTGCGCGGCAGCCTTGGCAGCCGCCAGAGACACCGCCAGGATGGCGTTGGCGCCCAGGCTTGCCTTGTTCTCGGTGGCATCCAGCGCGATCATCGCGTGGTCCAGTGCCTTCTGGTCTACCGGGTCCTTGCCCAGCAGCAGGTCACGAATCGGACCGTTGATGTTGGCGACCGCTTTCAGAACGCCCTTGCCCATGTAACGGCTCTTGTCGCCATCACGCAGCTCCAGCGCTTCGCGCGAGCCGGTTGAAGCACCCGACGGCGCGCAGGCGCTGCCGATGATGCCGTTATCGAGGAGCACATCTGCTTCCACGGTGGGATTGCCACGGGAGTCGAGAACTTCACGACCTTTGATGTCGACGATTTTTGCCATTGTTGTAAACACTCCAAGATTGACGAAAACGACGCAGCTGGAAAACGAGACGCGCAATCAGACACAGAAAACGGCAGGCCTGAATGCGACAACCCCGTCACGAATGACGGGGAACGGCACTTTACCGGAGAACCCTGTTCAAGCGGTCTCTACGATCGGAAAACTTTTCACAAGTTCATCCAGCGACTTGAGCTGAGCCAGGAATGGCTCGAGCTTGTCCAGACGCAGGGCGCAAGGACCATCGCATTTGGCATTGTCGGGATCGGGATGCGCCTCAAGGAACAGCCCCGCCAGCCCCTGACTCAGACCGGCCTTGGCCAGATCCAGCACCTGAGCGCGACGGCCACCGGCAGAATCGGCGCGGCCACCCGGCATCTGCAGGGCATGGGTGACATCGAAGAATACCGGAAACTCGAACTGCTTCATGATGCCGAAACCTAGCATGTCCACCACCAGGTTGTTGTAACCGAAGCTGGAACCGCGCTCGCACAGGATCAGTTGATCGTTACCGGCTTCCTGGCACTTGGTCAGGATGTGTTTCATCTCCTGAGGGGCCAGGAACTGGGCTTTCTTGATGTTGATGACCGCCCCGGTCTTCGCCATGGCAACCACCAGATCGGTCTGGCGCGACAGGAAGGCCGGCAACTGGATGATGTCACAGACTTCCGCAACCACGGCAGCCTGCTCGGGCTCATGCACATCGGTGATCAGCGGCACGTTGAAGGTGCGTTTGATCTCTTCGAAGATGCGCATGCCTTCTTCGAGGCCAGGACCACGGTACGACGTCACCGAAGAACGGTTGGCCTTGTCGAAGCTGGCCTTGAAGACATAAGGGATACCGAGCTTTTCGGTAACCCGTACGTATTCTTCACAGACCTGCATGGCCATGTCCCGGGACTCGAGAACGTTCATGCCGCCGAACAGTACCATTGGCTTGTCGTTGGCGATCTCGATAGAGCCGACGCGGATGATTTTCTGAGCCATCTACTGATTTTCCCTTCAGACGTTCTTTTGACGTTGAGCCAGAGCGGCCTTGACGAAACCACTGAACAGCGGGTGGCCGTCACGCGGCGTAGAGGTGAACTCCGGGTGGAACTGGCAGGCCACGAACCATGGATGATCCGGCGCTTCGACCACTTCAACCAGCGCGCCGTCACCCGAGCGACCGGAAACCTTCAGGCCGGCTTCGATCAGTTGTGGCAGCAGGTGGTTGTTTACTTCGTAGCGATGACGATGGCGTTCGACGATCACGTCATTCTTGTAGCAATCGTGAACCAGCGAGCCGGACTCCAGCTGACATTCCTGCGCGCCAAGGCGCATGGTGCCGCCCAGGTCAGAGCTTTCGGTACGGGTTTCAACCGCGCCGGTGGCATCTTCCCACTCGGTAATCAGACCGACCACAGCGTGTGCACTGGTGCGGTCGAACTCGGTGGAGTTGGCGTCTTTCCAGCCCAGTACGTTACGGGCGAACTCGATGACCGCCACTTGCATGCCCAGGCAGATGCCCAGGTACGGAACCTTGTTTTCGCGAGCGAACTGAACGGCGGTGATCTTGCCTTCCACGCCACGCAGGCCGAAACCGCCGGGTACCAGGATTGCGTCCACGCCTTCCAGCAGGCCGGTGCCCTGATTCTCGATGTCTTCGGAGTCGATGTACCTCAGGTTGACCTTGGTGCGATTGGTGATACCCGCGTGGCTCATGGCTTCGATCAACGATTTGTAGGCGTCGAGCAGTTCCATGTACTTGCCGACCATCGCGATGGTGACTTCGTGTTCAGGGTTGAGCTTGGCATCGACGACCTTGTCCCACTCGGACAGGTCGGCGCCACCGCATTGCAGACCGAAACGCTCGACGACAAAATCGTCCAGACCCTGCGAATGCAGGATGCCTGGGATCTTGTAGATGGTGTCGGCGTCTTCCAGCGCGATGACCGCACGCTCTTCGACGTTGGTGAACTGGGCGATCTTGCGGCGCGATGAGGTGTCGATCGGATGATCGGAGCGGCACACCAGAACGTCCGGCTGCAGACCGATGGAGCGCAGTTCCTTGACGGAGTGCTGGGTCGGCTTGGTCTTGGTCTCGCCTGCGGTTGCAATGTACGGCACCAGCGTCAGGTGCATCAGCATCGCGCGGCGTGCGCCGACTTCGAAACGCAACTGGCGAATAGCTTCGAGGAACGGTTGCGATTCGATGTCGCCCACCGTCCCGCCGATTTCCACCAGCGCCACGTCGGCATCGCCCGCACCTTTGATGATACGGCGCTTGATCTCGTCGGTGATGTGCGGAATGACCTGAATGGTCGCGCCCAGATAATCACCACGGCGCTCTTTGCGCAGCACGTGTTCGTACACACGGCCGGTGGTGAAGTTGTTGTTCTGGGTCATGGTCGTGCGGATGAACCGCTCGTAGTGCCCCAGGTCCAGGTCGGTCTCGGCACCGTCGTGAGTGACGAACACTTCACCGTGCTGGAACGGGCTCATGGTGCCTGGGTCCACGTTGATGTAGGGATCCAGTTTGAGCATGGTGACTTTAAGCCCCCTCGCCTCCAGGATGGCCGCCAATGAAGCCGAGGCAATGCCTTTCCCCAATGAAGAAACAACACCGCCCGTGACGAAGATGTAGCGCGTCATGAAAAACCCTAGAAGTCTGCGTTAAAGCGGTCAGAGCCGCCGGGGAAAGCGAAGGAAGGCCGAAGCCCCCGATTACCGACAAAATTCACGGTGCACTCCCGAAACTGCTGCGTTGGAACCGACCGGCCGAAAGCCTGCCTATTGCGCGCCACATTTTAAGAAATCGCCCAGTAAATACTGGTTGGTAACCGGCAACTTGTGTTGTTTCAAAAGAACCAACAGAAGCTGTATCAAGAAGGGAGCGTAGTCTACCTGAAAGGCCCTTTCAGCTCAAACTTTGGTCGCTCGTCGGTGTCACCCACTGTAAACGCCAGCTTCCATTGGCTGAAGCGTCCAGTCCGGACAGACCGGCCACCCCCAGCAACTGCTCATCACGGTACAGCAGCGGCAATCTGCCGCGGACGAACGAAGGTACGCCCTGTTCGTTGAGCAGCCGCTTGAGATCGCGATGGCCACGCCCTGCCAACATCAGCACTTCAGCACCCTGACGATAGCGCACCTGAAGCGATCCCGAGGGCGCATCGCCCTGCATCGAAAGTCGTCCGTTGCCGGGCAGGTTCAGCACCTGGCCGGGATCGACCCAGTTGAAAACACCTTCGCAAGGTTGAAGCCACGGCCCGGCCAGCCACCAGAGATGCCCTTGGGTGCGATGCAGTTCGCCGTCGGCCAGTCGCCAGACAGGCTGCGCATCCTGGCCCGCATCCCGCAAAGCGTCCCAGCCGGCCCAGTGGTCGGTATCCGGCAGACGGGTCAGCGCTGCCAGCCAGTGGCGCAACGCATTGCGCTGCCGGATAACGGACAACCGTGCAAGCGGCTCAAGGGCCAGCACCGGCACGCCGAGCCAGGCAAACGGGGTAGTGGCTTGCGCGGCCGTGAGATCCTGCTCGGCCAGATCGCTCAGCAGTTGCTGAGCTTCGCCCAGATGACTGGCCGTACGCGCCAGACTGGAAACCGCCTGCGGCCACCGTGAAATCAGCAACGGTAACACCTGCGCACGCAGGAAATTGCGTGAAAAGCGCACGTCGTCATTGCTGGGGTCTTCGATCCAGCTCAAGCCGTTCTCAAGGGCATAGCCTTCAAGCTCGCTACGTGAAAGGCCCAGCAAGGGTCGCACCAGATACCCTTGCCCCAGCCCGCGCTGTACCGGCATCGCGGCGAGCCCACGCACTCCGGCGCCGCGCATCAGGCGAAACAGCAACGTCTCGGCCTGATCGTCGCGGTGCTGCCCGGTCAGCA
>NZ_MUIO01000096.1 GCF_002087235.1 Pseudomonas floridensis | reverse complement strand
CCCAGGCGCTCCAGCAGCTTTTCCAGACTGGCGGGCTGGGCAATCTTGTCGGTATTGACCATGAACTGCAGAAACTCGCCGTCCAGCCCGACGCTGCCGACGGTGATGGTCGGCTTGCCGGTCAGCTTGCGGGTCCAGCCGGCCAGGTTCAGGTCCGAGCCGTCGAACTCCGGCTCCCAGAAACGCCGCGTGGAACAGTGGAAGATGTCCACGCCAGCGTCCGACAGCGATTGCAGGAATTCGCCCAGGGCTTCAGGGGTTTGCACCAGACGTGCGGTGTAATCCTGCTGCTTCCACTGTGAGAAACGGAAGATGATCGGGTAATCAGGCCCGACCGCAGCGCGGACCGCCTGGATCAACTCGATCGCGAAACGCGAACGATTGGCCAGACTGCCGCCGTATTCGTCCTCGCGCTGGTTGCTGCCTTCCCAGAAGAACTGGTCGATCAGGTAACCATGTGCCCCATGGATCTCCACGCCATCCATGCCAATGGCCTTGGCGTCGGCGGCGGCCTGGGCAAATGCGGCGACGACGTCGTCGATGTCCTGCTGGCTCATGCCGTGGACCAGTACCTGCCCGTCCTTGACCTTCTCCATCGGTCCATAGGCCGGCACGCTGCCATCCGGCTCGGTGCCCAGCCGACGAACCGACCCCACATGCCAGAGCTGCGGAGCGATCTTGCCGCCCTCGGCGTGCACGGCCTCCACCACTTTTTTCCAGCCGGCCAGCGGCGCCTCACCGAAAAACTGCGGAACGTCGGGATAACCGTTGGCGGCCTTGTGATTCACCGTCGTGCCTTCGGTAATGATCAACCCGACACCGGCGGCGGCACGTCGACGGTAGTATTCGATGACCTTCGAGTTCGGCACATGCCCTGGCGAGAAAGAGCGCGTCATCGGCGCCATGACCACACGTGACGATAATTCCAGGCTGCCCAGATGAAAGGGTGTGAACAAGGCTTTTACCGGCATGCGCGGGGTCTCCGAAAAGGGTTGATCGTTCGCGATCCGGCGCGTAGTGCCGAATCAGAAACGCAGCATAGGGCGTACCCTGAGCGAAGGCCCAGTACTATTGATTTGACTGATTTGAGCTTAGAAGCGGTAAGGACAAGGGGCGGCCGAGCTGTTGCAGGCCACCCGCGCAGACAGTCAGTTCAGCCCCAAGGCCTTTTCGATAGCCTGGATGACGGCAGGATCGTCCGGCGCCGTGCGCGGCGAGAAACGCGCGATCACTTCACCGCTTTGACGAACCAGAAATTTTTCGAAATTCCAGGTGATATCACCGGGAAACTCGGCCCCCTCACCCGCCAGCAAACGGTAGAGCGGATGGCGCTGAGGTCCATTGACCTCAAGCTTTTCGCCCAGAGGAAAGGTGACACCGTAGTTGAGCTCGCAGAAATCACCGATTTCTTTCTCGGTGCCCGGCTCCTGACCTGCAAACTGGTTGCAGGGCAGCCCGAGAATCATCAGGCCCTTGTCCTTGTATTGCTGGTAAAGGTTTTCAAGCGCTGCATATTGCGGTGTAAGCCCGCATTTGGAAGCGACATTGACAACCAGAACCGCCTTGTCCCTGAACGGTGCCAGTGAAAGCTCCTGGCCATTCAGCGCTTTCAGCTTGATGTCGTGAAAAGCACTCATGAAGAACCCCCTTGAAGCCTGAACCTTGCGCCAGAACCCGAAAAGGCGCAATGGCCGAACGCGTAACGAAAGTCGTCACCGCGCAACAGCCAGAGCGCCTTTGTCAGTGATCTGAGCTTAGCAGCACAAATCAGTGATGATGGCCGCCTTCGCCATGAACGTGGCCATGAGCCACTTCTTCTTCGCTGGCATCGCGAATGTTCACGACCTTCACTTCGAAGTTCAGGCGTTGACCGGCGAGCGGGTGGTTGCCGTCAACGGTGACGTCATCGCCATCCAGATCGCGAATGGTGACGATCTGCATGCTGCCGTCAGGACCCGAAGCGTGGAACTGCATGCCCACTTCGAGTTCGTCGACGCCTTCGAACATGCTGCGGCTCAGGGTGCTGACCAGTTCGGCGGAGTATTCGCCGTAGGCATCTTCCGGCTCGATGGCGACTTTCAGCTCGTCACCGACGTCTTTGCCGTCCAGTGCCTTTTCCAGGCCCGGAATGATGTTGCCGGCACCTTGCAGGTAAACCAGCGGCGCGCCACCGGCGGAGCTGTCGATGACCTCACCAGCGTCGTTGGTCAGGGTATAGTCAATGGAGACAGCCTTATTGGCGGCGATCGGCATGGGGACAAGACCTTTGCTTAAGATTGAAGAACGAGCAAGTTTAACCAAGCCATCGCCCGAAAGCGAACGCAACTCTGACAGACGGCCCCGATTGGAAAATTCAACGGTTATCGATTTCCGACAGGATGAAGACGGACACTGGATTGCGGTACTGTCCTGCGGCCACACCCAGCACCTGCGCCATCAGCCGCCCTGGCAGTCGCGAGCCTGGGTGCTGGACCCGGCTCAGCGCCGTCGCAGAACGGGCCAGGGCTTTGAATGTGGCTGGTGTGCTAAAGCCTCGGATAACGATAGTCTTGGCGATGAGGAACCGCGATAGACGGTTCCCTGCCTTTTTTCGGTCGGCCGGTGGGTGAATGCGCCGCGACCCTTGCACTGCTCAATCGAGAAGCCAGTATGCAGACGTTTTTCATCGCCCCCACCGATTTCGGGGTGGGGTTGACCTCCATCAGCCTCGGCCTGGTACGCACCCTGGAGCGCGCTGGCCTGAAAGTGGGTTTTTTCAAGCCTATCGCCCAGCCGCATCCCGGTGATCTGGGCCCGGAGCGCTCGACCGAACTGATGGCCCGTACCCACGGCCTCAAGCCCCCCAAGCCCTTGGGCCTTGCACACGTCGAGCGCATGCTGGGTGACGGGCAGCTCGATGAGCTGCTCGAAGAAATCATCAATCTCTATCAACAGGCGGCCGTCGGCAAAGACGTTCTAGTGGTCGAAGGCATGGTGCCGACGCGCAGCGCCAGCTATGCCGCGCGTGTCAACCTGCACCTGGCCAAGAGTCTGGATGCCGACGTGATTCTGGTCTCTGCGCCAGAAAACGAAGTGCTGACCGAGTTGTCCGGACGCGTCGAATTGCAGGCCCAACTGTTCGGCGGTCCCAAGGACCCGAAAGTGCTGGGCGTGATCCTCAACAAGGTGCGCACCGACGAAAGCATGGAAGTTTTCGCTGCGCGCCTGAAAGAGCATTCGCCACTGCTGCGCAACGGCGATTTCCGTCTGCTGGGCTGCATTCCCTATCAGGCCGAACTGAATGCGCCGCGTACCCGTGATGTCGCCGAATTGCTGGGCGCTCAAGTGCTCAATGCAGGTGATTACGATCAGCGTCGCATGACCAGAATCATCATCTGCGCACGCACCGTGCTCAATACCGTGCCTCTGCTCAAGCCGGGCGTATTGGTGGTGACGCCGGGCGACCGTGACGACATCATCCTCGCCGTCAGCCTCGCAGCGATGAATGGCGTGCCGCTGGCCGGTCTGTTGCTGACCAGCGACACCGTGCCCGATCCGCGCATCATGGAACTGTGCCGCGGCGCGCTGCAGGCCGGTCTGCCGGTGTTGTCGGTGAGCACGGGCTCGTACGACACGGCCAATCGCCTCAATCAGTTGAACAAGGAAATCCCCATCGATGACCGCGAGCGGGCGGAAATCATCACTGACTTCGTTGCCAGCCATCTGGATGCGAACTGGCTGCACCAGCGCTGCGGCACCCCTCGGGAATTGCGCCTGTCGCCTGCGGTGTTCCGCTATCAGTTGATCCAGCGTGCGCAATCGGCCAACAAGCGGATTGTATTGCCGGAAGGCAACGAGCCGCTGACCATTCAGGCGGCAGCGATCTGCCAGGCACGCGGCATCGCTCGTTGTGTGTTGCTGGCCCGACCCGAAGAGGTACACGCCATTGCGCAGGCCCACGGTATCGAGCTGCCGCCGGGCCTTGAGATTCTCGATCCGGACCTGATTCGCGAACGCTACATCGCGCCGATGGTGGAGTTGCGCAAGAGCAAGAGCCTGAACGCGCCAATGGCCGAGCAGCAGCTTGAAGATACGGTGGTGATCGGCACGGTCATGCTGGCGCTGGACGAGGTCGATGGCCTGGTGTCCGGAGTCGTGCACTCGACCGCAAACACCATTCGCCCGGCCCTCCAACTGATCAAGACCGCGCCGGGCTGCACCTTGGTGTCATCGGTGTTTTTCATGCTGTTTCCCGAGCAAGTGCTGGTCTACGGCGACTGCATCATGAACCCGCACCCGAGCGCCAGCGAACTGGCCGAGATCGCCCTGCAAAGCGCCGAATCGGCCACTGCGTTCGGGATTGCGCCGCGGGTGGCGATGATCAGTTACTCCAGTGGCAACTCGGCCAGCGGCGATGAAGTCGAAAAAGTTCGTGAAGCCACGCAACTGGCCCGCGAAACCCGACGTGATCTATTGATCGACGGGCCTCTGCAGTATGATGCCGCCGCCAATGAGCACGTCGCCCGGCAACTGGCACCCGACAGCCCGGTCGCGGGACGCGCCAACGTGTTCGTGTTTCCGGACCTGAACACCGGCAACACCACGTACAAGGCGGTGCAGCGCAGCGCCGATTGCGTGAGTCTGGGGCCGATGCTGCAGGGCCTGCGCAAGCCGGTGAACGATTTGCCGCGTGGCGCTCAGGTTGACGATATCGTTTACACCATTGCGTTGACCGCCATTCAGGCCGACACACTGGCCTGATACACACTCACGATGCCGCAGATGAAGCTGCGGCATCCGATCACTCTCCGGAGCTTTGTCCTTCATGGATTTCCTGCCTGCCCCATTGCGCGGCGTCATCGCCTCGCTGCTGTTGGCGCTGAACACCATCGTCTGCTGTACGGTGCTGTTCGTGGTCACAATCTTCAAGATCTGCCTGCCCTTCTCCGCCGCCCGGCGGCTTACCGACTGGATGATGAGCCATATCCAGGAAACCTGGATCGGCAACAACAATGCGTGGATCCGGCTGTTGTGCAACACCCGCTGGCACCTGACCGGCCTTGAAGGGCTGGACTACAAACATTCGTATCTGGTGACCAGCAACCATCAGAGCTGGGTCGACATCATGGTCCTGCAATACGTGTTGAACCGGCGCATCCGGCCCCTGAAGTTCTTCCTCAAGCAGGAGTTGATCTGGGTTCCGGTAATCGGTCTGGCATGGTGGGCGTTGGGCTTTCCGTTCATGAAGCGCTATTCGAAAGCCTACCTGGCTAAACACCCGGAAAAGAAAGGCAAGGATCTGGAAACCACGCGCCGCACCTGCGCGAAGTTTCGCCACAATCCGGTCGGCATCTTCAACTTTGCGGAAGGCACGCGCTTCACCACCGGCAAACACGCCGAACAGAACTCACCCTTCCGCCACCTGCTCAAACCCAAGGCGGGCGGCATCGCCTTTGTGCTGGATGCGATGGGCGAACAGCTGGAGTCGATCATCAACGTCACCATCCACTACCCCGGCGGCCAGCCCGGCTACTGGGACCTGCTGTGCGGCAGAGTGAAAGAGGTGGTCGCCCACTTCGAAGAGATCAAAATTCCGTCGCAGTTCATCGGCAGGAATTACGATCAGGACGGTGAATACCGCCTGGAATTCCAGCAATGGATCAACGCGTTGTGGGAAGAGAAAGACGCCTTGCTGGATCGGATGCACGAGCGGTATCGCGGATAGCCGACCGAAGCGGGAGCGAGCTTGCGTGGGAATGCTGCTCCACAACTGCCAGACCTGATCACGCCGGATGGACGCGATCAGGTTTCGAGCAGGTGAGACTTACTGCTGGTATTGCTGATACTGCTGGCCAGGAATCGGCTTGAGGTTGACCTCTACACGACGGTTTTGCGCACGACCATTGGCGTCGGCGTTGCTGGCAATCGGCTGGTCAGGACCTGCGCCGCGAACCGACAGGTGAGATTGATCGACACCCTGCGACGTCAGGTAAGTCGCGACGCTCTGGGCGCGCTGCTGCGACAGGTCCATGTTGTGCTGGCGGCTGCCGGTGCTGTCGGTGTAGCCAATGATTTCAATGTTGCTCTGATTGAACTGCTTGAGTGAACTCGCCAGGTTGTTGAGTGGCGAATAGAAGCTGCTGGCAATCGCGGACGAGTCGGTGGCGAAGGTGATGTTGCCCGGCATGATCAACTTGATCTGGTCACCCTGACGCTGCACTTCGACCCCGGTATTGGCCATGCTGGCACGCAGCGCCGCTTCCTGCTTGTCTGCGTAATAACCGTAACCGGCCGATGCGGCACCCACCACGGCAGCACCGATCAATGCACCTTTACCACGACTGTTGTGGTCGATGGCAGCACCGGCCAGCGCACCGGCCAGAGCGCCCAGTCCGCCATACTTGGCAGTTTTGTTCATGCCACCGGAGCTTTGAGCCTGACCCTGATTGTCGTAGGGATTGGACGACGTCGCACAGCCGGAAAGCATGGCCACGGCGGTAGCGGCAATAATCAAACGACGCGAAATGAACATTCAGAAGCTCCTGGGTTGGACGAACGCTAGTGACCGATTAGAGCATGGCGCCTGTCAAAAATTCCTTAACCCGGCCTGAACCGCCCACGGGCTGGCGTCTCAACGTCGTTCCTCGCGTATGAAGGGCTCACCGAGTGCACCCGGCTGGCTCGATGATGGACGCCTGCCGGCGGCCACCCAGACCATCACCAGCAAGGTGACTGCATAGGGCGTCATCAGCACGAAATACTGTGGCAATTTCACCCCGGTTGCCGCCAGTTGCGGAATCAGCGCCTCGATGCCACCGAACAACAGCGCGCCCGCCAAGGCCCGCCACGGCGACCAGCGTGCGAAGATCACCAGCGAAACGGCGATCCAGCCACGCCCGCCGGTCATGTCGGCAATCCACATCTTGGTGCTGAGCACCGCGATAAAGCCACCCGCCAGCCCCATCAGCGCCGAGCCCGCAACGATAGCCGCCAGCCGATACCCCAGCACCGAAATCCCTGCCGCATCGGCAGCCTGCGGATTCTCGCCCACCGCCCGCAAGCGCAAACCGGTGCGTGTGCGCTCCAGCAACCAGACCACGGCGATGAAGATCAAGACCGTCAGGTACACCAGCGGATTCTGCAAGAACACCTTGCCCACCACGGGCAATTCCGACAGTGGCCACAACTCCACGGCCTGCAAACCGCTGACCGGGCGATTGGTCCAGCCCAGAAGCGTGCCCAGCAAACCTGTCAGGCCCTGGCAGAAAAACACCAGTGCCAATCCCGCAATGACCTGATTGATGCGCAGCACCAGCACCATCGCGGCGAACAGCAACGAGACTGCGCCTGCCGCTGCCATCGACGCCAACAGGGAAATACCGGGCGAGCCGACAGTCAACTGCATGCCGATACCCGCCAGTGCGCCCACCAGCATCATGCCTTCGACCCCCAATGCCAGCACGCCAGAGCGTTCGATGAGAATCAGGCCGAGCGCGGCCAGCGCGAAAGGCACGGCGAAATCCGGAGCGCTGCCCAACCAGTGCGAAAGAAGGTCCATCAACGTGCTCCTGCCTGAATGCGCCGCAGACGATGGCGGATGAAGAAGTCGGATGAGGCGACGCAGATCACCAGAATCGCCTGAATCAATTGCACCATCGAAAACGGGATCTGATAAAACACCTGCAGATTGCGCCCCGCCACGAACAACATGGCGATCAGCAGTGCCACGACAGTCGCCGCGACCGGATTGTTGCGGGCCAGAAAGGCGATGAGAATCCCGGAAAACCCATAGCCCTGATAGAACGACTGAGTGAGGCGCCCTTCCTGCCCTGCGGTCACGACAAAGCCTGCCAACCCTGCCAGCGCACCCGACAGCAGCACCGTCCCCATGATCATCTTGCGCACCGGAACCCCGACGGCTCCCGCCACTTTCGGATTGGCATCGACAAAGCGCAGGTACAGACCTGCCCTGGAGATACCGACGAACCACAGGGTCAGCAGCATGACCAGCAACGCCAGCAGGATGGCCGCGTTGTACCCGGCGAACAGATCCGGCAAGCGTTCGAAACTGCGCAACGCAGGTGAATAGGGGAAGTTGTCGCGTGGATCTTTCCAACTGCCATACACCAGATGCAGCAGGAAGTTGGCGGCGATGTAATTGAGCATCAGGGTCGAGATGATTTCATTGACCTGCCACTTGAGCTTCAACAGGACCGGACCCAGGCTCCAGAGCATCGCGCAAACCATCGCGGCCGCCATCATCAACGGCAGGCGCAGAAACTCAGGCCCGACATCGAACAATGAAATGGCCGTGGCACCGATCGCGCCCCAGATCATCTGGCCTTCCAGCCCAAGGTTCCAGAAACGTGCCCGAAACGCCATGCAGCCCGCCAGCCCGACCATGATCATGGGCGATGCCTGAAACAGCACGGCCTTGAAATTCTGGGCATCGAATACCGTCTGCATGACGAACTCGTTGAGCAGCTCGCCTGCCGGAACACCCGACATGACCAGTATCGCGGTGCAGATCGCCAGGCCGATCAACAGCGCCAGCCCAATGATCAGCGCTTGCAAAGGCCAGCCGGTCTGCTGGCGGATTTCCAGTGCATAACGCCGCGCCAGCAAAGGCCGTCGTCCTTCGTCCATGGGTTGCAGAACGGTCGATTCAGTCATGGCTCACCATCGCTTTGCCAATAGCCTGACGATCGGCGGGCTGCTCGAACTCGGCGACGATGCGCCCGCCGTTCATTACACCGATACGGTCAGACAGGGCCAGAACCTCATCCAGGTCTTCGCTGATCACCAGCACCGCCGCGCCGCCGGCTCGCGCAGCGCGCAGCCGCTCGTGCACCGCCTGCGTGGCGCGCACGTCCAGCCCCCGGCTCGGGCTGTGGACCAGCACCAAGTGCGGGTCGCGACTGAATTCGCGAGCGATCACCAGTTTCTGTGCGTTGCCGCCCGATAACAGCGCGGCCTTTTGCTCGAGCGAACGTACGCCTTGCACGTCGAAATCCGCCACAGCCTGTTGCGCGTCCTGTTTCAGCCGTTTGTAGCGCATGCGCCAGAACGAGCCGTACTGGCCGCCATGGATATTGCCGATGCCGAAATTCTCGGCCACCGACAACGAACCGGCCAGCGCCGCACCGTAGCGATCGGCTGGAATTGCGGCGATGCGCAACTGCCGTCGCTGCTCGACCGACGCCGTGCGCAGATCGCCGAACTGCGCCAGATGGATCTCGCCTTCAGTGGGCTGCGGCAGCCCCATCAGCGCATTGGCCAGTTCCGCCTGACCGTTGCCGCCAACACCTGCGATGCCATAGATCTGCCCGGCGCGCAGCGTCATGTCCACGCCTTGAAGCGCATTGCCACCCGCGACACTGCGCAGGTTGCGAACCTGCAGGCGCACTTCACCCGGCGTCAGCGGGCCTGGTTCACTGGCTGGCGCGGAATCGCCCACCGTCAGTTGCACCAGTTGCTGAACGCTGACGCTCTGCGGGTCGAGGGTCTGGATCGTGCGACCGCCGCGCATCACAGTCACCCGATCGGCGTAGCGCTTCACATCGGCCATTTTGTGGGTCACCAGAATCACCGCCGCGCCCTGCCGGGCAAAGGCCTGCACGGTCAACAACAGACGTTCGGCCTCCTGATCGGTGAGCACCGCTGTGGGCTCATCGAGAATCAGGATGCGCGCCCCGGCCAGCAGCACCTTGAGAATCTCGACTCGCTGCTGCTCGGCCACCGACAGGCTGTCGACGCTGCGGGTCGGATCCAGCGCAAACCCCAACTCCCCGGCCTTGCTGACAATCTCCTGCTCCAGTGCCCGCAGACGCTTGCGATAACTGCCTTCGCCCGGTTGCTCACGCAGCCCCAACAGGATGTTCTGCGCCACGGTGAACGGTTTCACCAGTTTGAAGTGCTGATGCACCATGCCGATCCGATAGCGGCTCGCGTCCTTGGGCCCGTGAAGCTGAACCGGGTTGTCATCGATTAGCAGCGAGCCGGTTTCCGGTGCGTACAACCCGGCAGCGATGTTCATCAGCGACGATTTGCCTGCGCCGTTTTCCCCCAGCAGCGCATGGACTTCGCCCCAGTGTGCGGTTAAATCGGCGTCGATCAGCGCCTTGAAGCCGTCGAAGGATTTGCTGATGCCGGTGAGTTGGAGCGCGTTGACCTGACTCATTGCTGGGTCATCACGCCTTCGACGAACCAGTCCATTTTCCACAGATCCGCGTCGGACATTTTCTGTCCGGCGGCGATGCGTTCCTTGCCATCGCGATCCGCCATCGGGCCGCTGTAGAGAATCTTGCGACCGGCCAGCAGTTCAGCACGCTCGGCCTCGATTTTCTGCCGGTCGTCCGTTGAGATGATTGGGTCCTTGGTAAGGCTGATATCCGTTCCGCCCTGCTCCATCGACAGCAGCGCGCCGTTGGCGGCCGGCGTCCAGTTGCCAGCGATGACTTTCTTGAGTTCAGGCCCCAGGAAACGGTCCCAGACCCACATCGATGAACAGATCGTCGCCTTAGGCGCAAACTCGCTGAGGTCGCGGTGGTAACCGGTGCCATGAATGCCCCGTTCCTGCGCGACGATCTGTGGCGTCGGGCTGTCGACATGCTGGCCGACCACATCGACCCCGTTATCGATCAACGCCATGGTCGCGGCGCGCTCTTTGACCGGGTCGTTCCAGGCACCGGTGTAGATCACCGTGACTGTCGCCTTGGGGTTGATCTGCCGTGCGCCGAGTTCGTAGGCATTGATAGTCCAATTGACCTGACCGAAAGGATTGGCCGCGACAAAGCCCAGCTTGCCGGTCTTCGATGCAGCACCGGCCGCCATACCGCACAGGTACTGGCTTTCGTAGGTGCGACCGTAGAAGGATTCCAGGTTGGGCGCGTTGGTGGTGCCCGAGCCGTTGAGGAATGCCACTTGCGGGTATTTTTTGGCCAGCGTCAGGAAGGTGTCCGAATAACCGAACGCGGTGCCGACAATGATGTTGGCGCCCCGTGCGATCAGGCGGTCGACCACAGGCGTAATCGCAGCCGCGTTTTCCGGAACGCTTTCGACGTACTGGATTTTGGTGTCCAGGTCCTTTTCCAGTTTTTGCCGGGCTTCGTCGAATGCCTGGGTCCAGCCTCCGTCGTTGCGCGGACTGATGTACACCATGGCGATTTTCGCCGGGCCCTTGAGGGTCAAACCTTCCGCCTGGGCAAGGCTGCCCATCCCCAACGCGACAGCCGCACACAATGTCCCGGGCAACAGTTTCTTGTACATAGACGTTTTCCTGAGGGTAATGGCCTGCAAGAACAGCGCGGGGCCGACCCTGGAGGCCATAGCAGCATCCATGCCACTCTGAAAAAAACGCCATGAAACAAACACCTGCGCTAAACGTCCGCTCAAAAGCGGATCAGATGGTCCGATTCAGAGCACTTGGTTTGTGCAGAACGGGTGACGACTGCGCAGCGCAAGTGCGTGCACAGGACCCGCGTCAGGCACTACGCGGCAGGATGCCGTCGAGGATCATGCTGCGCAGGCTCCCCAGAACCTCCTCGAAGAACTCGGGATCATCCAGCGTTCTGCCGGTGACGGCTTCGACCTGGGTACGGAAATCAGCGTAATGCTGGGTGGTCGCCCACAGCGAGAAGATCAGGTGATGCGGGTTGATGGCCGCCAGTTGACCGCTGTCGATCCAGTGCTGAATCACCGCCACCTTGGCCTGCACCGTGTCACGCAACGGATGCTGCAACTCGCCCTGAATCAGTGGCGCCCCCTGCATCACTTCCATGCAGAACAGCCGTGACTCGGCAGGGTGATCGCGGGACATTTCCAGCTTGGCCTTTATATAGGCACCAATGGCCTGTTCCGGCTGTTTGTCGGCAGTGAAATGCAGCAGGGGACTGAGCCATACCTCGAGCAACTGACGCAGCACGTTCAGGTACAGATCGTCCTTGCTGCTGAAGTAATAAAGCAGGTTGGTCTTGGACACGTCCGCCAGGCTCGCGACCTGATCCAGGCTGCTGCCATGCACGCCATAGCGGGAGAAAATTTCCAGCGCCGCGTCGAGAATCACGCTGCGCTTGCCTTCCATCAGACGCATGCGGCGCTTGAGGGCCGACGCACTGGGTTCGCGGGTCGCCTTGACGACCTTCTCAGGCTTGACCTTGCGCACGCGCTTGCCTGCGGGCTCTGTCACGGGAGGTTTCTTGTTCACGCACGTCCAACCAGCAATGCCGAAATGAGCAGGCATCTTAACGGGCAGACACACCTTGTCGCTATGAATGCCGCACGGACCGCGCATTTATCCGGCGCACGCCCCATCAGCGTGCGCGCTGCACAAACCAAGTGCTCTAATCCAGACCAAATGGTCCGATTCAACACCGATAATTTCGTAACCATCTGAATAAAAACGACAAATAAAACCTGGCCCGCTTAATGCAAATTTGGTTCATGTGCCGCCCGTTGTCCCTGGGGCATGCACCGACTATCGCAGAGAGGCCTCATATGGACATCGGTATCTTCATCCCCATTGGCAACAACGGCTGGCTGATTTCCAGCAACGCGCCACAGTACATGCCGACCTTCGACCTCAATAAACAGATCGTGCAGAAGGCCGAGGGTTACGGTTTCGACTTCGCGCTGTCGATGATCAAACTGCGCGGCTTCGGCGGCAAGACGCAGTTCTGGGAACACAACCTTGAGGCTTTCACGCTCATGGCGGGACTTGCCGCCGTGACCAGCAAGATCCAGTTGTTCGCGACCGTCGCGACCCTGACCATTCCACCTGCAATCGCTGCGCGAATGGCCTCGACCATCGACTCGATTTCCAACGGCCGTTTCGGCATCAATCTGGTCACCGGCTGGCAGAAACCCGAATACGAACAGATGGGCCTGTGGCCGGGCGACGAGTTCTTTCACACGCGTTACGAATACCTGGCCGAGTACGCGCAGGTGTTGCGTGATTTGTGGGCCACCGGCAGCAGCGACTTCAAGGGCGAGCATTTCAGCATGCAGGACTGCCGCGTCAGTCCGCGCCCGCAAGCCGACATGAAGCTGATCTGCGCCGGTCAGAGTGAAGCGGGCATGGCGTTCTCGGCGCAGTACGCCGATTACAACTTCTGCTTCGGCAAAGGTGTGAACACCCCGACCGCTTTCGCGCCCACCGCACAGAAGCTGATCGAAGCCAACGAAAAAACCGGCCGCAACGTCACCTCCTGCGTGCTGTTCATGATCATTGCCGACGACACGGACGAAGCCGCACGAGCGCGCTGGGAGCACATCAAGGAAGGCGCCGACGAGGAAGCCATCGCCTGGCTGAGCGACAAAGGCTCGGCGGACAAGAGCGCCGGTTCGAACCTGCGCCAGATGGCCGACCCGACTTCGGCGGTCAATATCAACATGGGCACGCTGGTTGGTTCCTGGGCCAACGTGGCGCGCATGCTCGATGAAGTCGCCAGCGTCCCCGGCACTCAAGGCGTGATGTTGACCTTCGATGATTTCGTCAAGGGCGTCGAGGATTTCGGCCAGAAGATTCAGCCGTTGATGAGCAGTCGCAGTCACGTTCTCCCGCTCAAGGAGGTGGTCTGATGAATGCTCCTGCAACGATCGCCGGGGTGGATTTGCCGCCCGACCTGCAACCCGCCCGCGACCTGCCCGCCCGTCCCGAAGCCTTGCGCATGAAAGCGGGCGAGACGGCGCTGGTGGTGGTCGACATGCAGAACGCCTACGCATCGCTCGGTGGCTATCTGGACCTGGCGGGGTTCGATGTCAGCAGCACGGGTCCTGTGATCGCCAACATCAAAAAAGCCTGTGCAGCCGCACGTGCAGCAGGCATTCCGGTGATCTTCTTTCAGAACGGCTGGGACCCGGCCTATGTCGAGGCAGGCGGCCCCGGTTCGCCCAACTGGCACAAATCCAATGCCCTGAAAACCATGCGCAAACGCCCCGAACTGGAAGGTCAGTTGCTGGCCAAGGGCGGCTGGGATTATCAACTGGTCGACGAACTGACGCCTGAACCCGGCGACATCGTGGTGCCGAAGATCCGCTACAGCGGTTTCTTCAACTCCAGCTTCGACAGCGTGCTGCGCAGCCGGGGCATTCGCAATCTGGTGTTCACCGGCATCGCCACCAACGTCTGTGTCGAATCGACCTTGCGCGACGGGTTTCACCTGGAATATTTCGGCATAGTCCTGGCTGACGCCACCCACCAGGCAGGCCCGGAATTCGCCCAACAGGCCGCGCTGTTCAACATCGAAACCTTCTTCGGCTGGGTGTCCAGCGTCGACGATTTCTGCACCACTTTCAGCCCGCTCGGGCAACCTTCGTGAGGACCTTTGCATGACCAAGAAAGCGATCATTCCTGCTGGCACCACCACGCCTATCGCCCCGTTCGTACCCGGTTCAATGGCCGACGGCGTGCTGTACGTGTCGGGCACCCTGCCCTTCGACAAGGACAACAACGTGGTGCACGTCGGCGACGCCACTGCCCAGACCCGCCATGTGCTGGAAACCATCAAGAGCGTGATCGAAACTGCGGGCGGCACGATGGATGACGTGACCTTCAACATGATCATGATTCGCGACTGGGCCGATTACGCCAAGGTCAATGAAGTCTATGCCGAGTATTTCGCGGGCGAGAAACCGGCGCGCTATTGCATTCAGTGCGGTCTGGTCAAACCCGAAGCGCTGATCGAAATCGCCAGCATTGCTCACATCGGCTGAACCTCGACCGTAGGCGCTGGCCGCCCACCTGGAGCGTGCGCATGTTCCATGAAATTCAAGCCTCTCAACGGGCAGATGCACCGACGCTGGTACTCAGTTCAGGATTGGGCGGCTCCGGTCGGTACTGGGCCGACGACCTGCCGATCCTGACCCGGGATTTTCAGGTGCTGGTCTACGACCACGCTGGCACCGGGCGCAGCCCTGCTGTGTTGCCGACCGATTATTCGATCAGGCACATGGCCCTGGAACTGCTGGACCTGCTCGACTCGCTGGGCATACAACGCTGCCATTTCATGGGCCATGCGCTGGGCGGGCTGGTCGGACTGGAGCTGTCGTTGCTGCGCCCACAACTGATGCAAAGTCAGGTGTTGATCAACGCCTGGAGCAGTCCCAATCCGCACAGTGCCCGTTGCTTTTCGGTCCGCAAAAAGCTGTTGCTGAACAGCGGGCCTGAGGCCTACGTGCAAGCCCAGGCCTTGTTTCTGTATCCGGCCGACTGGATCGCCGCCAACACGCCACGGCTGGACAGTGACGAAGCGCACGCACTGGCGCATTTCCCCGACACCGACACGCTGCTACGACGGATCCACGCCCTGGAAAGCTTCGACATCGAGACCGGTCTGGCAGACATACGCACCCCGACCCTGCTGATCGCCAACCGTGACGACATGCTGGTGCCGTGGCAGCGTTCACAGCACCTGGCCGACACCTTGCCCGATGCCAGCCTGGTGCTGCTGGAGTACGGCGGCCACGCCTCGAACATCACTGATCCGCAGCCCTTTCACCGAGCCCTGCTCGACTTTCTCAGCGCCCAGGCCTGAAGGACCACCGCCATGCATACACCCTCCGAGATCCGCCCAGCCGAGTCCGCGCCATCGCCTGCGGTCACTCAATTGCAGTTCCGAGAAGCCATGTCCAGCCTGGCTGCGGCTGTCAACGTCATCACCACCGACGGCGAGCACGGCCGCGCCGGGTTCACCGCCACTGCCGTGTGCAGCGTGACGGATCAGCCGCCGACGTTGTTGGTGTGCATCAATCGCAGCGCCTCGGTCTACGACGCATTCGTGGGCAATGGCGCACTGTGCGTCAACACCCTGGGTCATGAACAGCAGGCGCTGTCCAGTCTGTTCGGCGGCAAGACGTCGCAAGCGGAACGCTTTGCGGGCGGTCAGTGGCTGGAAGGCGGCACCGGAGCGCCAATGCTCGACGGCGCCAAACTGGCGCTCGATTGTCGGATCACTCAGTCAGTCAGCGTCGGCACCCACGACATTCTGTTCTGCGAAGTGCAGGACATCCGCCACGCGAGCGAGTCGGATGCGCTGGTGTATTTCGGACGCCGTTATCACCCGTTGCCCGGTACTGTTTCGGCCCCTTGAGACAGTGTCGACCTGTGGTTTGCGGTAAGAAACAGACCGCCAGTGTTCATTGTTTTTTATGACTTTCTGACGTCAGAAAAACACTCGACGCAAGGCATTGATTTAACTGAAAGAGGCCCGCCACTCAACTTATTGACGTCAGTTAAATACACAAGATTTTTTCCCACAGTGCTGCTTATACTGGCGATACGCGATCAGGATGATCCTTGCAGTCATTGAGGTGAAGTCATGTCGATCCACAGTCCAGGCATTGCCAGTACCAGGGCGTTTTTCCAGACAGCGGCCGTAATGCCGCCACTCCCGTGCGCCTGTTCCGTCGCCCACTATCCGGGTGACTGAACATGCTGAAAAAAATCCCTGTTACCGAACTCACCCTTGGCATGCACATCCACAAGTTCTGCCGACCGTGGAACAGTGATCCCTTCTGGATAACGCACGTCGAAACCATTCTTCACGATAACGAAGTGCTCAGGCGCATCCAGGCTTCCGACACCCTGGAAGTCTGGATCGATACGCGTCAGGGTTGCGACCACGCCGCAGCCACTGAATCCGTGATCGCCGCGAGCGAGACCGCTGCGGTCAGCCTGGAAAAAGAAATTGCACGCGCAAAAGCCATCTGTGGCCGGGCGCGGGATGTGGTCATGACCATGTTCACCGAAGCCCGCATGGGTCAGGCGATGCAAATGGACGACGTGCAACTGCTGGTCGATGAAATTTCCAACTCGATCCTGCGTCACCCTCATGCATTGATCAGCCTGTCACGCCTGAAGACCTCCGACGAATACACCTACATGCACTCGGTTGCAGTCTGCGCACTGATGGTGGCGCTGGCCAGACGCATGGGCATGCAGGACGATCAGGTACGCGAGGCAGGCGTCGCCGGCCTGATGCACGACGTTGGTAAAATGATGATCGCGCCGGAAGTGCTGAACAAACCCAGCAGGCTGACCCGCGAAGAATTCGAACAGGTCAAGGCGCATCCCGAGCTGGGCCTGAAAATCCTCGAAGAAAACCTGCCGGTCGCGGCGCCGGTCATGGACGTCTGCCTGCATCATCACGAAAAAATCGACGGCTCGGGCTATCCCCATGGTTTGCAGGGATCGCAGATCAGCCTGTTCGCCCGAATGAGCGCAGTCTGCGATGTGTATGACGCCATCACCTCCGACCGGCCTTACAAAAAAGGCTGGGGCGTCGCGCATTCGATCCGTGAAATGGCGTCCTGGAAGGGACACTTCGATGAGCGGGTCTTCCAGAACTTCGTCAAGACCGTCGGCATCTACCCGGTGGGTGCATTCGTGCGGCTGGAAAGCGGACGCCTGGGCGTGGTGGTCGAGCAAAGCGAAAGCTCACTGCTGCTGCCCAAAGTAAAGGTGTTCATGTCCGCGCGCACCCGCAAGACCTTTGCGCCGCAGGTGCTGGACCTGGCCAGTGACGGAGATCGGGACACCATCATCAAGATCGAGCTGCCTGCCGATTGGGGTCTGGAAAGCGTGGATCATTACTGGTCGCAAAGCAGACCGGACTGAGCCGACCGGTCACTCGCCCAACAATCCGAGCGCCTTGGCTCTTGCCACCGCCTGGGTACGCCGCTCGACGCCCAGCTTGCTGTTGATGTGGCTGGCATGGGTTTTCACGGTGTGCAGCGAAATGAACAACTGCTCGCTGATTTGCTGGTTCGAGCAGCCTTGCGCAATCAGCCGCAACACATCCAGCTCACGCACGCTCAGGCAGTCGCTGCCATGTACCGTGTCTACCACGAGGCGCGCCGAGCACGTTGGAAGCTGCTCAAGCAGTGCCTCGCGCACCGGACAGTGCGACGCCCGCAACAAGTGTTCGCGAAGCCACTGCGGATGGTCGGCCAACAGCGTGCGAAACGGCATCAGTGCGCCACCCGCTGCCATGGGCAGGCTGCGCATCAGGCAGTCTCGCGCCTCATCGTGGCGCTCCATGCTCAACAGCAGACCGACATGCTGGATCAGAGCGATCAGGTTCATCAACTGCGCGCCGGTGTGTTCGGCATGTTCTTCAAGGGCCTGAAGACGTTGCTCGCTGGCGCCCTGATCGCCACGAATCCGGTCCAGCAAGGCCCGCTGCAGTTCGATGTGTTGTGGCAATTGCGGATGGCATTCGGGAGCGCCGGCCGCCAGCTCGCCAGTGTAAGTCTGGGTCAGGCGCAACAGCCAGGCTTCGGCCAGATCGGTACGGCCCTGCGCGAGCCAGAGTTCGCATTTGACCAGAGTGATCATGGCCAGGTAGTAGATCGGCGGTACGTCCCATATATGCATCAGCCGCTCGGCCTCGGCCAGCTCGGCGAAGGCTTCGGCAAACCGTCCGTTGCAGCCTTCTATCGTAGCAATCACGCAATGTCCGATGAGCACACTGATATCGCGGCAGGCATGCGCTTCGGCCAGACCGGCCAGCAGTTTTGCCCGACCGGCGTCCACCTGCATGCGCAGCGTGAGCAGGTACCCTTCGTACAGGGTCAAGCGTGCACGAACGGCATACAGCCGCGACGGCGAAAGTCCCTTCAGCCGCTGCAACCCCCGGCGTACCTCATCGAGCGCCCGGAGAATCTCGCCCCGCGCCTGCAAGGCTCTGGCACGGTCGTAATGCGCGAGCGCCTCGAACAGCGGATTCGAGACCCGCTGCGCCAGTTCCAGTGCCTCGCGGTTGAGTGCCCTGGCGCGCCACAAGTCGCCTTGGGCGATGGCCAGGTTGGCCAGCGTCGACAGACATACCAGCCGTTGGCCGTAGCGTTTTTTCGGGAGACTGGACAAGGCCTCGCTGCAATAGCGCCGGGTTTTATCACTGTCGCCACGGCCACGGGCGATGACACCGCTCAACGCCAGCCACTGGGCAAGCATGGATTTCTGCGCGGTGGCCGACGGCGCAGGCAGAAAGCGGCTCAGTTGATTGGCCAGTTCTTCGGCCGCATCGAGCTGACATGCCAGCCCCAGGGCCCAGGCGTAGAGCACGATCAAACGTGGCGTGCTGGTCAACAGGCTGTCAGGCAAGTCCATCTTCCAGCGCAGCAGCATGCCGACATTCTGTTCGGCGAGCAGTTGTTCTTCGGAAAGGTTCTGCACCAGATTGGCCGCGACATCCAGATGCCCGGCGCGCAGGGCCTGTTCAACGGCTTCGTCGAGCAGGCCCTGTGCGCTGAACCAGCGACAGGCGTTCAGGTGCAGACGGGTCTGTTGCGGCCCGTTCGCCTGCCGGGCGCGCAGCAGGTCTGAGAACAAATGGTGGTAGCGAAACCAGTGACCGTGCTCGTCCAGAGGCACCAGAAACACTTGATGCGCTTGCAGATAACGCAGCACTTCGGCGCTGTCGTGGGTATCGCGTGCGGCATCGCACAGCGGAGCGCAAAACCGCTCCAGGCAGGCTGTGTCGTAAAGAAACGCCTGAGCCTCGGCCGACAGACAGTCGATCACTTCCTCGAGCAAGTACTCACGAATCAGCACCTCACCGCCATGCAACGCCTGCGGCAAGGCCGTGTGATCACCGGCTTCGGCGGCCGCGAGCAACCAGAAGCGCAACCCCGCGACCCACCCCTCACTGCGCTGAATCAGCCGTTGCAGGGCTTCGTTATCGAGTGATCGGCTGTGCCTGTCCAGCAATGCCATGGATTCGGCATGCGTGAGCCGCAGGTCGTGTTCGTTGATTTCCAGAAGCTGGCGAGAGAGACGCAGACGTGCCAGTTGCCAGTCGGGCCGTTGGCGGCTGGTGACCATGATCACCAGACCGGCAGGCAGATGGTTGAGCAAAAACTGCAGGCAACGATCCAGCACTGCGCCTTGGGCGAGATGGTAATCGTCGAGCACCAGCACCAGCGGCTGACTGAGCAGCAAGTGTACGGCCAATTCGTCAAGCAGTCCGTCCAGCCATTGCTCGAACGCAAAAGGCTGATGGCGCTGCCGCGTTTTCAGCAGCCCCATCGCCTGTGCACCCAACTGCGGAAAAAACTGTTGCAGGCCGCTCAGCAGCCGTTCGAGGAAACGTCCGGGATCGCTGTCTCTTGAGCTCAACCCCAGCCAGGCGCTCTGCCACTTGTCCGGCAACGCCTGACAGAACTCGACCGCCAGCGAACTCTTGCCGAACCCCGCCGGGGCGCAGACCAGCAGCAGGCGTCCGGACAGTCCTTGGTTGAGACGCTGACACAGGCGGGGCCTGGGAACATGACCTTCGGGAAGTGGTGGTCGGAAGAATCGCCCTTCCAACGCAGGAATCGCGCTGTCTGCGAACCCTTGCATACGGGACAGATCAGTCATGGCCGGCTCTTGTATGAATCAGTTTTTTCGGCGTGGCGGTGCTCGGAGACTAGCGGGTTAGGTGAGCCTTTTGAAGGTCATCATCGAAAAGACTGTAACAAAATTCCTACAGCTTATAAGGCTGGCCTCAACATGCAAAGAAGCCCCGCGAGCGGGGCTTTCCTGTCGAAGCGTCAACGCCGGATAGGCGTCATGTATCAAACGATGCTACACATTACCGTTTAACGAACCCCTTCCTGACGCAGGGCGTTTGGCGTGAAGTCGCTGGTGCCCGCAGTGAAGCCGAACTCATAGGCACGCTTCTCTTCGTTTTTCATGCCCAGCGCCACGTAGCGACCCGACTGCAAGTCATACAGGGTTTCGATGGCGTACCACGGCACTTGCTTGTCGTAGTAGTTTTCGGCATGCGCCTCGGCAACACGCCACAACTGGCCACGACCATCGTAATGATCGATCACGGCCGCCTGCCAGGTGTCTTCGTCGATGAAGAAGTCACGTTTGGCATAGATGTGGCGCTGGCCTTCCTTCAGGGTGGCGGTCACGTGCCAGACACGGCGCAACTCGTAACGGGTCAGGTCCTGATTGATGTGACCGGCCTTGATGATGTCGGCGTACTTGAGGGTCGGATCGTCCAGCTTGTGGCTGTTGGAAGCGATATACATTTCCTGCTTGCCGATCAGTTTCCAGTCGTAGCGATCCGGCGCGCCGTTGTACATGTCCAGGTTGTCCGAGGTACGCAGTCCATCCGAAGCGGTGCCTGGTCCGTCATATGACACTTGCGGCGCGCGCCGTACGCGACGCTGGCCGGCGTTGTACAGCCAGGCCGAACGCGGTTCCTTCACCTGATCGAGGGTTTCGTGCACCAGCAGCACGCCACCGGCCAGACGTGCCGGAGCGGTCACTTCCTGCTTGAAGTAAAACAGCACGTTGCCCGGATTCTTCGGATCGAAATCGCGCATCTTGTCGCGGAACACGAACTGGTCGGCGAAATACACCAGGCTGTAGGAACCGTTGGGCTGCGGCGTGGCCTGGGTGACCAGACGCTTCACACTGCCGCCCCGGTAACGGGTGATGTGGTTCCAGATTACCTCGACGCCGTTGGACGGGATCGGGAACGGAATCGCCGTATCGAAGTTCTCCAGACCGCTGCCGCCACCCACCAGCTTGGTGGTGGTCGCGTTACGCTTGATCGCGGCGAACACGTCATCCGGGACGGTCGCCCCGCGATGGGTCGGATACACCGGAATCCGGTAGCTGTCCGGGTAACGCTTGAACATCGCGTATTGGCCAGGCGCCAGTTTGTCCTTGTACTGCTCGACGTTCGCCGCCGTGATGGTGAACAACGGTTTTTCGCTGGCGTATGGATTGGCCAGGAAACCTTTGCTGTCGACTGCACCGGCGTTTTTCGGCATCGGCGTCCAGGCCGAAATCGTGTTGGCCGCGTTACCGGCCTTTTCTGCCCCCATGGGCGTCAGGGACGTCCCCAGTTTTGCCGCTTCGGACTCAGACACCGCCGCCATGACGCTGGTCGCCAACAACGACACGCCCAGCAGACCGGCTTGCAACAGACCCTTTGTTATTTTCATATTTATCGTCATCCCGAAAAAACCGTGTTCTTAGAAGTTCATGCCGAAGCTGAGCGCAACGAAGTCGCGGTCATCAACCGTGGTGTACTTCCCATCAAAGAAGTTGGTGTAGGAAAGGCCTGCGGTATAGGTGTTCTGGTACTCGGCATCCAGCCCGAGACTGACGGCCTTGCGGCCTTCTTCGAAGTTGCCGCCAGGGCCTGGCGAGTAACCCTTGACGTCATGCGACCAGGCCACGCTCGGCCGCAGGTTCACACCGGCAAAGAAGCTGTTGTAGTCCCAGATGGCGCGAGCGCGGTAGCCCCAGGAGTTGGCGGTGGTAAAGCCATCGTTCTCGCAGTAACGGCTCAGGTTATTCTGATCCGCGCCGGTCAGAGTGCCTGCGTTGAGCGTCGCGCACTGCCCACCGGGCAGCGGGCCCGGACCGTATACCGGGTCGCGGCCGTAACGAATCTTCGAGGTGCTTTCCAGACCGCCGACGTGGGTGAAGCCGACCTCGCCGACCAGAGTCAGACGCTCGGCGCCCATGACCTGATCGAAGAACTGGGTGAAGGTGGTCTGCAGCTGGGTGATTTCCTTGCGGCGATAACCTGGCTGATCGGTGTTGGGCTGTCCGCTCAGCAGCGATACGTTGGGGTTGAGCGGTGAAATGCCCGAGTACAGGATGTCGGTGGTGTTGACCTGGACCGGCGCATTCGGACGGTAGCTGATCTCGCCACTCCACGCGGTGCCGGTGGGCAATGTGGTGGAGAAACTCAGGCCATACAGGCGGATGTCTTCCGGGTATTCGACGTAGTAACTGGAGTTACCGGCCACTACGACGGGCAGCAACGTCGGTGCCAGACGTGCGGCGGTTGCCTGAGGAATGCCGTTACGCACCAGCGAGCCCACCAGACCGGCCGGACTGAACGAGGCAGCAGAACCGCCACGGCCGCTGAAGATCGGCGCACGGCTGTGGTAGTTCATCATGTAAGCGCCGAACTCGGTGTCCAGCGGTTCGTAGTTGTAGCGCAGGGCAAAACCGAACTGGCCGCTGTCACGTGCATCACGGTCAGGGCCACGACGCACGACGGCGCCTTCGTCAGGGTTGCCGAACACCACGCCCTGCTGGCTCAGCGAGTTGAAAACCGCGCCGCGTGCCGCAGCAGGAAGACCGGCGGCTGCGAGCGAGGTGTTCAGGCCGCTACGACTGCGCAATACGGCGAGGTTACTGTCGCAGCCATCGGCGATCACGTCGGGCTGCGAAAAGAAGGTGCCGCAGTTGTCGACCACCGTCTGGTCCCATTCCAACTGGTAAAAGCCTTCGGCAGACAGGTTGTCGGTCAGGCTTTGTGACAGGTAGAACATGTTGACCGGAATCAGGCCTTCCTTGATTTCCGAGCCAGGACGGCGAAACGCCGAGACGTCGATCGGGTTGACGCTGTTGATGCCGCCGCCGATGAAGGTACTTTCGCCCCAACTGATCACCTGTTTACCAAACCGCACCGCACCCGGTTGATCGGCGATCGAATAGTTGTGGTACACGAAAGCGTCGAGCAGCTGGAAGCCGGAGGACTTGGCGCCCTCTTTGCGGCCTGAGTCGCTGATGTCCTTGAACTCGCGACCTTCGTCTTTGAGTTCGAAGTCATACCAGTATTTGCCACGCACGAAGACGCCGGTATCACCGTACTTCAATTCGAGATCGTGGATGCCCTTGAAGATCTTCGAAAACGTCTCCCCACGCTTGAAGTTCAAGTGGCCGTCGTCAGACGTCTGCGACAGACCGCGCCCGCCATTGTTGGCGCCGATCAGGTTCTTGTTGGCCTTCTCCGTTGACCAGCTGGCGCCGACGGACAGCGAGGAGTCGAAGCTGCCTTCGATTTCACCAATGTTGAACGAGACGCCGAAAGCAGGACCGGCGAGCGAAGAGGCAAGACTGACAGCCAGGGGCAATTTGGCCCGGCGCCAGAACGGATTGGTTGTTGTCATCGACGCTACTCCTTGTGCTTTTATTGTTATGGCAGTGGGGAACATCCAAAAACGACGCAGCCGTCGATTACTGACGACGTCAACACTCATCAGGCAGCCCGATTGGCTACGACAAAAAAATGCAGGTTGCGCTCTTGCTCATTCCCAATGCCGACTATAGCCAGCACGCGTTGATGCCATATCCCTCTAAAGTGTGATTTGCAGCATCAACGCCTCTGGCCCGCCTGTTCCCGAGGTCCAGCTCGACAGGCCTGGTGGGGAGAATGGCTTAAATTAGCGATTTGGCAAGGCGCGCCGCCAGACCGGCGACGTAAACGCCTGCCGCCCCCGGTGGCACGACAGGCGCGTGTTATGAAAACCGGTCAGAGCGTGGAAAGAAATGCGCTGTTGTTGTTCTGCCATTCGACGATGTCCAGGCGCATTCGCTTCTTGTCGAGTTTGCCGACGCTGGTCTTGGGAATTTCAGTAACAAGCGCGATCTGGCTGGGAATCGCCCACTTGTTGATGTGACCTTGCTCGACGAAAGGCTTGAGGTGTTCTTTCAGAACACTGGCGTCGAGTTCGTGACCTTCGCGCACCACCAGCAACGCAAACGGCCGCTCGCCCCACTGCGGATCCGGGATACCGACCACCGCCACTTCACGCACGGCGGGATGGCGGCTGCACAGGTCTTCAAGTTCCAGCGAAGAAATCCATTCGCCGCCCGTCTTGATCACATCCTTGATGCGGTCGCGAATATCGATGAACCCCATGCCGTCCAGCGTTGCGACGTCGCCGGTATGCAGCCAGCCTCCAGACCAGAGCTCGGCCCCCTTCTGCGGCTCGCGGAAGTAGCTTTCGCTCAGCCACGGTGCACGCAATACAAGCTCGCCCTGGGTTTCGCCATCGGCAGGCAGGAAGTTGCCCTGCTCGTCCATGATCGCCGCATCCACCAGCATCCCCGGCACACCGGCCTTGATCCGATAGGTGATGCGGTCCTCGTCACTGCCGGCTTTGAGCTCTTCGTTGATATGAGCAACGGAAATCAGCGGCCCGGTTTCGGACATGCCGTAAGCGGCCGTGAGCTGTATACCCTTCGCCTTGGCGGCCTTGTACAACGTACGCGTGAGCGCGCTGCCGCCAATGATGATTTTCCAGCCGCCGAAATCGATGTCCTTCGCACCCTTGGCATTGAGCAGCATCTGCATGATGGTGGGCACGCAGTGAGAGAACGTGACCTTCTCCTTGCGCCACAGCTCGACCAGCAATTCGGGATCATAACGACCGGGATAGACCTGCTTGAGCCCCAGCATCGTCGCCGCGTAGGGAATGCCCCATGCGTGTACATGGAACATCGGCGTGATCGGCATGTAGACGTCATCGGTGCCCAGCAAACGCACGCTGTCGATACAGCCCATGATGGTCGATACGCCCAGCGTGTGCAGAACCAGCTGACGGTGCGTGAAATAGACACCCTTGGGGTTACCGGTGGTGCCGGTCGTATAGAACATGGTGGCGACCGAGTTTTCGTCGAAGTCCTCGAATGCGTATTCGGGACTGGCCGCAGCCAGCAGTTCTTCGTACTCGCCGACCAGATTCGGCAGGTCGGCCGTCTTGTCTGGAAGGTCAGTCAGCAGCAGGGTCTTCTCGACCGTGGTCAGGTGCCCGGCGATCGCTTGATACAACCCCACGAACTCGCTATTGACCAGCACCATGCGGTCATCGGCGTGGTTGATGGTGTAGGCAATCTGCTCCGGCGAGAGACGCACATTGACGGTGTGTATCACCGCGCCAATCATCGGGATGGCGAACATGCATTCCAGATAACGGTGGCTGTCCCAGTCCATGACAGCCACCGTATCACCGGCCTTGACGCCCGCCGCAGTCAGCGCATTGGCCAGACGACAGATGCGTTCATTGAGCTCAAGGTAGGTGTAGCGAACGCAATCGCGATAAATGATTTCACGCGTCTTTTCGTAGCGGCTGCCCGACATCAGAAGCCGTTTGATCAACAGAGGGTACTGATAAGCGCCATCGGCTGGCGGAAGAACGCGAGTCTGTAACATATGAGTCCCTATCCAAGGTTCGCAGGCCAAGCCTGAAATATGGACTCTAGAGCCTCGCCTCGCCAGCCAAATCAGCCAAAATGATGATTTGTTCATGACCTGCGTGCAGGCGTCTGGCCAGCTGCGACGGGCCTGAGACGCTTGCACCTGTCACAGGCATCGCCCGCTCACATCGGCAAACTCAGCGCACCTCGGTCAGCGCCAGTTTCACGCCCAGCGCGATCAGCACGCCGCCCATTGCACGGTCGAACCAGTGGCCCATGCGCGCAAACCCGGCACGTACCCGCGCCTGACTGAACAGACGGGCCACCAGACAGAACCACAAGGCAGTCGCCACCGCGAGATAGACACCGTAACCGCCCTGCACCAGCAGCGGAGTGTGCGGGTTGATCACGACAGTGAACAGCGAGAGGAAAAACAGCGTCGCCTTGGGGTTCAGGCCGTTGGTGACGAAGCCGCTCGTGTAGGCGCCACGCGCGGTGCGCTCGCCTGCAACGGTCTTGATGACGTTGTCCGATGCACTCGCGGGTTTGGCACGCAGAGCCTTGAAGCCAATGTAAAGCAGGTAGGCAGCAGCGGCCCATTTCAAGGCGTTGAACAGCACGATGGACTGGGAAACGATGATGCCGATGCCCAGCAACGAATACCCGACATGCAGGAAGATCGCTGAACCGACACCCAGCGCAGCCCAGGTTCCGGCCTTGCGCCCATGGGTAACGCTCTCGCGCACCACCACAGCGAAATCCGGACCGGGACTGGCGACGGCCAGCAGGTGGATCAGTGCAACGGTGAGAAATTCTGCCCAGTACATGGGGCCTCCTCCGGATGAATATGAACGAGCCTTGGCTCTGATAGGCTGATCACACTACGCTTTTCCATTTCCCCGTAAAAGGTACAGCTATGAGTAATCCCGGCAGAGCAGTCTTCCTCGACCACACGTCTCTGGATCTGGGTGATCTGGACCTCGGCCCCTTGCGCGAAAGCTTCGGCGAGCTGGTTCTGCACGCCGGTACGACGCCCGACCAGGTTGCGCAGCGACTGCAAGGCGCGCACGTGGTAATCAGCAACAAAGTGGTGATCGATGCCAACACGTTCGCGGCCTGTTCGGATCTGAAGCTGATTCTGGTCACCGCAACCGGGACCAACAATATCGATCTGACAGCCGCCCGCGAGCACGGCGTGACGGTGTGCAACTGTCAGGGTTACGGCACGCCTTCGGTGGCCCAACACACGCTGCTTCTGCTGCTGGCGCTCGCTACTCGTCTGCCGGATTATCAACACGCGGTGCATCAGGGCCTCTGGCAACAATCGAAGCAGTTCTGCCTGCTGGATTTTCCGATCGTCGAGCTGGAAGGCAAGACGCTGGGCCTGCTCGGTCATGGCGAACTGGGTGGGGCGGTGGCACGGCTGGCCGAGGCGTTTGGCATGCGCGTACTGTCGGGGCAGATCCCCGGCCGTCCAGCGCGTCCGGACCGTTTGCCGCTGGAGGCGTTGCTGCCTCAGGTCGATGCCCTGACCCTGCACTGCCCGCTCAACGACAACACCCGCGACATGATCGGTGCCCATGAACTGAGCCTGATGAAACCCCACGCGCTCATCGTCAACACCGCGCGCGGCGGCCTGATCAACGAGCAGGCGCTGGCCGATGCGCTGCGCAACGGCCATCTGGGTGGCGCGGCGTCAGATGTGCTGAGTGTCGAACCGCCAGCGGCCGGCAATCCACTGCTGGCGGGTGACATCCCGCGGCTGATCATCACACCGCACAGCGCCTGGGGCGCACGCGAAGCACGGCAACGCATCGTCAGCCAGGTGACCGAAAACGCCCGGGCGTTCTTTGCCGGTGCACCGATCAGGGTGGTGACCAGCTAACACGGGCCGATCGAACACCGTCAATCCTGTCGCTTTCTGCAGAATGCCACCGACCCAACCCTGTTAAACTGCGCGCTTTTTCAGGAGCCATTCCATGGACCCGCGCAGTGAAGTGTTACTCCGTCAGGCCGAGCTGTTTCAGGGCTCGCTATTGTTGGCCGGTCTACCCGCCGACGACCTGCTCGGGAAACTGCCGGATGCAAGGGGCTGGTGCTGGCATGCAGGCGATCAGGCCGCGCTGGACGCACGCTTCGATGGTCGTACGCACTTCGGCGTCGAAGCGCCACACGAGCCTTTCGACGCTACAGTGCTGTTTCTGCCCAAAGCCCGCGACCTGACGGACTACCTGCTCAACGCGCTGGCCTCGCGGCTACAGGGCCGCGAGCTGTTTCTGGTGGGCGAAAAGCGTGGCGGTATCGAAGCCGCCGCACGCCAACTGAGCCCTTTCGGCCGCGCCCGCAAGCTCGACAGCGCCCGTCATTGCCAGCTCTGGCAGGTCACGGTTGAAAATGCCCCGCAAGCGGTCAGCCTGGAAAGCCTCGCCAAGCCTTATCAGATCGACTTGCAGGACGGCCCGCTGACCGTGATCAGCCTGCCCGGCGTGTTCAGCCATGGTCGGCTGGACCGTGGCTCGGCGTTACTTCTGGAGAATATCGACAAGCTTCCGAGTGGCAACTTGCTGGACTTCGGCTGCGGCGCGGGCGTTCTGGGGGCTGCGGTCAAGCGTCGTTATCCGCACAACGAGGTGGTGATGCTGGATGTCGATGCCTTCGCGACCGCCAGCTCACGCCTGACGCTGGCCGCCAACGGTCTCGAAGCACAGGTACTGACCGGCGATGGCATCGACGCCGCGCCCATGGGATTGAACACGATTCTGAGCAATCCGCCGTTTCATGTCGGTGTTCATACCGACTACATGGCCACTGAAAACCTGCTAAGAAAAGCGCGCCAACATCTGAAATCAGGTGGCGAACTACGCCTTGTTGCAAATAACTTTCTGCGCTATCAGCCGCTGATCGAAGAGCATGTCGGCACCTGTGAAGTGCGCGCTCAGGGCAACGGCTTCAAAATCTATAGCGCCAAACGTTCTTGAAATAAGAGCTTGCCGAAAGGATTTTGCGAAGGCAGAATCCGCTCCGTCCTAGGGGAGTAGTCTCCCACGAGCCTCACGCTCGTCCGGCACGTATCAACATACTTGGTCCTCAGACCATGGTACGTGCGACCCGGAATCCGCTCAGACGGATCGGTGGTTTGACAAGACCTATGACACGAACACCTTACCCGGGGCGGGAAGGCTGTACGTGTCATAGCCGTGTCGACCCGCCCCTTAGGAAACCTGATGCTGGAATCACTCTTAATCCCTACCGCAGTCGTTGCGCTTGCCGAAATCGGTGACAAGACGCAATTGCTCGCGCTCATCCTCGCCGCACGCTTTCGCAAACCCTGGCCCATCATCGCCGGCATTGTCGCCGCGACCCTGGCCAACCATGCGGCGGCCGGAGCAGTAGGTGCCTGGTTCAGCAGTTTCCTTTCCGACGCGGTCCTGCACTGGATTCTCGCCGCAAGTTTCACCGCCACCGCGCTCTGGACCCTGGTTCCGGACAAGATGGACGATGACGAAGCCAGCACCGCACGCAAATTCGGTCCGTTCATGACCACCCTCATCACCTTCTTCATCGCAGAAATCGGCGACAAGACGCAGATCGCTACGGTCATGCTCGCAGCGCAGTATTCGTATTTGTGGCTGGTGATCATCGGCACCACGGTCGGCATGCTGATTGCCAACGTGCCGGTGGTACTGGCGGGCAATTTTGCCGCCGAGAAGCTGCCGTTGACGATGATTCGCCGACTCGCCGCCTGTGCGTTTTTCGTACTGGCGCTGGTGGCGGTGTACAAGGCGATGCAGGTCAGTGGCTGGGTCTGAAGTGAGGGATTCAGGCGCGTTGCGAGCGGTCAGGCAACGCGCCGTTTCTGCGCGTCGATCAGGACTTGGGCGCGCTCTGATACAACGGCATCACCTTGGGAATGGCGGCCTGCAGGGACGCGATCCGGTTCTGCGAAGCCGGGTGAGTGCTCATGAATTCAGGCTGCGAACCACCGGAGTTCTGGGTCATTTTCTGCCACAGGCTGATCGCCGCGTTCGGGTTGTAACCGGCGCGAGCGGCCAGTTCGAGGCCCAGCAGATCGGCTTCGTTTTCATTGCTGCGGCTGTTGGGCAGCGTCAGGCTGTAATTGACCACCGTGTCGGCCAGCGCCAGGCTGTCCTGACCCAGACCGAGCAAGGCGCCCGCACCCTGTTTGGCCATCGCCACGCCATAGGCCTTGGACATCGCCTCGCGTCCGTGCTCGCGCAAGGCGTGGGCAATTTCATGGCCCATGACCGCCGCGATTTCATCATCGGTCAGCTTCAGGGTATCGATCAGGCCGGTGAAGACGATGATCTTGCCGCCAGGGCCGCAATTGGCGTTAAGGTCATCGCTCTTGATCAGATTCACTTCCCACTGCCACTGGGCCGAATCGGGCCGCAGTTTCGGTGCCTGGGCAATCAGGCGCCTGGCAATCGCATTGACACGTTTGGCATCCTCACTGGTGGTGTCCAGCACGCCCTTGCTGCTCGCCTCGCCCACCGTCTGCTGGTAGGACTGCGCGTACATTTTGTTCACTTCGTCGGTGGAGAGCATGCTGAACATGTACTGCTTGCGCTCGACACCTACCGAATCACCGGTCGTGGTATTGACGGCCTGACACCCGCCGAGCAGTAACGCAGCGCTCAAGGCACAGAGGGCAAATGACTGACGCATGGTGAATCTCCTTGTTCGTGAGGCGGTCATCCTAGGGCGTGAAGACACCCAGCGCCAGATACCAGCCAAGTGCCATGTTGGTACATGGCAGCGGCAAATGGTTCCTCAGGTATGTCAGATGTGTATCAGAACGGTGTCTGGATGAACATGGCTGACTCAACCCAGCGGCGTGAGGCACTCCGGCGCATTGAGTTTCGGGTCGTTCACAAAGTTGGCCAGCGGCCGCTCGCGCAAGGCCATTTGCGGTGCCGCGAGCAAGGCCTGTAATGCCGGGAGCGGCGTATCGGCCGCCAGCCAGGCTTTCTGCCCTTCGGCATCCAGAATCAGTGGACGACGTTGCGTGGCGGCGGCCTGAGTGACGACGGCCACGCTCAGGTAAGTGTGACCCTGCACCGGATACGCTTCCCAGATGGCGGCAAAAAACAGCGCCGAGCCTTCGCCCGGCGTCAGCCAGAACGGGCGTTTGCGCGATGTGCCGCGCCATTCATAGAAACCATTGGCCGGCAGCAGGCAGCGACGTTTGATGAACGCTTCACGAAACATCGGCTGTTCGGCCACCGTCTCGGCCCGCGCATGAGCGGGCGTTCGCGACAGGTCGGTGAGCCACGCCGGGGTCAGTCCCCAACGGGCGCGCACCAGCTCGATATCACCGTCCGCCTCGGCAGCACGCATGATCAATACCCAGTCGGCCGGAGAAATATTCCATTGCGCCTGCTGGTCAGCCGGAAAACCGGGCAAGGCCGCGAAAGCGGGTGTCCAGCGAAACAGGGCATAACGTCCACACATGAGGGGTATTCGGACTCTTTTGAATGAAGGTGTTCAACACACCAGTACATCGGGGAAGCTGTCCGGCTCGTCACCACCGGACATCGGCGAAGCTGCATTGTACGCAGTGATCAACGCGCGTGCGCGCTCGACCATGTCGTCTTCCACGGTAATCCAGAGCAGGCCGAACACGGGCAACTCGCCCATACCGCCGAGCAGGTCACGCCCGGCGAGGTGCGCTTCGATCCCTTCGCTGGCCAGCATGCCCTGCAGCAACTCGCCTTCCATGAGGTTTTCCGGCTCGTAGATTCTCTGCATCACTCATTCTCGCTGCGTACATCCAGATGCCATTCCTCACCGTCGGTCTGGAGGTCGAATACGATCGGGCGGCAACAGACCGGACAGTCTTCAATGTACTGTTGATCGCCACCGGACAAATCCAGCACGGCTTCCACAGGCTCGCCGCAGTAAGGGCAGTCGTAACTCTGTAATTCCTGCATCGCGGTCTCCGGGATCAGTTATGCGTATAATTGCCTCATTCTTCGAAGGTTGTCGTGACAAACCTGCCTTCTTTTTACCCTATCCGTTTCCAACAAGAGAGCATGATGGGCGAATTCGATGCCATCCGACCTTACAACGATGCAGAAGTCCCGGCCGTTCTGGCACGTCTGCTGAGCGACAAAGCCTTTCTCGCCATCCTGACCAAATTCCGTTTTCCACGTCTGGCACCCGCCTTCGGCTGGTTTCTGCAGCCTACGCTTGCCCGTAAACTGCGCCGTGAGTTCGCCGGTATCGATTCGGTCGCCACGCTGCAGGACAAGGTCGAGTATTACGTCGACCACACCATCGAGCGTGCCACCGATGGGGTGACTTACACCGGCGTGGAGCAACTCAAGTCCGGCTGCGCGTACCTGTTTCTGGCCAACCACCGCGATATCGTGATGGACCCGGCGTTCGTCAACTATGCCGTGTACCACGCAGGCCTGCCCACGCCGCGAATCGCCATCGGTGACAACCTGCTGCAGAAGCCCTTCGTCAGCGACCTGATGCGCCTGAACAAGAGCTTTATCGTGCACCGCTCGATCATCGGCCGTCGCGAGAAGATGGCGGCCTATCAGTTGTTGTCGGCGTACATCAACCATTCGATTACCCAGGATTGCCAATCGATCTGGATCGCGCAGGCCGAGGGTCGCGCCAAGGACGGTGACGACCGTACCGAATCGGCGATCCTCAAGATGTTTCACATGAGCCGCAAGGATGAACCCTTCGGTGACGTGATCCGCTCGCTCAATCTGATTCCGGTCTCGATCAGCTACGAATACGATCCGTGCGACCAGGCCAAGGCTCGCGAGCTGTACATCCGTGCGACCACCGGGGTCTACACCAAGACGCCAGGCGAAGATGACGTGAGCATTGCGCTCGGCATCACCGGTTATAAAGGCCGCGTGCACGTGAACTTCGCGCCGCCGGTCACCGAGCATTTCGAAGACACCAAACAATTGGCCATCGAAATGGATCGGCAGATTCTCGGGGGCTATCGCCTGTTCCCGGTGCATTACCTGGCTTACGCCCAGTGGGCTGATGCAGACCCGAGCCTGAACGTGCCGCTGGCTGCCGATCTGTTTCCCACCGAAGAACTCAACCGGGCAAAGGATGAGTGGGAAAGCCGACTGGCCGGCACGCCTGCCGAGCATCGGCCTTACCTGATTCAGCAATACGCGACGCCGGTACGTAATCAATATCGGGTAAAGGCCGGGCTGCCACTTTAAATGAACGGCGACCGAGCATGCCAATGCCCCGCATTGGCATGCAGCCGAAGGATCAAGAATGGCTCGGCATGCTTACCGCGGACACGACCCGATTTCGAAGTATCTTGTAAGAAATTTCCCTGGCCGCTGTCACCTAACCGTAACGCACCCCCGGCATTGTGTGGCTCCTCAAGAAACGGACTTCCCTCTTTTTGGAGCTTGTCATGCTGCATGCAAAAAACCAGGATCGCCTTTATCTGATTGCCCAGAGCGATGAACAGCAGGAGCTGATCGACGCGCTGGCGTTCAATGTCCAGGACCGTCACTGGCTTGTCTACTGCGCGTTGGGCGGCCATGTTCATCACGATCTGCCCGACCTGGATCAGGACACCGGCTTCAGCTTTCTGGACTTCTATCAGCAGGCAGCCTGACCCGCTCTGAATCCTGCAGATGTAAAAAAGCCCGGCCCTCTCATCGAGGGCCGGGCTTTTTGTTCGCCGTGATTTACTGCGACAGGGTCGAACCGATGGTCGGGTCCTGGAACACACGGGTCAGGGCGTCGCTCAGGACATCACTGACCAGCTTGGTGTTCGTTTCCTGGTTGGGTGCCATGCCGAAACGCTGATCCAGCGACGCCGCATAACGGCCACTGTAGTTACGACCATTGTTGCGTACATCGGCACGGAAGGTAGAGCTGATGGTGGCTTCGGTCACGTACAGACCTTCCTTGGGCGACTGATACTTGAGATCTGCCAGGGTCACGGTCAGCTGCGGAGCGTTGCCGCCGCCCTGAGTCGGCGTGAAACCCAACAGGCGCACGGCTGCTTCGGCCTGGGCCTGCAGCTTGGGCACGATGTCATTGCCACTGACGCTGATGGAGCTGGTTTCCGGGTACATACCGCCACGAGTACCCAGCGTCGGGCCAGGGCGGCCGTCCACTACGCGCACGATGACCGGCTGACCACGCCCGACAGGGGCCAGTTGTGCATTCAGCTTGGGTTGCGGGCTGAGTTGTTGCGGACTGTGGGCACAGCCCACCAGGGTCAAACTGCTTACAGCAAGCAAACCGAACAAAAGGCGACGCAGCATGCTCATTTCTCCATGGGCCAGGCACTGAATGTGCCGCAGTATAGCGGCGTGCAACACCGGCTAACAGTGTCCGCCAACCAGTAAGGCTGGGACCGCCCGGAACACCGGATGGTTCAGGCCCGGCTCATGTAATCAGGGCGTCATATCAGGGCGGCAGACTTGCCTTCACTGCCCCGACGCTCACTCATGAAAGGAGCTGCGCCATGAATCCGTTCTGGTCTCTGTTCACCTCACGCCCACAGCACCGCCACTACGCTCGCGTGGATCACACCGGCATCTGCCGTGCGTTCAAGCAATGTGCCGAGCATCCTTCGGGTCATGAGTGGGTCGAAGTCCACGAACAGAAACTCACCTGGCTGAATCGCCCATTGCCCGCCAGCGCACGAGTAGCGCAACGCAGCGTGCGGGCGACACGCCGTCAGTTAATCACCGCCTGACCCGATCGCGAATAAAAGTCACTTAAACCGATCAATTCCTGTCGTTTCATCGCTATAATCTCCCCCCGATTATAAGGACGTCTCCTGATCGGGCCTCGCAGCATGGCTAATCACCGTATTAGCGCCTCCGTTCTGCCCACAGAGAGCCGCCCACACAGGTCATTGCAGACCGGTGTGCTCGATGAATGGTGCAGAAACGCTCGAATCCCATCGAACCTTTCTGGCCTATCAGCGCCTCACCTTGTATGCATCGATCTGCCAGAGCTGCCATCGCAGCCATTTTTGAGGTTTGGTTCGCGTTTCCAAAAGAACGTGAAAAACGGTTTCACTACTTCACAAGAGTGTGGCGAGCAATGAATAGGTACGCGTTTGTAAAGGCACCATCAGCGTCTGAACCGGCCCTTTTGAACAGGACTGACCGCGACTGCGCCTCCATCACCGGAGCCTGAAGACGATCGTCGGGAACCGGTCACTCAAGTGACCGACACCTTGACGATGGTCGAATGGCCGAGCAGGTTCGAACGTGCGTTCATGCCTTACGATGAACCTCGATTGAGCCTGACCGGGACCTGCGCTTGAGATGCAAAAAATTGCGAAGAATCGGACAGGCGATCCTGGCCGGGAAGCGATGGGCACAACCCAGACCCTTGCCCCGACATCCCGGCACACAGCCTCAGGATCGTATGCCGTCAATTTGGTGCTGCAGATTTTGGAGACGCGTTAATGGCGCATAACGAAGCAGTCGATGTAGTACTGGTCGGAGCGGGCATCATGAGTGCCACGCTGGCCGTACTGCTCAAAGAGCTCGACCCCGGCCTCAAGCTGGAAGTCGTTGAGCTCATGGACTCAGGTGCTGCAGAGAGTTCCAACCCCTGGAACAACGCAGGCACCGGCCACGCCGGCCTGTGCGAACTGAACTACACCCCGCCCGCCGCCGATGGCTCCATCGACATCAAGAAAGCGGTGCACATCAACACCCAGTTCGAAGTGTCCAAGCAGTTCTGGGCTTACCTGGCCCGCAAAGGCACCTTCGGCTCTGCGAAGTCGTTCATCAATCCGGTCCCGCACCTGAGTTTCGTTCAGGGCGAAAACGGCATTTCCTTCCTCAAGACCCGTTTTGAGGCCATGCGCAAGCACCACGCGTTCTCGTCGATGGAATACACCGAAGACAAGACGACGCTTGCCGAGTGGATGCCGCTGATGATGCCGGGCCGTCCGGCGGACGAGAAGATTGCCGCGACACGCATGATGAACGGCACCGACGTCAATTTCGGCGCGCTGACCAATCAGTTGCTCAAGCACCTCTCCAGCGCCCCGGATGCTCAGGTCAAATACTGCAAGCGCGTAACCGACCTGACCCGCAAGGGTGACGGCTGGACCGTGACCATCAAGGACGTGAACAGCGGCGGAACCCGGCAGATCGACGCGAAATTCGTGTTCCTCGGCGCGGGCGGTGCGGCGCTGCCCTTGCTGCAAATGTCCGGCATCGAAGAAAGCAAAGGCTTTGGCGGCTTCCCGGTCAGTGGCCAGTGGCTGCGTTGCGACAATCCGGAAGTGGTCAAGCATCATCAGGCCAAGGTGTACAGCCAGGCCGCCGTCGGATCGCCGCCGATGTCGGTGCCGCATCTGGATACCCGGGTGGTCGATGGCAAGAAATCCTTGCTGTTCGGACCTTATGCCGGCTTCACCACCAAGTTTCTGAAACACGGCTCGTTCCTCGATCTGCCGCTGTCGGTGCGCGTGGCCAACATCAAGCCGATGCTGGCCGTGGCCCGCGACAACATGGACCTGACCAAATACCTGGTCAGCGAAGTCATGCAGTCGATGGAGCAGCGTCTGGAATCCCTGCGTCGCTTCTACCCGGAGGCCAAGGCCGAGGACTGGCGTCTTGAAGTCGCCGGTCAGCGCGTGCAGATCATCAAAAAGGACGCCAAGAAAGGCGGCGTGCTGCAATTCGGCACCGAACTGGTGTCGGCGAAGGACGGCTCACTGGCGGCATTGCTTGGCGCCTCGCCCGGTGCCTCCGTGACGGTCTCGATCATGCTGGAATTGCTCGAGCGCTGCTTCCCGGAAAAAACCCGCACCGAGTGGGCTGCCAAGCTCAACGAGATTTTCCCGGCGCGGGAAAAAGCCCTGGAAACCGACGCGCAGCTGTACGAGCGCATCAGCAGCCAGAGCGACGAAAGCCTGGAACTGGCTGAAAAGACCAATCAGGAACAGAGCTTCGCCTGATCTGCTTCGCTTCAACGCGTGAATGAAAAACCCCGTGGACTCGCAAGAGCCACGGGGTTTTTCTTTTAGCGCGCCAAAAGTGATCGATTAGAGACTGCGTGACAACACTGCGATGTGTTCGGGACCGATGCCGCAGCAGCCGCCGATGTGCGTGGCACCGCGCTTGACCCAGTCTGCCGCCCATTGCTGATAACCCTGAGGATCGAGGTCCTCACGCAATTCATCCAGACCGTCGTTGGCGGTAGCGTCTTTAGGCTGCGGCGGGAAGGCGTTGGCGTAGGCGCCAATCGCGATGTCTACGTTCAACGATTTGAACACCTCACGCGCAGCATCGATTGCGCCGCCAATCACTTCCGGCTGACTGCAGTTGAACAGCAGGGTCGCGACGCCCATTTCAGCGGCTGCCTTGGCCGCGTCCGCCACCGGCTCGCCGGAACGCAAACGCGGAACCTCATCAGTGTCCTCGTCCTGCAAGGTGAACGACAGCCAGAAGGGTTTGCCATCGGCTGGCAGCCCGGCTCGAATGGTCTGCGCTTCAAGGATGCAGCTCTGCGTTTCGGCCAGCCACAGGTCCACATAAGGCGTCAGACCGGCGACCAGAGGTTGCAGGATTTCGGCAGCCCGCTCCGGCTTGTACAAGTCGGGACGGTAAGAGCCGAACAACGGCGGAATGGAGCCCGCTACTCGCGTACGACCACCCGACGCATCGGCCGATGCCCGCGCCAGTTGGCCGGCCAGTGCAGCCAGCGCCTGACCTTCAGCAGCGAAACGCGCTTCGCCGATGTGAAACGGCACCACGGCGTAACTGTTGCTGGTAATCACCTGAGCGCCACTTTCGATATAAGCGGCATGCACGTCACTGACGGCTTCAGGCGCTTCACTCAAGGCCAGCGCAGACCACTCTGGCTGGCGGAATGGCGCGCCGCGACGCTGTAGTTCGCGGCCCATGCCGCCGTCGAGAATTACAGTTGTGCCTTGGGTCATAGGTGATCTACTTATATGTATATGAAAAAAACTCATTATGAGTCAGTCTTGTATAACGTATTTAATACGGCACTTTCATCAAACTACAAATACTTTCTCAGGGGACATCTGTGAAACTTAGCGCTTTGCTGGGCATTGGCCTGGTTACTCTGGCTGCCTCCACTCAAGCCCTGGCCGGCGCCACACTGGACCGCGTGCAGAAGAACAAAGAGCTGGTCAATGTCCTCATGGAGAGCTATCCGCCCTTCTCGTTTCTGAATGACAAAAACGAGCTGGACGGCTTTGACGTCGATGTTGCCAAGGCCGTGGCACAGAAGCTGGGCGTGAAGGTGCGCTTCGAAACGCCTTCGTGGGATGTGATCGCCGCAGGCCGCTGGAGCGGTCGTTACGACATCTGCGTCTGCTCGATGACCCCGAGCAAGGCCCGCGCCGAAGTGTTCAACTTCCCGGTCGAATACTACGCATCGCCTGCCGTGATCGTGGTCAACGCCAAGGATGACCGCATTCATTCGGCCAAGGACCTGAGCGACAAGAAAGTCGGCCTGACCAGCGCATCGAGTTACGAAAGTTACCTGAACAAAAACCTGGTGATCGAAGGTGCGGAAGACACACCGTTGCAGTATCCGTTCGAAAACGTGCAGATCGCTCCGTACGATAACGACAACGTCGCGTTCCAGGACCTGGGACTTGGCGCGGGTGTGCGACTGGACGCGGTGCTCACCAATCTGGTGACCGCCAAACCACGGCTTGATCAGGACAAGCGTTTCAAGCTGGCGGGCGAGTCGCTGTACGAAGAGCCCAACTTCGTGGCCATCGAGAAGAACGATCCCGAGTGGGACGCCAAGGTTCGCGAAGTCTTCGCAGAACTGAAAAAGGACGGCACGCTGAGCAAGTTGTCGCAGAAATGGATCGGCGCCGATATCAGTAAATGACTTCTTTCCCGCGTCCACCCGAGCAGGCTGATCAAAGCCTGCTCAAACGAGTCTTCGGCTTCCGCACACGGCTGTACCTGACCTGGCTGGTCATGTTCCTGTTGTTCGCGGGCTTTTTCCTGAGCTTCGACCTCAAGCTGTCGATCATCCTCGACAAGCTGCCCAACCTGATCGGTCTGCACCTGGCACCCAATGGCTTTTTGCAAGGTGCGGCCCTGACGCTGTTCGTGTCGGCGTGCTCGATCGTGGTCTCGGTGGTGCTGGGTTTCGTCACTGCGCTGGCGCGACTGTCCAGCAGCGCCGTGGCGTTCGGCATTGCCAGCTTCTACGCGTCGTTCTTTCGCGGCACGCCGTTGCTGATTCAGATCCTGCTGATTTACCTGGGCCTGCCGCAGGTGGGGATCGTGCCGGGCGCGATCATGGCCGGCGTGATTGCCCTGTCGCTGAACTACGGGGCGTACCTGAGCGAGATCTTTCGCGCCGGCATCATCGGTGTCGCCGCGGGTCAAAGCGAGGCTGCGCTGGCACTGGGTCTGCGCCCGACGCAGATCTTCTGGCGTATAACCCTGCCTCAGGCCATGCGCACCATCATCCCGCCGACAACCAATCAGTTCATCTCGATGCTCAAGGATTCGTCGCTGATTTCAGTGATGGGGGTCTGGGAAGTGATGTTTCTGGCGCAATCCTACGGCCGGTCCAGCTATCGCTACATCGAAATGCTGACCACCGCAGCGGTGCTGTACTGGATCATGTCGATCGGGCTCGAGCTGTTGCAGTCTCGCCTGGAACGGCATTACGGCAAAGCCTACAAGGCCCGCAAGTAAGGCCTGACAGCGATCGCGCCTGCGTACGCGTCTGGAAAGGCGACGCAGCACGTCATGGCGGCATGCCCACACCGCGTGGGCATGCTCAAGGTGCGAGCGCTCAGCTGCGCGCCTGTTCGATCAGTTCGATGTACTCGTCGGCGTTGCGCTGATCCTTGATCAGAGCGATGAAGTCATTGCCGTGCTCGTCCTTACCGTCGAAGTCGTGACCGGCTTCCTTGAAGAACACCAGAAAGCGCTCGAAATCGTTGATCCGCAGGCCGCGATAGGCCTTGATCAGCTTGTGCAGCGACGGCGAAGTGGCGTCGTAGGGTTCGAAGTTGAGGAACAGCTTGATCTGCTCGTCACCGATCTCATCGCCAATCAACTGCTTTTTGTCTTTACGCATTGCAGGCTCCAGCTTGTCGCACACTTTCACGGGCGGGCAGTTTACCCCCCTGCGCGCCTGCGGCTCAACGCGCGCGTGTGGGCGTTGTGTGCAGATCGGCCCAGATGTGGCCGTTGGCGTAGCTGAGGAACTGGCAATACACCTTTTCATTGCGCAGCAGGTCCACCAGCACCCGGTATTGGGCCAGCGGATAGTAGAGCGTCAGGGTGCGCGAAGACTCGTCGTAAGTCGGTTTTTTGAGGCTTTTGCTATCGCCCGCATCGAAATGAACCAGAACCTGCGAGATGGACGCGCCCTTGTTCAGCGACTTGCCCTTCAGACGTAATAGCAGCGGCGACGTGACCGGAATCGGCTGCTGACTGGAAAGTCGTTGATTACCGGCGACGATGGTGAACTCGGTGACCCGCATCAATTGTTGCTGCTCGGGCTCCCCGACACGCAGGCCCTGCTCGTCAGGTGGCAGGTATTGCTCATGCATGGGACTGGCCGACACCGATGTCACGAATGGCAACCCCGACAACAACGCCAGCGCGAGCGCGCCGGGAATCAGTAGCTTCATGCAGTTTTCCCCGAGAGAAACGGACAGACGCTGCCCCGGCGTGTGCCAAGGCAGCGGTCAAGCTGCGTTACATGCCTTTGACGGCGTAGATACCGGCAGCGTTGCGCCAGTAGCCTTTGTAGTCCATGCCGAAGCCGAAGATGTAACGGTCGATGCACGGCAGACCGACGTAGTTGGCTTTAAGGTCCGGGCGAGCCTTGCGGTCATGGTCCTTGTCGATCAGCACCGCGGTGTGCACGGCGCGGGCACCGGCATGCTTGCAGAAGTCGATGATCGCGCCCAGCGTGTGGCCTTCATCGAGAATGTCATCGATGATCAGCACGTCGCGGTCGATGAACGACACTTCCGGCTTGGCTTTCCAGAACAGGTCGCCACCTGTGGTTTCATTGCGATAACGGGTAGCGTGCAGATAGGACGCCTCCAGCGGGAAGTTCAGGTGGGTCAACAGCTTGCCCGAGAAAATCAGACCGCCGTTCATCACGCAAAACACAACCGGGTTGCGTTCAGCCAGTTCGGCATTGATCTGCGCGCCGACGCGGGCGATGGCAGCATCGACTTCAGCCTCTGTGTACAGGCAGTCAGCCTCGCGCATGATTTGACGGATATGCTCGAGATCAGCAGACATGAAGCGCTCTCCAGGTGTGGGCAGTGTAAGAAAAGCGGGCAAAGGTACGCATACGTTCGACTCAGGGCAAGCGATTCTGGACTAACGTTGCGAGTGTCTTCTAAAAGCTTCGAACGTCCAAGCAACAGAACAATACTGCACACATCGTAAGACAGTATCTGCTGAATAGATTAATCTAGGCCGTTTTTTTGCCCCCGCTGGAGCCTTTCCTTATGCCCATTCGTGAGATCCGTCATCCGCTGATCCGCCACAAGCTCGGCCTGATGCGCCGTGCAGACATCAGCACCAAGAATTTCCGGGAGCTGGCGCAGGAAGTGGGCGCTCTGCTTACTTATGAAGCCACTGCCGACCTGACCCTGGAAAACTACGACATCCAGGGCTGGGCCGGAACCGTATCGGTCGAGAAGATCGCCGGCAAGAAAATCACCGTCGTGCCGATCCTGCGCGCCGGTATCGGCATGCTCGATGGCGTGCTCAGCCTGATTCCGGGCGCCAAGGTCAGCGCCGTCGGCGTGGCCCGTAATGAAGAGACTCTGCAGGCCCACACCTACCTTGAAAAGCTGGTGCCGGAAATCGACGAGCGTCTGGCGATGATCATCGATCCGATGCTGGCCACCGGCAGCTCCATGGTCGCGACCATCGACCTGCTGAAGAAGGCCGGCTGCAAGGAAATTCGTGCCATGGTTTTGGTCGCCGCACCCGAAGGCATTGCCGCTGTAGAAAACGCGCACCCGGATGTGATGATCTACACCGCGTCCATCGACGAGCGTCTCAACGAACACGGCTACATCATCCCGGGCCTGGGCGATGCCGGCGACAAGATTTTCGGCACCAAACAGAAGGACGCATAACCCGATGACGCAGTCCGAGTTCAATGATCCACTGTGGCGTACGGTTCTTTCCGGTGCGCAAATGCTGTTCGTGGCTTTTGGCGCGCTGGTCTTGATGCCGCTGATCACCGGACTCGATCCCAACGTTGCATTGTTTACCGCAGGCCTGGGCACGCTGTTGTTCCAGATCGTGACCGGTCGCCAGGTGCCTGTGTTTCTGGCCTCGAGTTTCGCCTTCATCACCCCGATCATTCTTGCCAAGGGCCAGTTCGGCCTGGCCGCGACCATGGGCGGCGTAATGGCGGCGGGCTTTGTGTACACCTTTCTGGGCCTGGCGGTGAAGATCAAAGGCACCGGTTTCATCGACCGCCTGCTGCCGCCGGTGGTGATCGGTCCGGTGATCATCTCCATCGGTCTGGCCATGGCGCCGATTGCCGCGAACATGGCGATGGGCAAGTCCGGTGATGGTGCCGAACTGATTCACTACCAGACCGCCATGCTGATCTCGATGCCCGCCCTGCTGACCACGCTGATCGTGGCGGTGTTCGGCAAGGGTATCTTCCGTCTGGTGCCGATCATCTCCGGCGTACTGGTGGGTTTTGCGCTGTCGTTTTACTTCGGTGTGGTCGACACGGCGAAGATTGCCGCCGCACCGTGGCTGGCCATTCCGCACTTCACCGCGCCGGAGTTCAACTGGCAGGCGATTCTGTTCATCGTACCGGTGGCGCTGGCCCCGGCCATCGAGCACATCGGCGGCGTGATTGCCGTGGGCAGCGTCACCGGTCGTGACTACCTGAAGAAGCCAGGCCTGCATCGCACGCTGTTCGGTGATGGCATCGCCACCACCGCAGCCGGGCTGTTCGGCGGTCCACCCAACACCACCTACGCCGAAGTAACGGGCGCGGTGATGTTGACCAAAAACTACAACCCGAAAATCATGACCTGGGCGTCGATCTTCGCCATCAGCCTGGCGTTCATCGGCAAGTTCGGCGCGCTGCTGCAGAGCATTCCGGTGCCGGTGATGGGCGGGATTCTGTGCCTGCTGTTCGGTTCGATTGCGGCGGTGGGCATGAACACCCTGATCCGTCACAAGGTCGACCTGGCCGAAGCGCGGAATCTGGTGATCGTCTCGGTGACACTGGTGTTCGGTATCGGCGGCGTGCTGATCGGCACAGGCACTGGCCCGGATGATTTCGGCATGAAAGGCATCGCCCTGTGCGCCGTGACCGCCATCCTGCTGAACCTGATCTTGCCAGGCAACGACAGCTGGAAGAACAAGCAACTGGATGATCAATTGCCGTAAACCTTCAGCGACCCGGGCGCCAGTCCCGGGTCATACTGGCCCTCTTTACAGCATCAACGGCGCCCGCTCGCAGAGCTTGTTCAACGCCTTCGCCCAGTTCGGGTCGTCATTCAGACACGGCACCAGGACCAGTTCCTCACCGCCCGCTTCCTTGAACTGTTCGGCGCCCCGATCGCCGATCTCTTCCAGCGTCTCGATACAGTCGGCGACAAAGGCCGGGCACATCACCAGCAGCTTCTTCACGTCCTGAGCCGCGAGTTCTTCCAGACGTGCCTCGGTGTAGGGTTCGATCCACTTGGCGCGGCCCAGCCGCGACTGGAACGACACTGACCATTTGCCATCCGGGATGCCCATGCGCTTGGCAAAGGCCGCTGCCGATTGCAGGCACTGGGCGCGGTAACAGGTGGCGAGCACTTCCGCCGGCGCGGTCATGCAGCAGTCTTCCTTGAAGCAATGCTTGCCGGTCGGGTCGAGCTTGTGCAGATGCCGCTCCGGCAGACCGTGGAAGCTCAGCAGCAGATGATCATGCGGCTGCTCCAGATGCGGACGCACGTTTTCCACCAGTGCGTTCAGGTATTCAGGCTGGTCGAAAAATGGCTGCAACAGTGAGAACTGCATCCTTAAGGATTTGGCCCGCACCACGCGCTTGGCTTCTTCGATCACCGTGGTGACGGTGCTGTCGGCGAACTGTGGATAAAGTGGCGCGAGGGTGACCTTCTTGAAGCCCTGCTCTGCCAGACGCGTCAGCACGGTTTCAATGGATGGCTCGCCGTAACGCATCGCCAGCTCGACCGGGCCGTGATCCCACTCCTTTTTCATCGCCTGCTGCAAACGCTTGCTCAGTACCACCAATGGCGAGCCCTCGTCCCACCAGATCGATGCATAGGCATGCGCCGACTGCTCCGGGCGCTTGATCAGGATCAGCGACACCAACAACCTGCGCACCGGCCACGGCAGGTCGATAACGTAAGGGTCCATCAGGAACTGATTGAGGTAACTGCGCACATCTGCCACTTGGGTAGAAGCAGGCGAACCCAGGTTGACCAGCAACAACGCGTGATCGGTCATGCAACATCCTAATTCAATGGCTTTCAGTGTCGACCCAGCAAATCCTGCAGGGCGGTTTTAAGATCGGTGAAGCGAAAGGTAAAGCCAGCTTGTTGCAGGCGTTCGGGTCGAGCCCGCTGGCCACCCAGCAGCAGCACCGACAGTTCACCCAGCAGCGCCTTCAATGCCAGCGCCGGCATCGGCATGAATGCCGGCCGGTGCAACACGCCGGCCAGGGTCTTGGCGAACTCGCGATTGCGCACCGCTGCCGGCGCGCAAAGATTATACGGGCCGCGTGCGTCAGCAAGATTCAACAGAAAATCAATCGCGGCGATTTGATCCTCGATATGCACCCAAGGCATCCACTGCCTGCCATTGCCGATCGGACCACCCATGCCCAGCTTGAACGGCAGCAGCAGTCGTTGCAGGAAACCGCCATGATCGGACAACACCAGCCCGGTGCGTAACACCACCACGCGCACACCCAGTGCCTCGGCGCGCTGTGCGGTTTCTTCCCAGGCACCACACAGTTGACTGGCGAAATCTTCCTTGGCGGGATGCGAAGTCTCGTCCAGTTCCCGCTCGCCACTGTCGCCATACCAGCCAACGGCGGAGCCTGAGATCATCAAGCCGGGTTTCTGAGCCTGCCTGTCCATCCAGGCGAGCAACTGCTCGGTCAGACCGATGCGGCTTTCCCACAGCATCAGTCGACGCTTGCGGGTCCAGGGCCTGTCGGCAATGGGGGCGCCGGCCAGATTGACCACGGCATCGACCGATTGATTGCCAAGCTCGTCGAGACGGGCGATGCCCTTCACCGAAGGGCCGCATAACCTGGAAACGTCAGCGGGGCTTCTGCTCCAGACGGTCAGTTGATGGCCTTGAGCCGACCAGTGTCGGCAGAGCGCTCGTCCTATCAAACCAGTACCGCCGGTCAGCAATATGTGCATGGCAGGTTCCCTCGCGTGGCGTTCGTGGCAATTGAGTAGTCTATTTTTTACAGGTGACGCTTATCCAGACAACGAAACTGTTTGCTCAACCATAGGCCACACCTGAACGGACTGGCGCTTTACTGCCCTGCCCGGGTAGTTGGCCCATTGTCGATTGGCAGCAGACTGAACGTCTTCGACCTTAAGGGTTGCAAAGTGACTCACAGCAAAATCGAGAACCACTGCAAGTTATACCAGACAAGAAGATTGTACAGGTTTTAACTACGGCGTAGTCTGTGCAGACAAGGTAACGAGGCCCCTATGACTGTTCCTATCGCAATCATCGGTACCGGTATCGCCGGACTTTCAGCGGCCCAGGCTCTTACGGCAGCCGGGCACTCCGTGCACCTGTTCGACAAAAGCCGCGGCAGCGGCGGTCGGATGTCCAGCAAACGCAGCGAAGCTGGCTCGCTGGACATGGGTGCGCAATATTTCACCGCTCGCGACCGGCGCTTTGCTGCCGCCGTCAAACAATGGCAGGCCCAGGGTCACGTCGCCGAGTGGACACCTTCGCTCTATAACTTCCATGGCAACAGGCTCAGCCCGTCGCCCGACGAACAGGTGCGCTGGGTCGGCACACCGGGCATGAGCGCCATTACCCGGGCCATGCGCGGCGACTTGCCGGTGTCGTTTTCGTGCCGCATCACCGATGTGTTTCGCGGTGAACAGCACTGGAACCTGCTCGACGCCGACGGTGAAAGCCACGGTCCGTTCAGCCACGTGATCATCGCCACGCCGGCGCCTCAGGCCACCCCGTTACTGGCCGCCGCGCCGAAGCTGGCCAGCGTCGTGGCCGGGGTCAAGATGGACCCGACCTGGGCCATCGCGCTGGCCTTCAGCACACCACTGCAAACCCCCATGCAAGGATGTTTCGTGCAGGACAGCCCCATCGACTGGCTGGCACGCAATCGCAGCAAGCCGGAACGCGATGACACCCTCGATACGTGGGTGCTGCACGCGACCAGCGCCTGGAGTCGCCAGCATCTGGACATGCCCAAGGAAGATGTCATTGACCATCTGCACGGTGCATTCGCCGAACTGATCGATTGCCCCATGCCCGAGCCGGTGTTCACCCTCGCCCATCGCTGGCTATATGCAAGACCGGCGGGCTCCCATGAATGGGGCGCGCTGTCCGATGCCGACCTGGGCATCTATGTCTGCGGCGACTGGTGCCTGTCGGGCCGCGTCGAAGGCGCCTGGCTCAGTGGCCAGGAAGCCGCACGCCGTCTGCTGGAACATGTGCAATGAATCAGATCAACCCACGCAAACTGCTGCTGTCGAAATGGACGGCAGCCAGCCCCGTGAATCGTGAAAAACATTTTCTGGTGACCGAGTTGTTCAAGAACGAAGAAGGCACGGTGCTGGAGATCGAGTTGCAGGCGGTGCTCACCCAGCGCAGCGAACGTCTGCCTTGGCAAGTGCTGCAGTCGGACACCCTCTGGCGCATGGGCTGGAAATAGTTTTCGGTCCGCGAAACAGGGCGTGCCTGCCAGCCGCACGCCCCTCATCCTCGCCCTCCACAACCTCTTGTGAATCTTCTACAAACAATTTGACTTGTACAGCTATGCACCTATGATGAGGACAAGTTGTACAGAGCATTTTGTCTGTACAAGTCTTCTGTAGAGGTTGGTGATGTCCACGCCCTTAATCGAAAAGCCAAAACTCGGTATCAGTGCCTGCCTGATGGGCGCCGAGGTTCGCTTCAATGGCGGCCACAAGGAATCTCATCTGTGCACCCGTGCCCTGAGCGAATACTTCGATTTCGTCCAGGCCTGCCCGGAAGTTGCCATCGGCATGGGCATTCCCCGCGAACCCATTCGACTGGTCGGTGATGCGCAACATCCGCGAGCGCTGGGCACGGTCAATCGTGAACTGGATGTCACCGACGCCCTCGCCGACTACGGCATCCAGATGGCGGACGAACTGGACGATATCTGTGGCTATATCTTCATGCAGAAATCGCCGTCGTGCGGGCTTGAGCGGGTCAAGGTGTACCGCGAGAACGGCGCGCCGGTCGATGGCGGCGGTCGCGGTATCTACGCACAAGCGTTCTGTGAGCGTCATCCCAATCTGCCGGTCGAAGAAGACGGCCGCCTGAACGACGCCGTGCTGCGCGAGAATTTCGTGACCCGTGTGTTCGCTTATGCCGCATGGCAGCAGTTGTTGAAAGCAGGCGTGACGCGCCGTGCCCTGACCGAATTTCACTCGCGCTACAAGTACCAACTGATGGCCAACGACCCAGTGCAGTACAAGGCGCTGGGCAAGATGCTCGGCAGCATGGGCCGCAGTGATCCGAACGAAATCGCCCCGCAGTACTTCAGCGAGCTGATGACCGCCCTGAAGAAATGCGCGACGCGCCGTACCCACACCAACGTGCTCCAGCACTTGAGCGGCTACCTCAAACAGACCATCAGTGCCGAGGACAAGCAGGAAATCCAACAGCTTATCGCCCAGTACCATCAAGGCATCGTGCCATTGATCGTGCCACTGACCCTGCTCAAACACCATTTCCGCCAACACCCGGATCCGTATGTGGCCTTGCAGGTGTACATGCAGCCCCACCCGGAAAACCTCAGCCTGCGTAATGCGATTTGAATATGAATGAAATGGATACCGACGTTCCGGGCGACTGGCTGCCAATCCGTGAGGTCGCACGCCAGACCGGCGTCAACGCAGTCACGCTGCGCGCCTGGGAACGGCGTTACGGCCTGATCGTCCCGCACCGCACGGCCAAGGGCCATCGCCTGTATTCTCAGGAACATGTGCAGCGGGTGATGATGATCCTGACCTGGCTCAACCGTGGCGTGTCGGTCAGCCAGGTCAAAGCCCTGCTCGATGACGACCGCCAGGAAGCGCCCAACCCGTCCAGTGACTGGGATGCATTGCGCCAGACGCTGCTGGTCGCCATTGGCGAACTGGCCGAGCGTCGTGTCGACGATGTGTTCAATCAGGCGATGTCGCTGTACCCGCCGCGCACCTTGTGCGAACAGCTGCTGATGCCGTTGCTCGCCGAGCTGGAACAACGCTGGCAGGGCAAGTTCGGCGCGCAATTGGAACGCACCTTCTTTTATTCCTGGCTGCGCAGCAAGTTCGGCGCACGCATCTACCACAACAACCGGCAGCTCAGTGGCAAGCCGGTTCTGCTGGTGAACCAGTCCGATCTACCGCTCGAACCGCATCTATGGCTGACCGCCTGGCTGGTCAGCAGCGCCGACTGTCCGGTTGAAGTATTCGATTGGCCATTGCCGGTAGGTGAACTGGCCCTGGCGGCGGAATACCTGCAGCCACGCGGCATCGTGCTGTATTCGAGCAAGGCCATGAACCTGGCCCAACTGCCGCGTTTGCTGGCCAATATTGCCTGCCCGGTGGTGCTCGGTGGACCAACGGTAAAGATCCACAGCGCCGAGTTGCTCGTAAGTGCAGACGAGGTTGCAGGTCTGACCCTCTTCGATGACCCGCTAAGTGCTCAGATCGAGCTTGGCAAGCTCGGCATTATCTAAGGACTCAACATGCAACTGCTTTGGCTGCGCACCGACCTGCGCGTTCACGACAATACCGCCCTGAGCGCCGCCATGGAGCGCGGCCCGACGCTGGCTGTCTACCTGATCAGCCCGGCCCAGTGGCAGAGCCACGACGATGCCGACTGCAAGGTGGATTTCTGGCTGCGCAACCTGGTTGAACTGCAAAAGGCACTCGGCAAGCTCCATGTGCCATTGCTTATCCGCACTGCCGATACATGGGACAAGGCACCTGACGTTCTGCTCAAGCTGTGCAATGAGCTGAAGATAGAAGGCGTGCACGCCAATCAGGAATACGGCATCAACGAAACCCGCCGCGATCAGGCCGTGCAGAAAAAGCTGGAAGACGTCGGCATCCACTTTCACAGCCATCTGGACCAATTGCTGTTCAAGCCGGGCAGCATTCTGACCAAGACCGGTAATTATTTTCAGGTCTACAGCCAGTTCCGAAAGGTCTGTTACTCGCGCCTGCACGAGGCCATGCCGCGCACCGTGCGCACCCCCGCTGCGCAAAAACCTTTGTCGATCGAGAGTGACCCGGTGCCGGACCACGTCAAAGGTTTCAAGGCACCTTCGCAAACACTGCGTGACCTCTGGCCTGCAGGCGAGGACGAAGCGCACAGACGTCTCTCTGCATTCACTGATGAGCAGATCAGTTACTACAAGAGCGAACGCGACCTGCCCGCCAAGCCTGGCACCAGTCAGCTTTCAGCGTATCTCGCGGCGGGCGTGGTATCGCCGCGCCAGTGTCTGCATGCGGCCCTGACCAGCAACCACGGCGAATTCGAAACCGGCGATGAAGGAAGTGTGACCTGGATCAACGAACTACTCTGGCGAGAGTTCTATAAACACACGCTGGTCGGCTACCCACGTGTTTCACGTCATCGCGCTTTCCGTCCGGAGACCGAGGCGCTGAAATGGCGTGATGCGCCGCAAGAGCTGCTAGCCTGGCAGGAGGCCCGCACGGGGCTGCCCATCATTGACGCAGCCATGCGCCAATTGCTGGAAACCGGCTGGATGCATAACCGACTAAGGATGGTCGTTGCGATGTTCCTCACCAAGAATCTGCTGATCGACTGGCGGGAAGGCGAGCGCTTTTTCATGCGCCACCTGATCGACGGCGATCTGGCCGCCAACAATGGCGGCTGGCAATGGAGTTCGTCCACCGGGACGGATTCGGCGCCCTACTTCCGCATCTTCAACCCGCTGTCACAGTCGGAGCGATTCGACCCTGAAGGCGTATTCCTCAAGCGCTGGCTACCGGAACTGGCCGACCTGAACAAGAAACAGGTCCATAACCCGGCTTCGGCAGGCGGCCTGTTTGGCGCTGCGGATTATCCACCACCCATCGTTGACCTGAGCAAGAGCCGCGCCCGCGCACTGGCGGCTTTCAAGGCCCTGCCCGGCCGCGTGTCCGCGACGGAGCACGCCGATGACTGATTTTCTGCACCGGTTCGCCGAAGGTTTCGCGGCGCTGAACAAGGACAACCTCGATCAGGTGGGTGCCCTGTACAGCGACGACGTGTCGTTCAGCGATCCGATGCACGATATTCAGGGTCTGGCAGCCATGCGGCATTATTTCGCGCAGCTGTATGCCAACGTGAACGACCTGAGATTCGATTTCCACGCCTTCGACGAAGTCAGGCCTGGCGAAGGGTATCTGGTCTGGACCCTCTATTACTCACACCCGCGTCTGGCCAATGGCCGCATCCTCGCTGTTGAAGGCTGTTCGCACCTGAAGTGGCGCGACGACAAGGTTTATCGGCACCGGGACTATTTCGACGCTGGCGCACTGCTCTATGAGCATTTGCCCGTCATGGGTCGGGTGATCAATTGGCTCAAGAAGAGGTTGGCATGAACACTCCTGTCGCACGACGTATCTGGCTGACCGGTGCAAGCAGCGGTATTGGCCTTGCGCTGGCCGTCGAACTGCTCAAGGCGGGGCATCGCGTGGCGTTGACTGCCCGCACGCTGGAGCCGCTGCAGAACCTGGCAACTCAGTTCCCCAGCCAGGTGCTGCTGGCGACAGGCGATATCACCGACGGGCTGCAGGTCACGGCCATTGCAGACCTCATCGCTCAGGAATGGGGCGCACTGGACACGGCGATTCTCAATGCGGGCACCTGCGAATATATCGACTCCAGCCAGTTCGAAGCGGCGATGGTCGAGCGCGTGGTGCGGACCAATCTGCTGGCCAGCAGCTTCTGCATTCAGGAAGCCTTGCCACTGTTGCGCAAGGGACGGCGGCCTCATCTGGTGGGCGTGGCGAGCGCCGTCACCTTCCTGGCATTGCCCCGCGCTGAAGCCTACGGTGCGTCGAAGGCGGGCCTGCGCTACCTGTTCGAAGCCTTGCGCCTGGACCTGGCCAGCGAAAACATTGACGTGACCGTGGTCAGCCCGGGCTTCGTCGACACGCCGCTGACCGAAAAGAACGACTTCCCGATGCCGATGCGCTGGCCAGTCAACAAAGCTGCCAGGCACATTGCGCAAAATCTTGCGCGTGACAAACGCCCTCTGGAAATCGCTTTTCCGGCCGCGTTCATCCTTAGCATGCGGCTGCTGGCCATGCTTCCGGCGCGTGCCCGACTCGCCATCGGCCGACGCATGGCCAGGTCCTCGGAGCCGAGTGCGACCTCGAGCAAGGACATTCAATGAAAATTGTCGTCGTCGGCAGCGGGATTGCCGGACTCACCAGTGCTTACCTGCTCAACCGCGCCCATGAGGTGACGGTCTTCGAATCGTCCGACTGGATCGGCGGGCATACGCACACCGTCGATGTGCAGGTCGACGGGCGCCATTACGCCATCGACACCGGATTCATCGTGTTCAACGACTGGACCTATCCCAACTTCCTGCGCCTGCTCAGCCAGTTGGGTGTAGCGTTCAAACCGACCGAGATGAGCTTTTCCGTGCACGACCCGCGCAGCGGCGTCGAGTACAACGGCAACAACCTCAACAGCCTGTTCGCTCAACGCAGCAACCTGTTGTCACCCGGATTCTGGGGCATGCTGCGCGATATCCTGCGGTTCAATCGCCAGTCCATCGATGACCTGGAAAACCAGCGCATTGCCGCAGATACCACTTTGGGTGATTACCTCAGGAACGGCGGGTACGGCCAGCGTTTCATCGATCATTACATCGTGCCGATGGGCGCCGCGATCTGGTCGATGTCACTGGCGGACATGCTCGCGTTTCCGCTGCAATTTTTCGTGCGCTTCTTTAAGAACCACGGCCTGCTGTCGGTCACCCACCGGCCACAATGGTGCGTGATCGAAGGCGGCTCCAGAGGCTATATCGAGCCGCTGACAGCTTCATTTCGCGACAGGATTCGCCTGTCCTGCCCGGTGACGCGTGTCGATCGGGACGCTGACGGTGTTACCGTGCACAGCGCGCTGGGCAGCGAACGCTTCGACAAGGTGGTCTTCGCCTGCCACAGCGACCAGGCGCTGGCCCTGTTGGCCGAGCCGTCGAGCGCTGAAAGGTCCGTGCTCGGTGCCTTGCGCTATGCCGAAAACGACGTGGTGCTACACACCGATACACGCCTGCTGCCCGACCGTCGGCTGGCGTGGGCCAGCTGGAACTATCGGCTGGGCGGCGGCGAGCAGCAACTGGCCGCCGTCACCTATGACATGAACATCCTGCAAGGCATCGAAAGCGACACCACGTTCTGCGTCAGCCTGAATCAGACTGCCGCCATCGATCCTGAAAAAATCATCGGCCGCTACCGCTACGCCCACCCGCAATACAGCCTGCCAGCCATTGCCGCACAGGCGCGCTGGGAAGAGATCAATGGCGTCGATCACACCTGGTACTGCGGTGCGTACTGGGCCAATGGCTTTCATGAAGACGGCGTGGTCAGCGGATTGCGTGTGGCCCAGGCCTTCGGGGAAGCCCTGTGAACAGCGCGCTTTACAGCGGCTGGATCTCCCATCGCAGATTTGCGCCGCGTTCGCATGAGTTCACGTACCGGATAGGCCTTCTGTACCTGGATCTGGACGAACAGGCCGGTGTGCTCGGCTTGTCGCCGCTTGCCGGAAGCAAACGCTTCGCGCCCTTCTCGTTTCGCGAGCGCGACTACCTGCCGGAACTGACCGGACGCGGTCTGTCGCTGATTGACGCGGTGCGCGAGCGGGTCAATGCCGCGCTGGGGCGCACGCCCACGGGCGCAGTCTGCCTGCTGACCCAGGCGCGCAGTTGGGGCCTGTCATTCAACCCGGTCAGTTTCTTCTACTGCCACGAGAGCGACGGCACGCTGGCCGCCATTCTGTGTGAGGTCACCAACACGCCGTGGGGCGAGCGATACAGCTATGTGCTGCCCGCCAATGGCGAAGGGCATCAGCATTTTGCCGTGGCCAAGGCGTTTCATGTTTCGCCGTTTCTGCCTCGCGATCTCGAATACCGCATGAGTTTCAGCCAGCCTGCCGAACGCATTGGCGTGCACATGGCGGACTGGCAAGGCGAGCTGAAAATGTTCGACGCCACGCTCAATCTGACGCGCCAGACGCTGAGTCGACAGACGCTGCACCGCTACCTGATCACATTTCCATGGATGACCGCAAAAACCTGTCTGGCTATTTATTGGCAGGCCATACGCCTGCTGGTCAAACGCATTCCGATCTTTTCCCATCAGGCCGCCGACGGCGAGTACCGTGCTGCCGCCGCGCAACCCAAGGATTCACGCCATGAAAAGCAGTAGCAGCAGTTTTTCTGCCAATCTGGGGACCAACGGCCTGACCGCCAACATCCTGCGTCGCGGTGTACTGCGACAACTGGCAGGCTTGCGCAACGGTCATCTGGTCGTCATTGAAGGTGGCGAGCGTCATGTGTTCGGCAAGGCTGGCGCGCAGATTCAGGGCGAAGTTCATGTTCTTGACTCGGCTGCCTGGGGCATGATCGCCAGCAGCGGCTCGATTGGCGCGGGCGAGGCGTTCATCCACGGCTACTGGACCACGCCGGACCTGACCGCGGTGGTGCGGATTTTCGTCAGCAATATGGATGTCCTGGACGCGATGGAAGGAGGGTTCGCCCGACTGACCCGTCCGCTCATCCACAGCCTGCACTGGCTCAACCGCAATACGCGCAAGGGCTCGCAGAAAAACATCGCAGCCCATTACGACCTGGGCAATACGCTGTTCGAGCAATTTCTGGACCCGACGATGATGTACTCCGCCGCTCAGTTCCTGAGCGACGACGATACGCTGGAACAGGCGCAGTTGAACAAGCTGGAGCGCATCTGTCAGAAGCTGGCGCTCAAACCCACCGATCATCTACTGGAAATCGGCACCGGCTGGGGCAGCATGGCGATCTATGCAGCGCAGCATTACGGTTGCCGGGTGACCACGACCACATTGTCTGCCGAGCAATTCGCCTACACCGAGCGACGCCTGAGCGAGTTGGGGCTGAAGGACCGCGTCACGCTGCTGATGACCGACTACCGCGACCTGACCGGCGAATACGACAAGCTGGTGTCCATCGAGATGATCGAAGCCGTGGGACACCGGTTCCTGCCGACCTATTTCAAGCAATGCGCCAGCCTGCTCAAAAGCGACGGGCTGATGCTGCTACAAGCGATCACTATTCGCGAGCAGCGTTATGCCCAGGCCAGACGCAACGTGGACTTTATCCAGCGGTACATCTTCCCCGGCGGTGCCTTGCCTTCGGTCGCAAAAATGCTCGACATCGTCGGCAGCGACACGGACATGAACCTGCTGCACATGGAAGATTTCGGCCTGCATTACGCGCGCACCCTGCGCCTGTGGTACGACAATTTCAGGCACGCGCACGTCAAGCTGAGCGAACTGGGTTACGACGACTACTTCCTGCGGTTGTGGGAGTTCTACCTGTGTTACTGCGAAGGTGGCTTTCTGGAGCGCACCATCGGCACCGCGCAACTGTTGCTGGCCAAGCCCGAAGCGCTGCGCGATCCCCTGCTCGGGCGCTTCAATGCTTAAGCCGCTGATCAACGCGCTGCTGTTCCAGGCGGGCTGGTTCGCCTGCGTGCTGGGCAGCGACAGTTACTGGCTGTTGATCGCCGTCGGCGTGCTGCTCGTTCATTTTATATGGACAAGTTCATGGCGGGCCGAAGGCCGACTGGTGCTGATGGTCACACTGGCGGGCACCGTGCTGGACAGTGCGCTGATGACTCTGGGCGTTTTCGATTTCGGAACCGGCGGCTATCTGATCCCGCTGTGGCTGATTCTGCTGTGGGCAGTGCTGGGCACTACGCTCAATCATTGCCTGGCCTGGACGGCCAAGCCATTGTGGCGAGCTGCGGTATTGGGCGCTATTGGCGGGCCGATGTCTTACTATGCCGGTTCGCAACTGGCGCAAGTCCATCTTCCTCTCGGGTTATGGCCGAGCATGGTGTTGCTGGGCCTGGTCTGGGCGGGTGTTTTCCCGCTGCTGCAATGGCTCGCGGCACGCAGCCTCGCACCTCGTGCCAGACCTACGGGAGCTTCGCTCTGAACGACACACTCATTCCAGTCGTCGCCCTTTCTGGCGAGACACAGGTCACCTGTTCCACTTGCGCGGCTTGCTGCTGCCAGCTGGAGGTGATGCTGATCACCGATACCGGCGTGCCCGAACGTTACATCGATACCGATGAATGGGGCGGCGAAGTCATGCTGCGCCTGGACGACGGCTGGTGCGCCGCGCTCGATCGCAACACGATGATGTGCACGATCTATGAGAAGCGACCGTTGATCTGCAGGGAATTCGAAGCGGGAGCGGAAGATTGCCTGAACGAACGCAAGGGAATTGCGACGGCCTATCTCTGATGAGGCTGGGGTGCTTGAAGCGGGAGTGGGCTAGCTTGCGAACCGGCTTTGAAAGCCTCGAAGCCACGGCATCGGGCCATGGCTTGCGTGAGCGAGCCCACTCTCACTGGATACAGCTTAGAACGGCATCTTGTAATGCAAAGCGTAGCTTTCGATACCATCGTTCGGCTGTTTGATGCCAGCGTTGGAGTAGTGAGTGGCACGGATGCCGACCTCATGACCACCCGCGAAACGCAGACCAAAACCGATGCGGTCTTCGAAGTTGAACGCAGAACCGAACTTGCGATCTTCAACCTGAGTGTTGGAGAACACCGAGACACCGATACCGGCTTCAACGTAAGGCTTCACGCTGCCGCCCGCGAATTCGTAAACCAGAACCGGGGAGAACGACAGACTGTGGTTGTCCTTGTAATCCTTGCCATCCCAGTAGGTGTACGCGCCGTCCCAGTAACCGGTCAGACGACCCACGTCGCTTTGCAGCCAGCTTTTATCCCAATCGAATTGCACGCCCAGACGATACGTCATGGTCGATTCGCCGGTCTGCCCCACCGAGAATTCGACGCCGTCAGCCTGCGCCATTGAAGCTTGCCCCGCCAAAATGGCCGAGAACACGGCCAGGCAAAAGAGTCTCTTCATGAGAAACGTCCTAAATTGTATAAAGTTATGAAAAGTGTTGAAAATTCATCAGCCGCGTTTATAGAAATCAAAAACGAAGCGTTAGTTCAGCCCCAAAACGCGTTTTTTCACGTTTTTTTTACAAACGGAAGCTTCTCACATTGGAGGGGGATTGCCATAGGCTTGGTAGGATTTTTCTGAAATTGTCCGGATCGTCACTGGACCAATACAACGTCTCACGCGCCGGACCTTGCGAGAGCAGACTGGAACGCGACAAAAGACGCTGCAACTGGCGCGCTACAGCGGCCCCGGTATCGATCAACACCACCGTTTCCGGAATCATCTCCCGCAGCAGCGGTTTGAGAAACGGGTAGTGAGTGCAGCCCAGAATGATGGTGTCACAACGCTCGGCCAACAGAGGCTCGACGTACCGGGTCAGCAATTGGCGAATCTGCGGGCTGTGCAGATCTCCTTTTTCGATCAGCTCGACCAGTCCCGGACAAGGCTGGGTGACAACGCGCACGTCATTGGCAAACCGGTCGAGCAGCGCTGCGAACCGCGCACTCTGCAACGTACCAGTGGTGGCCAGCACGCCAACCACGCCATTGCGGGTCGCCTCTGCCGCTGGCTTGACTGCGGGCTCCATGCCCACGATAGGCCAGTCAGGATAATGTTCACGAATGTGCGCGACGCCTGCCGCCGTGGCGGTGTTACAGGCGACGACCAGCGCCTTGGCGCCCTGCTCGCGAAAGAAACCGGCAATGGTCAGGCACCGCTCGACGATGTACTCGGGGCTTTTTTCGCCGTAAGGAATGTGTCCACAGTCGGCCAGGTACAGCAGTGATTCATTGGGCAGCAGCGTGTGAATTTCGCTGAGTACCGACAACCCGCCGACGCCGGAATCGAACACCGCAACCGGCGCGTCGCTCCCGTAGCTCATGTGAACCTCAGCCATGCTCGCCCTGCCCTTTCGCCACACCGCACACAGTGCACCCCGGATCACGCTTGACCTTCAATTCACGAAAGCGCGTGCCCAAAGCGTCAATCAACAGCAGGCGTCCGACCATGGGTTCGCCAAAGCCGGCGAGCAGTTTGAGGGCTTCAAGTGCCTGCAGGCTGCCGACCAGACCCACCAACGGGCCGATGACGCCCGCTTCGCTGCAAGTCAGTTCGGCTTCGCTGCCGTGCCCGTACAAACAGTGGTAACAAGGACTCTCGGCGCGACGCGGATCGAACACCGACAACTGGCCTTCGAGCCGGATCGCCGCGCCGCTGACCAGCGGCTTGCCGTATGCCACGCACGCCGCATTGACCGCCTCGCGGGTGGAGAAATTATCGGAGCAGTCGAGCACCAGATCGACGGCCTTTACCGCAGCGCTCAACGAGTCGGCGTCCAGCGCCTGGCGATGGGCAACCAGCGTCACTTCAGGGTTGATCGCGCTCAGCCGCGAAAGGGCCGAATCCACTTTGCTCATGCCGACGCTGTGGGTGTCATGGATGATCTGGCGCTGCAGATTGGTCAGGTCGACGGTGTCGAAATCCGCCAGATGCAACTCGCCGACACCGGCAGCCGCCAGATACAGCGCAACCGGCGAGCCCAGACCGCCGAGACCGACCACCAGCACGCGGCTTTGCCGGAGACGCATCTGCCCTTCGATATCGACGTGTTGCAGCAGAATCTGGCGGCTGTAGCGCAGCAGTTCCTGATCACTCAGCACGGCATGCATCCAAAGGTAATACGCTCGTGCTCGCCCAGATCGCGGCGGGTCTGTATCCGCTCGAAACCATGACGAATCAGTAACTCGCGCACGGCGGGCCCTTGATCGTAACCATGCTCCAGCAGCAGCCAGCCGCCTGGACTCAGATGAGCAGGTGCCTGACCGATGATCGTGCGCAAGTCGTCCAGACCGTCAGGGCCTGCGGTCAGCGCGCTGCTTGGCTCGAAGCGCACGTCACCGGCAGACAGATGAGGATCTGCCTCGGCGATGTACGGAGGATTGCTGATGATCAGGTCGAACTGCCGACCCTGCAGCGCGCTGAACCAGTGGCTTTCAAGGACTGTGGCATTGTCCAGTTGCAGACGACTGCGATTGCGCTCGGCCAGGGCCACGGCGTCAGGCACACGATCGACGGCGGTCACCTTCCACTGCGGTCGCTCGCTGGCCAGCGCCAGCCCGATCGCCCCTGTGCCCGTGCCGAGGTCCAGCACCTGGGCGGGTGCAAACGTCGGCACCAGTTCCAGAGCGGCTTCCACCAGCATCTCGGTTTCCGGACGCGGAATGAGCGTGTGCGGAGCGACTTCCAGGTCGAGCTTCCAGAACCCTTGCTGGCCCAGAATGTAGGCAACGGGTTCGCCTGCGCGGCGGCGTTGCAGGTAATCGGAGAACACCAGCGCGGCTTCGCTGCTGACGATGCGCTCGGGCCAGGTGTGCAGAAAACTGCGCGGCTTGCCCAGAGCGGCCGCGAGCAGCAACTCGGCGTCGAGCCGTGCAGTTGGAGAATCGGGAAGTTCAGCGCTTCTTAACAAGCTGGCGATGATGGTCATTTACTCACCCAGTGCCGCAAGTTGATCAGCCTGATATTCAGCGAGTAGCGGCTCTATCACTGCATCGACTCCACCGGCCATTACTTCATCCAGTGAATACAACGTCAGATTCACGCGGTGATCCGTCACTCGCCCCTGAGGGAAATTGTAGGTACGAATACGCTCCGAACGATCGCCAGAGCCCACCAGCAGTTTGCGCTCGCTGGCAATCGCATTGGCTGCGGCGCTGGTCTGCTGGTCATTGAGTTTGGCAGATAACCAGGACATCGCACGCGCCCTGTTCTTGTGCTGCGAACGCTCTTCCTGGCACTCCACGACAATACCGGACGGCAAGTGCGTGATGCGGATGGCCGAGTCGGTCTTGTTGACGTGCTGACCACCGGCACCGGAAGAGCGATAAGTGTCGACACGCAGATCCGCCGGGTTGATTTCGATGGCCTGCTGCTCATCGGGCTCAGGCAATACCGCCACCGTACAGGCCGAGGTGTGGATGCGACCCTGGGATTCGGTTTCGGGCACACGCTGCACACGGTGCGCGCCGGACTCGAACTTCAACTTGCCGTAGACGTTTTCGCCTTCGACCCGGGCAATCACTTCCTTGTAGCCGCCATGCTCGCCTTCGTTCTCGGACAGCACTTCGACTCGCCAGCCGCGCCGCTCGGCGTAGCGCGAGTACATGCGAAACAGATCACCGGAGAAAATCGCCGCCTCGTCACCGCCGGTGCCCGCACGGATTTCAAGAAACACGTTACGGCCATCGTTCGGGTCCTTCGGCAGCAGCATGCGTTGCAGTTGGGCTTCCAGCTCGACCAGTTGCAGTTTGGTCTCGCGGACTTCCTCGACCGCCATTTCACGCATGTCCGGATCGCTGTCCTTGAGCAGCGCCTGCGCGCCGTCCAGGTCGGCCACCAGCTTGATACGCTGATTGTAGAGCGCGATGACCGGCTCTACCTCGGCGTATTCACGGGAATAGGCACGAAATCGGGTCTGATCGCTGATGACCTCTGCGTCGCCCAGCAGCGCCGTCAGTTCCTCGAAGCGGTCGCTGAGCACATCCAGCTTGTTGAGCAGTGAAGCTTTCATTGCGGGGTTTTATCCGTCGAGCCCTCACCGAGGGCAAAAAGTTCCTGGGCCATGGCCAGCGCATCGACGCGACCTTCGGCAGACAGCTTCTTGAGCTGCACGCTTGGAGCGTGCAGCAATTTGTTGGTCAGACCACGCGCCAGCTGGACCAGCACTTCTTCGGCGTTGCTGCCGTTGGCCAGCATACGTTGCGCCTTGCTCAGCTCTTCGTCGCGCAGCCGCTCGCTTTGCTGACGATAGGCACGCAAGACATCGACCGCCGCCAGCTCTCGCAGCCGGGACATGAATTCCTCGGCACCGGTGCTGACCAGCTGTTCGGCCGCCAGCGCTGCGCCCTGACGACTCTTGAGGTTCTCGGCGACGACTTCGTGCAGATCATCGACGCTGTACAGGTAGACGTCATCGAGCTCGCCGACTTCCGGCTCGATATCCCGTGGAACGGCAATATCCACCATGAAAATCGGCTTGTGCTTGCGCAGCTTGAGCGCACTTTCAACGGCGCCCTTGCCCAGAATCGGCAACTGGCTGGCCGTGGAGCTGATCACGATGTCGCTGTTGACCAGTTCGGCCGGGATGTCCGACAGCAGCACCGCATGCGCACCGAACTCGGCGGCCAGAATACTGGCACGTTCCAGCGTGCGGTTGGCAACCACGATACGTTTGACACCCAGGTCGTGCAGGTGCCGGGCGACCAGCGTAATGGTCTCGCCCGCGCCGATCAGCAACGCCTGACTGCGCTGCAGATCGCTGAAAATCTGTTTGGCCAGGCTGACGGCGGCAAACGCCACCGACACCGGGTTCTCGCCAATGGCCGTGTCGGTGCGCACCTGTTTGGCGGCACTGAATGTGGCTTGAAACAGCCGACCGAGCAACGGACCGACCGTACCGGCCTCGCGGGCGACAGCGTACGCCGATTTCATCTGGCCGAGAATCTGCGGCTCGCCCAATACCAGCGAATCCAGACCGGACGCCACGCGCATCATGTGCCGCACGGCCTCGTCGTCTTCATGGATATAGGCACTGGCGCGCAGTTCATCCAGGCTCAGATGATGATAATCGGCCAGCCAGGCCAGAATCTGGTCGGCCACGCGCTCGTCATGCTCGATGTACAGTTCGCTGCGGTTGCACGTCGAAAGAATCGCGGCTTCACGGCTGTGGGTGAGGTGACACAGCTGCTGCAGGGCCTCAACCAACTGTTCTGGCGTAAATGCCACGCGCTCGCGAACGTCGACCGAGGCAGTCTTATGGTTGATACCAAGTGCAAGGAAGGCCATTCAGGGTCGCTGGTGGTGACGTGAAGCCGACAATTGTCCTACTTCAATAAGCTCAGAACAACCACCGCATATTATTGTCCCACTAGAATCGCACGTCGCAGCCCGCATACGCGGGCCCGCAGCACAGCTAAAATAAGCATTGCAGTAGTTTTTCCGACGGCTGTGGGTTTGCCAACAGCCTTGTGTCATGATGCTCCAACCGCAGGTAAGCCGCCCTTCTTATATATGAATAGATTCTCCGCGTTGTTCCTCGCCCTTGCCTTTCTAGGCGGCTGTCAGTCCATGACCCCCGTTTCGTCGCAGCCCGACACTGCGCAGAAAGACACCCCGCCTGCGCCGCCAGAAAAGCCGCAGGTGTATGGTTCGTTCACTCAGGACACCTTCGTCAGCCTGCTGAGCGCGGAACTGGCTGGCCAGCGCAACCGTTTCGATATCGCCCTGGATAATTACGTGACCCAGGCGATCAAGACGCAGGACCCGGGTGTTTCCGAGCGGGCCTATCGGATTGCCGAATACATGGGCGCCGATCAGTCGGCCCTGGATACGGCGCTGATCTGGGCCAGAAATGACACGAAAAATCTCGAAGCGCAGCGCGCTGCCGCGATTCAACTGGCGCGGGCAGGTCGTTATGACGATTCCATGAGGTACATGGAAAAAGTCTTGCAGGGTCAGGGCGACACACATTTCGATTTCCTGGCGCTGTCCGCTGCGGAAACCGATTCCGATACGCGCAATGGTCTGCTCAAGAGCTTCGAACGACTGCTGGGCAAATACCCCAACAATGGTCAGCTGATCTTCGGCAAGGCCCTGCTGCTGCAACAGAATGGCGATTCCGAGCAATCACTCAAGTTGCTTGAGGACAACCCGCCGAAGGAAGGTGAAGTTGCGCCGATCCTGCTGCGCACCCGTCTGCTGCAAAGCATGGGCCGTGGCAAGGAAGCGTTGCCGATTCTGGAAAAGAGCATCAAGAAATACCCGGATGACAAACGTCTGCGCCTGACTTACGCCCGCATGCTGGTCGAACAGAACCGCATGAACGACGCCAAGGTACAGTTTTCGAGCCTGTTGCAGCAGTATCCCGACGATGACGACCTGCGTTTCTCACTGGCACTGGTCTGCCTGGAGGCCAAGGCCTGGGATGAAGCAGCAGGTTATCTTGAAGAATTGATCGCCCGTGGCGCTCACGTCGATTCGGCGCATTTGAATCTGGGCCGCATCCATGAAGAACGCGATGACCCGCAAAGTGCGCTGGATGAATACGCTCAGGTCGGGCCTGGTGCTGATTTTTTGACCGCGCAATTGCGTCAGAGCGACATCCTGATCGGCAACGGTAATGCGGCTGAGGCGTCAAAACGCCTGGCAGAGGCTCGTGAGGCCCAGCCGGAGTACGCGATTCAGCTGTTCCTGATCGAAGCCGAAACCCTGACCAGCAATGACCACGCCGATCGCGGCTGGCAAGTGCTGAGCCAGGCGCTCAAGCAATACCCGGACGACATCAATCTGTTGTACACCCGCGCCATGCTCGCTGAAAAACGTGGCGATCTGGCGCAGATGGAGAAGGACCTGCGCGCCATCATCAAGCGCGAGCCGGAAAACGCCATGGCCCTGAATGCGCTCGGCTACACGCTGTCCGACCGCACCACGCGCTATGCCGAAGCCAAGGCACTGATCGAGAAAGCCCACACCATTACCCCTGACGATCCGGCCGTTCTCGACAGCCTGGGCTGGGTAAACTACCGCATGGGCAATCTCGACGAAGCCGAACGCCTGCTGCGCCAGGCCCTCCAACGCTTCCCGGACCACGAAGTCGCCGCTCACCTTGGCGAAGTGCTCTGGGCCAAAGGCGAGCAGAGCGAAGCCCGCAAGGTCTGGGCCAAAGCCCTGGAACAACAACCCGACAGCCCTATTCTGCGCAGCACCCTGCGGCGCTTGACCGGATCAGAGACCCTTTGACGTTATGTTTTTGCGCCATGTAATCGTATTCAGCTTCATCGCCCTGCTCGCCGGCTGCGCCGGTCTTACCTCCCGCGAAGCGGTTCAGGGCAAGGGCGATCCCGCGCAATGGCGCGAGCACAAACAACAGTTGAGCAGCCTCGATGGCTGGCAGATCAACGGCAAGGTGGGCATCCGGGCACCGAAGGACTCCGGCAGCGGCACCCTGTTCTGGCTGCAACGTCAGGATTATTATGATATCCGCCTGTCCGGGCCTCTGGGACGCGGCGCGGCACGCCTGACCGGCAGACCCGGCGCGGTGGCCCTGGAAGTCGCCAATCAGGGCCGCTACGAAGCCAAAACGCCGGAAGAACTGTTGCAGGATCAATTAGGCTGGAGACTTCCCGTATCGCACCTGGTGTGGTGGGTGCGCGGCCTGCCCGCCCCTGACAGCAAGAGCAAGGTCACGCTGGACGGCGACAGTCGTCTGGCCAGCCTCGATCAGGACGGCTGGCAGGTCGAATACCTCAGTTATGTGGAGCAGAACGGCTATTGGCTGCCCGAGCGGGTCAAGTTGCACGGCCAGGATCTCGATGTGACGCTGGTCATCAAGGACTGGCAGCCTCGCAAACTGGGGCAGTGAGCATGAATACGCCTCAACTGGTCTTGCCTGCCCCGGCGAAACTCAACCTGATGCTGCACATTCTGGGCCGTCGGCCTGACGGCTATCACGAACTGCAGACGATCTTTCAGTTTCTCGACTACGGTGACGAGCTGGGTTTTGCCATTCGCGAAGACGGCCAGATCCGCCTGCAGACCGAAGTGCCCGGCGTCCCCCATGACAGCAATCTGATCGTCAAGGCAGCCCGCGCGCTGCAAGAACAGTCAGGTTGCGGGCTGGGAATGGATATCTGGCTGGAAAAACGCCTGCCCATGGGCGGCGGTATCGGCGGCGGTAGCTCGGACGCCGCAACCACACTCCTCGGCCTGAATCATTTGTGGAATCTCGGCTGGAATGAAGATCGCCTGGCCGCGCTCGGTTTATCGCTGGGTGCCGATGTTCCGGTTTTCGTCCATGGCCACGCGGCTTTTGCCGAAGGCGTCGGGGAAATTCTGACCCCCGTAAATCCGGAAGAACCGTGGTATTTGGTGCTTGTTCCGCAAGTCGCTGTAAGTACAGCAGAAATTTTTTCAGATCCGTTGTTGACACGCGACTCTCCTCCCATTAAAGTGCGCCCCGTTCCCAAGGGAAACAGTCGAAATGACTGTAAAGCGGTTGTAGAGAGGCGTTACCCAGAAGTACGTAACGCTTTGAATTTGCTAGGTAATTTTACCGAAGCAAAATTAACCGGAACTGGAAGTTGTGTGTTTGGGGCCTTCCCAAACAAAGCTGAAGCTGATAAAGTCTTGGCCCTTCTTACAGAGACCCTTACAGGGTTTGTAGCGAAAGGAAGCAACATCTCGATGTTGCATCGCAAGCTTCAAAATCTGTAGCAGGAATTGAGTGCCAGGCACTCGATTGATTCAATACAGGGGCGTCGCCAAGCGGTAAGGCAGCAGGTTTTGATCCTGCCATGCGTTGGTTCGAATCCAGCCGCCCCTGCCATTTTCTATACTCATCCAGGTTACCCTCAGCCTCTAGGTACTGCGCGTGTCCAAGATGATGGTCTTTACGGGGAATGCTAACCCCGATCTCGCTCGGCGTGTAGTACGTCAGCTGCATATCCCACTGGGTGATGTTTCTGTTGGAAAGTTCTCCGACGGCGAAATCAGCACTGAGATTAATGAAAACGTCCGCGGTAAAGACGTCTTCATCATTCAGCCGACCTGCGCTCCGACAAATGACAACCTGATGGAACTCGTCGTGATGGCTGATGCCTTCCGCCGCTCCTCAGCGTCCCGAATCACTGCTGTGATTCCTTACTTTGGTTATGCCCGCCAGGATCGCCGTCCGCGCTCCGCACGTGTTGCGATCAGCGCGAAAGTCGTTGCCGATATGCTGACCGTGGTGGGTATCGATCGTGTTCTCACGGTTGATCTTCATGCTGACCAGATTCAGGGATTCTTCGATATTCCGGTAGATAACATCTACGGCTCCCCCGTTCTGGTGGATGACATCGAAGACCAGCGCTTTGAAAACCTGATGATCGTTTCCCCGGATATCGGCGGCGTCGTGCGTGCACGTGCTGTCGCCAAATCCTTGGGCGTCGACCTCGGGATCATCGACAAACGCCGCGAGAAAGCCAATCACTCCGAAGTGATGCATATCATCGGTGATGTCGAAGGGCGTACCTGTATTCTGGTCGATGACATGGTCGATACCGCCGGCACACTGTGCCACGCGGCCAAGGCCCTGAAAGAGCATGGCGCTGCCAAGGTCTTTGCCTACTGCACACACCCTGTGCTGTCGGGTCGGGCGATCGAAAACATTGAAAATTCCGTGCTGGATGAACTGGTGGTGACCAACACCATCCCGTTGTCCGCTGCAGCACAAGCCTGTAGCCGTATCCGCCAACTGGATATTGCACCGGTAGTCGCCGAAGCGGTTCGCCGCATCAGCAACGAAGAATCGATCAGCGCGATGTTCCGCTAAGGGTTCGCCCGAAGCCTGCATTTCGTCGACGAAAAGCGCCCCGCCCTGACATTCGGTCAGGGCGGGGCTTTTTTGCCCATATCGCTCTGGCGCTGGTCGCAAACGCCATTGCGAGTGTGGTTATTTTGGAGAAACAACATGAACGATTTTACTCTGAATGCTGAACTGCGTTCCGACCTGGGGAAAGGTGCGAGCCGCCGCCTGCGTCGTATCGCGAGCCTGGTTCCAGCTGTTGTCTACGGTGGCGACAAAGCCCCTGAGTCCATCAGCATGCTGGCCAAGGAAGTGACCAAGCTGCTCGAAAACGAAGCTGCTTTCAGCCACGTCATCGAACTGAACGTTGCTGGCAAAAAGCAAAACGTTCTGATCAAGGCGCTGCAGCGTCACCCGGCCAAAGGCCACGTGATGCACGCTGACTTCGTGCGCGTAATTGCCGGCCAGAAACTGACCGCCATCGTGCCGATCCACTTCATCAACGAAGAAGCTCCGGTCAAGAAAGGCGGCGAGATCTCGCACACTACCACTGAACTGGAAGTGACCTGCCTGCCGAAAGACCTGCCTGAGTTCATCGAAGTTGACCTGGGCGCGCTGGAAGTAGGTTCGAACGTTCACCTGTCCGAGCTGAAAGCTCCTAAAGGCGTTGAGTTCGTTGCACTGGCACACGGTACCGACCTGGCAATCGCCAACGTCCACGCACCGCGCGTTGTTGCAGAAGACACCGAAGCAGAAGATGGCGCTGCCGAGTAATTTCATTACTTGGTAACGTCGGAGTTGCTCAGGAAACATCGCGAGCGATAGCAGGCAAAGCGGGCGGGATCGCGGAGTTTACATCATGGTAAATGAGCATTTTTCGTTCGCATTGCCGCTGTCGCAAGCGGTTTGACCCACAACTCCAAAGGAAGGGCCCCTGTCGTGACCGCCATACAACTGATCGTTGGCCTGGGAAATCCAGGCGCTGAATACGAACAGACCCGGCATAACGCAGGGGCTCTTTTCGTTGAGCGTATTGCTGCGGCGCAACGAGTCAATCTCGTTCCCGAGCGCAAATTCTTTGGCCTGACCGGACGCTTTTCGCATCAGGGTCAGGATGTTCGTCTGTTGATCCCCACCACGTACATGAACCGCAGCGGCCAGGCCGTGGCGGCACTCGTCGGCTTCTATCGCATCCCGGTCGATTCGATACTGGTGGCGCACGACGAACTGGACCTGCCTCCGGGCGTTGCCAAACTCAAAGTGGGCGGCGGCCATGGCGGCCATAACGGTCTGCGCGACATCATCGCGCAGCTCGGCAACCAGAACACATTTCATCGCTTGCGGCTTGGCATCGGCCACCCGGGCGATGCCAGCAAAGTGTCCGGCTTTGTCCTGGGTCGAGCGCCGCGCGCCGAACAGGAGAAGCTGGACGCCAGTATCGACTTTGCCCTCGGCGTGCTGCCGGATATCTTCGCCGGTGAATGGAACCGGGCGATGAAAAACCTGCACAGCCAGAAGGCCTGACATCACTCGAGGGGAAACACCATGGGATTCAATTGCGGCATCGTCGGCCTGCCTAACGTCGGCAAGTCCACCCTGTTCAACGCCCTGACCAAATCGGGTATCGCGGCCGAGAACTTCCCCTTCTGCACCATCGAGCCGAACAGCGGCATCGTGGCAATGCCCGACCCGCGCCTCGCAGCGCTGGCCGCCATCGTCAACCCGAAGCGCATCCTGCCAACCACCATGGAGTTCGTCGACATCGCCGGTCTGGTGGCAGGTGCCTCGAAAGGTGAAGGCCTGGGCAACAAGTTCCTGGCCAACATCCGCGAAACCGACGCCATCGCTCATGTGGTGCGCTGCTTCGAAGACGAGAACGTGATTCACGTCTCCAACAGCGTCGACCCCAAGCGCGATATCGAGATCATCGATCTGGAACTGATCTTCGCCGACCTCGACAGCTGCGAAAAACAGCTGCAGAAAGTCACGCGCAACGCCAAAGGCGGCGACAAGGACGCAGTGGTCCAGAAAGGCCTGCTCGAACAACTGATCAGCCACTTCACCGAAGGCAAGCCGGCACGCAGCCTGATGAAGTCCATGAGCAACGACGAGAAAGCCGTCATTCGCGGCTTCCACCTGCTGACCACCAAGCCGGTCATGTACATCGCCAACGTCGCTGAGGACGGTTTCGAGAACAATCCGCTGCTGGACGTGGTTCGCGCTATCGCCGAAGAAGAAGGCGCCATGCTGGTGCCGGTCTGCAACAAGATCGAAGCGGAAATCGCCGAGCTGGATGACGGCGAAGAGAAAGACATGTTCCTCGAAGCCCTGGGCCTGGAAGAACCCGGCCTGAACCGTGTGATTCGTGCAGGCTACGAAATGCTCCACCTGCAGACCTATTTCACCGCCGGTGTCGAAGAAGTCCGCGCCTGGACCGTCCGCGTTGGCGCGACCGCACCTCAGGCTGCCGGCGTGATTCACACCGACTTCGAAAAAGGCTTTATCCGCGCCGAGGTCATCGCCTACGACGACTTCATCCAGTACAAGGGCGAGCCGGGTGCCAAGGAAGCCGGCAAATGGCGTCTGGAAGGCAAGGAATACATCGTCAAGGACGGTGATGTGATGCACTTCCGGTTCAACGTGTAAACGGCGACCGGTATTCAAAGACCTCATCCATTCAATCGAGTGTCTTCTGCAAAGCCCCATTCACTGGGGCTTTTGTATTTCTGCCGCCCCTGAATTATTTGATGGGGATGGCATATCTTTCTATGTAAAATGCGCTCTTTACTGTCGCCATCCGCAGACCTGTGTGCGCAATACTCAGGTAGCCGTTCAAGGATTGCGACATAATCCTCGATTAACTCCACGGACCGGGCAGAGCCTTGTCATAACCCAAGGTGAATACTCTCTTGAAGATCTTAGTAACAGGTGGTGCAGGTTTCATTGGTTCGGCAGTTATCCGCCATATCATTTCCAACACGAATGATTCGGTCATCAACGTCGACAAACTTACCTACGCAGGTAATCTTGAATCGCTTCAATCCGTGGAAAACAGCGAGCGCTATGCGTTTGCGCACGTAGATATCTGCAACCGGGAAGCAATCGACAAGGTCTTCCAGGAGCACCAGCCGGACGCGATCATGCACCTGGCTGCCGAGTCTCACGTAGACCGCTCCATCACCGGTCCGTCCGAGTTCATCCAGACCAACATCATTGGCACCTACACGCTGCTTGAGGCAGCACGCGCCTATTGGAACCAGCTGGACGAAGCCCGCAAGAGCAACTTCCGCTTCCACCACATTTCCACCGATGAAGTGTACGGCGACCTTGAAGGCCCGGAAGATCTGTTCACCGAGACCACGCCTTACCAGCCAAGCTCGCCCTACTCCGCCAGCAAGGCAAGTTCCGATCACCTGGTACGCGCCTGGAGCCGAACTTACGGCCTGCCGACACTGGTGACCAACTGCTCGAATAACTATGGCCCGTGCCACTTCCCCGAGAAACTGATCCCACTGATCATTCTCAACGCGCTGGAAGGCAAGCCACTGCCGATCTATGGCAAGGGCGATCAGGTTCGTGACTGGCTGTACGTCGAAGATCACGCCCGGGCGCTATACAAAGTCGTGACCGAGGGCGAGATTGGCGAGACCTACAACATTGGCGGTCACAACGAAAAGCAGAACATCGAAGTTGTGCATACCGTCTGCGCCCTCCTCGACCAGTTGCGTCCTGACTCGGCCCATCTGCCGCACGCCAGCCTGATCACTTATGTACAGGACCGCCCAGGCCACGATCTGCGCTACGCTATCGATGCCAGCAAGATCCAGCGCGAGTTGGGCTGGGTGCCGGAAGAAAGCTTCGAGTCCGGTATTCGCAAAACCGTCGAATGGTACCTCAACAATCCTGAGTGGGTTGCTCACGTGAAAAGTGGCAGCTACCAGCAGTGGATCGACAAGAACTACACAGCACGTGCCGATAAATGATGAAAATTCTTCTGCTGGGTAAAAACGGTCAGGTAGGCTGGGAGCTGCAACGCTCGCTTGCCGTTCTGGGCGAGGTGATTGCCCTGGATCGTCATACGATCTCATCCCCCTATGGTGATGTGTCGGGCGACCTCTCCAATCCGGACGGGCTGCGGGACACGATTCGTCGCGTTCAACCTCAGGTGATTGTGAACGCCGCAGCCTATACCGCCGTGGACAAGGCCGAAACCGAGCGAGAGCTTGCCCATACGGTCAACGCCCTCGCCAGCCAGGTCCTGGCAGAAGAAGCCCGCCAGCTGGATGCATTGCTGGTTCATTACTCGACCGACTACGTGTTCAACGGCACGGGCAGCCAGGCCTGGAAAGAGACCGACAGCGTTTCACCGGTCAACTACTACGGCGCGACCAAACTCGAAGGCGAACAACTGATCGCTGCATCGGGCTGCAAGCATCTGATTTTCCGTACCAGTTGGGTCTATGCCGCACGCGGCAACAACTTCGCCAAAACGATGTTGCGCCTTGCAAAGGATCGCCCAAGCCTGAACGTGATCGCCGACCAGATCGGCGCGCCCACAGGCGCGGAGCTTCTGGCAGATATTGCTACCGCGGCGTTGCAGCAGACGCTGGTGCGTCCGGAACTGTGCGGCATTTATCACCTGGCACCGGCCGGTGAAGTCTCCTGGCATGCGTATGCCCAATTCGTCATCGATTTTGCGCGTGCGAATGGGGAACCGCTGGCTGTGGAAACGATCAATCCAATCGGCACCACCGAATACCCGACACCTGCGCAACGTCCACTGAATTCGCGTCTGAATACAGACAAGCTGCGCCACAACTTTTCTCTGCATTTGCCGGACTGGCAAAGCGGCGTAACCCGTATGCTCATGGAAACTCTGAATAAATGACCACGACTAATCGTAAAGGCATCATCCTGGCCGGCGGCTCGGGGACTCGTCTGCACCCCCTGACACTCGGTGTGTCCAAGCAAATGTTGCCGATCTACGACAAGCCGATGATTTTCTACCCGCTGTCGGTGCTGATGCTGGCTGGCATGCGTGAAATCCTGATCATCTCGACACCGGAAGACCTGCCTTCCTTCCGCAAGCTTCTGGGCGACGGCAGTCAATACGGCATTCAGCTTACTTATGCAGAACAGCCAACGCCGGATGGTCTGGCGCAAGCATTCATCATTGGTGAAGAGTTCATCGGCAAGGACCCTTGCTGCCTGATCCTGGGTGACAACATTTTCTACGGCCAGCACTTCTCGGAAAACCTGCGCTCCGCGAGCCAGCAGACCAGCGGCGCAACCGTATTCGGCTACCACGTTTCCGATCCCGAGCGCTTTGGTGTTGTCGAGTTCGACGAGACAGGTCGCGCCCTGAGCATCGAAGAAAAACCGTCGGCACCGAAGTCGAGCTACGCGGTGACCGGCCTGTATTTCTACGACAACCAGGTCGTCGAGATCGCCAAGAACATCAAGCCTTCCGAACGCGGCGAGCTGGAAATCACTGACGTGAACCGTGCTTACCTGGAACAGAAGAGCCTGACCGTAGAAATTCTGGGCCGTGGCTTCGCCTGGCTGGACACTGGCACTCACGAGTCGCTGCTGGAAGCGAGCCACTTCGTGCACACCATCGAACAGCGTCAAGGCTGGAAAGTGGCCTGCCTCGAAGAGATCGCGTACACCAACGGCTGGATCACTTCGGAGCAACTGGGTGAACAGGCTCAGAAACTGAAGAAGACCGGCTACGGGCAGTACCTGCAGAAACTGCTGGACCTGGGTTCTTTCTAAGCCGTAGAGCGTCACCACACTCCATACCGCAAGGCTGTGAACAGTATGTCGTCTGTTTTTCCCAAGGTCGCCGTGCTACTGGCAGCTTACAACGGTATGGAGTGGATACAGGAGCAGCTTGACTCCATTCTCAAGCAGACCAACGTTTGTATCAGCGTATTCATCAGTGTCGATCCTTCCACGGACGGCACTGAAGCATGGTGTGCCAACTACGCACAATGTCATGCACCTATCACCCTGCTGCCTCCTGCCGGAAAGTTTGGTGGAGCGTCACGCAACTTCTTTCGATTGATCAGGGATGTCGATTTCTCGGCCTTCGACTATGTAGCGTTCTCGGACCAGGACGATATCTGGTATCCGGACAAGCTCGAACGCGCCACATCGCACCTGAACGCGGGCAACCACGACGCCTATTCCAGTAATGTAACTGCGTTCTGGCCTGATGGCAGACGCATGCTGCTGGACAAGGCTCAGCCTCAGGTCAAATGGGATCATGTGTTCGAGGCGGCCGGGCCGGGTTGTACGTATGTCATGAACCGCAGGCTCGCTGACGCCTTCAAAACCTCACTCATCGACCACTGGGCTGATGCACAGCAGGCAGGCTTGCATGACTGGTATTGCTACGCCTTCGCTCGCAGTCATGGATTCCTCTGGCACATCGATCCGGCTCCGAGCATGGATTATCGCCAGCACGCAGGCAATCAAGTCGGCGCCAATACCGGGCTGACGGCACTCAAGACCCGCCTGGATAAAATCACTGACGGCTGGTGGCCGGAGCAGGTGCTATTGATCGATCGGCTCATCGGCGGTAGCCAGGTCTTGTCGCGTCGAAAATCAGCTTCTACCCAGGCGCTGTTCCTTGGCCTGATCTTCAAGGCACGGCAATGCCGCAGACGCCCTCGTGATAAAGCTCTTTTCATCATCGCGTGCCTGGCAGCCGCGCTGGCAGGAAAGTGACGCAATGCCCTTCGCGGGGACCTGCATTTCAATGTAGCCACGCAACCCTTTGATAGATAAGGGCTGGACGCGACGCCTTCGATCCAGAGCAGGCTGATGTGTTCGGGAAAAGCACAGTCATCACTGGAAAACCGTTAGCCTGACAACGGTTAAATTCCCTGCTGCCGAATGTTCTCCAAGTGCTGCTTATGTTAATGTGCGCACCTTTGTTTACAGCGTAAAGAACTCGACCACGCGGTACGGCACGACCAGACAAAAGCAGTGTCAAAGGCACAGATTTACGGGCCTGACCTGCGATGGAAGGACTGCAGAACCTCCGTTTTCCGAGGCAATGAATACTGGATGAGTTTCTTTCGCAACCATTGTCCTGCCATGAAAACCTTCGTGTTGCTCATCGTCGGAATCACATCGAAAAGACCTAGAACAACGATGCGTGCAACGTACCCTGCAGTGACCATTGCGCCAGCCCTCCACTCCGTGCAGAAGCCTTTCGCCGGACTCAAATGCCGGTGTCTTTTTCAACGCGCGGGCAAACCATCGCCCCACCACATTTGCTCCACACCTTCGCATCTCAGACAACTGGCGGCATTTTCCGTCAGACGCTTTTTTCAACCAGGACGGCGTCAACCGGTTCTGGTCAGTATTTCGGAGATACGTTACACATGATCGCACCTTGCCTCGCCTATACCGACGTCATCGTTTTCAAACCAAATTCACCTGGTGATGATCTCGGTTTTCTCAGCAAATGCCTGCCTCAAAAAGTGCCGGGCTCAGGAAACGCTGAGGTATCTGCCTGATGAATCCTCACATGACGCCATCCGCCGGGCCGTTGCGCCTGGTGCACAGCCTCTGGACGAACCGCTCATTGATTTCGCAGATGACCCGGCGCGAAGTGATCGGCCGTTATCGTGGCTCGGTCATGGGACTGGCCTGGTCGTTCTTCAACCCTGTGTTGATGCTGGCGGTGTATACCTTTGTGTTTTCCGAGATCTTCAGCGCACGCTGGGTTGGCGTGGACACAGGCAAAGGTGGTTTCGCTATCCTTCTGTTCGTTGGCATGATTGTGCACGGCCTGTTCGCCGAATGCGCAAACCGGGCGCCTTCGCTGGTGATGAGCAACAGCAACTACGTAAAGAAAGTGGTTTTCCCGCTGGAGATCCTGCCGGTTATCACCTTGGGCTCAGCGCTTTTCCACAGCTGCATCAGCCTCGTCGTGCTGGTGATCGCACAGTTGTTGATTTCGCACACACTCTACTGGACCGCTTTGCTGTTTCCCTTGATTCTCGTGCCGCTGATTCTCGGGACACTGGGGATCAGCTGGTTGCTGGCTTCATTGGGGGTGTATTTGCGAGATGTAGGCCATGTGATCACCGTACTGACCACGGTTCTGCTTTTTCTGTCTCCGGTCCTCTATCCGGTTGCGGCACTGCCGGAAGTCTATCGGCCGTGGCTGCAACTGAACCCGCTGACTTACATCATCGAAGAAAGCCGCAGCGTATTGCTGTTCGGTAACCTCCCCCATTGGGACAGCCTCGGCATAGCGATTCTGATCGGCGCCGTTATGGCAGCCATTGGTTTCTGGTTCTTCCAAAAGACACGTAAAGGATTCGCTGATGTCATCTGATCAACCGGTTATCAGCGTAAAAAACGTCTCCAAGTGTTTTTACACCTACGAAAAACCCCATGAGCGTCTCAAGCAGGCCGTGGTGCCGAGACTGCAACGCTGGGCGGGCAAACAAGCCACCACCACGTACGGTAAAGAGTTCTGGGCGCTGCGAGACATAAGCTTTGAGGTCAATAAAGGCGAGACCGTCGGTATTGTTGGCCGTAACGGCTCTGGCAAGTCGACACTGCTGCAGATCATCTGCGGGACGTTGAACCCGACCATCGGTGAAATTCAGACCCGTGGCCGGGTAGCGGCCTTGCTTGAACTGGGCTCGGGCTTCAACCCCGAATTCACTGGCCGTGAAAACGTATATCTGAACGCAGCCGTACTGGGTCTGACGCGTGACGAGGTCGATGAACGATTCGATGCCATCGCAGGCTTTGCCGACATCGGAGAATTCCTCGATCAGCCCGTCAAGGCCTACTCGAGCGGTATGGCGGTGCGCCTGGCCTTTGCGGTTCAGGCCCAGGTGGACCCGGAAATTCTGGTCGTCGACGAAGCATTGTCCGTTGGCGATGCCCGTTTCCAGGCCAAATGCTTCGAACGTCTTCGCCAGTTGAAGGAAAACGGCACCAGCATTCTTCTGGTCACGCACTCCAGTGAGCAAGTCGTCACTCACTGCTCCCGCGCCATTCTGCTGGAGCAGAGCAGGATCGAAATGATCGGCGAGTCACGCCCCGTGATCAATCGCTACACCGACCTGCTGTTCGGACGTGACAAGAGCCCGATCACGGACAAAAGTCTGGACCTGGCCGAAGCCGAGCGCGTCGAGATTGCTCCGGTTGAAAGCGACACCGTAGCGCTGCGGTTTGACGAGGACGTCTACGCCAGCCGACCGGGCTACAACCCACATGAATACCGCTGGGGTGACGGTGCTGCGACGCTGCTTGATTTCCATATAAGCGCATCAGGCCGAGAGTTTCCCAAAAGCGTGGAGTCTGGTGAGGATATAACGCTGTATGTATCTATGAGATTTCACAGTATGGTCGTAAGCCCGATTATCGGCTTCACAATTAAGACAAAAGAGGGGGTGACTGTGTACGGCACCAACTCTTATATCATCGACTGCGAGCCAAATGGATTAATCGGTGGCGCTAACTCCAGCGCAAAAGCTTGCCTCAGGTTCAAAAACGCCCTGGCGACCGGCGACTATTTCATCTCAGTAGGTATTGCCTCACGTGAAGGTGAAGACGTCATACCCCACGACAGGCGTTATGACTCCATACATTTCATCGTCGAACCCACTCCAAAGCTTCTGGGTTTGATAGACCTTGGCGCCTCTATGGCCATTGATTCGGTAATCGCTAATGCTTGAGCTTGATAAATATGGCTATACCCGTGACGCAGACACGGCAGTTTGGGTGCGCTCGGATTATCAAGGCATTGCCTATAGCGATGGTGACAAGGCTGAGAGTGAACTGGCTGCGATTGTTCGTGAAGCGAATGATGTCTCGGTGCTGTCCACCGAATTGCCACTGTACTGCACTGACTGGGCCAAGCTTTATCACCTGAGTTCGAGTCGCGGCAATCTGTTCCGCCCTTTCGAACACTTGCTCAAAGGCAAATCGGTTCTGGAAATAGGCGCAGGTTGCGGAGCTATCAGCCGCTATCTCGGAGAGGCAGGGGCCACTGTACTTTCATTGGAGGGCAGCCCGCGCCGCGCCGCGATAGCGGCCAGCCGGACTCGGGGCCTGGATAACGTCACAGTGCTCGCGGAAAGGTTCGACGACTTCAAGGTCGATGAGCAGTTCGATGTGATCACGCTGATAGGTGTGCTTGAATACGCCAGCATGTTCAGCAATGACGCAGATCCGGCATACGGCATGCTGGCGCGGGTTCGCAAGCTGCTGAAGCCTGATGGGCACCTGTTCATCGCCATCGAGAACCAGCTCGGCCTCAAGTACTTTGCCGGAGCTCCGGAAGATCATGTCGGCGTGGCCATGTACGGCATCGAAGGACGCTATGCCGATCGCCAGCCCAAGACCTTTGGCCGCAGAGAACTGGAAGCGCTCGTAGCCCGAGCAGGCTTTGCGTCATCGAGCTTCTTGTCGCCCTACCCTGACTACAAGATCCCCAACTCCCTGGTCACTGAAAACGGTTTCAAGTCGAAAAATTTCGATGCGGCGGCGCTGGCGACACAAAACACTCGCAAAGACCCACAACTGCCTTCAAATACGACCTTCAACCTTGAAAAGGCCTGGCCTGTCGTTATCGATAATCAGCTAGGTATGGACCTGGCGAACTCGTTTCTGGTTATCGCGTCCTGCGCGCAAGAACAGTCCGTCCCGGAAAATGTGCTGGCTTATCACTACAGCACAGGTCGTAATCCCGAGTACTGCAAAGCGTCCGTGTTCGTCACCACGCCCGATGGCATTGAAGTTCAATACCAACGGCTGAGCAGCTCGACGACTGTCGACAACTCCGCTGATCAGTTCAGGTTCATTCTCCCCGCGGCTCACGGGTATGCCAAAGGCAGCCTGCTCAGCCTACGCTTTCTTGAAGCCACCACAACCCAGAACTGGACTGTTGAGACATTCGCCCCGTTCCTGAACGAGTATCTGGACAGCCTCAGGCAGCTCGTTGCAGCAGAAGGCAGCTTGTCAGCACTGGATCATGTTGATGCCCGCCTTCCAGGTCACTACATCGACGCTGTTCCACAGAACATCATTATCGATGCCGAGGGCAAGCCACACCTTATCGACATCGAATGGGAGATGAAGGAGGGAGTTGAACTCGGCCATCTACTGATGCGCGGCTTCCTGTTGCTGATTGCCTGCTCTACCCCGTTTTACCCGACACCGACAATGATCAGCAGGCGCGATTTCATTATCGAGTTGATGGGCAGTGTCGGCCTGGCGGTGACTGAAGAAGAGCTCAATCGCTATATCGTTCTGGAAGCGATGTTCCAGGAAAGGGTGACAGGTCGGGACGCAGCAACCTTCATGAACTGGTCTCCGGACGTCACCATCCAGAAGATGGGCTCGCTGGCAAATACAGCACAGAGATTGGCAACGCTTTATCTTGGAGCAGAAGACGGTGCCTTCACCGAAGAGCGCACCAAAAGCCAGTTTGTCCACGACGGTCGTCAGACGCTGCTGTTTTCCATTCCAGCATCGCTGCGATGCGCGAAACTTCGGTTTGACCCGACCAATGTAAGGCAATCGTTCTCGATCGACAGCATAAAGATATATGTGGCCAATACAAAGGTCTGGTCATGGCGTGACAGTGCAGAGGCGCCTTTGACGGCTGCCGGCACGACGGCGTTCAGTAACGAGATCAATGACAGCACCATGTTCATGGCCCTTGATGACGATCCGCACATTGTGCTGCCGGTTGATCTCAATTCGCTATTAGGTGGAAAGTCGTTCAAAATACAGATTGCATTTACTTTATTCACGGAAGGACAGGTCGCTGAACGACTCCTTCAACAGGAAGAGGAGCTCAAGCTGGCGCTTGAGTCTATATCGGATTTGAATCTCAAAGATCGCTCAGCTCTCGAGGCTGTTGAAGTGGCAAACCTGGCGGTTGAAGAAAGTCATCGCCAAGCGATGGAGGAGCTTGAAGCCTCAAAACTAGCGATACAGGAAAGTCATCGCCAAGCGCTCAAGGAACTTGGCGACGCGAATCTTGAGGCCCAGGAAAGCCATCGTCTTGCGCTTCAAGAACTTCAAGCGGCCAACATAAGTGGCCAAGAGAGCCACCGTCTCGCAATCCAAGAGCTTGAGGCCGCGAATCTTCAAGCCCAGGAAACTCACCGTCAGGCGTTCAAAGAACTCGAGACCGCAAATATGGAAGCTCAGGAAAGCCACCGCCTCGCACTTCAGGAACTTGAGGCAGCCAAATTTGCTGCTCAGGAAAACCATCGGCTCGCACTTCAGGAACTTGAAGCAGCCAAACATGCTGCTCAGGAAAGCCATGCTCAGGCGCTGGCGGAGTTCGAAACCTCGTCTCGTTCGATTCAGGAAAGCCACCGCCTTGAATTGGTCGATAAGGACACGCACGTCCATAACCTGAATCTGCAGATTATTGCCATGCAATCGTCATACAGCTGGAAAGTGACTGCCCCTCTAAGAAAGGTTCGCAAATCATTGCAGCGTGCAAAACGTGCGGCAGCATTACTGAGAGCGGTTATCCAACGCGGCGGCGGTGTCTCGAGCACGGCGGTCAAGGCGTATCAGGTTTGGCGGCTGAGAGGACTTGCCGGAGTCATGGCGCAAGCACGCTGGGTGCGTGGCGAGGCACAGCATGCTTTTGTAGGTGCAGAAACACGCGAAGTGCCTAATCGCCACGACTATGCTCGATGGGTGCAGTATTACGACACATTAGGCGAAGCCGATGTACAACGTATTACCGAGCACATGGGGCGGTGGGTCGAATACCCACTCATTTCCATCATCATGCCGGTCTATAATCCGCCACTGGATTTTCTGCGGGAGGCCGTGGAGAGCGTTCGCGCGCAACTTTATACTAACTGGGAACTTTGCCTGGCCGACGACGCGTCAACTAATCCGGCCGTCATCGAATACCTGAAGTCTCTTAAGGCAAGTGACAAACGTATTAAGGTTGTTTTCCGCGGCAGCAACGGTCACATTTCGCAGGCCAGCAATTCGGCACTGGATGTCGCCAAAGGCCAGTTCATTACATTGATGGATAATGATGATCTGCTTCCCGCACATGCCTTGTACTGGATCGCGCGTACTATCCGTGAAAACCCAGACGCGGGACTTATCTACTCCGACGAAGACAAGATCGACACCGAAGGCAACCGCAGCTCGCCTTATTTCAAATCCGATTGGAACGAATTTCTCTTCCGCTCTCAAAACATGATTTGTCATTTGGCAGCCTATCGACGTGATCTTGTCAAAGAGGTCGGAAAGTTCCGAGTAGGACTAGAAGGTGCGCAGGACTATGATTTGGCACTACGCTGCGTAGAAAAACTGGAGCGAAACCAAATCATCCATATTCCTCGCGTCCTTTACCATTGGAGGATACACGCTGGTAGTACCGCAATGGCAGGCGATGAAAAACCTTACGCAGCGCTTGCAGGTGTGAAAGCACTGGATGACCACCTGAAGCGCAAGGGCGATATTGGCACAACTGAATTACTGCCTCAAGGTATGTATCGCGTCCACTACAAGCTACCGGACGTACTGCCGCTGGTAACGCTTGTAATACCCACGCGAAATGCTCACGCATTAGTAAAACAGTGCATCGACAGCATCAAGCGTCTGACTACGTATAAAAATTACGAAATTATTCTTATCGATAATGGTTCCGACGAGCCTGAGTCGCTTGAGTATTTCGCTCAGATCGATCAAGAGGAAAACATCCGTGTTTTGCGAGACGACGGTCCGTTCAACTACTCAGCCCTCAATAACGGTGCAGTTCGCATTGCAAATGGCGAGTTGATTGGCCTCATCAATAACGACATTGAAGTCATTACACCTGAATGGTTGAGTGAAATGGTTTCTATCGCTCTGCAACCTAAAGTCGGTTGCGTAGGTGCACGGTTGTGGTATCCAGACGACCGCTTGCAACATGGCGGCGTTATTGTTGGGCTCGGTGGCGTCGCGGGGCATTCACATAAATATCTCCCTAAAGGGGTACCTGGTTACTTTTTCCGCGCTGAGCTTATTCAAGAGTTCTCTGCGGTAACCGCAGCCTGCCTGATCGTTAAAAAATCTATATTTAACCAGGTTAATGGACTGAACGAAGAACACCTAAAAATCGCGTTTAATGACGTAGATTTTTGCTTAAGGGTACAGGAGGCTGGATACTTGAATGTTTGGACGCCTTTTGCAGAGCTTTATCACCACGAGTCTGCCACTCGAGGTTTGGAAGATACGCCTCAAAAGCAGGCACGATTTGCGCTAGAGATAGAGTATGTAAAGTCGCGCTGGCCAAATATTTCAGTGGATTATGCGTATAGCCCTAATCTGTCGCTCGATTACGAAGACTTCAGCCTGGCCTGGCCACCGAGAATCAAGAATTGATTCATCTCATTAATCTGGTTTCTTTCAGCATGACTGAGACGATGGCTGTAGTAGGGGATATGCGTGCCTGAATCAACTCATTCAGACAATCAAACAGGTTGGTCCAGCACCCGTTACCAACGGGTGCTGGCCGTGACCTATTTTTTGATCTTGGCGGCCTGGTCGTTGGGAATAGCCTTCCACGGCGCCCCTGATGAATCGACGCACTTCTTTTTGCTGGAATATTTGAAGGCTTACCATTCAATGCCTGACGTGGCGGAGCCAGTCAAAGCATTTACGGGAACGATTTCGGGTCATACTTGGCAGCCAGGTGATTTCTGGTACCACGGCTTGCCCTTTCCGCATGTTATTGGCGCGCTGATTAGCTCCTATGGCTTGAGCTGGATGCTCCCTTCCGAGTTCGCTTACCTGGCGGTGCGGTGCTTCAACTGGATATTAGGTGCGGTATTCATATGTGCCCTGTTTCGTATTGGTCACAGGGCTGGAATGCCAAAAAAAGCCGCAGCACTGGGCGCTCTCGCAGTCGCTTTGATCCCTCAAGTATCTTTTGCTTTCTCCTATTTCAACAGTGATGCCTATGGCGTCATGAGCGTAGCTTTGCTTGTGAGTGCCTTGCTGGGTTTTCTGAAGACGCCGGCGAAATACACGGCCATCTGTCTGGGCGGGTCCATCGGACTGATGCTCATGGCAAAGCTGTATTTATTACCTGCCTTGGTTTTTGCCGGCGTGATGTTTGCCGCGACTCAAGTGTTCGGAAACCGAAAGCTGACCAAGCACATTCCCACCATCCTGCTCGTCGCGGTAATTGTCTCTGCGCCTATGCTCATGTTTACCTACCTTGAGTTTGGAGAGATAACGGGAATTTCCGGACAGCTCCAGTTTGTGGCGATGCACAAGAGCAATCCTGCGGTAGGTTTTGGAACCTGCTACATCGGCTGCTCTGGCAAGCTTCTGGAAATGGACAATATTGCCCCGTGGATCACGCTTACATTGATGAGCTATTTCTCGGTGACCGGGTGGATGAATGTGTTCATCTCACCGCCTTACTACACGGTAGCAGCCCTGCTGTTCATGGGGCTTGTACTGGCAGCGATCATTCAGACACTGCGCGTGTACTCGCCTGACAACAAATCGGGTTTTCTGCTGAGAAACCTGTTGCCACTGATCATGATTCTGGGGCTGTTTCCGTCCATTATCCTGCTTAGTTTGCTCGCCTCTCAGAACTCGATGCCGCAACCGCAAGGCCGGTACCTGTTCGTGACCATACCTTTTCTGGCCTTGCTCATTGCCATCGCAACGACCCGCTATTCGAGTGCACAGACGTCGGCCTCGGTTGCCCGAGTCGTGAAGTCTGATCGGTTCTACCTGAAATGTCTTCTCGTGATCGCGGCCTGGATGGCCTGGACCAATGCGGTGTCGTGGAGTGCAAACACGCTCAATTCGACAAACATCCAGAAGTCGGCAATCGGACGCCCGATTGTTGACGCGATACAGAACAGCGAGACGGCTAAAGACCCGCGCGTTGCCATGGTCGATGCTCAAGAGCTCACTCAACGCCTGTTCTTGGAAAAGGGGGAGTTTGTGCTCAAGGCTCCGCAGAGCCAGACAGTTGCTCTCGGCAACCTGGATGAAGTGCGCAAGACTACCGATGGCTGGGTAGTCAGGGGCTGGAGCTATATCGACCCCACCAATGGCATACCTCAGTATCTGGTTGCGGTGGAAGCCGGTAAAGTCGTAGGTGCGATGAGCATTGACGTGAAGCGACCGGACGTCGCTGTAGCCCTTGGCGATAAAGCTGCTCTTCGTAGCGGCTACGAAGGCGCTATCGCGACTACCGCACTGCCCGGAAAATGCGATTTGAAACTTTACACTGTCAGTTCGACCTTCAAAATTTTCGCGATGCCTAATGCGTGCGAACTTATCAATCGTTCGCCTCACTGATTATGGAAGCCCTCATGGAAAACATTCCTCTCTTCTCCGCCGTCAAAGCCAACGCAGGGCTCGATTTCGCTACCCCGCTGAAATCCGTTCTGGACAGCCATTGGTACGTGCTGGGCAACGAAGTAAAACTGTTCGAGGAAGAGTTTGCTACGTACGTTGGCGTCTCGCACTGCATCAGCGTAGCCAATGGGTCCGACGCGCTTGAACTGGCCCTCAGAGGTCTGGGCGTTTCCAAGGGTGATCGTGTAGTAGCTGTCGCAAACGCTGGCTTTTACGGCAGCACGGCGATCCATGCCGTAGGTGCAGAACCTGTTTATGCGGACGTCGATCCAGGCACTCTTACCCTATGCACAAAGTCGCTGTCCGCTGTACTCGCCGAGTCGAGTCCATCGGTCATCATCGTGACGCACCTTTACGGTCAGTTGGCGAACATCGAAGAAATCGTTCGAATTGCTACCGCGGCAGGCATTCCTGTTCTTGAAGATTGCGCGCAGTCTCATGGCGCACGTCGCAATGGCAAGCAGGCAGGCAGTTTCGGCACGATTGCCTGCTTCAGTTTTTACCCGACCAAGAACCTGGGTGCACTGGGTGACGGCGGAGCGGTGGCAACCAACGACGACCAACTTGCGGCCCGCATTCGTCAACTGCGCCAGTACGGCTGGGATCAGAAATACCGGGTTGCCATCCCAGGTGGTCGCAACAGCCGCCTCGATGAAATGCAGGCCGCGATACTGCGCATAAAACTGCCGCACCTGGACAACTGGAACGAACAGCGCCGCTCGATTGCCAAGCGCTACAGCGATGCCTTCGCGGGTCTGGACATGCAACTGCCGTGTTCAGTAGCTGAGGATTATGTGGGCCATCTGTACGTCGTTCGTGTCAAAGACAGGGCTGCATTCGCTGCCGCCCTAAAAGAAAGGCAGGTCAGCACCGATATTCACTATCCAATCGCCGACCACAAGCAACCGGCTTACGAGGCCGCCCCGTCGGTGGCGCTGGACGTAACCGAGCGCGCATGTGATACCGTCATCTCCTTGCCATGCTTCCCCGGCCTCACCGCTGAAGAAGTCGAACGCGTCATCGAAGCGGTGACTGCTTACTTTTCCAAGGAGCAATGATTTTGCTGACGTTGGTCATTCCCGTTTATCGCAACGAGAGCAATCTTCCAGACCTGCTTGCTGCTGTGACGGCACTGGATGTGCAGCTTGAGCATGCACTCGAAGTGGTGTTCGTGGTAGACGGTAGTCCTGACCGCTGTTACGAGATTCTGCGAGCACAACTGCCCTCGCAGTCTTTCACCTCAAAGCTGATTCTGCTTTCGAGAAACTTTGGTTCGTTCATGGCCATTCGTACCGGTCTGCAACATGGCACCGGTGATCACTATGCCGTGATGGCGGCGGATTTGCAGGAACCGCCTGAGCTGGTTCTTGAAATGAATCAGGTTCTGACCCGCGGTGATATCGATGTGGTGGTAGGTGTACGCGAGGGTCGTCAGGATCCTTGGGCCACCCGCACCGCATCGAAACTGTTTTGGGGTTTCTACAGGCGCTACGTCATCCCAGAGATTCCGCCGGGTGGCGTCGATATGTTCGCCTGCAATAAGGCATTCAGAGATACCCTTCTGACCCTTGAGGAGCGTCACAGCTCACTGATCGCGCAGATTTTCTGGATGGGCTATCGTCGTGAAGTGGTGACCTACACCCGGCAGGAGCGCGTCCACGGCACATCGGCCTGGACCTTCCGCAAGAAAGTCAACTACCTCATGGACAGCGTGTTCTCGTTCACGGACATGCCTATCAGGATACTGACGCGGGTCGGAGCCTTTGGCGCGGGGCTGGCAGCTATTTTTGGCATCTTCACGCTTATCGCGAAGCTTGAAGGCATGATTGAAGTACCCGGCTACGCAATGATCATGCTGGCGATTACCTTCCTCGGCTGTCTTAACCTTATGGGCTTGGGAATCGTCGGCTCTTACGCGTGGCGCACTTACGAAAATACAAAAAACAGACCCTTGGCTATTCCTATGCGGATAGAGGGATTTGGAGAGACAAATGAGCAGCGGTAAGGATTTTTTCGTTCACAGCCACGCATTGTGCGAGTCGGAAAACATCGGCAAGGACTCCCGTGTATGGGCTTTCGCCCATATCCTGCCGGGTGCCCGACTGGGCAGTGAATGCAACGTATGCGACAACGTGTTCATCGAAAACGATGTCATCATCGGTGATCGGGTCACGTTGAAATGCGGCGTACAGGTGTGGGATGGGATCACTATAGAAGACGATGTTTTCATCGGCCCGAACGCTACCTTCACCAATGACCTGTTCCCTCGCAGCAAGGTCTATCCACAAAGTTTCGCTCGCACCATCATTCGCAAGGGCGCTTCGCTGGGTGCCAACTGCACGATTCTTCCTGGTATCACAATCGGGATCAATGCGATGGTCGGTGCGGGTGCGGTAGTGACCCGGTCAGTACCGCCAAATGCCATAGTGGTGGGCAATCCGGCGAAGATCATCGGTTACGTGGATGCCAAACCGGTCAACGCCGGTAGTGAGGCACGCGCAGAAAAAGCAGTTATCGGCGTCGCCACTACTTCGGTGAAGAACGTTACCCTACACACCATGAATGAGGTATCAGACATTCGAGGAAGCTTGTCTGCTGGTGAATTCGAGCGTTCGATTCCGTTCAAGTCCGAGCGCTACTTTCTGGTTTATGACGTACCAACGGCTGAAACCCGAGGCGAGCATGCCCACCGCCAGTGCCACCAGTTTCTGATAGCCGTCAAGGGCTCGGTTCATGTAGTCGCTGATGATGGTGTCAACCGGGAAGAGTTCGTTCTGGATAAGCCAAACAAAGGTATTCATCTACCTCCCATGACGTGGGGCATTCAATACCGTTATTCCCAGGACGCGGTGTTGCTGGTGTTCGCTTCTCATTATTACGATGCTGCCGATTACGTACGTAACTATGAAGAGTTCAAATCACTGATCGAAAACACTGAACAGTGATCCGATGATGAATCAGGGTGTCTCAAAATTCTTCAAGCTAGACTTTGCGCGATTCCTGATGTCAGGCGGTTTCAATACCGCCTTGACCTACGGCATTTATCTCGTTTTGTTGACGTTCCTGTCTTACACCGTCAGCTACACCATTTCCTATGTAACAGGTATTGCGCTTGCTTACGTACTGAACAGATTCTTTGTGTTCAAGAGCCACCAGGGCCTGCGCTCTGTCATCATGCTTCCGCTGATTTACCTCATTCAATACGGCCTGAGTCTGGTTATTCTGTGGTGCTGGGTCGAAAAGCTTGAACTTGATGCCCGGCTCGCGCCGCTGGTCGCCATCGCGCTCACATTGCCGGTGACTTTTCTACTGTCAAAGCTGGCCTTCTCTGCAAAGCAAACAGCACGCTGACACCCGGCCAGGGTCATGAACCTGCATGCCTATCTCCAGGCTTTTTAAGAGGCATAGGCGTGCCATCAGGATACGATGCGGAACACACCATGAATGATGTTAAAAAAGACCGAATGGTCAACAGCTTCGTGCTCTTGGTCATATCGGCCTTATTCGTCATCGCTAATTTTTTATGGCAAGGCCATGACGGTTTCAACCTGTGGGACGAGGGGTATCTTTGGTACGGTGCCAGGCAACTCGCTGCTGGGGAAATTCCGATTCGAGATTTCATGGCTTATGACCCTGGCCGGTACTACTGGGCCGCAAGCTTTTTTTCATTATGGGGCGATTCAGGCATCATTGCCCTGCGTGCATCAGTGGCACTGTTTCAATTTCTGGGAATCTATGCCGGGCTGTGGACGATATCCATAGCGTTGAAGCAAACCGCTGCCAGGCATATCATTTATCTGTGTGTTGCGGCCGTCACACTCATGGTTTGGATGTACCCGCGCCACAAGATCATTGATATGTCTATATCAATGATCGTTGTTGCCGGGGTGACCTGCCTTCTGCTTAAGCCTTCGGCAAAACGGTATTTCTTACTCGGTGTTCTTGTGGGCCTCGCAGCCGTTTTTGGCCGAAACCATGGCGTTTATGCTGCAGCCGCCAGTTGCACAGCCATGGGATGGCTCGCGATAAAAGCCCCGGAATCCGACTACCGTTGGAAAGGCATAGCAATTTGGGTCGCCGGTGTGGTGGTAGGTTATCTGCCAGTACTTGCAATGTGCCTGATCATACCGGGTTACTTTGCCGCCTTCATCGACACGATTCTTTTCATGTTAGAGCAGGGCAATACCAATCTGCCCCTGCCTGTACCGTGGCCCTGGACCGTAGGCTTCGGTACCGCCGGCGTAGTGATCGAAACAAGATGGTTTTTGATAGGCATCTGTTTCATCGCGATTTTGGTATTCGGCGTGGGGGCGCTCGCCTGGGTGTTCAGAGAACGTCTTTGTAACCGCACAGCGCGCCCGGAAGTAGTGGCTGTTGCCTGCGCTGCGTTACCTTACGCTCACTTTGCCTTCGCTCGTCCGGATGTGGGGCATCTGGCGCAAGGTATCTACCCGTTACTTCTCGGTATCTTCGTTATTTTGGCAACTGTCAGATCGCAAGCATCAAAAATGGCGCTAGGCATTCTTACAGCTTCAGCCAGCCTGTTCATTCTTGCTGCTTGGCAACCTGGCGTACTTTCTCGGACCCAGGACGGTTGGAAACAGGTCACAGTCTCCGGCTCGACTCTCTCTATGGACCCCAGCACTGCCGAAGCGGTGGATCTTTTGAGAAGCCTTACCGACAGCTATGCACCGAATGGAAGAGCCGTACTGGTATTGCCTTTCTGGCCCGGGGCTTACCCTTTACTGGAACGCCACGCACCGCTTTGGGAAATTTACGCGCTGTCCCCGCGCAGTGACGATTTTCAACGAGCAGAAATTGAACGGATCAAAAAGTCCGACCCAGGCTTCGTGCTCATCTTCGACATGGCCATGGACGGGCGGGAAGAGCTGAGATTTTCGAACTCACATCGGTTGATCAATGACTATATTCGCTCTCACTTTATAGCGGTCCCGAACTCACCCAACCCTGCTTACCAGATCTACAGAGCGCAGGGAGCGGACTAGACAAAGCACCCAGACGAAACGGGGTCGCACACTGTACGACCTCGTCAGCACTCATGAGAACAAAGGGGCAGACGAGCTCAAACCTTTCCCAGGCAGGACGCCAGAATGAGACTCAAGTTGCCCTGCACCGTCTGCCGATAGATACCGGACTTTCGAAGCATACGCATGCGTTTGAAAAAGCGCTGTTTGCGGCCGTGATCGAAACAGGCAAGCACCTCCCGGCTTTCCTCGGTCAACAATGGCTCCATTTTTTTGAGAATGACGATGTTGGCATCGTTCCATTTGACGAAGCGCCCAGACAACATCTTGCGCAGGCGGATCAAACGGTCCCGGGAGCTTGCATTGGCCCCGATCAGATTGCCACTGTGCTGGCGATAATCCAGGGTCGGCTCAGCCTCGTAGATCACCTTGCCGCCACACCCTGTGACCAAAAGGTAGGCCAGCCAGTCATGGGCGATCAAGGGGGCTCGGTCAGGCAGTTGCAAGAGAAGCTGACGGGCAGCACGGTTGATCAACATGGTGTTGGCACCCGCGATACTCTGGACCAGCGCATTTTGAAAGGACGGGGGCCTGGTGAAAAGCTTCGACACGCCGATCACATTCAGGTCAGCGTCGACCAGTCGAGTGGTGGAGCAATAGAGCGCCGGCTTCTTTCCGCTGAGCGATTCGAGGCGACCGACACTGCGTGTCAGCTTGTCGTTGAACCAGATGTCGTCCTGATCACTGAAAGCGAAGTAGTCGGCTTTGAGCTCCGGACGGCGAACCAGCGAGATGAAGTTTTCCGCGAAGCCCTTGCACGGTCCGTCGAACATGATCAGGCGATCAGCCCCCCAGCGGCGCTGGTAGTCGCTCAATATACTTCGCGTTTCGTCAGTGGACGCATCGTCAGATACGTACAGCGTCCAGTCCTGGAAGGTCTGGTCATTGAATGAGTCCAACTGCCCCTTGAGATAGGCGCCACCGTTGTAGGTGCACATCAGGATCGCAACGTGTGGCTGACGGACAGCACCCTGTTCAAAGAGCTGTGCCTCAACCTGAGTTGCGTTTCTGATCATGTCTTTCTCGGTAAACTGGGTTCTCAAAAAAATCTTCACTTGCAAAAGCCCGGAATTTTACGCTCTGCCCGGACTTCCGTCAGCCAATAGATTACGCCCAGTGTCACCGCTGATCGAAGTTTCATGTTCTTGTCATGTTTTCAAGCAGCGACGCATATAGAAAAACCGGGCTGAATGTCTTGGGCCCGGCTCTCCAATACAGGTGTCACATACGAACCTGCGCACTCACCCCAACCGAAACCGCGCCGTATTACCGCTCAACGCCTGGCTCCCCTGACTCAAGGTATCCGCCGCCCGATTCACCGCTCGAGCCCCCTCAAGCAAGCGCCCCGCTGCCTGATCGACCTGCTGGATGTTGCTGCTGACTTCGTCGGCCGTGGATGCCTGTTCTTCGACGGCGGTCGAGATCTGCACCAGGGTGTCAGTCACGCCCTGCACCGCCGTGGCGATCTCGCCGAGTCGTTCGCCGAGCCCGGTCACGGAGCGGGCATCGTTGACGGCCTGGCCGCAAGCGGCTTCCATCAGATCGACGGCCTGGGTCACGGTGGAGCGCAGGCTGTCTACGGTGCCGGCAATCTGCGCCGTCGACGCCTGGGTGCGTTGCGAGAGGCTGCGTACTTCATCGGCGACCACGGCGAAACCACGGCCCTGCTCTCCCGCACGCGCAGCCTCGATGGCCGCATTGAGCGCCAGCAGGTTGGTTTG
>NZ_MUIO01000095.1 GCF_002087235.1 Pseudomonas floridensis | reverse complement strand
GCCGTCGATGCCTTCAGCGGCTGGAGCCGTCAGCGCTGGGTACGCAACTGACCGCGCCTTTGGATGCTTTCGCGGACAAGTCCGCTCCCACTGAACTGCAATACCGCCATCCTCGTGGGAGTGGACTTGTCCACGAAGGCTGGGTGTGAGGCGCTGCATCCTCGGCCGGGTGTACGGGTTATTCGCGGACAAGTCCGCTCCCACTGAACTGCAATACCGCCATTCTGGTGGGAGTGGACTTGTCCACAAAGGCTGGGTGTGAGGCGCTGCATTTTCGGTGGGTGTACCGGTTTGTTCGCGGACGAGTCCGCTCCTACGGATACGCAAAACGACACGGCCTATTGCGAGCAAGCTCTCTCCCACTGAACTGCGATACCGCCATTATGGTGGGAGTGGACTTGTCCACGAAGGCTGGGTGTGAGGCGCTGCATCCTCGGACGGGTGTACCGGTTTGTTCGTGGACGAGTCCGCTCCTACGGATACGCAAAAACCGTGACACAGCGCCGTGTCGGAGATCGCTGAACTCAATACCCCAACGACAACCCGGTGTTACGACGCGGGTCGTTGGCGCCGTAGAAGCGGTTGTTGCCGACCGGCTTGCCATCCAGCGAAGGCGCGCCCACCAGAATCGCCGCCACATGGTTCATTGGCTGCGGACCTGCAAACTTGTGGCCCCAGCTTTCGAGGATTTTCAGCGTGTCGGGACTGACCGCAAAGGTGTCCAGGTTGGTCGTTTCAGGCTGCCATTGTTGGTGGAAACGTGGCGCATCGACCGCTTCCTGAATGTTCATGCCGTAGTCGATCACGTTGAGCATGGTCAGCAGGGTTGCGGTGATGATGCGGCTGCCGCCTGGCGTGCCGACGACCATCACGGTCTTGCCGTCCTTGGTGACAATGGTCGGGCTCATCGATGACAGCGGGGTCTTGCCTGGCGCGATGGCATTGGCTTCGCCCTGCACCAGACCGTACATGTTGGGTACGCCCGGCTTGACAGTGAAATCGTCCATCTCGTCGTTGAGGATCACGCCGGTCTTGCTGGCCATGACGCCTGCGCCGAACCAGTTGTTCAGGGTGTAGGTCACTGAGACCGCGTTGCCCCACTTGTCGACGATCGAATAATGCGTGGTGTTGCTGCCTTCATGCGGCGCAACGCCCGGCTTGATCTTGTTCGAGTCGCCGGCCTTGTGCGGATCGATGGCCGCACGAAGCCTGGTCGCGTAGGCCGGGTCCAACAGGTGCTCGATGGGGTTTTTGACGAAGTCCGGGTCACCCAGGTAGCTGTTGCGATCCACATAGGCGTGACGCATGGCTTCGATCTGATAGTGCATGCCCTGCGCCGAACGGAAGCCCAGCTCTTTCATCGGGTAGCCTTGCAGAATGTTCAGTATCTGGCAGATGACCACACCGCCGGAACTCGGTGGTGGTGCCGACACCACGTGATAACCACGGTAGTCGCACTCAACGGGCGCCAGTTCACGAGTTTTGTAATGGTCCAGGTCAGCCTGAGTGATGATGCCTTTGCCCGCCTGGCTTGAGTCCACCAGCGCCTTGGCGACCCAGCCTTTGTAGAAACCGTCACTGCCCTTTTCGGACACCTCGCGCAGGGTCTTGGCCAGGTCTTTCTGCACCAGCTTCTGGCCCACCTGCAGCGGCTCGCCCTTGTCGAGGAAGATCGAGCCGGAGTCGGCCATGTCCGCCTTGAACACGTCGGTCGCACTGTGCAGCATGTCGATATCGCCCTGACGCAGTACGAAACCGTCTTCAGCCAGCTTGATGGCTGGAGCGATCACATCTTCACGCTTGCGAGTGCCATATTTGCTCAGCGCCAACTCCATGCCCGACACCGTGCCAGGCACACCGACGGCCAGATGGCCTTTGGCGCTCAGGTCCGGGATGACGTTGCCCTCCTTGTCCAGGTACATATTGGCCGTGGCGGCCAGCGGTGCCTTTTCGCGAAAGTCGATGAACGTCTTGCGGCCATCGGCCAACTGGACAGTCATGAATCCGCCACCCCCCAGGTTACCCGCGGCGGGATACACCACTGCCAGCGCGTAACCGACGGCAACCGCCGCATCGACGGCGTTGCCACCGTCCTTGAGCACATCGACACCGACATGGGTCGCCAGGTGCTGGGCCGTTACGACCATGCCGCTCTCGGCAGCAACCGGTGCCTGGGAAGCAGCGAAAGCAGGGGAATACGCAACAATCAGTGCCGTCGCAATCAGCGACCTGGCGAGGGGTTCGAACTTCATGAGCAGTCTCTTCTTCTGGAGTCAGGGACGTTTTACGGATCGTTGTCCACTGTAAGACAACGCGTTGCACTACCGCCTCAAGGTCTACCGGCATCCTTGCGGTGGTCGAACCCATTCAAAGTAACGGGTCCTGACGCGTTTACATAGCGCAAAAGACCAAATACACAGCAGCCCAGCGCCAGATGCACGAATGGGATAAGATCGCGCCCACCAATGAGAATCATCCCCAGGTCTGCCTCCAGCCCGTGTCGCAGGAACATCATGATGTGCGCGTCAACTTCACTTCGTCCGGCCCCACGCATTCTAGTGGTGGATGACCATCGCAAGATCCGCGACCCGCTCGCGGTGTACCTGCGTCGTCATCTGTTCGAAGTGCGCACGGCAGAAGACGCGGCGGGCATGTGGCAATTGCTCAGGCAGCAATGCTTCGATGTCGTGGTGCTGGACGTGATGCTGCCGGACGGTGACGGCTTCGAGTTGTGCAATCGTCTGCACCGACGCGAGAACATTCCGGTGATCCTGCTCACGGCCCGCGACGCCTCGGCTGATCGGGTGCGCGGTCTGGACATCGGCGCCGACGATTACATCACCAAGCCGTTCGAGCCCCGCGAGCTGGTTGCACGAATCAACAGCGTGTTGCGCAGGCGTGGCCCGGTGCGCGCCGAACCGGTCGGCGTAACGCCCGACGACACCGCCCCCCTGTCCCGGCACTACGCGTTTGCGGGCCTGAATTTCGTCGCCAGCACCGGCACGCTGGTGCGACGCGACGGCTCGACAGTCAGGCTCAGTACCGTGGAAAGCCGATTGCTGACCGTGCTGCTCAATCACCCCAACAGGATGCTCGACCGCCAGCGCCTGATCGACCTTACAGCACGGTCCGGCAACGAGGTCTACGATCGTGCCATCGACCGGCAGATCAGCCGTCTGCGGCGCAAGCTGGATGACAACCCGGACGAGCCCGCTCTGCTGCGTACCATCTGGGGCGACGGCTACCTGTTGGCGGCGGATGTGAGCGTATTCGACACATGACCCTGTCTCGCCACCTTTGGCCCAGACGCATGACCCGACAACTGGGCGTGCTGTTATTGCTCGCGCTACTGGCGTCCAACGCCATCGCCATGCTTTATCTGCAACGCACCGGCGCGCTGATTCACCCGCTGTCGCGCACCCTGGCTGTCGAGCGGCTGATCACTGCCTACCATGCGGCTCAAGGACTTTCCGCCGATGACGCATCGCGCCTGCTGAACGCGATGCAAACGCCAGACTCGGAAATCTGGGTGTCCCAGGCCCCTGTCGCCAACACCCTGGACATGCGCGCCGAGGAACATCGGTTGGTCGCCGACCTCAGGAAACGCCTGACCTTGCCCACCGACACCACCATCGGCATGCAACTGGAACGTATCAGCGGCGGACCGGCCCGCGAGCATGTGTTCGTCGCCGCCGGTTGGGCGCCGCTGCGGCTGCGCACCAGCATCGACCTGCTCAACGGCTCGTACCTCAACGCGATCCAGCACCCGGCCGGTGGCTACGAATGGGGAAGGATGCTGGCCTACACCCTGCCGGTGACGACCATTCCGGTGCTGTTGATCGTGGTGTTTTTCATGCGCCGTATCGTGCAGCCGATCAAGCGTCTCGCACAGGCGACCGAGCGCGTGAGCCGCGGCGAATGGATACCGCCGCTGCCGCTGTCCGGACCACAGGAAGCTCGCGACCTGACGACATCCTTCAACGTGATGCAGGAACGTATCGCCCGACACGTCGAAGGGCGCACACGCATGCTCGCCGCCATCAGCCATGACTTGAACACCCCGATCACCGAATTGCGCTTGCAGTTGGAACTGCTGGAAGACGGCCCCGAACGCGATGACATGCTCGAAAGTCTCGACGAGCTAAGGGCGATGGTGCGCGAGACGCTGAATTTCGTGCGCGACGATTCCGTGCAGGAAACCATGGTCGACCTCTCGCTGACGACCCTGCTGGACGATCTGGCCAGACGCTACAACACCCTGGGCCAGTCGATCGGCTTGGACACTCAAGGCGAAATCCGCGTGCATTGCCGACCGCTGGCACTCAAGCGTGCGCTGACCAATCTCATCGATAACGCGCTGCGCCATGCCGGTGACGCCAACGTCAGCGTGCGGGTCGAAGCTGACGGGCATATCCGTCTGGAAGTTCTGGATCATGGACCGGGCATCGAGCAGGCGTGGCTGACGCAGGTGTTCGAACCGTTCGTACAGTTGAGCCAGAGCAGCGCGGACACCGCAAAGGGCGGCGGCCTGGGGCTGGGACTGGCTATCGCCCGCTCCTGCATTCAGGCCCACGGCGGCGAACTTACCCTGGAAAACCGCCCGCCAGCCGGGCTGTGCGCCGTGGTGCGCCTGCCCGGGATTAGATGAGGGTTCCCACGTTCCACGTCCGCTCGAGAAACAACACAACTTCCGCAATCAGAACCGCACAGTGGTGCTCGCCCACAACGTCCGACCGTAATTCACCGTGCCATAGGTTTCATCATCCAGACGCTTGTCGGTGATGTTGTACAGCGCGGCGTTGAACGACACGTTTTTGCTCAGCTCATACGAACCACCGAAATCCGCCGTAGTGTACGCAGGCGACGGTTCGTCGTTGACGGTGTTGCCGTATTCCTCACCATAGTAGTTGGTCGCGGTCCACAACTGGGTACGGTCGTTGACGTTCCATTCGGCACGCAGATTGGCCTTGCGCTCTGGCGTCAGGGCCAGTGGCGCGCCGGCGTTGACGCCGCTCTTCTGCTCCGAATCGGTGTAGGTGTAGTTGCCCTTGAGCGCCACGTCAGGGGTGATGTCCCAGCGACCGTTGAGCTCGACACCCTTGATCACCGCCTTGTCGACGTTGACCCGGTCCATCACGATAAAGCCGTTCCAGCGTTCGGTCGTGGTGACGGTGGACAGTTTGTCCTGAAAGTCGTTGTAGAACACCGTCGCGCCCGCTGACAAATCATTGCGGTTGGACCATAACGCCGACAACTCGTAATTGGTGCTGGTCTCGGGTTTGAGGTCCGGGTTGCCGAACATCACGAAGGTGTTGCGGCGCAGGTACGAGTAGCCCGGCACCACGGCGCGCACTTCAGGCGCCTTGAAGCCACGGGCGACGCCGCCCTTGAAGGTCCAGTCGTCAGTCGCGCGCCACACACCGTAAATGCGCGGGCTGAAATGCACGCCGTATTCTTCGTGATGATCCATGCGCAAGCCGGTGGTCAGCGCGAACGTATCGGTCATCGACCATTCGTTTTCGGCGAACAGCGCTTTCTGCACCACCGAGAATTCATAGTCCTTGCGATCACCCAGCCCCTGATTCCAGTCGGTCACCGTGGTGTCATTCCACTGCAGGCCGGTGGTGGTGATGTTGCGTTCGGTCGGCATTACCAGCTTGGCGTCCAGCACAGTATTCTCGACCGTCGGCTTGCGCCCGAGCACGTCGGTCTGGGTCGCACTGGCCTTGCCTTCACGGCTGGACTTTTCATGCGACAGCGAGACATCCGAGGTTGCCCAGCCCCAGCGGCCCTGATGAGAGATGGAGCAGTGATCGCGGTTATTCTCCTGCTCACGCGTGGCCCAGTTGGCGCTCAGTCCATCACCGTTCTTCAGCCGCGTCGCACCGGCTTCGAGCAGGATATCGTGGTCCACCGTCGGGGTGATCGACAGCCGGGCGGTCAGGTCACGGTGGTCAGCCTTGCTGAAACCATTGGTCTGCTCGATATCGTCATCCGCCTGACGATCCAGATATCGCCCCCAGACCTGCAAGCCCAGCAGGTCGGTCTTGAGCGGGCCACCGAGAAAGAACTGCGTCTGGCGCGCATTGCCCTGATCACTGTGCTGGCGCGCCGAGTAATCGTAGGTGATCGAACCGCCCCACTGCGGCGTAACCTTGCGTGTGATGATGTTGATCACACCGCCGATGGCATCCGAGCCGTACAGCGAAGACATCGGCCCGCGCACCACTTCGATGCGCTCGATGGCTTCGGCGGGCGGAATGAAACTCTGCTCGTAACCACTGTTACCATTGACCCGCGATTCACGCGCGCTCTGGCGTTTGCCATCGACCAGAATCAGCGTGTAGTCGGCTGGCATGCCGCGAATGGAGATATCGGTCTCGTTGGCGCCGCCGTTGACTGTCACGCCCTCGACATCGCGCACGGCATCGGTCAGGTCGCGGAATGAACGCTTGCGCAGTTCGTCACCCGTGATGACCGTCATTGACGCCGGTGCATCCTCCAGGTTTTGCTCGAAACCGGCGGCGGTCACTACCACGTCCTCAAGCGACAGCACATTGGCCGTTTCAATGACCTGCCCGGCCGCATGGACCTGACCCGATGCCAGACAGGCCAGAGCGACATTGACCATCACAACCACGGGCCGCAAACGAAGAGGAGAATGCATGAAGCTTCCTTACGATTCACAAGTAAAAGAGAATCGTATGCATCTGCATTCAGAAAGGTTGGACAAAATGTGACAAGACGACGTGGAATCTACCCCGTCGTCTTTGACACATCGCGGTCTTTCGGCAAGCACTCCGTCGGAGAGCGCTTGCCTGCGATCAGCAAGTAATCAGCAAAGACGTTGCCGCCCTGATCGCGCCCATCGTTTTGCGTGAACAGACAGCCGTCAGCCATGGCGTGCATGATGAAAGACCTCAGCTCTTCCTGCGATAACCTTCGATGATCGCCGAGAAATCCTTGCCACCCTCGCCCCGCAGGCTCATGGACTGATACAACTGCTGCGCGACCGCACCAAGAATCACTGGCTGCTGCACCGACTTCGCCGCTTCGGTTGCCAGCCCCAGATCCTTGAGCATCAGCTCGGCACCGAACCCACCGGTGTAACCCCGCGCTGCCGGCGCGGTTTCGACCACGCCGGGCCAGGGGTTGTAGGCTTCCGAACTCCAGCAGCGACCCGTCGACGTGTTGATGATGCTGGCCAGCACCTGCGTATCGATACCCAGAGCATTGCCCAGCGCCATGGACTCCGATACGCCGATCATCGAGATCGCCAGCAGCATGTTGTTGCAGATCTTGGCGATCTGACCGGTACCGACCTCACCGCAATGCACAATGTTGCGGCCCATCTGCTCCAGCATCGGTTTAAGTGTCGCGAAGTGCTCGGGCGAGCCGCCGACCATGAACGTCAAAGTGCCCGCCTGCGCGCCGCCAGTACCGCCGGACACCGGCGCATCGCCCAAAACCACACCTTGAAGCGCGGCGGCGGCAGCGAGGTCGCGGATGGTCTGCGGATCGATGGTGCTGCAATCCACGGCAGGTGTGCCGGGCGCGATACCTTTCAGCACACCGTCGTCATTGAGATACACGCTGCGCACATGCGCCGCTGCGGGCAGCATCGTTATCACCCGCTCACTGCCTTCGGCCGCCTGCCTGGGGGAATCACTGATCTGCGCGCCGAGTTCGGCAAACTCGGCCAGCACCGTCTTGTTCAGATCGAACAGTTGCAGGTGATGGCCGGCCTTGATGAGGTTACGGGCCATGGGGGCGCCCATGTTGCCCAGACCGATGAATGCGATGTTCATTGTTGTTCTCCTTCGCGGAGCAGCTTCAGGCTCAGCGCAGATTGATCGTGGTGTTCACGCCATCGTTCACGCTGTCGTCATCGAACCAGCGGCTGGTGACGGTCTTGGTCTGAGTGTAGAACTGCACCACCTGTTTGCCGTAGGGCCCAAGATCACCCAGCTTGGAACCCCGCGAACCGGTGAAGCTGAAAAACGGCACCGGCACCGGAATCGGAATATTGATGCCAACCTGGCCGACGTCGATTTCACTCTGGAACTTGCGCGCTGCCGCACCGCTTTGGGTGAACAGTCCGGTGCCGTTGCCGAACGGGTTGGCGTTGACCAGCGCAATGGCCTCGTCCAGCGTAGCCACCTCGACCACCACCAGCACCGGGCCGAAGATTTCCTGGGTGTAGATCTGCATGTCGGTGGTGACGCCGGAGAACAGCGTAGGGCCGACGAAGTTGCCACTCTCGTAGCCCGGCACTGAAATGTCCCGCCCGTCCAGTTCCAGCGTCGCGCCATCACGCACGCCGCTTTCGATCAGATCGACGATACGCTGCCGGGCGCGACGGGAAATCACCGGGCCGATATCAGTGCCCGGCTCATGGCCAGCGTTGACCTTGAGCTTCTGCGCCAGCGCCTTCAAATCCGGCAGCCACTGTTTCGACGCACCGACCAGCACCACCACGGAAGTCGCCATGCAGCGCTGACCGGCGGCCCCGAAACCTGCGCCCACCAGCGCATTGAGGGTCTGCTCGCGATTGGCATCGGGCAGCACCACCGCGTGATTTTTCGCGCCCATCATCGCCTGCACGCGCTTGCCGTGCCGACCTGCCAGCTCATACACATGGGTGCCGACCGCCGTCGAGCCGACGAAGGAAATGGCCTTGATGTCCTGATGCGTGCAGATCGCGTCGACGACGTCCTTGCCGCCATGCACCACATTGAGCACACCGGCCGGAATGCCCGCCTCGACTGCCAGTTCGACGAGCAGCATGGTGGACAGCGGATCCTGTTCGGACGGTTTGAGCACGAAGGTATTGCCGCACGCGATGGCCATCGGAAACATCCACAACGGGATCATCGCGGGAAAGTTGAACGGCGTGATTCCGGCGCAAACGCCGATGGGCTGACGCAGCGTGTAGGTATCGACGCCACTGGCAACGTTTTCGGCGAACTCACCCATCTGCAGAGTGCCAATCGAACAGGCGTGCTCGACCACTTCCAGGCCACGAAAAATATCGCCCTCCGCGTCCGCCAGGGTCTTGCCCTGCTCGGCACTGAGCACCGCTGCGATGCACCTGGAGTGTTCACGAATCAGCGCCTGCAACTTGAGCATGATGCGCATGCGCGCTCCGACAGGCGTGTCCCGCCAAGTGCGAAACGCCTTGTGCGCCGCCGCGACGGCGGCATTCACTTCTTCCGACGTAGCGAACGGCACCTGTGCCAGAACTTCCTGTGTCGCGGGGTTAACGATGTCCTGCCACTCGCTGCTCTGCGAATCGACCCATTCACCGTCGATCAGCAGTTTCACGCGGGCCACGGCCGTATTGTTCTTGTTCAGTGAGGCGTTCATTTCAACCGTTCTCCCTTCAGGCAAACCAGGTTCGCCAGGCGCGCTGTACGCCGGCCGTCATGGTCCCTGACAGCGTTGTCGTTGGATTGGTCAGAGGGCGTGCTTTGGAGTATAGATGTGCAAACTTCTAACAAGAACGCACATAAAAGCAGGCTCAACATGCAAAAAAACATCACATCCCTGGGTCTGTTGAACTGGGATGACCTGAAGTTTTTCCTTGAAGTGGCACGCACCCGAAAAGTCAGCAGCGCCGCCAAACGCCTCGCCGTGGATTACACCACCGTCTCGCGACGGATCAACTCGCTGGAAACCTCGCTCGGCACGCTGCTGTTCGAGAAGTCCCGCAACAACGGCTTCATCATGACGGCCGAAGGTCAACGCCTGCTGGGTTATGCGGAATCCATCGAAAGCACGCTGCACCTGGCGTGCGAGCAGGTGTCCGGCTCCAGCGTCGCATTGTCCGGACATATCCGCATGGGCTGCACCGAAGGGTTCGGCAGCTTCTTCATCACCCCGCAACTGAGCCACTTTCTCGACGCCTACCCCAGCATTTCCGTCGACATTCTGCCGCTGCCGCACTTTATCAGCCTGTCCAAACGCGAAGCCGACATCGTCATCGCCCTGGAACGTCCGGAACACGGCTCCTACGTGTGCTGCAAACTCTGCGACTACAGCCTGCGCCTTTACGCCACGCAGGACTATCTGGACAACCGCCCACCCATCCAGCGCAAGGAAGACCTGGCCCACCACCTGTTCATCAGCTACGTCGACGACCTGGCGTTCAGCTCAGAACTGCTTTACCTCAGCAATCTGCTGCCCAACGCCCAGGCGCAACTGCGCAGCACCAGCGTCATCGCCCAATACACCGGCGCCCTGCAAGGCCGCGCACTGGCAATCCTGCCGTGCTTTCTGGCCGCACAGGATCCGAGGCTGGTACCGGTACTGGAACATGAGGTCGAGATCGTTCGGCAGTTCTGGATGTACTGCCGGGAGGACCTGCGCAAGCTGAAGCGAATTACGGTGCTGTGGGATTACATCCGGGAGGTGACGGAGATGAATCGGGGGCTGTTGTTGGGCGAGACGGCGACGCCGCGTTTCAAGGACTGAAGGGCTCAATCCTTTCCACACAACTCAATCAGCGCATGGCTGGGCGACGCATGACTCATTGCCGAGTCGGCCGCCCCTTCAATGCAAAGCAGCGACCGTTCAGAGCATGAAATTGATCCTGAAAACGTTCTGCTCGGGGTCCAGCAACACCGCCTGATACCAGTTGTAATACGTCAGATACGGTGCCTTGATCAGCGTCGCGCCCTGCTCTACCGCCAGCGGCACCAGCCGGTCGACCTCGGTTCGTCCCGCAACGTCGATGTTCAGCAGGAACTTGCACCCGCTGCTGCCTGCGAATGCATCGAGGCCAAGCAGCTCGTACGCATCAGGCGCATTGAAACCGATGCAGGTCTTGCCCGTGTCCAACCCGCGGAATATTGGCGACCTGATGGCTTCGATTTCGCGAAAGCCGAACAGGTTCGAGTAAAACGTGCTCAGGCGAACAATGTCCTGAGCGAATACGTTGACGTAAGACAGTGAGTTCATGTCAGGCCACCTTGCTGCCGCCGAAGGTGGTCTGTTTGACGAATTTGGATAACAGATGATCGCCCGAGGTAACCGGCGCGTGCCGAGGCGTGGCACCGAGCGGCAGGCAACCGGGCAGACACTCGATCAAGGTGTCGTAGTTGGGTTGATGGAAGAACACCAGTGACTGCCGCCGATTGTCCTGCTCACTGGTCATGGGCGGATTGACGACCCGATGCAGAGTGGAAATCCATTCATCGTTGGTCCACTGCATCATCAGGTCGCCGATATTGACCACAAAACCATTCTCGACATATGGCACATCGACCCACTTGCCCTGCCGATTGCGCACCTGCAAGCCGCCCAGCGCGTTGTCAGGACGTACGATGGTCAGGCTGCCGTAATCGGTGTGCGCACTGGCGCGTAACTGCCCCGCCTCAACCTCGGTTTTGATGTCCGGGTAACTGAGACTGCGGAACATGCTGATATGCCGGTCAATCTTGTCATCGAAAAAGTGCTCGTCCAGCTTCAACGCCAAGGCAAACAGGCGCATCAATGATTGAGCCAGCTCGCTCATCGCCTCGAAACAGGCTTGATAAGCCTCTTTGAATCCTGGCAGCAACGCTTGCTCGGGCCAGACGTTCGGTGCGAAGTGCGGCCCGGCCTCGGCGCTGCGGTAGTAATCTTCATCGGGCACATGGCTCGGCCCGATGGAAAAGGACTCCTTGAGATCCCCTGGCGCACTTTCCTCCAGTGAATACGACAGGCTCTCTTCGGCTATCGCGCTGTAACCACGCACCATCTCCGGGCTGGGTCGGTCCACCTTGCGCTTTTCAGCCAGTGGCAAATCAAAGAACTGCCGAGTCAACCTTGAAACCCGATCGATAAGCTCACCGGGAATCTGGTGTTCGGTAATCACCAGAAATCCAATGTCCTTGCATGCCTGATTGACCGACTGCGCTACGGCTGCCTTGCCGTCCGGTTCTCCTGAAAAATATGGGGCCAGGTTAACGATGGGCACATAGTGCAGAGTCATGTGGCTGATTCCTCTCGCTGACACGTTGCGGGAAAGGTTCACCGCCAAGGGTGAAGGTCAACGAGGCGAGAGCAGAAAGCATGCCACCGGAAGAATTGATAATGCATACAGAACGTTAGCTGTTTGCACCGCGCGATACAGATCAGACGGTCTGAAACAGAACGCATGGTTTAAATGCGTGAGAACGAAAAACGGCCCAGAAATGCGCACATTTTCACCGAGTGTCTATCCACACTCAGCGGCATGTAGCCAATGGTTCGCGCAGAAAGGGCGGACGTCCGCTCGAACGTCCGTCACAGCCCCAACATCAACCCACTCAACCGCTTCACCTTGCGCCTGAGCGCTTCTTCGAACACGCCCTGTCGTGGCTCGATCAAACTGAACCAGTGCTTGGCGCGGGTGATGCCGGTGTAGATCAGTTCCTTGGTCAATACCGGATTCAGCGCTTCGGGCAGGATCAATGCGGTGTGGGCAAATTCCGAGCCTTGGGATTTGTGGACGGTCATGGCGTACACGGTTTCGACTTCATTGAGTCGGCTGGGCAAAACGAAGCGCACGCCGCCGCTGCCGTCGTTGCGTGGGAACGCGACACGCAAGACGTATTTGTCTTCGCCTTCACGCTCGGGCAGGCGCAGGGTGATGCCAATGTCGCCGTTCATCAGGCCCAGGCCGTAATCGTTGTGGGTCATGAGAACCGGACGGCCTTCGTACCACTGCTGCTCGCTTTCAATCAGGCCGGCGTTGAACAGCGCGTGGGTGATGCACTGGTTCAAGCCTTCGACGCCCCAAGGTCCTTTACGCACCGCGCACAGCAACTGGAATGCGTCGAAGGCCTGCAGCACCGAGCGCGCCCACAAGGTCCAGCAGTCGTCCTCCAGCGTCGAACCTGAGCCGGGCGCTCATTCGCCAGCACACTCAGGTAATGCCGATAGCCTTGCGGACCCTGCTCACCCTTGCCCAGCCCGTCAAGTACCAACCGCTCGAACTTGAGGTCCTGCTCACCCTTGAGCGCCAAGGCGAACAAGTCGCTGTGGCTGCCTGCGGCCAGCAGCGCCCTTGCCTGCTGATCCTGTTGCTGATTGACCAGTCGAGCCAGCTGTCCGATGCCGCTGCCCTGCCCGAATCGCCGCGAGTGACGCAGCATCACCACTTGCTGTGCGAGCGGATGCTGCCGGGCATCGCCCTGACGCAATCCGCTCTGGCTCAACCGTTCGCCACTGACCGCTTCCAGCCAGGCCTGTGTGTCGGGGCTGTAGAAGCCGTCTTCGGCATCACGGCACAGGTCACCCAGCACCGCACCGGCCTCCACCGATGCCAACTGATCCTTGTCACCCAAGAGCACCATGCGCGCATGGGTTGGCAAGGCGTCGAGCAGATTGGCCATCATTTCCAGGTCGATCATCGAGGCTTCGTCAACGACCAGCACGTCCAACGGCAGCGGATTGCTTGCGTGATGCCGGAAATGCCGTGTCCCGGGACGACTGCCCAGCAGGCGGTGCACCGTGGTGACCTCGCTGGGGATTCGTTGTCGCACGTTGTCACTGACATCCAGGCTCTGCACCTGCTGGCTGATGGATTCGGTGAGTCGCGCCGCCGCCTTGCCGGTGGGTGCCGCCAGACGAATGCGCAGCGGCTGACCGCTTTGCACGGCAGGCGCCTGCAACAACGCGAGCAGACGCACGACGGTGGTGGTTTTGCCGGTGCCGGGGCCGCCGGTAATGATGCTGAACGCTCGGCGAGTGGCCAGCGCGCAGGCCAGTTTCTGCCAATCGACGAGCGCGTCCGGCGCAGTATTGGCACTGCCGAACAACGCGTCCAGACGCTGCGCAAGATCCTGCGGCGCAGCTTCGTCCTGTGCCAGACGCTGACGCAAGGCAGCGGCAATGCGTCGCTCGTACGTCCAGTAGCGACGCAGGTACAAGCGCCGATCCGAGAGCACCAGCGGCTTTTGCAGGGCCTCGACGCTCAAGTCGTCCGCGCGAGCCACCAGAAGGCTGCCCGCCAGCGCATCACACCACGCCGGGCCGTCCAGCGTTGCCAGCAACTGCGATGGCAACAGCATTGGAGCGCTTTGCAGATCGCCTTCGGGCGGCAATGACAGGGCGAAGTCGGGTTCTTTCAGTGTTTCGTAGAGATCGAGGCAGACATGGCCATGTCCCAACTGATGGCTGGTCAACGCTGCGGCAATCAGCACCAATGGATCGGCGTGTGGATCGAGATCGCTGAGGAAGGCCACGAAGGCACGGTCCAGCGCACGCAGCCAGCCACGCTCGACCCAGCGCTCGAGCAGGATCAGCAAATCCTGAACGCGGGTCAGCGGGCTCAAGTCGGCAAGGCTGACGTCGTTCAGTGCGGTGGGCAGCAACTCATTGAACGAGCGGCTCATGCGAACGCTCCCGGCAGATCCTGAGGTAACGGTTTGCCCTGAAACAGCAGGTCCAGACATTCGATCAGCTCACGCGGCGGCCGGGTGAACCAGGCGCCCTGGCTGGACGAATGACCACCGCGCAGGAACAGGTACAGCGCGCCGCCCATGTGCTGGTCGTAGTCGTAATCGGCCAGACGCGCCTTGAGCTGGCGATGCAAGGCCAGCAGGTACAGCACGTATTGCAGATCGTAACGGTTGTCGAGAATCGACGCCTGCATGGCAGCTTCGGTGTAGGCCGCATCATCCGGCCCTAACCAGTTGGATTTGTAGTCAGCCACGTAATAGCGCCCTTCATGCTCGAAGGTCAGGTCGATGAAGCCTTTGAACATGCCGTTCAGCGACACGGTTTCAGTCGCGGCCCGTGGCGCATTGTCATGAGTGAAGTGGCGCACGAGGGCATCCATTCGGGCCACGTCGACCTGGGTGCTGGCGAACCAGAACTCCATCTCGACACGGTATTGATTGGGTTGATCCAGCTCGCCCAGCGCAACCGGCGACGCATCGGGCGAGAGGCGCAAGGGCATGTTCAATACCCGGTGTAGCCAGTCGGTCAACGTAGTGATCCAGCCTTCCCAGCCTCGGCGGTTACAGCGTCGGGCGACGGCATCGGTCAGGCGTTCAGGGTTATGCGCGGTCAGCGCGAAGCCTTCATTGCCTGCCCATTCCAGCAAGCCGTGCAGGAAGGTGCCGGGATTCGGTCCGCGTGGGAATCGATGAATATCGCCACCGCTGGTGGCTACGTCGCGAGGCGCTTCGGGGTCCAGACGTTCGTCGTCGAACAGCTTCTGCGCCTGCGGGCTGTCTGGAGACTGATCGGCACCGGCCGTGATCGTGTCGCCAATACGCAGCGCACTGTACGAAGCGATCCACCAGTTTTCCGCAGCACGCCGCTTGGGCACCAGCGGCTTGAGCAGAGACGCGTCGTTGCGGGGCGCGCTGAAACGCTCGGCGGTCGGTTCGGGAATAGGCTGCAGCGCAATGGCCCCGCAGTCGGCATGCAGATCACGCAGCCAGACTTTCAGGTCGGCCGACTCGGCAAGCACCGCGCCGCCGCCCAGCAGATAACCGAGTGCAGAACGGTGCAGCATCGAGCTGTTGGCGTTACCGCGTTTCAGATCGGCAACGCCCAGCCAGCAGGCATGTTCCGAACGGGTCAAGGCGACATAAAGCAGGCGCAGGTCTTCGGCCAGACGCTCGTCATCCGACTGCTGGATCAGCGCTTCGGTGGGTTGCAGGCTGATCTGTGCGTTGCCGTCGGCATCGTGAAACTGCAACGGCAGGCGCGTGCCATCCACCGGTTTGGATGAGCAAATGAACGGCAGGAACACCAACGGATACTGCAAGCCCTTGGACTTGTGAATGGTTACGACCTTGACCAGTTGCTCGTCACTTTCCAGACGCAGGATCTGCTCTTCGCCTGCCTGACCGGACAGTGCCAGATGATCGCCGAGGTGACGAATCAACGCCTGTTCACCGTCCAGCTCGGCAGCGGCCTGCTGGAGCAATTCGGACAAGTGCAGCAGGTTGGTGAGCACGCGCTCGCCGTCGGTACGGGTCATGAGCGTCTGTGGCAAAGCGAAGTCATGCAGCAGGCGACGCAGCATCGGCAGCACGCCCTGAGTACGCCATAAGCTGCGATAACTGCGGAATTGCATGACGCGCCGTTCCCACGCCAGTTCGTCCTGGTTCAGACGTTCCAGCTCGGCCAGCGGCAAGTCCAGCGTGATGCAGGCCAGAGCGGCACGCAGGGTGCGCTCGGAATCCGGCTCGGCACATGCTTTGAGCCACGACAGCAGGTCATGGGCTTCCTGCGCGGCAAACACTGAGTCCTTGTCCGACAGGTAGACGCTGCGCACACCGCGCGCGGACAGCTCGTTGCGCACAGCCTGCGCTTCCTTGCCATCGCGCACCAGGATCGCGATATCGGCCGGGCGCAATCCGCGCAATGCCTTGTCGGCTGCCGCGAACCCTGCCCGTCCCTGTTGGCCAGCATTGAGCAGGCGCACGATTTCACTCGCGCAACTGGCCGCCAGCTGCTGGCGATAAGCGACGCCGGACACTGGCTGTTCACTTTCCAGATGCCAGACCGTCAGCGCAGCAAGCGGAGCGCCATCAACTTGCAGTACCTCCTTGCGCCCTTGAGCCAACGCATTGGCAAACGGCACCGGGTTGTTGCCGTGTGCATCCCTGAACAGAAACGCGCCGCGCCCTTGCGGACGCAGCTCTGCCCGTTCGAACACATGGTTGACCGACGCCACCATCGCGTGGCTGGAACGGTAGTTAGTGTCCAGCGAATGCCAGCGGCCCGAAGTGGCCTGACGGGCGCGAAGGTAGGTGTAAATGTCGGCACCGCGAAACGCATAGATCGCCTGCTTCGGGTCGCCGATCAGGAACAAACCGGTCTGTTCGTCGTTGTCTTCGAGGCGATAGATGCTCTCGAAAATCCGATACTGCACCGGGTCGGTGTCCTGGAATTCGTCGATCAGCGCAACGGGAAACTGCTCGCGAATCAGCGTCGCCAGACGCTCGCCACCGGCTCCGCGCAACGCGTTGTCGAGCCGCAACAGCATGTCGTCGAAACCCATTTCCGCACGCCGTCGCTTCTCTTCTTCGAAGCGCGCACTTACCCATTGCGCAGCGTGCTGCAAGACTGCGGCGTCGGGTTTCGGCAATCCGTCGAGCGCCGCCTTGAGCTCCAGCATTGCGTCGAACGCCGGGTGCGCAGGCGCGTCGCTCTTCCAGGCTTCTGCAATGCCGTCCGGCGTCAGTCGGGTGAAGCCGGTGCCCAGGTCAAGCGCTTCAAGGGTTTCATCGGCGGCCCAGGCAGCGAGTTTGTCGAACCAGGGCCTGAAATAACGTTCCTGCATCTTGCGTCCATCGACCACCTTGCGAGCCACCCCGTCCAGGCAGATAGCCAACAGCTCGCCAGTCCAGGCGGTCCAGGGTGCCTTCAACGCGGCCAGCGCCTTGCGACGTTCCATCAAGGAAGCGGCGATCAGCTCGGCCGGCTCCTGAGTCCCAATGTTGCGTTCACGTCCGAACAGACCGCGTACTCGGGGTAACAGCGCGGCCGGCCCACTCCAGTTCTCGCGCACCCACGTCAGCGCATCGCCGCTCATGGGATAGCAGAACCGACGCCAGTAGTCGCGCAGCACTTCGCCGAGCAAATCACTATGGTCGGTTTCCAGCGTCTGGGTGAACAGACTGCCGCTGTCGAAAGCATGCTCGCGCAACATGCGCTGGCACCAACTGTGAATCGTGGAGACGGCGGCCTCGTCCATCCATTGTGCGGCGATGTCCAGACGACTGGCGCAGGCAGGCCAGAGCTCGGCGCTGAATTGATCGCGCAGCTTGGCAATCAAGTCATCCGGTGCTTCGATTTCAGCACGAAAGAATCGCGCCGCTTCGGCCAGGCGGGTACGAATGCGGTCGCGCAGTTCCTTGGTTGCTGCGTCGGTGAAGGTCACGACCAGTATCTGCGGTGGTAGCAACTCGCGGCCGAAACCAGAAGCTTCATCGCCATGCCCCAGCACCAGGCGCAGGTAAAGAGCCGAGATCGTGAAGGTCTTGCCGGTGCCGGCGCTGGCCTCGATCAGTTGACTGCCGCGCAGTGGAAAACGTAGCGCCAGAGGAAGCGTCATGTCGTTCATACGCCTGCCTCCGTGCTGGAGAGTGATTGCCATGAGGCGTCGTAGATCGGTTTGTAGAGTGTCTCGCACCAACCGACGAACTCTTCGCTGTCCATCAACGCATCGAAATCCGGGTACTGGCGAGCCAACGCCGTACTTTCCCGACGTTCGCCGTCGGTGGTCTGGCCGTCGCCTTCGTAGGCTTTGCGCGCCGCCGCTTCAGCTTTATCCAAAGGTTGTCCCAGCCAGGCAAAGGCGGTTTTAACGGCCACCGGCAACGGCTGTTGCATCCCGTGCAGCCAGGCCATCAGCAGATGATTGAGGGTCGTGATCGCGGCGTCTTTTTCAAGCGCGGGCAACATCAAGGTTTCATCGCTGGCAACGAGCGCGGTACTCAGTGGCAGGCCACAGGCGCAGGCCACCAGATGGTTGACCCACGGACGAATCAACCGATGCCATTTGCGGGTCTTTTTCGAACCGATGCTGTTAGGAATGGCGGTCACGAGCAGCAGTTCGCCTCGGTCGTTACGATGCAGCCCGCCCAGCCAGCCATCGATGCTCACGCCACCGTGGCTGAAGCTGATCGGCAAGGCGCTGCTCAGCGGCTCAGGCCAGAGCGTCAACAGTTCATGGTAGCGCTTGAGCACATCGGGCAGTGGGTCGATCAGTTCCTGCTGCAGGCAAGTGCCGAAACCCGCCAATGGCAGCAAACCGCTGGCCTGCAATTTGAGCGCCTGGGCGTGCAGAGCGTTGTCGATATCATCCGGCTGAGCCATGGCGGCATTGAGCAGGCTGCCGCTAAGGCCGTAACGCTCCAGCGCGTCGAGCACGAAAGGCTCTTCGTCGGCCAAAGGCGCTTCGGCCACTTCGAAGTAGATCTTCAAGCGCTGACTGAAAAAGTGCTTCACCGGATTGCGCAAGAAATCCTGCAATTGCGCAATGGACAGCGGCTCCTCCTGTTGATGAGCAGGCAGTTCCTTCTGCACCCTCGGCACGGCGTCGGTCTCATGCAGCAAGCGCCATTCCCGGGCGAAGCTGAAGTAGCCGGTGCCCGCGTGAAAATAGTCAGCGCTGAACGGCTGCAGTGGATGGTGCAGGGTCAACGCATTCAACAGCCGCTCTCCTTCGTCCTGCTTGCTGCTGGCATCCGGCTCACCGGCCAGCTTCCAGCCGCTGGCCAGATGATCACGCAACTGACCGATCAGCACCGATGCAGGGCGGTCACTGTTGTCACGAATGCTGCGCCCGACCCAGCTGATGTACAGCTGATCTCTGGCCGAGAGCAGCGCTTCGAGCAACAGGTAGCGGTCATCTTCGCGGCGCGATCGATCGCCGGGGCGGTAATCGCTGCCCATCAGGTCGAAGTCCAGCGGTGGCTGGGCACGCGGGTAGTCACCGTCGTTCATGCCCAACAGGCACACCACTTTGAATGGAATGGCGCGCATTGGCATCAAGGTGCAGAAATTGACCGAACCTGCCAGAAAGCGCTGGGACAGACGCCCTTGATCGAGCCCGGCCAGCCACGCTTCGCGGACCACCGTCAGCGGCAGCTCATCGACCAGCCCGACCGTCGTGCAGGTCTCCAGCCAGGTTTCACGCAGGGTTTCGAGCTGCGCGAGCAGGTAGTCATCATGCTCGCTGTCCGCCAGAAAGAACAATTGCAGGACGGCTTGCAGGCGAGCCCCCCATTGTTCGGGCGTCGCGGGCTGTGACAGTTCGCCATGCGCCGCTTCAAGGGCATCAATCAAGGCCACCAGCGGACCGATCAGCGCAGCGTCCAGCCCGCCGATCTCATCGTAGGGCTCTATGCCTTCGTAGGCAGCACCGGCACCAACCGCGTAGCCAAGCAACATTCGACGCAGACCAAAATGCCAGCTGTTTTGCTCCAACGCTTCCGGCAAGCCGAGTCCGGCGCGCTGCTGTGCATTCAACCCCCAGCGGATGCCTGCGCCTTCGATCCAGCGATGCAGCGTGGGCAGGTCACGCTCCTGAATCCGGAAGCGTGCTCGCAAGGCAGGCACGTCGAGCAGGTCGAGGATTTCACTGACCGGGAAGCGGCTGTCCGGCAGTTTCAGCAGGTGCTCGACGGCAATCAGCAACGGCTCGCGACCGCGCTGTCCCTGGTCGGCCAGTGTAAAGGGGATGAAACGACGGTCGTCTCGTTCGATCTGTCCAAACACAGCGCGAATGTGCGGCGCATAGCTGTCGATGTCCGGGACCATGACGATCACATCACGCGGACGCAGATCGGGGTCACGGCTGAAACGCGCCAAGAGCTGGTCGTGCAGCACTTCCACTTCACGCTGCGCACTGTGGGCGGCGTGAAAGCGAATGGAGCGATCCTTGAGAGCGTCTACCGCCGGCCACAGCTCGCGGGTTTCATCCAGAGGACGCAGCTCAAGAATGTCATCCTGCAATTGATTGAGAAGTGTGGTGGGTTCACTCTCACTGAACAGGTCGATGCGTTCGTCTTTGAAGGAACCGCGATAGCTTCCCGGATCGTCATGGCTGTCGAGCAGATTGATGTAGTCGCGACCCTGCTTGCCCCACGCGGCGAGCAGGGGATGGGCATGCTGATGCAACGTTTCGGGATCCAGCGCCATCGACATGCCGTTCTTGCGGGCCTGACGCTTGTATTGATGGCGCAGCAGGTCCTTGTCGGCAACGATATCGGCCCAGTGGTGACGACAGGGGTTATGCACGCAGAGCAACACCTGGCTGAATCGCGCCAGCCCGGCGAGCGCCTCCAGTGCCTGTGCCGGCAGCGAGGAGATGCCAAACACAATGACCCGTGCCGGCAGTCCGGATGGGACTTCCGCCAGATTGCGGATGCGCTCGATGAAACGTTGATGCACACCGGCACGGCTTTGCGCCATGCCTTCAGCACCCACGTCATGCAGCAGTGCTCGCCACAACTCTGCCTGCCAGCAGTTGGACGGCGTGAGAGGCTTGGCCTCGCCTCTGCCATTGCGCAACTGATGACGCCCGGCGGCCCAGTCTTCCAGCCAGTCGGCGCGATAAACCTGATATTGGTCGAACAGGTCCGATAGGCGTTCTGACAATTGATAGCGCTTGCGCAAATCAGTGTCGTCCGTCAGGAAACGCTGCAGCGGTTCGAAGTGAGGCTGGTTGATGAGCTCGGGCAACAAGCGCATCAGTCGCCAGGTCAGCGGGCCTTTATCGAGCAACGAGGTTTCAGGGATTTCGTCTCGACCGAGAACCGTTCGATACAACTTCCACATGAAGCTACCGGGCAATTGGACATCAATCGCAGCAGCGATGCCGCATCCGCCAGTGTCTTCGTCTTGTGCATCCTCGGCCAGAGCCAGCTTGAGCCATTGGGCGATACCGTTGCTCTGCACCAAGGCGATCTCGTTCTCCAGCGGCGCCAGGGGATAACGACGCATCCAGGAAACAACAAGGCTGCGCAGTTCATCCAGGCGGTTGCCATGAACCACCATGAAACCGGCGCTCAGCGAGGTTGTTACGGGCATGCGTGCTTCCTTGACTGGAACGAATGAAACCTGAGGGCAAACCATAAGGGCAAGCGCGCTGGATTGCCATACGCAAGTTGAACGCAAAGATGGCTGGCTTAAGCTGTGGGTCAGCTTTGGCGTTGACGACGCCATAAAGACAAAACCCCTCACC
>NZ_MUIO01000094.1 GCF_002087235.1 Pseudomonas floridensis | reverse complement strand
AACGGCATCGCCTTTGGCTTCATTTCATGGACGGCGATCAAGCTGCTGTCGGGCCGCGGGCGCGAGCTGAATGCCGCGCTGGTGATCCTGTCGATCCTGTTCGTGATCAAGCTGGGCTGGTTCAACGCATGAGTGTTCCTTTCGACCCCGCGAGCTACGACCGCCAGCTCGCAGAAAAGACCGTACGCCTGCGTGAACTGCTGGCACCGTTCGATGCGCCCGAACCTCAGGTGTTCGACTCGCCGCGCGAGCATTATCGCCTGCGAGCCGAGTTTCGCCTGTGGCGCGAAGACCAGAAGCGTTACTACGCGATGTTCGCGCCGGGCGACAACAAGACGCCGATTCTGCTCGACGGCCTGCCGATTGCCAGCGAGCGTATCAACGCGCTGATGCCAGTCTTGCGTGATCGCTGGGAAGCCAGACCGACGCTGAACCACAAGCTCTTTCAGGTGGACTTCCTGACCACCCTGGCTGGCGATGCGATGATCACAATGTGCTATCACCGCCCACTGGACGACGCATGGCAGGCTGAGGCCCAGGTATTGGCTGCTGAGCTGAAGGTGAGCCTGATCGGTCGCTCCAAGGGCCAGCGTCTGGTCATCGGTCATGATTACGTGACCGAAAAGCTGGACGTGGCCGGACGCACGTTCAGCTATCGCCAGCCGGAAGGCGCCTTCACCCAGCCCAACGGCACGGTGAATCAGAAGATGCTCAACTGGGCATATGACGCGCTGGGCGAGCGCAGTGACGACCTGCTGGAGTTGTATTGCGGCAACGGCAACTTCACCCTGCCGTTGGCAACGCGTGTGCGCAAGGTGCTGGCCACCGAAATCAGCAAGACCTCGGTCAACGCAGCATTGAGCAATCTGCAAGACAACGCCGTCGATAACGTCACATTGGTGCGTCTGTCGGCCGAGGAACTGACCCAGGCCCTGAAAGAGGTTCGTCCGTTTCGTCGCCTGCAGGGCGTAGACCTCAAGAGTTACACATTCGGCAATGTGTTCGTCGACCCCCCGCGCGCCGGCATGGATGCCGACACCTGCGAACTGACGCGCCGTTTCGAGCGCATTCTTTATATCTCCTGCAACCCGGAAACCCTGGCTGCCAACATCGCCCAGTTGCACGATACCCACCGGATCGAGCGCTGCGCCTTGTTTGATCAGTTTCCGTACACGCACCATATGGAATCAGGCGTACTGCTGGTCAGGCGTTGAATCCTGTTTGATCCGATGATCGTGCCCTGCGGGGGGGCACGATCAAACAAAAACGCCCCGCCAAACGCTCCATCCATTTTTTTCGTTAGCATCCTATCTATGAGCTGAGGTATAACCCGTAACGCGAATACACTGCTTCGATGGAAGTCTGTCTTGAGCTCTGAATCCCCCGCCGCCGCTACCTCTGTCAAGCTGTCCAGCCAGCCTGGCTTCGTCAGTTTCATCCTGTCACGCCTGATGGCGGTGTTCGCCATGCAGATTCAGGCAGTGGTGGTCGCCTGGCAGGTCTACGACATGACCCGTCAGCCCATGGCGCTGGCCTACGTCGGGCTTGCCCAGTTCATCCCGATGTTGCTGCTGTTGATGCCTGCGGGCGATCTGATCGATCGCTACAACCGCAAGGTCATTTTGATGATCAGTTGGGGTGTACAGGCGGTCTGCGGGATCATCCTCCTGGTATTCTCGGCGCTCAATCTGCAGGATCTGCGGCTGATCTACGGTGCATTGATGCTGTATGGCTGCGCCCGCGCCTTTACCGGCCCGGCCCTGCAAAGCCTGTTGCCGCAGATCGTTCCGCGTGAACAGCTCGCTTCGGCGATTGCTACCAACAGCGTGATCATGCGCTGCTCGACCGTCGGCGGCCCACTGATCGGTGGTTACCTGTATTGGCTGGGCGGCGCGGAACTGACCTATTCGGTGTGCGTGGCGGCGTTCATCACCGGAATTTTGCTACTTGTGCGCGTTGCAACGCCATATGCCGGCAAGCCGGTGAACCTGGGCGACAGTGCATGGGGTCGCTTCACGGCAGGAATTGCTTTCATCCGCTCACGCCCCATCATTCTGGGCACCATCTCGCTGGACCTGTTCGCGGTACTGCTCGGCGGCGTGGTAGCTCTGCTGCCGATCTACGCTCACGAAGTGCTGAACCTCGGCCCACAAGGGCTGGGCATGTTGCGTGCTTCAATGAGTCTGGGTGAGCTGGCGACCGGGGTGTACCTGAGCATTCGCCCGCTGGATCGCAATGTCGGTATGACCATGTTCATGGCCGTCGGTCTGTTCGGCGTGGCGAACCTGGTGTTCGCCCTGTCCACGCTGTTCTGGCTGTCGTGCCTGGCGCTGCTGATCGCCGGGGCTGCGGACATGGTCAGCGTCTTCATCCGGTCGGCGCTGGTACAGTTCTCCACTCCGGACAACATGCGCGGACGGGTTAACGCGGTGAACATGCTGTTTATCGGCTCTTCCAACGAGCTGGGCGAATTCCGCGCCGGCACCAGCGCTTCGCTGATCGGCGCGATTCCGGCCGCAATCATGGGCGGCGTCTGTACGCTGGGCGTGGTGGGTGCCTGGATGACCGGCTTCAAATCGCTGCGCCAGGTCGATCGCTTTGCCGACGCCACGCCCAAGGACACCTCAGACAGCAGGCCCGCGAAAGTCCATTGATCATCCAGGCAGCGCCCCTGGTTTCAGAAACACCGGCATGGCGGCACTGCTTATTGGGCCCTGCATGAAAAATCGGCGAGCGCAGCCTCTTTTAGTACAGCGCCTAGAACCAATCGGTCTCCCCTACCCTCTATAGGTCGCATCCTGCATTGCGCCGCCCGTGTTTCACTGGCTATACGACGGGCTGGCGCGTATTGGTTTCACCAGCAACACTTATTGCACGACAAGAAGAGGGATCCGACATGCTCTGGAAAAAAGGCCGACGCAGCGACAACGTGGTCGATGCACGTGGTGAAAGCAGCGGCGGCGGAGGCATGCGCATCGGGGGCAAGGGTCTGAGCCTGGGTGGCATCGTGATCGTCGTCGCCATTGGCCTTTTGACCGGCCAGGACCCGATGCAGATCCTCGGTCAGTTGACCGGCCAGATGTCCGAGCAAAGCGCACCGACCAGCTCGCAAACCCGGCAGGCACCGCCGGCCAACGACCAGCAGGCCGAGTTCGTGCGCAGCATTCTGGGCGATACCGAGGATACCTGGCGCGCCGTCTTCGCCCAGAACGGTCGCCAGTACAAGGACCCGACCCTGGTGCTGTTCAGCGGCCAGGTCAACTCCGCCTGCGGTTTTGCGACCTCGGCAACCGGCCCGTTCTACTGCCCGGCCGATCAGCAGGTCTATCTGGACCTGGATTTCTTCCGCGAAATGTCACAGCGCTTCTCCGCTGCGGGTGATTTCGCCCAAGCCTATGTGATCGCTCACGAAGTCGGTCACCACGTGCAGACCCAATTGGGCATTTCCGCCAAGGTCGATGCCGCCCGCAAGGCCGGTCAACCCATGGAAGGCAGCAACGGATTACTGGTGCGTCAGGAGCTTCAGGCTGACTGTTTCGCAGGTGTTTGGGCCTACAACGCACAAAATCGTTTGAACTGGCTTGAGCCGGGTGATATTGAAGAAGCGCTGAACGCTGCCAACGCCATTGGCGATGACCGCTTGCAGCAGCAAAGCAGCGGCCGGGTCGTACCGGACTCCTTTACCCACGGGACTTCCGCCCAGCGAGTGCGCTGGTTCAAGACCGGCTTTGCGCAAGGCCAAATCACCCAATGCGATACGTTCGCCGCCAAGAGTCTCTAAGCACATGATTAAACCGCTTCTGGTCCTGTTGTTAAGCACTGCCTTCGTGAGCTTCGGGGCTCATGCCGAGGATCAAGCGGTTAAATCCATCAGCCCGGACCGTCTGGCCATCAACGGTGCCGAAGCCACGCTGGGTCTCAGCCAGGAGTGGGTTCATCCAAAACCGAAAATCGAGCGGGTGGTGATCGTGCTGCACGGTCGCCTGCGCAATGCGCAGACCTACCTGCGCAGCATCGAACGCGCTGCCAACCAGTCGAAAGAACGCAGCAAAACGTTGCTGATCGCGCCACAGTTTCTGGATGAAAAGGACATCGTCGCCCACCACCTGCCGGAAAACATCCTGCGCTGGCGCCAGAACAGCTGGATGGAAGGCGCGACTGCCAGCAATCCCAAGCCGATCAGTTCATTCCTGGTGCTGGACCACATTCTCAAGCGCCTGAGTGACAGCAAGCTGTTCCCCAACCTCAAGGAAATCGTGATTGCCGGCCACTCCGGCGGTGCTCAGGTGGTGCAGCGCTACGCCATGATCGGCGGCAAGGAAGATGCCCTGCTCACCCGTGAAGGCGTGAAACTGCGTTACGTGATCGCCAATCCGTCGTCCTACGCCTACTTTGACGCCGAACGACCTGAGCCGGTGACCGCGCAGAGCTGCCCCGACTTCAACGACTGGAAATACGGTCTGAACAAAATGCCGTTCTACTCGGGCAAGGAAAAACCGGCGGACATCGAAAAAGGCTACGTGAAGCGTGACGTCACGTATCTGCTGGGTGAACTGGACACCGACCGCAATCACCCTGCGCTGGACAAGACCTGCGCCGCTGAAGCACAAGGCGCCTATCGCCTGATTCGTGGCCAGAGCTACTTCAGCTACCTGCAAAAGCGTCACCCGGAAGGCTTGAATCAGCGCCTGGTGATCGTGCCGAAAGTCGGCCACAACGGCGACGGGATTTTCACCTCGCCCGAAGGCCAGGCGGTGCTGTTCAAACCGTTCTGACCTGACCGACGATCATGCCGATGCTGCGCGTCGGCATGCCGCTCGGGACGCTCTGTGTCCCTCCGAGTCAGATGCTACTTACGCAAACCTGCCTCAGCCCAACATCCCCCGCAGCGCCACGCAATCCACTGCGTGCCAGTCAGCCAGTTCTGGCCAGGGGTTTTGCGGCAGGTTGACCAGAATGGTCTTTGCTCCCGCCGCGCGGCCACAGTCCAGGTCGTGGCGGTAATCTCCGATCATGACCATTTTTTTCGGCTCAACGTCCCACGCGCTGGCCAGTTTCAGCAAACCAGCCGGATGCGGCTTGGGCGTGGCTTCGTCACGACCCAGCACATCCTCGACAGCAAAACAGTCATCCAGGCCGATGGCTTGCAGGGTGATGTGCGCCAGTTCGCGGGCGTTGCGGGTCAGGATGCCCAGTCGGTAACCACGTCCGGCGAGTTCGCGAATGAGCTCGACCGCGCCATCGGCGGGCTGCGCGCCCAATGCCAGTTCGCGTTCGTGCTCCAGCAGCCATGCATGCTTGGCAGCAGATTCAGCCGCAGGTAACGCGGCGAGGTGCCCGAGAATATCGTCATCCTGCGCAATACCCAGTTCTCGCTTGATCGCCGGGAAGTCGTGCACGGGGATGGTTAACGTGCCGTCCATGTCGAACACCCAGTGGCGAATGTCGTGAAGTGTCATGCCCAGTCCTTTCGATGGCGGATCAGCCCTTCCTGACTGACCGAGGCGACCAGTTGCCCGGCGCGGTTGAAAATACTGCCGCGCGAGAAACCGCGGGAATTACCGGCCCACGGGCTGTCCATGGCGTACAGCAGCCAGTCGTCGGCGCGCAGGTCGTTATGAAACCAGAGGGAGTGGTCGAGACTGGCCACTTGCATGTCACGCTGCCAGACGGTCTTGGCATGCGGTTTGAGTGACGTCGTCAGCAGGTTGAAATCGGAAGCATAGGCCAGCATGTACTTGTGCAGTGCGGGCGCGTCGTTGAGAGTGCCATCGGCCCTGAACCACACGTATTTGACCGGCTCGCCCGGCTGCGGGTTGTAAGGATCTTCAGCCGTCACCGGACGAAACTCGATGGGCTTCGGGCGCAGAAACTTGTCGTGCACCGCTTCGGGAATCAGGTGCGCACGCTGGGTCATCAGCTCCAGTTCAGACGGCAGATTTTCCGGTCCGACGATGTCCGGCATCGTTGCCTGATGCTCGAAACCTTCTTCGTCGTATTGAAACGACGCGCTGCACGTGAAGATCGGCTTGCCCTTTTGAATCGCTGTAACACGACGGGTGCTGAAGCTGCCGCCGTCACGCACACGATCAACCTGATAGACAACCGGTAAACCGGCATCGCCCGGACGCAGAAAGTAACCGTGCAGCGAGTGAACGTGGCGGTCTTCTTCGACAGTCTGGCTGGCGGCAGACAACGATTGCCCCAGTACCTGCCCGCCGAACAGCTGGCGAAAACCCAGATCCTGGCTGCGGCCGCGGAACAGGTTTTCTTCAATAGGTTCCAGCGTCAGCAGCTCAACCAGATCATCCAGCACTTGGCTCATGTTCATCCCTCGCACAAAACGTATCCGTACGCGCCGGGCAGCGGCGGCCGGTGTGGTTCGCGGCAGGCTTCGCAGCCCGCACCTTTAAAGTGAAATGATACAGATTTGGCGACGGGCTTAGTCAGGGTTTCAGCGTATCGAGCCACTGGGTGCGGTTGATGCGATACAACACGTGCGGTGTGAGCGGGTGGCCGTCCGGCAGATTGGGATGATCAAAATCGTCGGACGGCTCGTGCTGCATGCCGATCGCCTGCATCACTTTCTGCGACGCCTCGTTGCTCACCGCGGTAAACGACACGATCTCATCCAGATTCAGGCGCTCGAAGCCGCAGCCCAGCACCGTCCAGGCCGCTTCGCTGGCAAAGCCCAGCCCCCAGTGTTCACGCGCCAGTCGCCAGCCGATTTCCACGGCGGGCGTGAAATGCGCGTCGAACCCCACCACCCCCAGGCCGGTAAAGCCAATGAACGCACCATTGTCCTTGCGCTCGAGCGCCCATAACCCGAAACCCAATTCGGCAAAATGTCCGCGCATGCGCCCGATCATCGCGGCACTTTCAAGACGGCTCAATGTGTCGGGAAAATAACGCATCACCTGCGGGTCGGCGCACATGGCGGCAAACGCTGGCAAATCATCGTCGCGCCACTGCCGCATCAGCAGTCGGGCGCTGTCCAGCTTGAGTATCGGCTCCATCGATCTCCCCTGTAACCGTGCATGTTCGGGCGCAAGTGTAGTCTTTCGACGTTCCGGCCAACTGTGCGACGAGGCGCATAACTGGCACTATCGGGCTTCGACCTTTGAATGAACGCAAAATGTCCCTGCCGCTTATCTACCACGACGACTACAGCCCGGACTTCCCGGCTGACCATCGGTTTCCCATGGACAAGTTTCGTCTGCTGCGTGATCACTTGATCGACAGCGGGCTGACCAGCGACGTTCAATTATTACGTCCCGAGCTGTGTCCAGCGGATATCCTGGCGTTGGCCCACGATCCTTCGTACATAAGCCGCTACCTGAGCGGCGACTTGTCGCGTGAGGATCAGCGACGTCTCGGCCTGCCCTGGAGCGAAGCTCTGGCACGGCGTACGATCCGTGCCGTCGGCGGTTCACTACTGACGGCCGAGCATGCCTTGAGCAAAGGCCTGGCCTGTCATCTGGCGGGCGGCACGCATCACGCCCACTATGATTACCCGGCAGGTTTCTGCATCTTCAATGACCTGGCAGTGATCAGCCATTTCCTGCTGCAGAGCGGCCGGGTAGACAAGGTACTGATCTTCGACTGCGACGTGCATCAGGGCGACGGCACCGCCCGCATCCTGGCGGACACCGAAGATGCCATCACCGTCTCGCTGCACTGCGAAAAAAACTTCCCGGCCCGCAAGGCCCAGAGCGACTGGGACATCCCGCTGCCGATAGGCATGGGTGACAGTGATTACCTGAAAGTGGTCGACGACCTGCTCAACTACCTGCTGCCGATCTATCAGCCGGACCTGGTGCTGTATGACGCAGGCGTGGATGTGCACAAGGACGACGCGCTGGGTTATCTGCAATTGACCGACCAGGGTCTGGCCGATCGCGATGAGGCGGTGTTGCGTCACTGTCTGGGCCGCGATATTCCGGTGATGGGCGTGATCGGTGGCGGCTATAGCAAGGACCGCGAAGCGCTGGCCCGACGTCACGGCATCCTGCACCACAGTGCGCAACGGGTCTGGCTGGACCTTGGGCTGTAACAGGCTGCGCGGCAAATCTCGGGTAGAATGCCGCCCTTTCCCGCTATCGATACTCAGTTGATCATGACCAACCTTACCGCTTCCGACCCTCGATCCGTTGTCATTATCGGAGGCGGGCCTGCGGGACTGATGGCGGCCGAGGTGTTGAGCCAGGCTGGATGGCGTGTCGATCTGTATGACGGCATGCCCTCGGTAGGACGCAAGTTTCTTCTGGCTGGCGTGGGCGGCATGAATATCACCCACTCCGAACCTTATCCGGCGTTTCTCGCCCGTTACGCCGAACGTTCGCCGATGATCGCGCCACTTCTTCATCGATTCGATGCCGATGCCTTGTGCGACTGGATTCATGGGCTGGGTATCGAAACGTTCATCGGCAGCTCTGGACGGGTGTTTCCCCGCGACATGAAGGCAGCGCCCCTGCTGCGTGCCTGGTTAAAACGGCTGCGCGACGCGGGCGTGACGATTCATACCCGACATCGCTGGCTGGGTTGGAACACTGATGGCAGCCTGCGCATCGCCCATCCCGAAGGCGAGCTGGCGCTCGAACCTGCTGCGACGTTGCTGGCGCTGGGCGGCGCGAGCTGGGCACGACTCGGTTCAGACGGAGCGTGGGTACCGTGGCTCGAAGCGCGGCAAGTGGGTGTCGCGCCATTGCAGGCAGCCAATTGCGGCTTCGAAGTGCCAGCCTGGAGCGAACTGCTGCGCAGCAAGTTTGCCGGTGCGCCGTTGAAGAACATCGCCATGGGCCTGCCCGGCCAGACACCACGCTTGGGCGAATGTGTGCTGACCGCACACGGTGTGGAAGGCAGCCTGGTGTACGCGCTGTCCGCGCAGATTCGCGAAACGATCAACCTCAGCGCGACGGCCACCGTGCTGATCGACCTGCTGCCGGGCAAATCACAGGCAGATGTGCATAAGGCACTGAGCAAACCACGCGGCTCACGCTCAATGTCCAAACACCTGCACAGCCAGCTCGGTCTGGACGGCGTGAAGGCGGCATTGCTGCGTGAACTGGCGCCACGCGAAGCGTTCGACGATCCGGCAAGGTTGAGTCAGGCGATCAAAGCCCTGCCCTTGAGCCTCATCAGGGCACGGCCTGTCGACGAAGCCATCAGCACTGCGGGCGGTGTGACTTTCGAGGCGATGGATGAGCGTTTGATGCTCAAGCAACTGCCCGGCGTGTTCTGCGCAGGCGAAATGATCGACTGGGAAGCGCCAACCGGCGGCTACCTGCTCACCGCCTGCTTCGCCAGCGGACGGGCTGCCGGGCTGGGCATGGTCGAGTGGTTGCGCGAGCAGGCTTGAACTGCGCAGCGCTTCCAGCGCGCTGAAGCGGCAGCCCAACCGATCCATCAGCGTCCACCTGGCAAGTGGCGGGTCGCTGGATGATACTGCGCCTGCTTACGCAGGCGATCCGGTTCGCTGACTGCTCAGGGCTTTTTCTTGCGCGGGCCGGTGTTGAAGACCGGAACCTTGCGCACGGGTTTGACCACCGGCGCGGCCTCGGACTCGCCGCTGTCCACCCATTTGCCCAGGTTGCGCTTGCCGCCTGACACTTTGGGTTTTTTCGGCTTCTTGGGCTTCTTGAGAATCTGGCCGCTGGCATCGGTGGTCGGCACCCGGTGCTCCGGTTCGAAATCCTGCTCTTCGCGGCGCTCAAGCGTCTGACGGGTCAGCACTTCGATGGCCGACAGCAACTCGACTTCATCGGCACAGACCAGCGAGATCGCCTCGCCCGTCAGGCCCGCACGACCGGTCCGACCGATACGGTGGATGTAATCCTCGGCTACGATCGGCAGGTCCAGGTTCACGACGGTCGGCAGGTCGTCGATGTCCAGACCACGCGCCGCCACATCGGTGGCCACCAGAATCTTCACTTCATTGCTCTTGAAGCGATCCAGCGCACGCTGACGGGTCGCCTGAGGCTTGTCGCCATGAATGCCGTCGGCGTTCAGACCCAACGCCTGCAAGCGATCCACCAGTTGATCGACACCCACGCGGGTCTTGGCAAACACCAGCACCTGACCCCAGCGATGCTTTTTCATCAAGTGGATGAACAGGTCGGCCTTGCGCTTCTTATCGACCGTCACGACCCACTGTTTGACCGATGCGGCGGCCACGTTACGCGGGCTGACTTCGATGGTCAGCGGGTCATCGAGCATTTGCGACGCGAGCAGACGGATCGGGTCGGAAAAGGTCGCGGAGAACAACAGGGTCTGGCGACGCTTGGGCAGCGCGGCGTAGATCCCGCGCAGCTCTTCGGCGAAACCCAGGTCCAGCATGCGGTCGGCTTCGTCGAGGATCAGGGTCTGCAGCTGGGAGAACTTGACCGCGTTCTGGCGATGCAGATCGAGCAGGCGACCGGGCGTGGCAACCAGCACATCGACGCCTTTGCGCAGCTTCATCATCTGCGGGTTGATGCTGACGCCGCCGTAGACCGCGTAAGTGCTCAGCGGCAGGTGTTCGGCGTACTGGCGAATGCTTTCATGGACCTGCTCGGCCAGTTCGCGGGTCGGTGCCAGCACCAGGGCGCGGATCGAGTTGGGGCCGACTTTAGGGCCTTCCATCGTCAGGCGCTGCAACAGCGGCAAGGCAAAACCCGCCGTCTTGCCCGTGCCGGTCTGGGCAGCTGCCATCAGGTCGCGGCCCGCCAGAACCGGAGGAATCGCCTGTGCCTGCACAGGGGTCGGAGTCTGGTAGCCGAGCGCATCAAGGGCGCGCAGCAAGGGTTCGATCAGGCCGAGAGAGGCGAATGTCATGGGGATACCGTAGGAAAAATTCAGCGCAAGGCGCGCAGTTTAACCTGTCCGGCCCGCCTCGGTTAGCTTGTGCGTACTGATACGGCTTCCTGCGGCTGCGGCCTGCGCCATTGCGGAAGGCCGATCAGCACCACGCCACTGATAATCACCACCATCGCCGTGCACTCGGCCAGCCCGATCGTCTCGCCCGCAAACATCACGCCCAGCAGTACCGCCACCGCCGGATTGACGTAGGCATAACTGGTCGCCGCCGCCGGGCGTACGTTTTTGAGCAGGTACATGTAGGCGCTGAACGCAACGATCGAGCCGAACACCACCAGATACAGCAGCGCACCCCAGCCCGCAGCCGTGGGCATCTGCTCCAGGCGCTCGCCACTGACAAAACTGCCGATCAGCAGCGTGACACCGGCAACCAGCATTTCCGCACCGCTGGCCATCGGCCCTTTCGGCAGCGTCAGGTGCTTGCTCAGCACCGAGCCGAACGCCCACGCTGCGGCGGCGAAAATCACCAGCGCAGCGCCATAGGGACTGGCCTGCAGGTTGGAGCCCATGTTCAGCAGACCGATACCGATCAGGCCCAGAATGATGCCGGCCCATTCCAGATTCGTGGTGCGATTGCCCCAGAACAGGCCAAACAACAAGGTGAACAATGGCATGGTCGCGACTGACAACGCTGCAATCCCCGAAGCCACGCCCGCGTGCTCGGCCAGCGTCACACCGCCGTTGCCGCAAGTCAGCAGCAGAAAGCCAACCACAGCGGCCCCCTTCCATTCAGCCCAGGTCGGCGCAGGCGCGCCGCGATAGCGCAGGAACCCGTACATCAGGCAGCCGGCAATCAGGAACCGGACACCGGCCATCATCAGTGGGGGCCAGGACTCAACGCCGATACGAATGACCAGATAGGTAGAGCCCCAAATCAGGTACAACGCCAGGAAGGCGCCGATCAGCAATGGGGTAAAGCGAAAGGTCTGAGGCATGATCGGCTCTGGAATCATTATTGGAGTGAGCCTATTGTATGAAGGTCAATGGCGAATATTAAGCAGACAAACCTGTTTAAACGAGCCGAAAACTTTCGATTCAATGCTTGTTCGGCAACTTCGCCTTGGTTTTGAAAAACTCGAATTACACCAAAGGGGTGCACGATGGTCCTCGACAAATACGACCGGATTCTGCTCGACGCGCTGTTGCAAAACGGCCGGGCGTCGTTCGCGCAATTGGCGAAGCTGGTCAACCTTTCAGCGCCCGCGGTGGCCGAGCGTGTCGCCAAGCTTGAGGCCAGTGGCGTGATTACCGGCTATGAAGCCAAGGTGGATCCGTCGAAGGTCGGTCTGCCGATCCAGTGCATCATCGAATTACGCATGGCCACGCATGGCAATCAGCAAGTCTATGACGATCTGTGGAAAGTGCCGGAGCTGATTCAATGCCACCGGGTGACGGGCGACCCTTGCGTGATCATGCGCGCGGCCGTCGATTCGATGCCGCATCTGGAAGACCTGATCAATCGCATCGCGCAGTTCGGGTTCAGCAAGACGTCGATCGTGCTGTCAACCGCGGTGGAGCGAAGCCTGCCCTCCGGGCATCTGGTGCCTCAGGGAACGCGCGAGCGGACAGCCGTCAAAGCCCACGCTGACGCTTGATGGCCTCGCTGATTTTCGCCGCCGGGACTTTCTGCAACGAACACAGCAGTTGATGAGAAACCCCGGCCAGGCCGTGGGTCTGGCGCAACTCATTGGTCAGGTAAGCGGTGAGGTTGGCCGCCATTTCGGCATCGGCCATTGCCCGGTGAGCCTTGCCGGTATTGGGCAGGCGCGCATACTGGGTGAGCGTGCCCAGCTTGTGATTCGGCGCACCCGGCATCAGCCTGCGAGCGAGCAACATCGAGCAGGCGAAGCTCTGCTCACGCGTGCGTTCGATGCGCGACAGTTCGTAATCCCAGAATTTCTGGTCGAACGAGGCGTTGTGCGCCACCAGCGGCGTCGCTCCCACGAAGTCGCTGACATCGCCCATTACCCGTTCTGCGCTGGGCGCAGTGCGGATCATGTTATTGCTGATGCCGGTCAGACCCTCGATGAACGCCGGGATGCGCACACCGGCGTTCATCAGGCTCTGGTAGCGATCAACGATACGCCCCTGCTCCATGATGACCACGGCAATCTCGGTCGCCCGGCAGCCATGGCCTGGAGAGATCCCGGTGGTTTCAAAGTCGATGACTGCGATACGTTCCAACACGTTGGTCCAACCCTTGAATTCATTTCAACAACAACGCACCTTCGATCGGCACGTAACGACTGGCGGCGCGGATCAGCGAATTGGCGGTCAGCCCCGGCACGCCATAGGCCACGGCTTCGACGCCATGTTTGCTGATGATGCGTTCAAGCAGCATGTCGAAGTCGCCATCACCCGAGGCCAGCACGACTTCGTCCACCTGCGGCGCGAAGTCCATGATATCGATGGTGATGCCCACATCCCAGTCTCCTTTGGCGGATCCGTCGCTGCGCTGGATGTACGGCTTGAGCCGAACGGTGAAACCCAGGTTGCGCAGGATCTGCTGGAACTGCTGCTGCTTGCTGTCACCACGGTCGATGGCGTAGGCGAATGCGTGGACGATCTCGCCACGCTTGCTGATGTCCGCCCACAACGCGGCGTAATTGAAATGACAGCCATGCGCCTGGCGCACGGTGTAGTAGAGGTTCTGCACGTCGGCGAACACTGCAATCTTCTTCACCGCAATTCCTCATGACGCAGGCTGGCGACCTGCGGGTTGCTGATCCGGAACATGGATCGGCGTCCAGTATGCCAGCTTGGGCCGGGAATTGAGGGATGGATTGCTGCGCAGCAGCGATGAACGATCCGCTCGCGCTGGGTGGGAATGCCGTCAGGCACGCTCCGCGTCCGCTCTGGAAGGGAACGCGGAGCAAGTGACGATCACCAACGATCCGGCTGACACACCTCAGACAAACGAATCATCGTCATCCGAGAACATTGCGCCATCATCGTTGTAGCTGTCATCCGCGGTGTACTGCGGATCCGGTTGTCCCCAATTGCCTTGGTCAGCGTTCGAGAACTGATCCTGAACCGGCGCATCATGGATGACTTCGACGATTTCCTGCGGCTGGCTGTGATGGCTGAACAGGCTGCTGATGCCTTCTGCCAGCATCACGCCACCCGCGACACCGGCCGCCGTTTTCAGTGCGCCGCCGAGAAAACCGCTGCCCACCGGCGCGGCGGACGCGGCGCCATAGCCTGGTTGCGGAGCGGGTGGCGGGTTGTAGCCAGCACCGTCGCGCCAGCCGCTCGACTGGGCCGGTTGAGGCTGCGGCGCTCGCGATGCGCTGCTGCCGAAGATGCTCGACAGAAACCCGCCGCTGGCTGGCGCGGCTGATGACTGCCCCTTCACCTGTTGGAGCTCGGCCTGCAATTGCTGAATCTGCTCGTCACGCTGTTTGATCTGCTGATTCAGCTGATTGACCGCGGCTTCCTGCACCAGAATCGCTTGCGTCATGTAATACGGTGCAGCGGGCTGGCGGGTCAGATGCTCCTTGATCAGCGCTTCGGCCCCTGCGTCTCGCGGCGCAGAAGTCGTTTCGGCGTTTTTCAGTTTCGAGAAAAGACCATCGATCAGGGTTTGCTCTTCGTTATTCATGGCGACCTCGCGGATTGCCGTTGTCTGTCTTCGCCCGGCCGAATGCCGGGTCCTGCATCAGTAATGGGGCTGGAGCAGAGCGGTTCAATGACATGAAAAAAAAGATAAGGAAGCCGCCTGGCCATTGCCGCTGCGCTTGGATCGGCACAGGCCATGGGCTAAAGTGACGGCCTGCTTTTTTGCCTGCGATCTACTATGAACCCGTTGACCGTCCTCCAGGATTCGCTCTATTTCTTCCGGCGTAATCTGGGCAGCATTCTGGTGCTTTGTCTGCCTCTGGTGGTGCTTGAAGCGCTTGCCAGGCAGGCCCTGAGCAACGCCATGTCTACCGATGCCTCGCCTGCCTACGAACTGGTCGCAGGCCTGTTTTTCTACCCGCTGTACACCGCCGCCCTGATTCTGTTTCTCGACGCCCGCAGCCGTGGTGAAGAACCCCCGACCCGCGACCTGCTGGCCATGGCGCTGCGCCTGTGGCCAACCTTCGCCGTACTCTCGGCGATGAGCACGCTTTTGATCATGTTCGGCCTGTCACTATTGGTCGTACCGGGCATCTGGGTGATGATCAAACTGTCGTTCAGCGAGTACTTGCTGGTACTGCGCAGGCTGACGCCGTTCATGGCCATGCGCGAAAGCATGTTGATGACCACCGGGCACTTCACGCGGATCATGGTCTGCGTGCTCTGCGTCTATATCCCGTTGTGGCTGCTTGAAGGCGTGAGTCTTTACCTGCTGCCAGAACCACAGAGCGCACCGGTTTCTCTGGCTCTGGACAGCGTGAGCAGCTTCATGAACCTGTTCACCAGCATCGTGATATTCCGGCTGTTCATGCTGATCAGCGAGCCTGCGCACAACGCCTGAGCCCGAATGCGAATCTCACCGAGCGCAAGGCGCTCCAGGTCGAGCCGATGAACCGTTTGCTGTTACGCCTGACTATATATGGCCTGCTGCTGGCCGCCGTGCTGCTGGTGTTGATCCAGCAAATGACCTGGCGTCCGGCAGAGCGTGAACCCGCACTGACCCGCTGCACGACCGAACTGGCGGCAAAACCGCTGGTGCCTGGGCAAGCGCTGAAGGTCATGACCTGGAACATTCAGCATCTGGCTGGCAAGCGTTACGTGTTCTGGTACGACATGGCCGATGGCAGCGGCCCGGACGAACGGCCGACGCCGGAGGACCTGGCCTACAACCTCGACGAAGTGGCCCGTGTCATTCGCGACGAACAGCCGGACATCGTCCTGCTTCAGGAAATGAACGACAACGCCAAGAACACCGACTACCACGATCAGTTGGCGCTGCTGCAAGAGCGCGTGGCGGACCTCTACCCCTGCAGCTCGCAAGCCTTTTACTGGCGCGCAGATTTCGTACCGAACCCGCATATCTGGGGCAGCGTCGGCACCAAACTCGCGACGCTCAGCCGTTTCCGGATCGATCATGCCGAACGGGTGCAACTGCCCCTGCCCGACAGCAATATCATCAGCCGCCAGTTCCAGCCGAGAAATGCGCTGCTGGTCAGCTACCTGCCACTACGTGACGGCGGACAACTGGCGGTCATCAACACCCACCTGACAGCCGCCAAAACCAGCGGCGACACTGCGCAGAGACAGGTCGCAGCCATCGGCGCGCTGCTGGATACCTTCGAAGGCGCCGGCACGCCGTGGCTGATAGGTGGTGATTTCAATCTATTGCCGTTGGGCCAGTACCGGCGCTTGCCGGAACCCCTGCGCGCAGGCTACGCCCCCGACAGCGAACTGCACGCGCTCTGGGACAAATACCCTATGATCCCGACCAACGCCGAAGCCAGCGGCATCGATCGCAACACATGGCTGACCTACTTCCCCAACGACCCGCGCGTGAACGGACCGGATCGCACCGTCGACTACCTGTTCTACAGCCCGAGCCTGAAACGGGTCAGCGCCGGGGTACGTCGCGACGATACATTGTTGATCTCGGATCACCTGCCGGTGATCGGGCGGTTTCTGCTACCAATGGTGCCTTGAGGGCGCTTAAGGAAAGCCTCACAGGCCTGTTCACTGCAGCCCGTACTGAACACATCCTGCTTTAAAACGTCAGACCGCAATCCAGAAAGAAAAAACCATTCAGGGATCACACGGAGCTCAGGCATGAACACCACAGAACAGTTACAGACAAAACGAAAATACAGCGCCAAATGGCAAGAGCGCTTCGACTTTTTCGAGGCCAACGGCGCGCCTAAAGATCCGGGCTTCAACGCGGCTTTCAAGGCCCTGCCGGGTTTTGGGAAAAAAATGCTGATGCAGATGAACTTCATCGCGTTCTTCTTCGGACCGATTTATCTCTTCGTACTCGGTCTCTGGAAGAAAAACCTCGCCCTGCTGGGCATCCTGATCGGTATCAATATTGTCTTGAACGTGGTGCTGGCTCTTCTCGGCACGGATTTGTCCCAAGGGATGAACACCGGCATGAATGTCGCGGGCTCGCTCATGTATGCGCTCACGACCAACTACTCGTACTACCTGAAGGAGATCAAAGGCGAGCAAGGCTGGAACCCGTTCAAAGGCTTTCGCCTGATCTGATCGGCCGCATTGGCTGAAATGAGAAGCCCACACCTCTCAGCGAGAGTGCGGGCTTTTTCGTTGTGCCTGCCCTGCCGCTGACCTCACTCGACCAGACTCAGCTCGCCGTCGGCATACCGCACTTCACGTCCCAGCCAGGACGGATCGACATGAGGCAGCACCGCCGAAGGTTTGCGCAGTTCGCGCAGCAGCGTTGAACCGTGAGACAGACGCCCGCCCATCCGTGCGATCACGGCGCGGGCATTCTGGTAATGCGCGTGTCGGCCGGGGTCCAGCGTGTCCTCGAGCAGAATGTCAGCGCCCAGGATGCCCTGCACCTGTCCCGGATAAATCATGAACCCCGCTGCCTGCTCGGTCCCTTCGCGACCATCCTGCCAGAAGTTGCCTGTGCGGCTGCGAACCTCCGGGTGTGGCGCGAACCAGTGCGCCCGATCAGCCTGCGGCATGGCGTGATGCAGTCGGAAAAACACACGCATCAGGTTATCGCGATACCACTCACGAACTTGCAGGTAATAGCCGCGCATGCCCGGCAGACCCGCCGCGTGCGCCAGACCAATCGCCTTCGGCCAGACCGGAAACGGCTGCAACGGCAAGTCGCTCAGCGCCGGGCGCGGCGTGGCCGGATCGGTTTCCCACGGCAATCGGTGCGGGCAGTGTTCCAGGTCATCGTAGGCGGTGGGCGGCCGTCCCAGCAGGTCGCCGCCGCTGCTGGCCAGCGCAGTGGCAATGCACAGATTACCCTGCACGACGAAGACATAGAAACGGGTGAACCAGTCGGCGAGTTGCCGACCATCAGCGCCTTGTGCGATTAATGAAGCCAGTTCCTGATCGAAGCCGATCAAGCGTTTTTCCAGGGTCAGCAAGTGCCCGCGTGCAATGCGCTGCATGCGCAGGAACAACGGCACTGAGCGCAATAGCCGCAGTGGCCGCCAAGGAAGATGCGGTGTCGCGCCGCCCACTTCTCCCGCATAGCTGCTGGAGGCGACGCCCCAGTCCGCGAGTCGAGCCAGAAACAAGTCATTGTTGATATAGGACGCTGCGCCGAACAACGCAGTGAAGGGTTCGCTGTCTTGAAAGACCCGCGAGTCCCAGCGCCCCATGATCGCCGGGATACTGCCCGCCGCACGCCGCTGGGCATATTCCACGAAGCGGCTGGGCTGCGGCGGCAGGATTTCAGCGATATTGGCGGCGGTCAGGTGCCGACGCCAGCCGTAATCACTGATCGGCCGGTATTGCAGCAACCATAATTGCTTACCGTCCCAGGCCCATTCGACATCGCCGGGCACATAGTGGAACGTCTTCAGAACGCTTTGCAGAAAGTCCCAAAGCAACGCCTGCGTCAGGCCGTGTGCGGCGCTGAATGCATGACTGCTCCAGGATGCGCCCAGCCGGGAAATGATCGCCCGACGGGGCGTCGCCTGCCCGTCCGCCAGCGATTCAAGATGGCCTTCCACCCATTCCAGCTCGACTGAAAGATGACGCACAAAGGCGATACCGGACAGCACTGGCGTGATGAAGCGCTGAACCACGACCTCTTCGACACCGTCCTCGTGCAATTGCGCAATACGGGCAGGCACGTTGTGCGCAGGTTCGCGCAGAAAGGTGGTGCTCAGCCCGGCATTCGCCGCATCGGCCTGATCCTCGCCGAAACTCGATGAGCGCACCGCCCAGATGGCATCGGGCTGACTGATGAGAAATCCAGAGACATCCGCGCCGTCACCCTGCACGACCGACAACGCAGCCGGGACCGGCTGTCCGGCACTGGCCGCCAGGCGCAGGCGACCGCCCTTGGTATGCGCAATGAAGCCGCGCTCACCGGACTCCACCCAGTGGGCGAATTCGGCAGGCGTGTCAATCCACGGGTAATGACCCCAGCCTGGCTTCAGGCTGATGGTCAGATCAGCGCGAGCCAGAATCGCCGACCAGGCCGCTGCCTGTTCGCTGCCCAGTAACTCGTCCTGATCGCCCCAGACCAGCTCGACCGCGTCCTCGACCCATTCCAGCAGCGGCAACGCCGTGTCCGCACGCAGCAAATCCCAATACGGCACGAACGCCCGGCACCGCGCATAACCGGCACCCATGCGCTGATAGTGAGACGTCGGCCATGTCTGCCGGGAGAACTTGCGGGCGAACAGCGCAGGCTTGTTGGCCAGCAGCCAATGGATGGTCTTGCGGATCGGCATCGGCGACATTAGCGCGGGCAGACGCCGCTGCCACAGAAACGCCCCGACCGGCGACAGCAGCACGCTTCTGCAAAAGTGCCCAGGCTGACGCTGCAACGCATGCAGGACCAGCAACGCACTGACACCCACTGCAACAATGGCGCTGCCCCGAACTGTCATGCTCAGCAAGGCTTCGGCATAGGCGGCAAGGTCGTCACAAGGCGGCTGCGGATTGCTGCCAAAGCCCGGCAACTCCAACGGCACCACGTCGTAACTCTTGAAGTACGGCAGCACATCGTCCCACCACTCGGCACTGCTGCCATTGCCGGCCAACAGGTACAGCCGCGTACGGTCAGGCATTGCACGCATCCTTCATCGTCTGAGCCCGATCATGGCGATACAACCAGACCAGCGGTGGCAGCAGCGCCAATAGCGCAGCAGAATCCAGCCATACGTGCGACCACAGGTCGGCACGCAACGAAATAACAATGTCCTGCGGCGCCCAGAGCAGCAGCCCGGCCATCAGCCAGGCCCAAGGCAGGGGCGTTTTGAGACGATTGCCCAGATGCACGAGCGCCAGCATGTACAGCGAATAGGCCTGCAAGGTCGCACCAAACAACGCCGCCCACCAGGTTTGCTGCGCCCGAGCCGCCGCCGGTGCCGCTTCGGTCCAGAATGCCTGCTCCAGCGTAAGCAGATACCCGTCGAGCAACCCGGCGAAACCTGCCCACGTAAACACGACACTGCCCAGCACATGCGCCAGTGCCGCAGCGTAAAGCCAGGTCACGAGAATGCGCCGTCGGGGCCAGGAAGAAAGCGGCATCACAAATCCTTACAGACTGGAGAGGTGCCGAGTGTAGCGATTTTGCGGCGCTGTTTAATCCGAATAATCAACGCTCGCTGATAGCCACAGAATCGTGATCCGCCTCCTCAGTCATCTGGCGCTGCCACTAATGCCTTGAGTACAGCGTGCTGGACGCGAGCAGCCCTCCCGGCAAATCGGCGTCAAGCCAGCAATTTGATCAGCGTCTTGTAGTAGATCTCAGTCAGGACATCCAGATCACTCGCCAGAATCCGTTCGTTGACTTGATGGATGGTCGCGTTGACCGGGCCCAGTTCGACCACCTGAGTGCCCATGGTCGCGATGAAGCGACCGTCCGAGGTACCACCGGTTGTTGAGGGTTGGGTATCACGTCCGGTCACCGATTTGATGCTCGCCGCTACCGCGTCCAGTAAGCCCCCTGGTTCGGTCAGGAACGGCAGACCCGACAAGGCCCAGTCGATGTGCCAATCCAGCGCGTGTTTATCGAGAATTTCCGCCACCCGTCGTTGCAGACTCTCAACCGTGGATTCAGTGGAGAAGCGGAAATTGAACATCGCGACCAGATCGCCCGGAATGACGTTGGTTGCGCCCGTGCCCGCATTCAGATTAGAGATCTGAAAACTTGTTGGCGGAAAAAACGCGTTACCGCTGTCCCAATGCTCAGCTGCCAGTTCGACCAGCGCCGGGGCGACCAGGTGGATAGGGTTACGAGCCAGATGAGGGTACGCCACGTGCCCCTGGACCCCGCGGACAGTCAGCTTTGCGCCAAGTGACCCACGTCGCCCGTTTTTGACGACATCACCCACCAGGGCGGTGCTGGAGGGTTCACCCACAATGCACCAGTCCAGACGCTGCTGGCGTGCGACCAGGCGCTCGACAACCGCTTTCGTGCCATAACGGGCCGGGCCCTCTTCGTCGCTGGTGATCAGAAAGGCGACCGACCCGCGGTGGTTCGGGTAATCGGTCACAAAACGCTTGGCAGCGACCAGCATGGCCGCCAGACTGCCTTTCATGTCCGCAGCCCCTCTTCCGTGAAGCATTCCCTGCTCATCAATCAGCCCTTCGAACGGCGGGATCGTCCAGTCCTGCAAAGGTCCGGTCGGCACGACATCCGTATGTCCCGCAAAGCACAGCACTGGCCCGTCACCCTGACCGTGCATTGCCCAGAAATTATCGACTTCTTCAATGTTCATTGTCTCCAGCGAAAAGCCGACCTTGCCGAGGCGGGTCATCATCAATTTCTGGCAGTCCGCGTCGAGCGGGGTGACTGAGGGTCGACGGATCAATTCACAGGCGAGTTCAAGGGTTGGCGAAAGCATGACTGCGGCGACTCCAGAGCAGGGGTTGATAAAATCACGTTACATTATTACATTATGTTTCAGTAATGTTTCTAAAATCCAGAAGCCTGAGGCCAGGCGGCAGGTTGTCGTCTCTGAGTCTCATCCATTACTGCAAGCAATGTGTTCAACCCTTGACGCCTCAGCCTCAGCGCTTATGCCGAACCGAGAATCTGAAATGAACAATGCTTTAGCTCAGTTGCAGCCTTACCCCTTCGAGAAATTACGGGCGTTATTGAGCGACGTAACGCCAGACACGACCCTGCGTCCTATCGCCTTGTCCATTGGGGAACCCAAACATCCTTCTCCAGGCTTCGTCAAAGAAGCATTGGCAGCCAACCTCGACCAGATGGCGGTTTACCCTGCAACGCTGGGCATACCGGCGTTGCGCGAGGCAGTTGCTGACTGGTGCCGACAACGCTTCGAATTACCGGCCGACTGGCTGGACCCAGCCCGTCACGTGCTACCTGTAAACGGTACTCGCGAAGCGTTGTTCGCGTTCACCCAAACGGTTGTGCGCCGTGATGTCGGAGGGCTGGTGATCAGCCCCAATCCGTTCTACCAAATCTACGAAGGCGCGGCGATTCTGGCGGGTGCCACACCTCACTATCTGCCGTGCCTGGACAGCACTGGTTTCAATCCGGACTTCGACAGCGTTTCCGCCGACGTCTGGCAACGTTGCCAGATACTTTTTCTGTGCTCACCCGGCAACCCTACTGGCGCGCTAGTGCCGCTCAATACCCTGAAGAAGTTGATTTTCCTGGCTGACAAGTACGATTTCGTGATCGCTGCGGACGAGTGCTACAGCGAGTTGTATTTCGACGAAGACCTGCCACCACCCGGCTTGCTCACCGCATGCGCGGATCTGGGGCGCAGCGATTTCAAACGCTGCGTCGTATTCCACAGTCTGTCGAAGCGCTCTAACCTGCCGGGCCTGCGCTCGGGTTTTGTCGCGGGCGACGCAGATCTTCTCAAAGCATTCCTGCTCTATCGCACCTACCACGGCTGCGCGATGCCCGTGCAAACTCAACTGGCCAGCGTCTGCGCCTGGAGAGATGAAAACCACGTACGCGAAAACCGTGACCTCTACCGAGAGAAGTTCGACGCGGTGCTCGACATACTGTCTCCGGTCATGGACGTGAAGAAGCCCGATGGCAGCTTTTACCTGTGGGCAAAGGTGCCGATGGACGATGCCGAGTTCACTCGCGAGCTGTTCGAAAAGACTCACATCACCGTTGTTCCAGGGTCTTATCTGTCCCGCGAGGTAGACGGCGTCAACCCGGGCGCAGGACGTATAAGAATGGCCTTGGTCGCGCCACTGGCTGAATGCGTGGAAGCGGCAGAGCGTATACGAGCCTTCCTTTTACAACGTTGAACATAAATGCGACCGTGCGCATGTTTTCTTATTGACTAACGGCTGCCATGGACGGCAAACGAAAACTGCTAACTTGTGAAAGTAACGCTCTGAATGCCCCTGCATGAGTCGAGTACTTTTTAAATAAAAGGCCACTCTAAAACCTGAGCGCCCCCACGCTGTAGAGATGTTTACAACCCACGATACCCACCCTCCGTTAAGTTTAATTCATGGGCCATGATGCGATCGGATTGTTATCCTTGAAGCGCGCACCGCCTACCGCCTGCCCCAGCATTCAGGCCTCGTACAGCTGAAGAACCCACTTTGCACGCCGTTTGAAGCGAGACCGAAGGCGTGCCTGCAATAGCAATTTATCCCGTTGGCAAGCTCAGTGTTTACACCTCAGATTACCTACTAAAAATCACAGGGTATCACCATGAAAAAAAGAGCTTTTTACATAGTGCTGATTGCGCTTCTCGCCAAAGAAGCCATGGCCATGCCGTCTGCCGAAGAAACGAAGATAGTCAATTACGTCGATCAACACAGCCTCGAGCAAATTGCACTTTTGGAAAAACTGGTCAATATCAATAGCGGCACGGAGAACGTGGAAGGGGTTACTCAGGTCGGTAACCTGATGAAAAAAGAACTCGATGAACTGGGTTTTGAAACACGATGGCACGACCTGCCGGCCGGAATGAATCATGCGGGCAGCCTGGTCGCCATTCATCAGGGCACATCAAAAAAACGCCTGTTGCTGATTGGCCATCTGGACACGGTTTTTCCAAAAGAGAGTCGCTTTCAGACGTTCTCCTATATCGACGGCGGTAAAAAGGCCAAAGGGCCGGGCGTGATTGATGACAAGGGCGGTATCGTGACGATGCTCTACGCTCTGCAGGCGCTCAAGGACAACGGCTCGTTGCAGGACATGAACATCGCGGTGGTCCTGGTCGGCGATGAAGAACTCTCTGCCAAACCTACCGACATCTCGAGAAAAGTGCTTATGGACGAGGCCAGGAAAAGCGACATTGCACTAGGTTTCGAATTCGCACTGTCTGCAAACCAGCTGGTGACCAACCGCAGAGGACTGAGTGAGTGGTTTTTAACCAGTAACGGCGTAGAGCGCCATTCCGCAACCCTCTTCCAGCTAAAGACAGGCTTTGGTGCAATCTACGAATCAGCTCGAGTGCTGGATCAAGTCAGATCACAACTGTCGCACTATCCAGGACTGACCATTAACCCCGGCCTTGTTCTGGGCGGAGCCAGCGCCGTCGAGGACATCGAAAATGGCAAAGGTGTTGCCGCAGGCAGAAAGACAAGTGTGGCCAAGACCACCCTCGTACACGGCGATCTTCGTTTCGCGAGCGAAGATCAACGGGCGTTTGCCGAATCGAGAATAAAAGCAATCGTCAGCGAGCCTCTGCCGCAGACCAGTAGTGAATTCGTGCTCAAACCGATCATGCCGGTCATGGAAGAAAGCAAAGGCAATCTGGAGCTATTGAAACAGTACAGTAAAGTCAGCCAGGACCTTGCCGGACCAGCCCTGGAGCCGGCACCCGCCGCTGAAAGAGGCGGTGCGGATATCTCTTTCGTGAGCAAACTCGTCAGTGCCGGTCTGGATGGACTGGGCGCTGCGGGAGAAGCGACACATACCGAAAATGAAACCATCGACCTGAGCTCGCTCGCAGTCGCCACCAAACGGGCTGCCCTCTTCATGAGCCGCTACAGCCACTAAGTCATTGCGTCTTGCAACTGCCCGCCTCTGGAGCAAGGGGTGGGCAGTCGGCCGGGACGATGGCCAAAACAAGGGTGCCTGCTCAGCTCACTCATTGCGTCCGATTGCATTAAAACCGTGACGAGTGCAGCGATTCTCCAGCGGCATTGACGCCGTCCAATCAACTCTCGGAGACAGTGACAGAATCCTGACCGGCTTCAGCTTCCAGCTTCGCCCTGTCCGCCTTGCTTACGTAAGTGGACTTCTTGCGCGGGGCCAGTTTAGCGCTGGCTTTCTTGGCATTGGCCTTCAATAGCTGATTGATCTTTTTGCGACGATTCATGGTGTTTTGCTCAACGGAGATGCTGTGGATCATATCAGTTTGAGTGTCGCACTACGCCTGCCTTCCTGATAACACCCTGAGTTCACAACCATTGAACTAATCATCCGGGCCGCCCACCTAACGCTGTGCAGATAGCCTCTCGCCACCGGTTTGGGTTGGTTCTGAGCTCCCCACTTACACACAAAGGTTTGATGAATCATGAAAAGTGAACAAGTAGAAGGTGTTGCAGAAAAGCTGGTCGGCAAAGCGCAGGGCGCGGTGGGCAGACTGCTGGGAGATTCGCGACTGGAAGCCGAAGGCGCTGGCCGTCAGGCGTCCGGTCAGTTGACCAAAACCTACGGCGATGCGCTGGACAGCGTGTCGACGTTCGTGAAAGAAAAACCTGTCGCAGCACTCGCAATCGGTGCAGTAGCAGCGCTGGTGATCAGCCGTATCCTGCGTCGCTGATCCCGCCAGGAGGGACTGTCCGACAGGGCAATCCCTCTCTTCTCTCGTCCTCTCATGAATGCACCAACAGCGTAAGCGGCGATAACCAGGCAGCTTCGTTCTATACGCCTCGCCTGATTACGTCCCCCTCGGCTTGACCCGCGCTGTCGCCTCCGCCACCAGCGGATCATCTGGCCAGTGGTGCTTCGGATACCTGCCCTTCAAATCTTTCTTTACCTCGGCATACGTGCTGCGCCAGAAGTTGGCCAGGTCCTGCGTAACTTGCACCGGACGGCGTGCCGGTGACAGCAGGTGAAGTTTGACGACTTGCCTGCCATTGGCGATGCGCGGGGTCTCGGCCAGGCCGAACAGTTCTTGCAGGCGCACGGCGAGGATCGGTGGGCGCTCGCTGTAATCGAGACGCACGGATGAGCCGGACGGCACGCTGAGGTGGTGCGGCGCCAGTTCGTCGAGACGTTGCGGCAGCGGCCATGGCAACAGATTGCGCAGGATTGAGGACAGGTCCAGGTTGCCGAAGTGGCTGAGTCGCGTGACTTTACCCAGATACGGCTGCAGCCACGATTCAAGCGTGTCGAGCAGGCGCGCGTCGCTCACATCCGGCCATTCGCTGGACGATGATTTTTCCAGATCCAATTGGCGCAATAAGGCGACCCGCGCTTGCCACTGGCGCAGTTCAGGCGTCCATGGCAGCAACTCCAGTCCCTTGCGCCGCACCAGCGCCAGCAAGGCACGGCTACGCGTGGCTTCGTCGAGCCCGGTAAGCGGTTCGCGGCTGAGGATCAACTCGCCCACTTTGCGCTGTCGCTCAGCCCGGAACACGCCTTCGCGTTCGTCCCAATCGATCTGATTCAGCGATATGACCTGTTCGGCCAATACGGAATCGAACAGTGCCGGATCGAACTCAGCTGCCAGATAGATGCGTTCTTCGCGCTGCCCTTGGCGACTGCCCAGGTCCGCCACGACGATCCACGCCTGCTTCATCAATGCGTCGGCTTCGGCAAACAACGCAGCGCGGCCGTTGGCTAATCGATATTCAGCACCGCCCGGTCGGCGCTGCTGAGCGACGCGGTCCGGGTAAGCCAGCGCCAGCAAGGCGCCGAGCCAGCGCCGATGATCGGGATCACTGACCGGACTGTCCGCCTTGCCGCGCAAATAGCCACGGTACTGACGCGCCAGTTGCCTGGCCCGCTGCACGCCGCCTTGAGCGCCACGAGCTGCGCGCTCGGTGCCGGCCAGCAGGCTCAGGCGACTGTGAAGGTCGGCGCCTGCCCCACGCAGAATATCGCGCTCGCCCAACAGCGCCGCGACATCACAGGCCAGTTCGCCGAGCCCCAATGCATGGCCGCGCAATAGTAGATGCGCGATGCGCGGATGAGCAGGCATTTCGGCCATCGCCTGGCCGTGGGGCGTCAGCGTGCGTGACTGAGTGGATTGATCGCTTAGTGCTTCCAGACGCATTAGTAAATCCTGCGCTTGTGCATACGCCGCCGCGGGAGGCGCATCCAGCCAGACCAGTTGACCCGGCATCACACCCCAGCGCGCCAGTTGCAACGCCAGACCGGCGAGGTCTGCCTGCAGAATTTCCGCAGCCCCATAAGCGGCCAGTTGATCGTGCTGCGCTTCGGACCACAGCCGGTAACACACGCCCGGTTCCAGCCGCCCGGCACGCCCGGCACGCTGAGTAGCACTGGCGCGGGAGATGCGCTGGGTCTCCAGACGCGTCATGCCGCTGCCCGGATCGAAACGCGGCACCCGCGCCAAACCCGCATCAATCACCACACGCACGCCGTCGATGGTCAGGCTGGTCTCTGCAATATTGGTCGCCAGCACAACCTTGCGAATGCCTTGAGGTGCGGGCTCGATGGCGGCACGCTGGGCGCTCAGGTCCAGTTCGCCGTGCAGCGGGCACAGCATAATGTCGCGTCGCTCGCCCAAAGCTTCGGCGAGTTGTTGATTGACCCGACGAATCTCGGCCTGCCCCGGCAGAAACACCAGCAGGCTGCCGGACTCATTTCCCAGCGCATCGAGCACGGTCTGCACCACACGCGGCTCGACAAACTCACTGGGCTGAAACAGGCGTCCCCACTGCATCGTCACCGGAAACATGCGCCCGTCGCTGCGCACCACCGGCGCGTCATTCAGCAGCGCTGCCAGTCGCTCGCCCTCCAGCGTCGCCGACATCAATAGAATCTTCAGCGGCTGCTCGTCGCGAAACAGCTCACGCCCGTTGAGGCTCAGGGCCAAAGCCAGATCGGCGTCCAGACTGCGCTCGTGAAACTCATCGAAAATCAGCAGCCCGACACCCTCCAGCGCCGGATCGTCCTGCAACCGTCGGGTCAAAATGCCCTCTGTCACCACCTCGATGCGTGTGCCCGGCCCGACCTTGCTGTCCAGACGGATGCGATACCCCACCGTCTCGCCGACCTGCTCGCCCAGCTCGCTGGCCAGCCGTTCGGCGGCGGCGCGCGCCGCCAGGCGACGGGGTTCAAGCATGAGAATGGTCTGCCCGGCGAGCCAGGGTTCGTCCAGCACCGCCAGTGGCACACGCGTGGTCTTGCCCGCACCGGGAGGTGCCTCGAGCACGACCTCGTTGCGCTCGTTAAGGGCTTTGAGAAGAGCCGGCAGAGCGGCGTCGATGGGCAACGAGTTCATGATGTCTCCGGCAGTAAGGCCGGAATTATAAGGGTTCGTAAAAAGGATGCGCAGCGAGTCCCGTACTTATTCCCGTTGAAAGCCTGCCGACCGGACAGGTATTGACTACGCTACTGGCGGGTTGAGTTGCGCAACGTGGTACGACGCCTGTCCGACGCGATCCGGGAACGGCAGACTGAACGCTCACCCGGCCCTGTTGCGCTGCATCGCGCCATTGCAGGCATTGAGTTGAAGACGCTGGCAGCCGCGTCTTCCTTGCCGTGCAGGGCCAGTGTAGATTCACACTCCATGCTCTTTGAAAGGGCTTCACCGGCCGACCGAGGCCTTGGCAGTTGTTTGAAAGGTGACGATGTCTATGCCCGCGCCCATGCCTCCCATCCAGGCGTCCACTCCAACGGGCTATGCTGCCGACTACCACCGCACTCCCATCACCCTGCCCCCGCAGATACAGCAACGCATTGACCGGCTCAGGATATTGCTGGTCGGGCTGGTGCTTCTGACAGGGTTTACCGTGCTGGCCGGCTATGCCTTCGATGTGCCAAGACTCATCACCTTGACGCCCACGCTGCAGGGGATGTCGCCCCTGACTGCGCTGGGCATTATTCTGATTTCGGTGACGCTGGTCGTTCCGGTTCAGAGACGCTACGCATTGTGGCCTTGCATCCTGATGACCAGCGCGATTGCCATCTCGACCATGACCTCACAGTGGCTGTTGCGCCACGACGTCATGAGCGAACGGGTGGTGACCTGGTTCTTCAGCACATCAGTGACCGGACAAACGTCGTTTGCCACCGGGCTGTGTCTTGGCTTGCTGGCCATGGCGCAAGCGGCGCGTCTGGCAGGCTCCCTGCGCGTGAGTGATCTGCTGAGCAGCATCGCTTTGGCCACCAGCGGCATAGCGGTGCTGGGCTACGCCTATGAGGTCGAAGAGTTGTACAAGATATTTTTCTTCAACACCATTGCCCTGCATACCGCCTGCGCGCTGAACCTGCTTGCACTTGCCACGTTGATTCGCAACTGCCCGGGTGGTTACGCCTCGATTCTGTTCACCGATCAGTCTGCCGGTAGAGTCACCCGCATTCAGACCCTGCTGGCCTGCAGCATTCCGGTCATTGGGCTGCTGCTTTCTCAAGCGACTCATGTCAGTCAGATGGGCGCCGAGGCCGCGCTCGCGATTGCCATTTCCATTACGTTTCTGCCCTTGGTGGTTCTGATCATTCGCAACGGTCGCGCCCTGTCGCGGCTTGATGAAGCGCGACGCAAAGGCTCGGAAGACGAAGCCCGTATCAAAGCCAGTCTGGAGGCCGAACTGGCCGATAAGCTGGTTGAACTCGAGGAGCAGACACGCCAGCGTAAAGAAGCGCAGGACGTGATCAATCGCACCCAGCGGCTCGAGGCAGTCGGGCAGCTCACAGGCGGTATTGCGCACGATTTCAATAACCTGCTCATGGCGATAGCGGGCAATCTCGAACTGCTCCAGCGCACGGTACCTGCAGACACCAAATCGCATGCTTACGCCAGCCGGGCATTGACGGCGACTCAAAAGGGCACCCGATTGACGGGGCAGTTGCTGGCATTTTCCAGAACGCAAAAACTGACGCTGGAGGAACTCTCGCTCGCGCCGGTAATGCAATCGGTCAAGAATCTGATCGCCAATGCGCTCGGACTGAACATCGACGTGTCCATCACCCCGCCTGACGATTCGTTGTGGGTTCGCTCGGACAGCCACCAGTTGGAGCTGGCGATACTGAACCTGGCACTCAATGCAAAGGACGCGATGCCAGAAGGTGGTTCGCTGACGATCCAGTGCCGTGCCGTCGGCCCGAGTGCCGGGCGAGCGGCAATGGTGGCGATTTCGGTGACCGATACGGGCAGCGGCATGTCGCCTGAAATCGCCGCCAAGGCCACCGAGCCCTTCTTCACCACCAAGGAGCATGGTCAGGGCACCGGCCTTGGTCTGGCCCAGGTTTACGGATTCTGTCTGCAATGCAACGGAGACCTCGTTATCCACAGCACCCTTGGGATCGGCACTCGCGTCGAAATCCTTCTGCCTCAGGTTGAAGCCCGCGAGCCTGATATCACCGACGACGGAGTCGTGAAGGTACGCCGACGCGAGGAGACGAATCGGCAAATCCTGGTGGTGGACGACGATGAGAGCGTCAGGTCGGTGTTTGTCGATGCCCTTCGCCTGGACGGTTTCGACGTGATCGAAGCAACCGACGGTTTCAGCGCCCTGCGGATACTCAATGAGATCAGGCCTGCGGCGGCGGTCATCGATTTTCTGATGCCGGGCCTGAACGGTGCCGATCTCGCACGCAAGGCGCGTTTGCGCCAACCCGACCTGCCCATCGTGTTTATCAGTGGCTATTCCGACACCCTGGCGCTCGATTCGATTTCCGATGCCGTGGTGCTGCGCAAGCCGATCGATCTGCAAGCGCTCAGCGCCGTCGTCACTGACATGACCCGATCAGCCTGAAGGCTAATATCGCCCTGACGCGCGTGCTGCCGGTTGCCGTCCACCACAACGAACCACACCGGCACGCAATAGTCTTAGCCTTGCAGCCTTTGCCTTGTATAGTTGCCCTCTTCATTTCAGGAGCTTTCCATGCGCATTCCTTCCCGTTTGATTGGTGGTGTTGTGGTCGCCACGTTGCTGACTCAGCTGACTGCCTGCGGCAGCATTTTCTACCCTGACCGTCGTGGCCAGATTGACGGCAAGGTCGACCCGGCCATTGCCGCGCTGGATGCCTTCGGTCTGCTGTTCTACATCATTCCCGGCGTAATCGCCTTTGCGGTCGACTTCGCCACCGGCGCCATCTACTACGGGCCGGGCGAGCACGCACAGATCGATCCGCAGAAACTGCAACCCGCGATCAAGGCCGATGGCAGCGTCGATAACACCAGACTGCAAGCCATCATCGAAGCCGAACTGGGCCGCTCACTGCCGCTGAACGACCCACGCCTGATTCAGCACAAAGGCAGCGTCGAGCAACTGGCTTCGCTGGGTCTTGTACCGGCTGCTTAATATTTTTCCGGGTTTGAAGGACGCGTCATGAGCACCAGTGCCGAACACAGCAGACTGTTGCGTCTCGCGACGCGGGCTTCGCTTGGGGTGGCCGTCACCCTGATTCTGGCCAAGAGCGTGGCGTGGTGGATCAGCGGGTCGGTCAGCCTGCTTGCCG
>NZ_MUIO01000093.1 GCF_002087235.1 Pseudomonas floridensis | reverse complement strand
AGCGGGCGAAAACGCCCTCCCTGTATGAGGTATCGTTCGATTTTCAGCGGATAACGCTGTTTGCCGGGTGAATTTCCGACTTTCCGCTGACTTGCGGCAACTTGTTCGGAGAATCCTTAGGCAGATTGCCAACGGCGGAAGTATCAGGAGGCGAAGTTTTAATGGATATAGCACACATGAGCTAGTGGCGAGGCACCATGGTGCGCATAGTGCATCTGTACTATTGAGGTTTTAAAAAGAGCTGGTTAGGCTTTTTGCCGAAGTTATTAAGCCCCTTATTATTGAATGACGGATAACTGACCTCAGAGGTTAGTGCGCCAGCGGAGTGTGTGGATGAAAAGTGTAGCGTTGTTTCCGTTGATTCTGGCCTTATCGGGGTGCGCGGGTCTTGATCAGGCCATGTCCGTGACCAACGGAGTGTTCGACCAGACCGGTGATTTGCTGAGCGGCGATTTCAGAGGGTTGACCGAGGCCAAACAGGCAACGTTGACGGAGATTTGGGGCGATTGGGAAACGAACGAAGTCACAGCGAAGGAAAAGTGGGACGCCCAAACACTGATCATTCCCGGCGTTGTGCAGCGCATCACCAAGACTGGCAGCGCCATTGGCCAGAACCAGATTGCCGTTATCTTTACGGATCCGACCAATCCAAAATGCCAGGGCCAGGGTTTGACCCGCGATGATCTCTTGGTCAACAAGAAAAAGATCAGCAGTTTCAAAAAGGGTGACAGAGTGTTGATGAAGGGCGTTCTGGGGACTACCGAATCGAAGTGGACTGATAATGAATCGTGCTGGCTGTCTTTCGAAAAGGCCGAGTTCACGTTGCAGAAATAATGGCCGCTGTTGCCGCGGTGACGGGTTATATATTTCAAAAAACCGAAGAATGACTGATGGTCAGGGTAACCCGAGTTTTTTCAATAATTTTCAATAAGAATGCACAACGGATGATCGCTGCCTTACGTGCCGATATACAGTGATTTTTTTTGGGGGGTGAGGAAGGGGTAAAGCGGAGCAGAATCAGCCAGCGCTTCCTGACGTTCGGTGAGTTTCAGAGGAAAGGTGATATGGAGCGGGTAGAGGGAATCGAACCCTCAACTAAAGCTTGGGAAGCTTTCGTTTTGCCACTAAACTATACCCGCGTCTGAGTGGCTGACTTTGTACCAGATGCAGGCTTTGATTTGAAGCGCTAATTTCCCTGACCCTTGGTTTATTCGGACCTTCGCCCTGGAAGCCGTCCGCCGAGTGCCGCTGTCCGTGCGCTGGCGGAGGTTCCGTGGCTCTGTCGAGCGCTGCTCTCAGAAGGCGAGGGCATGATTGTTCTGGACCAGGTTGTACGCATAGCGTGGCGATTGCGCGACGGCGGGCTCCGGTTGCAGGAAACTCAGCAGCGCCAGCTTCGAGTCGCGGCAGGCGGTTTTGTGTTCCATGTCCAGAAAGTGGCCTGCGGCATCAATGGTGCTGAAGCTGCAATCCTTTACATAGTTAGCGAAATGTACGGCGTCGTTCGCGGCGGTGTACTCGTCCCAGGCACCGTTCATGAACAAGACGGGTACGTTGATGTTTTTCGCGGCAGTCAGGTAATTGCCCGGATCGATCTCCAGTACCTGGCTGATGTGGTAATGCATCTGGTCGTATTCATGCAGGTCCAGGCTGCTGACGTGGCGATAGTTGAAGCGCTTGAACAACGAAGGCAGGTGTTTGCCGATGGTGTTGTTGATCAGGTGACCGACTTCATAACGGTCATGCGCGCCCAGGTGGATGATGCCCCGGTTCAGGTAGTCACGCATGTGCTCGTTGATTACGGGCGAAAACGAACTGATGACGGCGCTTTCGATGCGCTTGGGACGATGTGACAGCGCGACCAGCGCAGCGGCGCCACCCCATGAAAACGACATGACGTGCTCGGCGTTGAAGTGGTCGATCAGCTCCAGCAGGATCTGCCCTTCCATTTCCCGGGTCAGGGGTTTTTCATGCAGGTTGTGAGGCTTGGATTTTCCGGCATACGGCTGATCGTAGAGGACCACGTTCAGCTTGGGATACAGGTTGCGGACGGTTTGAGCAAATGACGCGGTGGTGGCCAGTGAGCCGTTTACCATGATGATGGTTTTTTCCGCGGCATCTGCGCGATAGAACTCCGTGTAAACCCGAAACTGTCCTTGTATATCAAGCACGGCTTTTTCTGGCGACATAGGTATAACTCCTGGCGTAAACAGGTATGCGTACAACAACGTTGCACGAGTTTCGTGACAGGCAGGCATTAGCCGATTAAAGGCCCATGTCGATCCGAACGATCTGTCCGACAGGTATTGTTATTGGTGGGCAATTTGTCGTGAGCCCCAACGGCTCAGTACGGCAAAAGGTTTATTAGAATGTTTGTCCTGACTCATCAGTCACATGTGGACTGACGGTTTGGATTCAAGCAGCCGATCCGGGAACCCGCAAGTGCCGTTCGTACGTTAGCGGTGCGATCCGCCGAATGGTTGTGACTTTTTTAGAATAGCCCGATTTCTGCGGCGTGCAGCGCACGGTAGCGCCCAGGCTCTAGCTCGGGGTCCAGAGGCAGTGCGCCGATGCGTTCTCTGTGCAGAATCAACACTTTATTGTCGAAGTGACCAAACATCCGTTTGACCTGGTGGTAGCGTCCTTCGACAAGACTGAGCCGGGCACAGCGAGGCCCCAGTACAATTAGCTCGGCCGGTTGTGTGGTGATGTTTTCGAACGGGAAGTAAACGCCTTCGGCAAACTTCGCTATATACCGTTCGTCGATCAATTGCTCGGTTTCGACGTAATACACTTTTGGCGACTTTGTTTGCGGTTGGGTAAGTCGCCGTGACCAGTGACCGTCATTGGTGATCAACATCAGACCGGTCGTGTTGAAATCCAGCCGACCGGCAATATGCAATTCATGTTTGTCAGGCTCATCCAATAGATCGAGTACGGTGGGGTGCTGCGGATCGACCGTGGCGCTGACGCATCCTTGCGGTTTGTGCAGCATGAAGTAGCGTGCGGGCTTGCCCGCTTGAATGATCTGGTCGTCAACCATGACACAGCTGAATTCGCGAATGTCGTGATGCGGGTTGGTCGTGATCTGCGCGTCGACCTTCACACGGCCGCTGGCCAGCGCCAAGCGCACGTCCTTGCGGTTGAAGCGGGGCAGGTTGCTGAGAAAACGGTCGAGACGCATGGTGAGGGCGGGCGCTGATAATGAAGCGGCGTATGGTACGCGATTCAGCGTTCCGGTTGCCCCGGCGCCGGTCTCGCGACCCCGGCACAGCGCGCGCACAGGCAGGCCTGATTGCGCAACGAGTCGGGCAACGCTTCCAGCACGGTCGGGTCAATGCTTTCTGAAAAGCACCAACACGGTTGCGCGGCGGTGCGCGGATCGGCAAGGCTGCATTGATTGCTGAAACCGCAGACCGGGCAGAGGCTGGTGTCGGGGGTGGGATTGGCCATGCTTCAAGGGGGCTGTTTGATCGGGTCAGACATCTTAACAATCATTGGCTTGACTGTCGGGGCCACGTAGATCTGGGAGCGTCGCAACAGGACGTCGATCGCCGCGCAACGGCAATGCACCAGCAGAATCCGATCGTAGTGAATACCGTTCCCCGCCAGGGTACTGAACAGGTCATCCAGTGTGGGTGACAGCATGCCAAAGCGATTGCGTACCGTCAGCACGTCCATGGGCGTGCGCGGCAACTGGCTGCGCAGGGGCGAGAGGTGCGAATTACGCACGATACGCGCAATGTCTTCGTAGCTTTCATAGGTCGGGCTCTGGAACTTGGACAGGGTGTAATTCTTAAGACGACCTGTCAGTGCGGTGCCCGCCATGACTTTGTCGGTCAGCACCAATGGTGCCCAGGACGGCAAAGGTCGAACCGGCGTGTTATCGACCGTGGTGGCAACCGAGAAGGGGCTGACGCTTTTGCTGACAACCCTGTGCAGGGCCGGATCGACGAGCTCATAGCCGTGAGGTGCATAGGTGCGGATCTCACTGCCGTTGGGGATTTTTACCGTGGAAGTCCATGGCAGATAGTAGCCATGCGTGCTCACCACCAGAGTGCGCGCCTGACCCCGGTCCGAGGTCCATAACAGAAACCGGCGGCCCAGTTTCCACGCGTGTATGGCCACCTGAGCAAACTCGCCGGTATCCAGAACCGTCCAGCGTTTGAGTCGGGCATCGGTGTAAAAGAACGTTTCCAGCCGGGTCTGACGCGCAGCCATTGATCGAGAGAGTAATGTTTCTGTGACGTTGCTCTGCGCGACGGATGCACTCCCGGCTCGGGTGCGGGCGGACCTCATGGCCTTGCCCAGCGCCCGCGCCAGCCCCGGCGTTCGGGGGCCTGCTTGCAACAGCCCAAGCGATAGCAGAGAGAGCAAGGCCTGATGCTTCTCCTCATGACGTTTGCCCGGCAGATTGGCTGACGCGATGTTCAGCGAAGCGATACCGATCTCGGTGGCCAGTGAGGCCATGAATGCCGGTGTGAGCACTAACGACATGGGCCCCAACAAGCGCTGGAGATGGCGCAGGCGAGTGGTCCAGTGATCCAGCGAAACCTGGGCGGGCGTCACGATCTGCTGCTGCGCATCGGCCTGGGCGTTTTGTTTCAGAAGCTGACGCAGGAAGGCGAACGGTGAGCCCGGCAGTTTTTCTTCGCACAGAGAATGGTGCATCGCCTTACGGGTATCGGGATTGTAGAGCGCGTCCGTCCAGGGACGCAGAATCGAAGCCGGCGGACTCGGTGCGGCCACGGAGCCCCATAATTTGAACAGGTAATTAAGGCGCTCGTGATAATGCCCGGGCACGTACTGCATGACGGTATCGCGCCAGTCCTGATCTGCGGTGACACGATTCAGATAGGCATTGAATTCCTGATCGTTGCGAAACTCGACGAACGCTTTTGGGTGACCTGCCTGGTAAAGGATCTTGAGCCTGCCTGGCTCTTCGAGCACCAGTAACCCGGTCGGTTGATGCTCCAGACCATCGACCAGCGAACCTTGAATGTAAAAACTCAGCACATGCCAGACCGCCGCCTCAGGGTAGGACAGTGCATGCACCACCCGATCGAAACCCTCGCGTCCCAGGCTACCCAATTTGAGGCTGATCAGTGCCTGGGTGATAAATGCCGAAGTGAATGCCTGTTCGATGGACTGTTTTCTGCGCTCCCAGAAATCATTGATGCGCCGGGTCATCAGCGTCAGGAAATCGAAGGCCTTGATGTAGTCCTCGAGGGCCTGTGGGGCAATGTCGAGTATCTGATCGTCAGCAAGCACGCCTTTGCCGGTGGTATCCAGAAACACGTCGGTGCCACCGTCGTGATCAATGTAGCCCACCGGCCTGTCGACCCGGTAGTTGCGTATCAACGCCTGACTGAGGCTGACGGGTGTCTCGTCGGGACTGTGCACGTAGGTCGAGGGCCTGCGCGCGTCGCCCAGTTGCGTGATGTTGTCTCCGTGGCGGTAGGCGATGAACACGTGGTCAGGATCGAGCGTCAACCGATGATGATCTTTCAGGTAGTTGGTCATGACCCGGTTGGCGATGGCAGGCGCGACCGGAACGTCATCGAGAATGGCCAGATGGGTCTGCCAGAGGTCCACGGCACTGGCCAGCGCAAGGCCTCGGGCAATGGGTCTGAGCAGGTCCGAATCGTCGTGCTGCTCCGCTCCCGACAGGCGATGCGTGAAGCTTTCCTGTGCGCGGGTCAGCTCGATGAAGACATCGGTGTCGATCAGCGGCGTGTCGAGCACGATCCGGTCGTTTTCGTCCGGCGCGAACTCATGAAGTACTCGCCCATGCAATCCCGACGCGTTCATGGCCGCCACCAATCGCGTGCACATGTCCTCAGGCTTGTCACTGATGTACTCGATGACCTCGCCACGATTGCCCGACAGGTGAATGAAACAATGCGAAGTGTTCTTCGAACTGACCTGAAAGATGCCGGGCACCGTTTCACCGTTGATCGACAGCATCCGCACTTGCGTTTTGGTGCCGCGCCCGGTCTGCTCCAACGCCGCAGCGTGGGTCGGGAAGGTACGCAATCCCAGTGCATCCAGCGTCAGGTCATAGCCGGCTTTGCTTATGCGCCCGCGAAGGGACTGATGCGCCAGTGCGTCCAGAAAACCCAATCGGTATAACGCCCGGTAAGTCGTGGCGTGCTGCGCCCAGAAGGTTTCCAGTGCCGTGCCGTACTGCTGCGTCCAGGGAGCATTGGCAATCTGCCTGAAGACAGCGGTCGCTGTCAGGGTCGTCTGGTCGGACAGGGCCTGCTCCTCGATCTTGCTGCGGTACAGCCCCATGAAGCGCGGGGCGTCAAAGCTGCTCAAAGCGATTTCGGTGAGCGACAGACGATCGCTGTAACGCTCGCGTCCGGCAGCGTCCACAGAGGGATGTTCTTCGGTCGTAAAAGTAATGTGCAATTGATCCGGGTCCAGCGGCTTGCCAGTCAGTTGCATGAGCAGCGCCTTCAACTGCTCACGCACGTAATGCTCGCGCCCCGGCGGACAATCCATGTCCAGCTGGCAGGTCCTGAGCAACAGCAGCGAGTCGGCGACCAGTTTGAAACCGGGGCTTTTGCGCAAGGTCTTGAGCCGACGCTCCAGGTTCTGATTCTGCTCGGCAGGATCCGGTTCTTCGGGTGGCAGATTTTCTGAAGAGGGGCCTTCGGGGTCCAGTCCCGTTGCCGACGTCGGCCCAAGGTTGACGCCACCTGGAAAGTGAAAAGGAGATACCGAGAACGGCACCGAGGCATTGAGCGTGTCCTGCCTTGCGTCGGTGTGCCCGGCAAACATCAGCACCGTGGGCAATTCCAGCAAGGTGGAGGCAGGGTAGAACAGGGTGTCTTGACGAAGCGGACTGCGGGAAGTGGTCATGACGGCAAGTTGAAGTGAATGGACAGCGACTATGCCGGTAAGACTCGGCACGCAGGGCATAACTATGTAGTGATGCCCGCGTGCTTTTTGTGCTTCTACTGATGCTGCAGGTAGGCGCGCCAGCCCCCCAGGTGGCTGATATCCCGAGCACCTTCCAGACCGCTGGCTTCACAGATGAAGCCGGTTTCCCAGCGGCCGTCGGCCAGTTGCACCTTGCCGAGTCCGAGGGGCGCTGGAATGCCGGTGAGGAACGAGCCGAGTTCCGCGCTGGGCAACTCCCAGACCTCTACCGCAATCGCCGTGCCGCCTTCGGCAACCCGCACCATGCCCGGACGGAATGGCGGCCCGCCAGCCAGTGCGTACAGCCGGTAGTCCGGTGAGCTGCACGTGGCTTCCAGCAGGCGGGCGCCGCGCTGCTTGAGCTGCCAGTTCAATGCCAAGCCCTCCAGATGCGCGCCGCAGACCACCAGTCTGGCCCTATCGTTGCGTGCCGCCGTGGAAGGCGCGGGGAGTTGCGGCGTCAGGCCCGAGATCAAGGGCAGTGCGGTGTGACGCTGCAAGGCGTCGGCAAGGCTGAGCAGGTAATGATCGGTGAATGCACGTCCGAACAGCGTCACGCCCCATGGCAGTCCGTTGTCCATGAAGGCGCTGGGTACGGCGATGGCGGCGTAGTCCAGCAGGTTGACGAAGTTAGTGTAGTAACCCAGTTCCGAATTGCGCAGCACCGGCTCCGCGACCAGTTCCGCCGATGTCACGGGACGCCCGATGCTCGGCGTCACCACGCAGTCCAGTTGTTCCAGCGTTTTGTCGCAGAGGGCCTTGAGCGCCTGCAGGCGATAGTGCGCCCGAAAGGTATCCACACCGCTGACGTCGGGCGCCTTGGCCAGCACGGCGCGTATGACCGGCAGCACAGCGTCGGGTTTGTCCTGCATCAGTTGCCCGGCAACGCTGTAGCGCTCGGCGACCCAAGGGCCTTCGTACAGCAGTCGGGCGGCGTCCAGAAACGGCGACAAATCGACCGTCACCGCTTGACCGCCGAGGGCGGTGAGATGATCGATGGCATCGCTGAACAGCAGCGGGCCCTGGGCACAGCCAAAGAATTCCAGATCTTCGGCACGCGGCACACCGAAGCGGAACTGACGTGGCGCGCCAAAGGCCGTCGCGTCATTCCACGCCGGGTTCTGGCGGCTGTATTCGTCGCGAGGATCAAGCCGGGCGATCAGCCCCAGCAACTGACTGGCTTCCCGTGCGGTCGCGGTGAACACCGATACACAATCCTGTGTACGGCACGCGGGCAATACGCCTGCGGTGGAGATCAAACCTTTGCTGGCCTTCATGCCGACCAGGTTGTTCAACGCGGCGGGCACCCGCCCGGAGCCTGCGGTGTCGGTGCCCAGCGAAAAACTGCTCACGCCCAGCGCGACCGCCAGCGACGAGCCGGAGCTGGAACCTCCCGACGGATACGCCTTCAGAACGCTGTTGGGGCAAGCGCCGTACGGCGAACGGCTGCCGTTGAGGCCGGTGGCGAACTGGTCCAGATTGGTCTTGCCCATGGGCACGGCTCCCAGCGCGATCAACTGCTCGACGACAGTCGCCGAACGCTGCGGGGTGTACGCAAAGTCGGGGCAGGCGGCGGTGGTTGGAATGCCGGCCAGATCGATGTTGTCCTTGATCGCGAACGGCACGCCATACAGCGGTAATTCATCGAGCGGGCGTCCTTCCAGTACAGTCAGATAAGGCTCCAGCTCAGCCGGGCTCAGCAGATGAATGAACAGGTGGTACTCGGGGTTCAGCGCCGCGGCTTTTTCCAGCAGGTTCAGAATCAACTGGCGGGGCGACAGAGCGCCAGACTGGTAAGCGGCGCGAACCGAATCCAGACGCAGGTCAGTCAACAGGTCGATATCGTTCATGGTGATGTTCCGTCAAAAAGTTGAGTGAGGTCGGTTCAATCCGCATCCAGCACGACGACCCGCTGTCCGGCGCGCACGGCCGAGCCGGGCTGCACCCGTACATCCCTGACGGTGCCGCCGACAGGCGCGAGCACCGGGATTTCCATCTTCATGGACTCCAGCACCACCAGCACGTCGCCCGCTTCGACCCGTTCGCCTGGCTTGACCTGAACCTGCCAGAGATTGCCCGCAATGTGACTGTCGATGCCTTGCTGACCTGGCCGTAGCGGCTCGTCTTCAGTGACCTGGGCGAGACTTTCTTCGCTCTCGACGTTGGCCTGGCCGTTGGCAATCCAGCGTTCGCGTTCAGCGTTGAAGGCTGCTTGCTGTTGCGCACGAAACGTGGCGATGCCGTCGGCTTCCTTGCTCAGGAAGGCCTGATAGTCAGCAAGGTTCAGGGTGCTGTGCTCGATGTTCAGCTCGAAGCGACCCAGCGGAAAATCACGCCGGATGCGCAGCAGTTCGTCGGCGCTGACCGGGTAGAAACGGATTTGATCGAAAAAGCGCAACAGCCAGGGTTTGCCGTCGAACGCGGTGACGTCGCGGTAGCGGTTCCACATTTGCAGCGTGCGACCGACGAACTGATAGCCGCCAGGACCTTCCATGCCGTACACGCACATGTAAGCGCCGCCGATGCCCACCGAGTTTTCCGCTGTCCAGGTGCGGGCCGGGTTGTACTTGGTGGTGACCAGGCGATGACGCGGATCGAGAGGCGTTGCCACGGGTGCGCCGAGATAGACGTCGCCCAGGCCCATGACCAGATAGCTGGCGTCGAACACCGTGCGTTGCACTTCATCGAGGTTGGGCAGGTCGTTGATGCGCCGAATGAACTCCAGATTGCTCGGGCACCAGGGCGCGTCCTTGCGCACGGTAGTCATGTATTTTTCGATGGCCAACTGGCAGGCCGGATCATCCCAGGACAAAGGCAGGTGCACGATGCGCGAGGCTACGTGCAGGTCTTTCGCCGCGCAGACCGCGTCCCATTCTCCGGCGACGATGTCGAGCAGTTGCCTGAGCGGAAGTTGCGCGGGCCGATAATGCACTTGCAGCGAGCGGATGCCCGGTGTCAGGTCGATCACGCCCGGTAGCGCCTTGGTCTCCAGCGCCAACATCAAGGCATGCCCGCGCAGGCGCAGCACCAGATCCAGCTCAGGTGCACCGATCTCGAGCAGCAGATGCGTGTCGCCAGACAGACGCGCAACGAGCCGCTTGTCGTCCTGGCCGATGTCCAGAACGACAGGGCTTTGCAACCGGGCAACGAACGAGGCACGTGCCGAGTCGCTTTCGCGAGCAAGCTCGCGCTCACGGGAAACGCTGAGTCCCTGTTGCCGCCTGACCGGGCTTCGCTCCGGGGCGACAGTCGAGGTGCGCGCAGTTTCCTGTGGGAGCGATCTTGCTCGCGAAGGGGATGGTTCAGATGCTGCATCGACCACGGCGTGACACGCTTCGACGGTCACCGGATGAAAGCGAACTTTGTCCCCGGCCTTGAGCTGACCCAACTGCCAAAGATCGGCTTCGATGATTGTCACCGGACACACGAACCCGCCCAGGCTCGGCCCGTCCGGCCCGAGAATCACCGGCATGTCGCCAGTGAAATCCACCGCGCCAATCGCATACGGGTTGTCATGAATGTTGGACGGGTGCAGTCCGGCCTCGCCACCGTCCGCACGGACCCACTCAGGCTTGGGCCCGATCAGGCGCACGCCGGTGCGGCTGGAGTTGAAATGCACCTCCCAGTCAGTCGCGAAAAACGTCTCTATGTAGGCTTCGGTGAAATACTCAGGCGCGGCATGCGGCCCGTAGATCACCCGAATGTCACGGACCTCATTGAGTACCTCAAGGGCATCCTCGGCGATGGACTGGCCGACGCTGCGATCAGTCAGCGGCGCCAGATGCAGCACATCCCCGGCCCGCAAGGCCCGGCCGCCATGGCCGCCGAACTGGCCCAGTGTGAAGGTGCTTTTGCTGCCCAGGTAATCCGGTACATCCAGCCCGCCCCGCACGCATAGATAACTGCGCGCACCGGCTCCGCTGATGGAACCCAGTGCCAGGGTCGAGCCGGCGTTGACCAGCAACACTGTGTTCATGGCGCACGGCTCGCCATCCAGCGTGAGCGCAATGGCGGCACCGGTGACTGCGACCACCGCGTCCGTGTTGAAGCGCAACAGCGGGCCGCTCATGGTAATTTCCAGTGCAGCGCATCCTTCGGCATTGCCCAGCAGCCGATTGCCCTGACGCAGGGCGCGGCTGTCCATCGGCCCGGACGGCGGTACACCGACCGCCCAGTAACCCACACGCCCCGGACAGTCCTGAACGGTGGTTTGCGTGCCGCCGCTGAGCACTTCGAAAGTGTCGGCGTGATACACCAGATCTTCCAGGCAACGGGTCCAGGGCTGACCGCTGGCGAACGGCGCATCGGTAATGATCTGCCGCAGGTAATCGCGGTTGGTTTCCACGCCATACAAGCGGCTTTCGTCCAAGGCTGCGGCCAGCGCGGTGCTGGCTTGTTCGCGGCTGGGTGCCCAGGTGATGAGCTTGGCGATCATCGGGTCGAAGTACGGTGGGATTTCACAACCGGCCTCAACCCAGGTGTCGATGCGCAGCGCTTTACCATCGGCAGGCGGAAAGCTCACGGCGGTCAGCAGGCCGGGGCAGGGCTGGAAATCGCGGCCCGGATCTTCGGCATACAGACGCGCCTGAATGGCATGTCCGTTCGGTGTAAGGGTTGCTTGCAGTTCGGTCAACGGCGGCAGATCACCGGCGGCCAGTTGCACCATCCAGCCGACCAGGTCCACGCCCCATACCTGTTCGGTCACGCCATGCTCGACCTGTAGACGGGTGTTCACCTCCAGAAAATAGAAGCGCTGGTCCTGGCTGTCGAACACGAACTCCACCGTCCCGGCGCTGCGGTAATTGACAGCTTTGGCCAGCTTGATCGCCGCCGCACACAATTCATCCGCCATGCCTTCCGGCAGATTGGGCGCAGGCGTTTCTTCCAGCACTTTCTGGTTGCGACGCTGCACCGAACAATCACGCACGCCCAGCGCCAGCACTTCTCCCCGACCGTCACCGAACACCTGAACCTCAAGGTGACGGGCGCGCTGGATGTATTTTTCGATGAACACACCGGCATCGCTGAAATTGTTTTGACCAAGGCGCTTTACTGCCTCGAACGAGTCGGCCAGTTCGACAGCGCTGCGGCATACGCGCATGCCAATGCCGCCACCGCCCGCCGTGCTCTTGAGCATCACCGGATAGCCAATGACCTCAGCCGCTGCGAGCGCCGCGTCGACACTGTCCAGCAGCTCGGTGCCTTCGAGCATCGGCACGCCATGCTGCCTGGCCAATGCGCGAGCGGTGTGCTTGAGGCCGAACACCCGCAGTTGCTCGGGCGTCGGGCCGACGAAAGCGATGCCCGCGTCCTCGCAGGCCTGGGCGAACGCAGCGTTTTCAGACAGAAATCCGTAGCCCGGATGGATGGCACCCGCGCCGCTGGCTTTGGCGATGGCGAGGATTTTGTCCACCGCCAGATAAGTGCCGGCCGCGCCGCCTTCACCCAGGCTGTAAGCTTCGTCGGCCTGCATCAGGTGCAGGCTGGCGACGTCGGCTTCGGAGTAGACCGCAACGCCTTTGACGTGCAAGGTTTTCAGCGTTCGCAGAATGCGACAGGCGATGGCGCCACGGTTGGCGATCAGCAGTTTTTCGAACATGGCATAACCCCGGAAACCGCATTGGCTGGGTTTCGTGATGGGAAGCGGGCCGTCCCGCTATGGGTGTTCAAGGCAACGGTCGTCCGTTGCTGCCCGGATCGGGATCGTCGGGCGTCGGTCAGTCGCGAATCAGCCATTGCGCGGGCGTCGGGTTATAGCCGTTGCAAGGGTTGTTCAACTGCGGACAGTTGGAGATCAGCACGATGACGTCCATCTCGGCGCGCAGTTCGACGTACTTGCCAGGGGCGGAAATGCCATCCTCGAAGGTCAGGCCGCCGTCGGCGGTAACGGGCACGTTCATGAAGAAGTTGATGTTCGGACCGATGTCGCCCTTGGTCAGGCGACCGTCGTGCAGGCAGGCGCGCAGGTAGTTGTCGCGGCAGCTGTGCATGTGGCGTTTGTCCAGGGCGTAACGCACGGTGTTGCTTTCCTGGGCACAGGCACCGCCCAGCGTATCGTGACGACCGCAGGTGTCATCGACGATGGTCAGCATCGGCTGGCCGAGGTTGGAAAACAGCACGCTGCCGGTGGTCAGGTAGACGCTGTTCTGGCGGCGCAGGGTGCGTTGCACGTCGTAGCGCTCACGCGGGTTGGCGAGGCTGAAGAACAGCGTATCGACTGCCTGATTGCCTTCCAGGTCGAGAATGCGCACCGTCTGGCCGGCCTTGACCTCGGCGAGGAAGGGCTCGCCAGCGGGAATGGTGGCATCGCAGCAATGATGGTCGTGGGCATGCAGAGTCATGACAGGGCCCTCCTCAGGCGAACAGGCGGTCGGTGTTGATAAAGCCGCGCTCGTTTTCCGGGCGCGAGGTGCGGCAGTGCTCGGCGATGCTGGCGTCGGCTTTCATCCAGCTCAGCGTGAGTGACTGCGGTGCATAGTTCGGGTTGGGGTCCATCGGATGTTGCAGCGCGGTCAGCACCACCAGCGTGTCCATCGGCGCATACAGCTCGATGTAATCGCCGGCCTTCGAGTTGTCCGGGACGAAATGCAGCGCGCCGGTTTCGTCCACATTGACCCGGCTGAACAGGTTCAGCGTCATCAGCAGGTCCGACAGGCCCAGCCCCCACTTGCCCAGCTCGACCAGCAGGTTGTCGACGCCATTGCGGAAGAAGCCGTTGCGCAGTTCCTGGTAGCGGCCCTGGCCGTATTTTTCAGCGACTTCCTGAGCGTTGAGGACGCCGCCGATGCTGTCGCTCCAGCCACAGGTGTCAGTGACGATGGCGGCCAGCACGCGGCCCATGTCCGAGTACAGGCAGTGACCGGCGCTCAGTCGCGCGGTGTGCTGGCACTTGAGGCTGTCGGGCAGGTTCAGGCGCTCGGTCTTTTCATGGGCGTTGAGCAGCGTCAGGCTGACGTTGGCATTGCCGTTCAGGTCGGTCAGACGCAGCAGTTCGCCGCGCTTGAGAATGAACGAACGGTGGCCGCCGCCGGGCAGCAGTTCTTCGGCAAATACGGGGTAGAGTGTGGTCGAGTCAGTCATGGCGTGGGCTCCTCCAAAGCCGGTTTCAGCAGTTCGAGTGCGGCGCGCTCGGCGCGACGCTCGCTGTTGAGGGGAATGTCGTAAGTGATGCGGGCGCCATAGGCGCCTGGCGAATGCGGGTCGTGGCGGACCTTGTCGAAGACCAGCAGGCGCGTGCCCAGATTGAAGCCTTCGGACAGGTCGTGGGTGACCATGAACACCGTCAATTGCGTTTCCCGCCAAAGGTCCAGCAGCAGGTGATGCATGTCCTTGCGAATGCCTGGGTCGAGCGCGCCGAACGGCTCATCGAGCAGCAACACGCGAGGTTTCATGATCAACGCTTGAGCGATAGCCAGGCGTTGCTGCATGCCACCGGACAATTGCGAGGGGTACTTGTCCAGCGCATGACCCAGCCCGACTTTGTTCAGCAATAACGCCGCCTGCTCCCGCGCATCACGCTTGGCCTGACCGAACAGCCGACCGATCCAGCGCGAGCGGGGCAGCTCAAGGCCCAGTGCGACGTTGTCCAGGACGCTCAGGTGCGCAAACACCGAGTAGCGCTGGAAAACCACTCCGCGACTGGCGTCGGGCTCGTTGGACAGCGGCTGACCATCGAGGGTGATGGAGCCACGGCTTGAGGTTTCCTGGCCCAGCAGCAGACGAAGGAAGGTCGATTTGCCGCAACCCGACGCGCCGACCAGGGTGCAGAACTCGCCCTCGGCGACGTCCAGATTCAGGCCTTCGAGCACCACCTGTTCGTCGTATTGCTGCCAGACGTTGCGTACGCAGATAAAACTCATGCCCGCGCTCCTTCGTACCAGGGAAACGCACGACGAGTCAGGGCTTTCAGGCCCCAGTCCATCAGCCAGGCGAGCAGGGTGATCCACACCACATAAGGCAGAATCACGTCCATCGCCAGGTAGCGGCGGACCAGAAAGATCCGATAGCCCAGACCGTCGGTGGAAGCGATAGCTTCCGCCGCAATCAAAAACAGCCACGCGGAACCCAACACCAGTCGCAGAGCGATCAGCAGACGCGGCAGCAGTTGCGGCAGGATCACCCGCAGGATCAGCGTCCAGGTCGAGGCGCCTAAGGTCTGGGCCTTGATCAGCAGTTCTACCGGAATTTCCCGGGCGCGCTGTTCCAGATCCCTCGCCAGGATGGGCGTGATGCCGATGACGATCAGCATCACTTTCGACAGCTCACCCAAGCCGAAGACGATGAACAGAATCGGCAGAATCGCCAGTGGCGGCACCATTGATAACACCGTCAATAAGGGCGACAGCGGGGCGCCGAACATCGGCAGAATTCCGGCTGCGATGCCCAGGCACAGCCCCAGCAACGCGCTGATGCCCAGACCGATCGCCAGCCGTTGAAGGCTGGACGCAGTGTCCTGCCACAACAGGTATTCCCCGGTTCGGGTATCGGCCTTGAACGCCATGCGATTGACCGCGTCGGCCATCTGCACCGCGCTGGGCAGCAGTTTGTCGTTGGGGTTTTCCGCGAGTCTGCTGGCCGAGCCCAGAAAGTAGGCGAACAGCAGCAGGGCGAACGGCAGGATCACCAGGATCAGGCGACCGGCGCGGTCCGGATGGCGGTTTATCAAACGCATGGCAGTGACCTTTGTGCGGAACGTGAGTTACAGCTTGCCGTCGGCGGCCATCTGCACGTAGCTGGGGTCAAAATGCAGCCTGAGATTGCCCTTGTCGCCGGTGGTCACACCGTTGGCGAAGGTCATGCCCACGGCCGTGGCGTCTTTCGCGCCTTCGCCGAGCAAGCCGTGCGCGAACGAAAAGCTGGCGACCTTGCCCATGGTTTCCGGCAACTGCTTGCTGGTGGCGAACTCAAGCGCTTCCTTCGGGGTGGCGAACAGTTTGGTGGTGTCCAGTTGCGACTGGAAACCGGCCAGATCGGTGCCCGACGCCTTGGCCATGTGTTCCAGAGCCGCCTTGCTCTGAGCGTTTTTGGCGTTCATCAGCGCAACCACTTCAAACCACGCGCCGGTCAATGCCTTGCCCAGTGCCGGGTTGTCTTTCAGGGTCTGGGTGTTGACCACCATCATGTCCATGATTTCGCCGGGGATCTGGCTGGAGTTGAAGACCTCGGTCACACCTGGCTTGGCCTTGATCTCAGAGAGCATCGGATTCCAGGTGGTGACGGCAGTGACGTCTTCGGTATTGAAGGCGGCGGAGATGTCGGCGTCCGAGGTGTTGACCACCTTCAGGTCCTTTTCACTGAGCCTGGCGCTGTCCAGCGCGCGGGCCAGCAGGTAATGGGAGACCGACAGTTCGACCAGATTGACCTCCATGCCCTTGAGGTCGGCAATCTTCTTGCCTTCGCCCTTGAGTACGACACCGTCGTTGCCGTTGGAGAAATCGCTGACGATCAGCGCGGTGCTTTCCACGCCACCGGCGGCGGGAATGGTCAGCGCATCCATGTTGGTCATGGTGCAGCCATCGAACTGGCCTGCGGTGTACTGGTTGATCGACTCGACATAGTCATTGAGCTGGGTAACATCGATCTTGATGTTGTACTTCTTCGCCCATTTGTCGACGATGCCCTGGGTGCCCGCGTATTCCCACGGCATCCAGCCGGCATAGATCGTCCAGCAAACGTTGAAGTGATCTTTCTGGGCGGCGTTCGCCGAAAAGCTCAATGCAGCGAGAAGACCGGCGCAGAGCAGGCCTGAGAGACGTGACGTTGACTTGAGCATCGAGAGATCTCCAGTAGTGAAAAGGGCGGCCAGGAGCAACGTGACACCACTGGTGTCCTGTCTCCCGGGCTTTTGTCCCGCCGTGTAACCTCTACTGGAGGTCGCCAACTCTCGGACCAGCCACTTGCCGTCTGGCAAGCCGGAACCCTAGTCAGCTATTGCAAATTGTGGTGCCGCGAACCGTGTGTTGACTCCTGCACACAGGCTGCTAAGCGAGAGTTGTGCCAACTCACCCATAGCCCCGTTTTTCAAGGGGCGCTTCCGTTTTATCGAACGACCGAACCCCGCAACATGCCTTGTGCTGGTGCGCGTCCGCACCGCGATGAGGCGTCAGGTTGAAATGTTTTGTAGCACCTTTGTAATAAGCGGATACAGGGCTGAACACCTTGATTTCAGGGGCTTTTCGGGCATTTTTGCGCGTGTCGCCGTTGATCGGCGGGGCGGGGACGGCCGCACTAGACAGCCTTTTGAGTGTCTGATTCTTCGTCCGCCAGCCACTTGGCAGACGCCGACCAGCGTCGCTGGTTCGTGCCCAATCGCGGTCCGGGAGGCCGCCATGTATCGAAGACCCTTGCTTATCGTTTTGCTGACCCTTTTCCTTGCTGGTTGCTACGCAGGCCCTGGTTACTACGAATCCGATGTGTACACGCAACCGACGACGGTCGTCGCTGGCGGATACGCTTATGACAATGGCTATCGTTCCACCTATTATCAGGAACGACGCATCTACGTGGCGCCTCAACCGCGCTACTACCAACAACGCTATTACGCCCCGGCACTGCGTTATTACGCGCCGCCGCCACAGCCGCGCTACTACGTACCCGGCCGCCAGCCGGGCTATGGCTGGCGCAACGATGGTTTGCGTGGCAATGATGGCTATCGTGGAAATTACCGCGGCGACTACCGTGGCAATCGCGGTTGGGACGATCACGGCGGCCGAGGCGGGCGTGATCACGGAAGAGGTGACGGCCGAGGCGGGCGTGGAGGCCATCGCTAGGTGGTATTGCGACTCGATCGATTTCGCGGACAAGTTGGCTCCCACGTTAAAAAAATCAGCGTCATGGAAGAGTGATCTGCCGCCCAACAGTTGGACATTCATCTGACTTTTGGGGGGCAGCTTGCCTCGTGGGAGCCAACTTGTCCGCGAAAAAGTCTGCAAGCCGTTTCGAGGCGCAACGGCCGAACTGGTTCGCAAACAGGGCCGACCTTCCAGATCAGTATTCCGACAGGTCCGCCAACGGATGGCGGCCTTCCCAGACCTTTTCAAAATGTGCCTCGATCACCGCAAGAGGGACTTTACTGACGTCCGGCCAGTGCCAGTGCGGCTTATGGTCCTTGTCTATCAGTCTTGCGCGTACGCCCTCGCTGAACTCCGGATGACGGCAGCAATTGAGGCTCATGGCGTATTCCATCTGGAACACCTGAGCCAATGACAGGTGGCGGGCGCGGCCGATCTGTTCCCAGACCAGGTGCGCGGTGACAGGACAGCCTTCGACCAGATTCCTGGCACCTTTGGCCAGTAATGCGTCGTCCTGATGCTGCAAGTGACTGATTGCCTGCCAGGCACAGACCAGATTGCCCACGTCCAGCAAGCTGTCGATCCTCTCCCTGCGCGGCAGCCATTGGGCCTCGGGCAGTTCAACGTGCGCTTCGTGCTGCAGCGCCTTGAGCAGGCTGTTGAGTTGTACGCCAACCTGTTCCTGCCAGTTGAGCTGCACCAGACCGTCGATCAGGTCCGCTTGCTGGTCGTCGAGCAAGCAACGGTCGGCAAGGTCCAGATCCAGCGCGTCGCGCCCGTTGACGTGCGAGGCGGTCAGACCGAGAAACAGACCCAGTTTCCCCGGCAGACGTGACAGGAACCAACTGGCGCCGACATCGGGGTACAGGCCGATGCTGATCTCAGGCATTGCCAGGCGGCTGCTTTGGGTGACGATGCGGATATTGGCACCCTGCAGCAGGCCCATGCCGCCACCCAGCACGTAGCCATGCGCCCAGCAGATCAACGGTTTGGGGTAGGTGTGCAAACTGTAATCGAGCCGATATTCAGCGCCGAAGAAATGCGCCGCCAAGGGGGGCACGGTCCCCGGCTCGTTCAGGCAGGTTTCCGCCAGCGTGCGTACATCGCCGCCGGCACAGAACGCCTTCGCGCCATTGCCGCGCAGCAACACGCACACGATCCGCGGATCACCTGCCCACGCGTCCAGCTGATCCTGAAGCGCCAGAATCATCGGCAGCGACAAGGCGTTGAGCGACTTCTCGGCGTCCAGCGTGGCAATCCCGATGCGCGAGGTGCCTTGAGCGTGAAGTTCTTCGAATTGCAGATTCATCGTAACCTCTCTGACGTGCACGGCAGTTAACGTTGGTCTTTACGCTGTACCACTTAGTTGCAAGGCAAATCTGCGGTTGAGTGTAGGAAAAAGCTCATATCGACGCGGTGTATTTGACTTTGGTGACGAGCTTTCCTAGTGTCCGCGCAAGATTTTTACCGGATGTGACCATGACTAGCGACGACCGCATCAAGCTTGAACCCAGCTGGAAAGAAGCGCTGCGCGACGAGTTCGACAAGCCCTATATGCACCAGCTGCGTGAGTTCCTGCGTCAGGAGCATGCCGCAGGCAAGGAAATTTATCCGCCAGGTCCGCTGATCTTCAACGCGCTCAACTCCACGCCGCTGGATAACGTGAAAGTGGTGATTCTCGGTCAGGATCCCTATCACGGCCCCCGTCAGGCCCACGGCTTGTGCTTCTCCGTACAGCCTGGCGTGCAGACGCCACCGTCACTGGTCAACATCTACAAAGAACTGAAACGCGACCTGAACATCGACATCCCCAACCACGGCTGCCTGCAATCCTGGGCGGATCAGGGTGTTCTGCTGCTTAATACCACCCTTACTGTCGAGCGGGCCAATGCGGCGTCCCATGCGGGCAAGGGCTGGCAGCATTTCACCGACCGGATCATTCAGGTGGTCAGCGAGCATCAACCGCACCTGGTGTTTCTGTTATGGGGCGCGCACGCACAGAGCAAACAGAAGCTGGTCGACGCGACCAAGCATCTGGTGCTGACCTCAGTCCATCCATCGCCGCTGTCGGCTTACAAGGGGTTCATCGGCAACGGGCATTTCGGACGGGCCAACAAGTACCTCGAACAGAATGGCCTCCAGCCGATCGACTGGCGTTTGCCGACGCTCTGAAGCGTCAGTTCTCGAGTCGCCTGTTCCAGCGTCGGAACAGCGGCTCGGCCAGGAACAGCACGAACAGCAAGCGCATGACCTGCATCGCGGTGACCAGCGGCACCGACAGTTGCAACACCTCTGCGGTCAGGCTCATCTCGGCGATACCGCCGGGCATCATGCCCAGTGTCAGTGAGCGCAAGTCCAGGTGGGTGAGGGCGCTGAGCCCCACGGCGGCCAGGGCTGCGATCATCATGGTCAGCGCGGTGCCCAGCAGCGTTCGCGCCAGAAACGACGGCGCACGCCGGAAGAATTCCCGATTGAAATGACAGCCCAGTCCGCTGCCGATCAACAGCTGACCCAACTGGCTGGCGCCGTTGGGCAAACCGATTTTCAGGTCCCAGACCACGCTGACCACGGCGCTGAGCAACAGCGGTCCGAACAGCCACGGATTGGGTTGCTTGAGACGTTGCCATCCCCAGGCCAGCAATGCGCCGCAGGGCAGCAGAAACGCCAGCCAGCGCCAATCGACGCTGGTGACGTGCACTGCCGGGGCGCCATCGCCGAGCAGGTATTTGAAAATCGCCGGAACGCATAACACTACCGCCAGCACCCGCAGACTCTGCGCCGCCGCCACGCTGCTCAGGGTCGCTCCGTTGCGTGCGCCGAGGTTGACCATCTCGCCGGATCCGCCCGGCATGCTGGAAAAGAACGCGGTCGGACGATCCTCCCCGGTGCGCAGCATCAGCCACACGCCGACCAGACACGACAGGCTGGTGACCAGTGCACCGAAGAAAATCAGTCCGAAATGCGCCAGCACCTGCTCGATCACCACGGGTGTGAAATGCAGGCCGATGCCGATCCCGATGACCAACTGGCCGCATTTGCGGCCACCGGGTATCTGGGTGATCTGCCATGCAGTCAGGCAGCGCACGAGGATGATCGCCAGCAGCGAGCCGACCATCCAGGGCAACGGCCAGCCGACCAGACTGGCGAGGTAACCACCCAGCAGGCCGACCAGAGGCGTCGGCCACCAGTTGCGCAAGGACGAATCAGACATCGGTCATGGCAACTCGCTGTCTGGCACGTTTGCGCCAGATACGGATCAGCGGGAACAGCAGCATGAACACGGTCAGCACCCACACACCGAGGGTAATCGGACTGGCCCAGAGAATGCCCAGTTCACCATTGGAGATCGACAGGGCGCGCCGCAGGTTCTGCTCCATCAGCCCACCGAGGATGAACCCCAGCAGAATGGGCGACAGCGGGAAGTCCAGCTTGCGCAGGATGTACCCGAAGATGCCGATACCGACCATCAGAAACAGATCGAAGGTGGTGGCGTGCACGGCATAGACGCCGATCCCGGTGATGATCGCGATGACCGGCACCAGCGCCCAGTTCGGCACGGCGAGGATGCGGGTAAAGATGCGGATCATCGGGATGTTCAGGATCACCAGCATGATGTTGGCGATGAACAGCGAGGCGATCAGGCCCCAGACAATGTCCGGTTGCTGCTGAAACAGCATCGGACCGGGCGTAATGTTGTACAGCGACAGGGCGCCGATCATCACCGCCGTGGTGCCGGAACCCGGAACCCCCAGCGTCAGCATCGGCACCAGCGCGCCACAGGCCGTGGCCCCGATGGCGGTTTCCGGTGCGGCCAGACCGCGCATGTCACCCTGGCCGAATTTGCCCTCAGGCCCGGCGATGCGTTTTTCCGTCATGTAAGCCACGGCGCTGGCCAGCGTCGCGCCCGCACCCGGCAGCACGCCGAGAATGAACCCCATCAGTCCGCAGCGAATGTTCACCACGAACACCGCTGCCGCTTCCTTGAGGTTGAACATCATGCGCCCGGTGGCTTTCACCGCTTCCTGACCACGGTGGGTTTTCTCCAGCAGCAGAAGGATTTCGCTGATGGAAAACAGCCCCAGCACCAGTACGACGAACTGGATACCGTCGGCCAGGTGGATGTTGTCACCGGTGAAGCGATACACGCCGCTGTTGGCATCGATGCCGACCGCCGACAGAAACAGTCCGATCAGCGCTGCGATGAACGTCTTGAGCGGCTTGTCGCCGGCCATGCCGCCCAGGCAGACGATGGCGAAGACCATCAGCACGAAGTATTCCGCCGGTCCGAAGGCAATCGCCCATTTGGCCAACAACGGCGCGAACAGCACCATCCCGCAGGTAGCAATGAATGCACCGATGAACGAACTCCATGCCGACAACGACAGCGCGACACCGGCCAGGCCCTGACGCGCCATCGGGTAGCCGTCCAGCGTGGTCATGACCGTGGACGCCTCTCCCGGAATGTTCAGCAGGATCGAGCTGATGCGCCCGCCGTACTCGCACCCCAGATAGACCGCGGCCAGCAGGATCAGCGCCGATTCAGGCGGAAGGCCCAGGGCAAACGCGATGGGAATCAACAGCGCCACGCCGTTGATCGGCCCCAGGCCCGGCAACAGGCCGACCACGGTGCCTATCAAGGTGCCGGACAGAGCGGTGATGAGGTTGTAGGGCGTCAAGGCCACGCCGAAGCCTTGACCCAGGTAGCTGAAAGTATCCACGTTTAATTCTCCAGAACGCTGAGCAGGCCCAAAGGCAAGGGAACGTCCATGGCTTTATCGAACAGCAGGTAAAGGCCGACGCTCATCAGAATCACCACCACCACACTGGGCACCCAGCGCCCGCCATACAGGCGTGCCATGGGAATGCCGATCAGGATGCTGCTGAGAATGAAACCCAGCGGTTCGAACAGGCCGGCGAACACCAGCAGCAGGCCAATGCAGATGGCGATCTTGACCAGTGTTTCGCGGTCCAGCTCAGGCTCGTCTTCGCTGTGCACGATCGGGGTCGGGCGAAACAGCAGGTACAACAGGGCGACGCCCATCAGACCGAGCATCAACAACGGAAAGGCTCGAGGGCCCACCGGTTCGTACGAAAAAGGCGCCTGATAGGGCCAGGCCATAAGGGCCAGGCCGATGCAGGCCAACAGCAGAACGCCGGCAAAAATGCGTTGTATGACCATGGGAAGCTCCTGAGTCGCGCCTGTCCGGCAGGCGCAACCGAATGTCAGTCAATTGGCTGCAATCACTGAATCAGGCCGAATTCCTTGGCCAGCACTTTGTAGTCGGCCACCTGTTTCTTGACGTAGGTGTCCAGTTCGACGCCGGTCATGGCGAACGGGAACAGCTCGCGCTGGTCACGCAGCTTGGCGAACTCTTGCGAGGCGAGCATTTTGTCGAACGAGGCTTTCCACCAGTTATAGTCTTCATCGCTGACCTTCGGCCCGAGGTAGAAGCCACGCACTACCGGCCAGACGATGTCGTAGCCCTGCTCTCTGGCGGTGGGGATGTCTTTCATTTCCGGTTCGTCGATGCGTTGTTCGGCGAACACCGCCAACAGGCGCATGTCACCGCTCAGGATGTGCGGCATGGAGTCGGAAATGTCGGTGCTGCCGACCTGAATATGCCCGCCGAGCAGTGCCGTGGCGATTTCACCGCCACCCTCCAGCGCCACGTAGCGCAGCACGCGTGGATTGATCCCGGCGGCCTTGGCGATCAGTGCGGTCTGCATCCAGTCCTGACTGCCGACGGTGCCACCCGAGCCGATCACCACTTTGCTCGGATCGGCCTTGAGGGCCTTGACCAGATCATCGAGATTTTTGTAAGGCGAGTCGCTCTTGACCGCGATCGCGCCATAGCTGGTGCCGACCGCGGCCAGCCAGCGCACGGCGTTTTCATCGAAGCGACCGAACTTGCCCTGCGCCAGATTGAGCAACGAGCCGCTGGACCAGGCGACGAGGGTGCCGGCATCGGCCGGACGTTGCGCCACCACCGCGTTGTAAGCCACTGCACCGACACCACCCGGCATGTAAGTCACCCGCATTGGGCTTGTGAGGATTTTCTCGTTGATCAGCGCGCTCTGGACCAGTTTGCAGGTCAGGTCGAAACCGCCACCTGGCGAGGCTGGCGCGATGCATTCAGGGCGTTTGGGCTCGGCGAGCAACTGCGTGGCCACCAGCATGCAGCCGGCAGTCATTGCTATCTGACGCAAGGAAAGTTTCATGTTCAGTCTCCTGAGATGTTTTTGTTTTTGGATGTGGAAAGCTGTTCAGTTCGTTCGATTGCCGGATACATCCCGTAACAAAAACGGGAAACAGGCAGGAGTGTGCCTGCAGACCACTGCATGGAAGTGCTGGAAACGTGCAGCGAGTGCATCGACGCTTAGTGTGATGTCACGAGGTGGTGAGCATGGGAAGTACGGACCGGAAGCGGTCGGGAATTGAATGCGATAGACGCACTGTCGAGCCGGGGAAGGCATTGACATGATGTGACTCCATTTACCGTTTTATTGTTTTTATTGTTCAGACGCATCCGGGCGCCTTGTTCACTTACCCTTTGGCGGGTCGTACGGCGATGCTAAATGACAAACCTTTCACCTACCTTTCAATGCATTGTGCGATGCCGCGAGTTGTTTCAGTGCTTCACAGCGTGCGGCGCGCCTGTAAACTCCGCTTCCACGAGCCTCAATAACAACACCGACAAACAGGAGACGGCGATGCGTGTTCTTCTTGTGGAAGATCATCTGCAACTGGCTGAAAGTGTCGCGCAGGCGCTCAAGAGCGCGGGTTTGACCGTCGACGTCCTGCATGACGGCGTTGCTGCCGACCTGGCGCTGACCAGCGAGGAATACGCCGTCGCGATCCTCGACGTAGGTTTGCCGCGCATGGACGGCTTCGAAGTGCTGGCGCGATTGCGCGCTCGCAGCAAAAACCTGCCAGTGCTCATGCTGACAGCACGCAGTGACGTCAAGGATAGGGTCCATGGTCTCAATCTGGGCGCTGATGACTACCTGGCCAAGCCATTCGAGTTGTCGGAGCTGGAAGCGCGGGTCAAGGCGTTGCTGCGCCGCAGTGTGCTGGGCGGCGAGCGTCAGCAGCGCTGCGGTGCGCTGGCTTACGACCTGGACACTCGCCGTTTCACGCTCGGCGACGAATTGCTGACCCTGACATCTCGTGAGCAAGCCGTGCTCGAAGCCCTGATCGCCAGGCCCGGTCGGGTGATGAGCAAGGAGCAACTGGCGGCGCAGGTATTTGGGCTCGATGAAGAGGCCAGCCCCGACGCCATCGAAATCTACGTGCATCGCCTGCGCAAGAAACTCGACGGCCATTCGGTGGCGATCGTGACCTTCCGTGGCTTGGGGTATCTGCTGGAAAGTCGCGATGATTAACGACAGCCTGCGCTGGCGACTGCTGTGGAATCTCGCATTGCTGCTGGTGGTCTTGATGCTGGCCAGCGGCATGAGCGCCTACTGGAATGGCCGCGAGGTGGCCGACACGGCGTATGACCGCACGCTGTTGGCTTCGGCCCGGACCATTGCCGCTGGACTGACCCAGCGTGACGGCACATTGAGTGCGGACATTCCCTATGTGGCGCTGGATACGTTCGCTTACGACAGCGAGGGCCGGATCTACTATCAGGTCAACGACATCAATCAGAAGCTGATTTCCGGCTACGAAAACCTGCCATCGCCACCGGCGGGCACCTTGCGCACGGACGACTATCCAGCGCTGGCCAAATTTTATAACGGGGTCTATCAGGGGCAGGACGTGCGGGTCGTCAGCCTGCTCAAGCCGGTCACCGATCCGGGCATGAACGGCACCGCTGAAATCCGTGTCGCCGAGACCCAGGAAGCACGCAAGGGCATGGCGCGCAGCCTGATGGCCGATACTTTGCTGCGGCTGGGGATGCTCGGCGGCGGCGCGCTGTTGCTGGTCTGGTTTACCGTCAGTGCCGCATTGCGTCCGCTGGAACGGTTGCGCACTGCTGTCGAAGAGCGTGAGCCGGACGACCTGCGCGCGCTGCCCATGGTTGAGGTGCAACACGAGCTGCGACCGTTGGTCGGCGCCCTGAACCACTTCACTGAGCGCTTGCGTTTGCAATTCGAACGGCAGGCGCAGTTCATCGCCGATGCCGCTCACGAGCTGCGCACGCCACTGGCGGCTCTCAAGGCGCGCGTGGAACTGGGCCTGCGCGAACGTGATCCGCAACAGTGGCGGGCGACGCTGGAGTCGGCCGCGCTCGGCACCGATCGACTGACTCATCTGGCCAACCAGCTGTTGTCGTTGGCGCGCATTGAAAACGGTGCCCGTGCGATTGCCGAAGGTGGCGCGCAGCAGCTGGACCTCAGTCAGTTGGCCCGCGAGCTTGGCATGGCCATGGCGCCGCTGGCGCATTCACGCGGCGTCGCGCTGGCGCTGGAGGCTGATGAGCCGGTCTGGCTTAAGGGCGAGCCGACACTGCTCAACGAGTTGCTCAGTAACCTGATTGATAACGCACTGGCCCATACACCTCCAAGTGGCAATGTAGTGTTGAGGGTTTATGCGCCGGGCATTCTGGAAGTCGAGGATGACGGTCCCGGTATTCCGCAGGAAGAGCGCGAGCGGGTCTTCGAGCGCTTCTATCGACGCAGCCAGCAGGGCAGCGGAGCGGGGCTGGGACTGGCCATCGTCGGGGAAATCTGTCGCGCGCACCTTGCCCGTATCTCGTTGCATGACGGTGCCGAGCGCGGTTTGAAGGTCAGGGTCAGTTTCGGTGTGGCACAGGCTCAGTAAAGCATGTCCATGGCGTCATCCATCTCGGCACTCAGCAGCCCGTCGGCTCTGCTCAGCCTGAGTTGGCTGTAGGCTGGCAGATCGACGATCTCGATCTGGCTGAAAGGATGATCGCTGTTCTTGTGAACATGAACGGTCGCAATCTGCACCAGATCGATGTAGTCGGGGCTTTTCGAGACGCGGGTGAAGTCCTGGAATTTGCCAGGCACCGAAGCCAGTGGCTCCGGAAAATCCCATGAGCGCAGCAGACGTTCACCGATGACTGGATGAATGTTGTCGATCACATGATTGAGGCTGACCGGGTCGGCCAGCAGGTCGAAGTGGTCTTCGGCATAGGTCAGGATCGGCAGAATCCCGATCAGGTGGATCAGTCCGGCAAGCGTGGCCTGATCCGGCTTGAGATTGGTGTAGCGCTGGCACAGGGTGTAACTGATGCCGGCGACCTGCAGGCTCTGCTTCCAGATTTCCCGCATCTTCTGTTCGATGACTTCCGACTTGGCGTGGAACATTTGCTCGACCACCAGGCCGATGGCCAGGTTGCAGGTGTAATTCACGCCCAGGCGGCGAATGGCGGTGTTGACGTCGCTGACCTCGAAATTGGGGCGCAGCAACGGACTGTTCGCCACTTTGATGAGTCGCGCGGACAGGGCAGTGTCGCTGCCGATAACCTTGCTCAGTGCTGCGATACTGATCTCGGTGTCTTCAGCGGCAAGGCGGATCTTCAGTGCTACTTCTGGCAGGGTCGGGAGAAACAAGGCATCTCTGTCGATGGCCTTGATCAAGTTTCTCTGCACCTCGTCAGCCATCTTGCTCATGTTGCGTCTCGCAGCCGTAGGGGGTGTCCAGAGTGTTCCGGGCGCTCAGGAAGCGCCCGAACGCCGGGTCGCTGTACTGACAATGAGAACCCGGGAGTGTTCGCTCGCGTTATCGCTGCGTTTCGAGCTTGCTGTCCAGAGTGTAGGGCAGCTCACAGAGTTGCAGGGAAGGGCCGTCGGCAGAGTCGAGGTGCACGTCACCGCTTTCCGCGGCATCGGCCTGAAGCACGGCGAGCAACTCGATACCCTGCTCTGACCGCGCGGCGATCACAACGTTGCCTGCAGAACTGGCATGCACAGGAGAAAACAGCGCGGTGCCAGGTGTAGGGACAGTCTCGCCCTGCATGGACAGCCGATAAAGCCTGCGCTTGAGTTTGCCCAGGTACTGCATGCGCGCCACGATTTCCTGGCCGGTGTAACAGCCCTTCTTGAAGCTGACCCCGCCCACCGCCTGCAGGTTGATCATCTGCGGGATGAACTCTTCACGGGTTTCGATGAATACCTGACCGATACCGGCCTGGATCTGACCCAACAGCCAGTCATTGAGCGAACCCTCGCCCAGATGCGAGGCCAGGCGCGAGCGGATGTTGTCGGCCTGTTCGGCCCGCACCCACAGCTCGGCCCGCGAAGGCGATACACGAATTGCGATCAGGTCATTGGCGCGGGTCACCGCGTCGGTTTCCTGCGCCAGGTCCAGCCCCAGGCTGGTCAGGGCGCCATCGCCATCCTGCAGGCCGAAACGCACCCAGGCGGCGCTTTCGTCGGTCAGCTTCGACTTGGAGAACACCGCGTATTTGCGCAGGTCCAGCAGTTGCGGTTCGATCAGTTCCCGCGCCATTGCCAACAGGCAACCGTCGCCTTCGAACACCACCCGAAAGCTGGATTGCATCCGGCCTTTCTGGGTACAGCGCGCACCGAGGCTGGATCGCTCGTCGCTCAGGTAGTTGAAGTTGCAGGTCAATTGTCCCTGCAGAAATTTGCTGGCATCCACGCCGCGAACGGCAAGAATGCCCTCATGGGATAGCGTGCAGAAGAAAGCTGAGTGGGCCATGGTCATCGCAAATGGAAAAAGTCTGGGGCACATCATAGTGCCCAGTCATGAATCTGAATACGGCTACATGAAAACTGCTGCGACCATTGCCCGATTCGCGCTGCCGCCTCACGGCTGTATACTCGCCGCCTACTTTGAGGAGCGCTCCATGGTCGAAGACGTTGAACTCAACCGCCTTTACTGGCACAGCCGCCGCGGCATGCTCGAACTGGACGTGCTGCTGGTGCCGTTTGTTCGAGAGGTCTACCCGCATTTGAATGACGTGGACCGCGATCTGTATCGCCGGCTGCTCAGTTGCGAGGATCAGGACATGTTCGGCTGGTTCATGCAGCGTGCCGAGTCCGAAGACCCTGAATTGCAGCGTATGGTGCGCATGATTCTGGACCGTGTTCAGCCCAAGTGATCGCTTCGAGTGTCGCTGGCAGGCGTCTCGTCTGCTGCTGACGTTGTACCTGATCGCACAGGCACTGGCGTTGATTTCGCTGTGCTGGCTGGACGTTCCGTTGTGGGTGTCGGCAATCGGCATCGCGCTTTGCCTCGCTCACGGGTTGTGGTCGCTACCCAGATCAATCCTGCTCAGCCATCCGGCGGCATTTACCGGGCTTCAGCGTGACCTGCAAGGCTGGCGGGTGTGGAGCGAGCGGGGCGGCTGGCAGCCGGTTCAGCTCTGCCGGGACAGTCTGGCCTTGCCGCTGGTCGTGATCCTGCGTTTTCGTCTGGTCAGCGGTGGTCGGGCGAAAGGGCCGATCAAAAGCTGCTGCATCCCCTTCGACGCGCAGACCCCGGACCTTCACCGGCGTCTGCGCGTGCGCCTCAAGTTCAGCCGACGTAGGTGGGTGGTATCAGAATAGTGTCCAGCGCTTCCGGAAGCAGGTCCGGGTAATCCAGCGTGTAATGCAGGCCGCGACTCTCCTTGCGCGCCATCGCCGAGCGGATCATCAGTTCTGCAACCTGCGCCAGATTGCGCAATTCGATCAGGTCGCGGCTGACCTTGTAGTTACTGTAAAACTCGTCGATTTCATCCAGTAGCAGCCGCACTCGATGCTGTGCCCGTTGCAGGCGCTTGTTGGTGCGCACGATGCCGACGTAGTCCCACATGAATCGCCGCAATTCATCCCAGTTGTGCGCGATGATCACGTCTTCGTCCGAATCGGTGACCTGACTCGCGTCCCACGCGGGAAGGTTGCTCGGCATCTGCACGTCAGCCAGCTGGCTCTCGATGTCCGCAGCAGCCGAGCGGGCGTAAACGAAGCACTCAAGCAGTGAATTGCTGGCCATGCGGTTGGCGCCGTGCAGGCCGGTGAAACTGGTTTCGCCGATGGCGTACAGGCCGGGCACATCGGTATGGCCGTGGCTGTCCACCATCACGCCACCGCAGGTGTAGTGCGCTGCGGGCACGACCGGGATCGGCTGTCGGGTGATGTCGATCGAGAACTCGAGGCAGCGCTCGTAAACGGTCGGAAAATGGCTCTTGATGAAGGCTTCCGGCTTGTGGCTGATGTCCAGGTAGACGCAGTCGATACCCAGGCGCTTCATTTCGTGGTCGATCGCGCGTGCCACGATGTCACGCGGTGCCAGTTCTGCCCGTTCGTCGAAACGTGGCATGAACCGCTCACCGTTCGGCAGCTTGAGGTAAGCCCCTTCGCCACGTAGGGCTTCGGTGATCAGAAAGCTCTTGGCTTGCGGGTGATACAGGCAGGTAGGGTGGAATTGGTTGAATTCCAGGTTGGCCACCCGACAGCCGGAACGCCAGGCCATCGCGATGCCATCGCCGCACGCACCATCCGGGTTGCTGGTGTAGAGGTAGACTTTGGCGGCGCCGCCTGACGCCAGGATCGTGAAACGCGCGCCATAGGTATCGACTTCGCCACTCTTGCGATTAAGCACGTAGGCACCCAGACAGCGCTGGCCATCCATACCCAGCCTGCGCTCGGTGATCAGGTCGATGGCAGCACGCTGTTCGAGCAATTCGATATTGGGTCGCTTGCTGGCCTGGTCGAAAAGTGTCTTGAAAATCGCCGCACCAGTGGCGTCCGCCGCATGAATGATGCGACGGTGACTGTGGCCGCCTTCGCGGGTCAGGTGAAACTGGAAGCCGCTTTCCTCCGTGTCCGCGTGATCGCCACGGGTGAAAGGAACGCCTTGGTCGATCAGCCACTGAATCGCTTCACGGCTGTGTTCAACCGTGAAGCGCACGGCTTCTTCATCGCACAGTCCGCCGCCAGCGTTCAACGTATCTTCAACGTGCGACTGGACGGTGTCGGTGTCGTCCAGTACCGCAGCGACGCCGCCCTGAGCCCAGAACGTGGAGCCGTTGGACAGGTCGCCCTTGCTTAGAACCGCAATGCGCAGATGGATGGGAAGGGTCAATGCAAGGCTCAAGCCTGCGGCTCCGCTGCCGATCACCAGTACGTCATGCTGAAAATGTTGGCTCATCTGCGAATTCTGCCCTCGGCGGCCACTAGTATAAGTATATGGGGATCGGCACAATAGCCGCGCCTCATGGCAATGTGAAACCACGGCGGGCGATGATTGTGCTCCAGTCCTCGACGTGATGCACCCCGTTTCCTCTGCTTCAATCCTTGAAATACATTCATTGATTCAGAGAGAACGTGGAGTTTGCATTCACTCCTGCACTTGTGCTGATGGAACTTTTCACCGGGATCCAGACTCAATAGCAGGTTGCCTATAAAGGAACAGCGTCGGCATGCCCAGGGTTAGATAAGTGATCATCGACTGTGCATCTGGCGACAAGACTATTCACGCAGCCGGCCCGGTCGAGCTGCGTTTTTCTTGCAGGGTTCATGATTGCCTGCAGGAAACTTGCTTGAAGGGGGAGAACTTTTGCGAAAAGCCCGAGTCTATGTTTGCGAGCCTGAACAATATCAGTTGCAACGCTCCTTTAAGCTCAATGAGGAGTGTTCATGCTAACCCAGGAAGAGGATCAGCAGCTTGTCGAGCGCGTACAGCGCGGGGACACGCGAGCATTTGATCTGTTGGTGCTGAAGTATCAGCACAAGATTCTAGGGTTGATCGTGCGATTCGTGCACGACACCCATGAGGCTCAGGATGTTGCGCAGGAGGCTTTCATCAAGGCCTACCGCGCACTCGGAAATTTTCGCGGCGATAGCGCGTTTTATACGTGGCTGTACCGCATCGCCATCAACACGGCGAAAAACTATTTGGTGTCGCGCGGTCGGCGGCCGCCAGATAGCGATGTGAGGTCTGAGGACGCGGAGTTCTACGATGGCGATCACGGCCTCAAGGACATCGAGTCGCCGGAGCGTGCATTGTTGAGGGATGAGATCGAGGGCACTGTCCATCGGACCATCCAGCTTCTCCCGGAAGATTTGCGTACTGCACTAACTTTACGTGAATTCGACGGTCTGAGTTACGAAGACATTGCGAGCGTCATGCAATGTCCTGTTGGTACCGTGCGCTCTCGCATCTTTCGCGCTCGGGAAGCCATCGATAAAGCCCTGCAGCCGTTGTTGCAGGAATCCTGAGACAGCGGCGATAGCCCAAGAGAGGAACCCGCCATGAGTCGTGAAGCCCTGCAGGAATCGCTGTCCGCAGTGATGGATAATGAAGCGGACGAATTGGAATTGCGTCGGGTATTGAATGCCATTGACGATGCAGATACACGTGCCACATGGTCGCGTTATCAGATTGCCCGTGCAGCGATGCACAAGGAACTGCTGATGCCTCATCTGGATATTTCGGCAGCTGTATCTGCCGCGATCGCCGATGAAGTCAGCCCCCTCAAAGCAGCCCGCGGTCCGTGGCGCTCGCTGGGTCGTCTGGCCGTTGCCGCTTCGGTTACCGTTGCTGTTCTGGCGGGTGTACGCCTGTACAACCAAGACGAAATCACTGGTACGCAACTGGCCCAACAGTCGCAGCAGCCTGCCAACCTGACCGTTCCGCAAGTCAAAGGTCCGGCCGTACTGGCTGGATACACCGAGAGCGCTGAACAGGCACCAGGCCCGATGGCCAATGGTGTACTGCAAGGTCAAGCCGGTGAAGGCGATAAGCGTCTGCCAGGTTACCTGCGCCAGCATGCACAGGAAGCTGCCGTGAAGGGTACTGAAAGCGCGCTGCCTTACGCTCGTGCCGCCAGCCTGGAAAACCGTTAAGGAGGAACATGCGAGTCGTCCCTCTACTGCCGTTGTTGCTTGGTGGATGGCTTGCCCTCCCAGTGCATGCTGATGATGCCCAAGACATGCTCAAACGTCTTGGGCAGGTTGATCAGCAGCAGAGCTATCAAGGCACATTCGTTTACGAGCGTAACGGTAGTTTTTCTACCCACCGGATCTGGCACCGCGTAGCGGAGGGCAAGATCAGTGAGCGCTTGTTGCAACTTGATGGATCCGCTCAGGAGGTGTCACGCGTTGACGGGCTTACCCAGTGCGTCAGCGGCACCCTTGAAGCCGGTGTGACTAACACTTCCGGCGCTTCTTCGCGAACATTCGACGTCAAGAAACTCTCTGACTGGTACGACATGAAGGTTGTCGGCAAGTCGAGGGTTGCCGGTCGTCAGGCCACTATTGTCGCTGTGACACCCAAGGACCAGCATCGCTACGGTATGGAATTGCATATCGATAACGAAACCGGCCTTGCACTCAAGTCGCTGCTGTTGAGTGATAAAGGCCAGTTGCTGGAACGCTTCCAGTTCACCGATCTGGATACTGCCAACGGCCCGACCGAGCAGTCTCTGCAGGCCAGTGCCGATTGCAAACCTGTCGTCGTGACAAAGACCAGGCCTCAGACCCAGGCCAGTCCGGTTGCATGGCGCTCCGATTGGTTGCCGTCAGGCTTCGAGTTGAGCAGCAGTGGTGTTCGCAAGGACCCTGAATCCCATTCGCCGGTGACCAGCCTGATGTACGGCGACGGCCTGGCGCGATTCTCGGTGTTTATCGAGCCTGTAAACGGGAACGCGTCCTCGGACATCCGCACCCAGTTGGGGCCGACCGTTGCAGTATCGCGACGTCTGACCACGCCTCAGGGCGACACCATGGTCACCGTGGTCGGAGAAATACCGTTGGGGACCGCTGAGCGCATTGCGTTGTCGATCCGCAGCACTGATGCTCAGGCAAAAAATTAGTGCAAGACCCTGAAAAGCGCCCAGGATGTAAAATTTTTCATCTTGGGCTCGGTGAGCCGCCAGACCGCAGTCAAACTGGCCATGGGCAGAGGCGCTGAAATGTTTGGTGAGCTTTGCAAGTTGCAAAACAACTCGTTTTTTTCTATAGGTCACAGCCTCGCAGCTGTGGCCTTTGTCGTTTGTGGGGCCGTAAAAAGCGCTGGAGACAGGCATCACGCGGTGCCGGTTCTTTGAGTCAGCTGACTTGTACTGCTTAATTTTGCTCGTTGTGAACGGGAGCCGTATGTCGATACCACGCATGAAATCTTACCTATCATTCATTGCCGCCGTGCTGATGCTCGGGCAGGTCGCTGCCGTTCAGGCTGAAGACTTGCCGGACTTCACTGGGCTGGTCGAGCAGGCATCGCCGGCGGTCGTGAATATTAGCACCCGTCAGAAATTGCCTGATCGCGCCATTGCCAACCAGCAGGTGCCGGATCTTGAAGGCCTTCCGCCCATGCTTCGCGAGTTTCTTGAGCGCAGCATGCCGCCGGGGTCGCGTCCGCCAGGAAAAGGTGACCGTCAGCGCGAAGCCCAATCGCTGGGTTCGGGCTTCATCATTTCGTCCGACGGCTATGTGCTGACCAATAACCACGTCATCGACGGTGCCGACGAAATTCTCGTGCGCCTGTCCGATCGCAGCGAATTGAAGGCCAAGCTGGTCGGCACCGATCCACGCACCGACGTGGCGGTTCTGAAAATCGAAGGTAAGGACCTGCCAACCGCCAAGCTGGGCAACTCCAACAAGCTCAAAGTGGGTGAGTGGGTGCTCGCGATCGGTTCTCCGTTCGGTTTCGATCATTCGGTGACCAAAGGTATCGTCAGCGCCAAGGGTCGTAGCTTGCCTAACGACACCTACGTGCCGTTCATCCAGACCGACGTGGCGATCAACCCCGGCAACTCCGGCGGTCCCCTGTTCAACATGGCTGGCGAAGTGGTGGGTATTAACTCGCAAATCTTCACCCGCTCCGGTGGCTTCATGGGCCTGTCGTTCGCGATTCCAATCGACGTAGCCATGGACGTTGCCAATCAGCTCAAGGCCAGCGGCAAAGTCAGCCGCGGCTGGCTGGGCGTCGTGATTCAGGAGGTCAACAAGGACCTGGCTGAATCCTTTGGTCTGGACAAGCCTGCCGGTGCGCTGGTTGCACAGGTGCTTGAAGACGGTCCTGCCGCCAAGGGCGGTTTGCAGGTGGGTGACGTTATTCTGAGTGCCAACGGTCAGCCGATCATCATGTCTGCGGACCTGCCGCACCTGATTGGCAATCTCAAGGACGGCAGCAAGGCCGAACTTGAGGTCATCCGTGATGGCAAGCGCCAGAACCTGACCGTGACCGTCGGCGCGCTGCCGGATGAAGGTCAGGAGATGGGCGGCGTACCGGGTGCCGGTGCCGAGCGCAGCAGCAACCGCCTTGGTGTTTCGGTGATCGAGTTGACTGCCGAACAGAAGAAGACGCTGGACATCAAGGGTGGCGTGGCCATCAAGGAAGTGACCGGTGGTCCGGCTGCCCTGATCGGTCTGCAGGCGGGTGACGTGATCACCCACCTGAACAACCAGGCGATCACTTCGGCCAAGCAGTTCACCGAAGTGGCGAAAAGCCTGCCCAAGGACCGTTCTGTCTCGATGCGCGTCCTGCGTCAGGGCCGTGCGACGTTCATCACGTTCAAGCTGGCTGAATAACAGGCTGGCCGAGTGAAGGAGGGCGGCGCCGACCGCCCTTTTTCACGTCTGCATTTCAGCGTTGCGCTGATCCATCTGCCTGCAAGCGTGACGCCTCGGGCATCCTTCAGGTACAATTCCCGGCTATTTTTCGGCGGGCAATCTGCCTGCAACCTTTTTGAGTGTTGATCCGTGAGTGATTTGAGTCATATCCGCAATTTCTCCATCATCGCCCACATTGACCATGGCAAGTCGACGCTGGCCGACCGCTTCATTCAAATGTGCGGCGGCCTGTCCGAGCGCGAAATGGAAGCGCAGGTGCTTGACTCCATGGATCTTGAGCGCGAGCGCGGGATCACCATCAAGGCCCACAGCGTTACCCTGTACTACAAGGCCAAAGACGGTATCACCTACCAGCTGAACTTCATTGACACCCCGGGCCACGTGGACTTCACCTATGAAGTCAGCCGCTCGCTGGCGGCCTGTGAGGGCGCGCTGCTGGTTGTCGATGCGGGGCAGGGCGTCGAGGCTCAGTCGGTTGCCAACTGCTACACCGCTATCGAGCAAGGCCTTGAGGTCATGCCGGTACTGAACAAAATGGACTTGCCGCAGGCCGATCCGGACCGCGTCAAGGAAGAGATCGAGAAAATCATCGGCATCGACGCCACTGACGCCGTGGCCTGCAGTGCCAAAAGCGGCATGGGCGTCGACGAGGTGCTCGAGCGCCTGGTGACTACCATTCCGGCGCCGACCGGCAACATCGAAGATCCGCTGCAGGCGTTGATCATCGACTCCTGGTTCGACAACTACCTGGGCGTTGTGTCTCTGGTACGTGTGCGTCACGGTCGGGTCAAGAAGGGCGACAAGATCCTCGTCAAATCCACCGGCAAGATGCACCTGGTTGACAGCGTCGGGGTCTTCAACCCCAAGCACACCGCGACCGTGGACCTGAAAGCTGGCGAAGTGGGTTTCATCATTGCGGGCATCAAGGACATTCATGGTGCGCCGGTCGGTGACACCCTGACTCTGAGCTCCACGCCGGATGTCGAAGTGCTGCCAGGCTTCAAACGTATCCAGCCTCAGGTGTACGCCGGTCTGTTCCCGGTCAGCTCCGATGATTTCGAAGACTTCCGCGAGGCGTTGCAGAAACTGACGCTCAACGACTCCTCGCTGCAATACCTGCCGGAAAGCTCCGATGCGCTGGGCTTCGGTTTCCGCTGCGGCTTCCTCGGCATGCTCCACATGGAGATCATCCAGGAACGTCTGGAGCGCGAATACGATCTTGACCTGATCACCACTGCGCCCACGGTTATTTTCGAGCTTCTGCTCAAGACAGGCGAAACGATTTACGTCGATAACCCGTCCAAACTGCCAGATGTTTCGGCCATTGAAGACATGCGCGAACCTATCGTTCGGGCAAATATTCTTGTGCCTCAGGAGCACTTGGGCAACGTCATCACGTTGTGCATTGAAAAACGCGGCGTGCAGCATGACATGCTGTTCCTCGGAACGCAGGTTCAGGTCAGCTACGATTTGCCGATGAACGAAGTGGTCCTGGACTTCTTCGACCGTCTCAAGTCGGTCAGCCGTGGTTATGCGTCGCTGGACTACCATTTCGACCGTTACCAGTCTGCCAACCTGGTCAAGCTCGATGTGCTGATCAACGGCGAGAAGGTCGACGCCCTGGCGCTGATCGTTCACCGTGACAATGCGCATTACAAGGGTCGCGCATTGACCGAGAAGATGAAAGAGCTGATCCCGCGGCAGATGTTCGACGTGGCAATTCAGGCCGCCATTGGTGGTCAGATCGTGGCCCGGACAACCGTCAAGGCACTCAGAAAGAACGTACTGGCCAAGTGTTACGGTGGCGACGTGAGCCGTAAGCGCAAACTGCTGGAGAAGCAAAAGGCCGGTAAGAAACGCATGAAGCAGGTCGGCAACGTGGAAATTCCACAGGAAGCTTTCCTTGCAGTGCTCAGGTTGGAATAGTCAGGTCCTATGTCACTAAATTTCCCGCTGTTGTTGGTCATCGCTGTCTTCGTCTGTGGCGTGCTTGCACTGATTGATCTGGCTTTCCTGGCGCCTCGCCGGCGGGTCGCCATCGCCAATTATCAGGGCAGCGTCAAAGAGCCTGACATCGCCGTCGTCGAGCGATTGAACAAAGAGCCTCTGCTGGTTGAATACGGCAAATCGTTCTTTCCGGTGTTGTTTATCGTGCTGGTGCTGCGCTCGTTTCTGGTCGAACCCTTCCAGATTCCGTCGGGCTCCATGAAGCCGACGCTGGACGTGGGCGATTTCATTCTGGTGAACAAGTTCTCCTACGGTATCCGATTGCCGGTACTGGACCAGAAGGTGATCCAGATTGGTGATCCACAGCGTGGTGACGTGATGGTGTTTCGCTACCCTAGCGACCCGAGCGTCAACTACATCAAGCGTGTGGTCGGCCTGCCGGGTGACCGGATTCGCTATACCAGCGACAAGCGGCTGTTCGTCAATGGCGAACTGGTTGCCAAAAAGCTGATCGGCACCGAGCCTGGTACACTGGGCAGCGCCGAGCTGTACGAAGAGCAACTAGGCAGCGTCGAGCACCAGATCCGTCAGGAAATGAGCCGCTACCGTGCACCGCCGGACAGCGAGTGGACCGTACCTGCCGCGCATTACTTCATGATGGGCGACAACCGCGACAACTCCAACGACAGCCGTTACTGGGATGACCCCAACATTCCTAAGGACGAGCTGGGCATGGTTCCGGACAAGAACATCGTCGGTAAGGCGTTTGCTGTCTGGATGAGCTGGCCCGAGCCTAAACTGAGTCACTTCCCTAATTTTTCACGCGTAGGGTTGATCAAATAATCCGTGCGGCGCTGCCTGAGCAGCGCCGCATGTCATTTGGGACAGCTTCGGCCTGCCGCTGGCAGTGCGTCCAGGAGGGTCAACAGTGAACACGACGTTCCCTGCTTCTCAAAAAGGGTTGTCTTGGGTGGGATGGCTGCTGACGCTGGCACTGGTCGCCTTTGCGGTCAGCACCGCGCTCAAGATCGTTCCCCACTACCTCGATTACATGGAGATGACGAAAATCATCGAAGCGGTCGAGACGAACAAGGGCCTGGATATCACCACGGTCAACGAATTTTACAGTTATGTCGAAAAGAGCATGCAGCTCAACAGCATCCGGGATATAGATTTGAACAAGGCTTTAAAAGTAACGGTGGAGAACAACGCGTTCAAAGCCCATTTGAATTACGAGCAGCGTGAGCCACTGATTCAGAACATCGACGTGGTCATCAAGTTCGACAAGCAACTGAGCGTGGGCAGACCGTGAGCGTATCCTTGAGCCGCCTTGAGCGTCAGCTCGGCTACACCTTCAAGGATCAGGAACTGATGGTCCTGGCCCTGACCCACCGCAGTTTTGCCGGTCGCAACAACGAGCGTCTGGAGTTTCTCGGCGATGCCATTCTCAACTTCGTGGCGGGCGAGGCGCTGTTCGAGCGTTTCCCGCAGGCCCGCGAAGGCCAGTTGTCCCGTTTGCGGGCGCGTCTGGTGAAAGGCGAGACGCTAGCGCTGCTGGCGCGTGGTTTCGATCTGGGTGAGTATCTGCGTCTGGGCTCTGGCGAACTGAAGAGCGGCGGCTTCCGTCGTGAATCGATTCTGGCCGACGCCCTCGAGGCGCTGATCGGCGCGATCTATCTGGACGCGGGCATGGAGGCTGCGCGTGAGCGTGTGCTGGCATGGCTGACGACCGAGTTCGACAGCCTGACGCTGGTGGACACTAACAAGGACCCGAAAACCCGATTGCAGGAGTTTCTGCAGTCGCGGGCCTGTGAGCTGCCGCGTTACGAAGTGGTGGATATCCAGGGTGAACCGCATTGCCGGACGTTCTTCGTCGAATGCGAGATCACCTTATTGAATGAAAAGAGTCGAGGTCAGGGTGTCAGCCGCCGGATTGCCGAACAGGTAGCCGCGGCCGCAGCACTCATTGCCCTTGGCGTGGAGAACGGTCATGACTGATTCAACTGCAACACGCTGTGGCTATGTTGCCATCGTCGGCCGCCCCAACGTAGGCAAGTCCACGCTGCTCAATCACATTCTGGGGCAGAAGCTGGCGATCACTTCGCGCAAGCCGCAGACCACTCGCCACAACATGCTGGGCATCAAGACCGAAGGCGCCGTGCAGGCGATCTACGTTGACACCCCGGGCATGCACAAAAATGGCGAAAAAGCCCTCAACCGTTACATGAACAAGACCGCATCGGCTGCGTTGAAGGACGTCGACGTGGTGATCTTCGTTGTCGACCGCACGCGCTGGACCGATGAAGACCAGATGGTGCTGGAGCGTGTTCAGTACGTTCAGGGGCCGGTCATTCTGGCAATCAACAAGACCGACCGCATTGAAGACAAGAGCGATCTGATGCCGCATCTGGAATGGCTTCAAGGCCAGTTGCCAAATGCGTCCATCGTGCCGATTTCCGCGCAGCACGGTCACAATCTCGAAGCGCTGGAAGGCCTGATTGCATCGCATCTGCCGGAGAACGACCACTTCTTCCCGGAAGACCAGATCACCGACCGCAGCAGCCGCTTTCTGGCCGCAGAGCTGGTTCGCGAGAAGATCATGCGTCAGCTGGGTGCCGAGCTTCCGTACCAGATCACCGTCGAGATCGAAGAGTTCAAGCAGCAGGGCAGAACGCTGCATATTCACGCCCTGATCCTCGTCGAGCGCGATGGCCAGAAGAAAATCATCATTGGCGACAAGGGCGAGCGCATCAAGCGCATCGGCAGCGATGCCCGTCGTGATATGGAGTTGCTGTTCGACTCCAAGGTGATGCTCAACCTCTGGGTCAAGGTCAAAGGCGGCTGGTCCGATGACGAGCGTGCACTGCGCTCGCTGGGCTACGGCGACCTCTAGGCTGCCCGTCACCCGGCCAGGATAACCCTTGAGGCCGGGTGAACACTTTCCTTTTCGAGCCTGCCCGATGAGCACGCCAACCGGCCAACCTGCTTATGTGTTGCACAGCCGTGCGTATCGCGAAAACAGCGCGTTGGTCGATTTCCTCACGCCTCAAGGACGGCTGCGGGCGGTGCTGCGCAGCGCCAAGGGCAAGGCCGGTTCGCTGGCGCGCCCCTTTGTGCCGCTTGAAGTCGAATTTCGCGGGCGAGGCGAGCTGAAGAACGTCGGTCGCATGGAGAGTGCCGGTGTCGCCACCTGGATGACAGGCGAGGCGTTGTTCAGTGGCATGTACCTCAATGAACTGCTGATTCGCCTGCTCCCGTCCGAAGACCCGCATCCCGCCGTGTTCGATCACTACGCTGCCACCCTGGTTGCGCTGGCCCAAGGCCGCCCGCTGGAACCCTTGCTGCGTTCTTTCGAATGGCGTTTGCTGGATGATTTGGGGTACGGCTTTGCGCTGGACACCGATATCAACGGCGAACGCCTGGCCGCCGACGGCATGTACCGTCTGCAGGTCGACGCCGGGCTCGAGCGGGTCTACCTGTTGCAACCCGGCCTGTTTCAGGGTGTTGAATTGCTGGCCATGGCCGAAGCCGACTGGAGCGCCCCCGGCGCGTTGTCGGCGGCCAAGCGCTTGATGCGCCAGGCCCTGGCCGTACATTTGGGCGGCCGACCACTCGTCAGCCGCGAACTGTTTCGCAAGCCGTAGTCAGGCTTTATGCTCTGCGGCCTGCTTCGAATTCCTTCAGGAGACTTTCCGTGACTCAAAGCACTCGCATTCTTCTTGGCGTGAACATCGATCACGTGGCCACCTTGCGTCAGGCCCGCGGCACGCGTTATCCGGATCCGGTCAAGGCCGCGCTGGACGCCGAAGAGGCGGGCGCCGATGGCATTACGGTGCATCTGCGTGAAGACCGTCGTCACATTCAGGAGCGTGACGTGCTGTTGCTCAAGGATGTGTTACAGACCCGCATGAATTTCGAAATGGGCGTGACCGAAGGGATGCTGGCGTTTGCCGAGCGTATTCGTCCGGCGCATGTGTGCCTGGTGCCGGAAACGCGTCAGGAATTGACCACTGAAGGCGGGCTGGACGTCGCCGGTCAGGAAGCCCGCATCAAGGCTGCGGTCGAACGCCTGGCGAAGATCGGGTGTGAGGTGTCGCTGTTCATTGATGCCGACGAGCGTCAGATTGCAGCGTCCAGGCGAGTCGGCGCACCCGCCATCGAACTGCACACCGGCCGCTACGCCGATGCGCAGACGCCGACGGAGGTGGCTGAAGAGCTGCAGCGGATTGCTGATGGCGTGACCTTTGGTCTGGACCATGGGCTGATCGTCAATGCCGGTCACGGCCTGCATTATCACAACGTCGAAGCGGTCGCCGCGATCAAGGGCATCAATGAACTGAACATCGGTCACGCGTTGGTCGCGCATGCGCTATTCGTCGGCTTCAAGGCGGCGGTGGCCGAGATGAAGGCGTTGATCGTGGCGGCGGCACGATAAGCACTTCGTTCAAGGTTTACGCCCGACGATCACTGCCCGCATCGGCGCGGGCAGGCCTTCGACGGTCTTGCTGTGGTCTGTCGGGTCGAGGAAGTCGCCCAGCGACTGATAGCGCATCCATTCGGTGCTGCGCTGCTCCTCGATTGTCGTATGGCTGACGTCCACGCAACGCACGTCGGTGAAGCCCGCACGACGCATCCAAAGCTCCAGCGCGGGCACTGACGGCAGAAACCAGACGTTACGCATCTGTGCGTAGCGGTCTTCCGGCACCAGTACCTGATGCACGTCGCCCGGTATCACCAGCGTTTCCATGACCAGTTCGCCGCCTTTGACCAGGCAGTCTTTCAGCGCCAGCAGGTGATCGATGGGCGATTTGCGGTGATACAGCACGCCCATGGAAAACACCGTGTCGAACCCTTCCAGATTGGCGGGCAGATCCTCCAGCGCGAACGGCAGGTGCCAGGCGGGCAGCTCGGGCAGGTAACGCTGCATGGCCTGGAACTGGCAGAAGAACAGCCAGTTTGGATCGACGCCGATCACGCAGTCGGCACCGGCGCCCAGCATGCGCCACTGGTAATAGCCATTGCCGCAGCCCACATCCAGCACGCGCTTGCCTTTCAGGTCGAGGTGCGGCGATACCCGTGACCATTTCCAGTCCGAACGCCATTCGGTGTCGATGTGGACGCCGAACACGTTGAACGGTCCTTTGCGCCATGGCGACAAACCCATCAGCGCCTTGCGCAGTACGGTGCGTGTTTCGCCGTTGCACGCGGTTTCCAGGGTAAAGCTGTCAGTCAGCTCAATCCGGTCCGGCGTCAGGTCGGGCAGGGCGTCCAGCGCGCTTTGCCAGCGCTGCAGATCGCCGTGTCCTTTGGTCATCTTGGTGTCGAGCTGGGCTTGCAGGCCGTTGGCCCAGGCCGCGAGCGGAGTTGCGGCCAGACGGCGGACGAGCGGAGCGAGATCAATCATGGCAGGGCAATCAACGAGGCAAAGTTAAGGCATTGGAACCACGGCACCACTTTGGAGAATCCGGCGGCGAGCAGGCGTTGGCGATGTTCTTCGAGGCTGTCGGGCTTCATGACGTTTTCGATGGCACTGCGTTTCTGGGCGATTTCCAGATCGCTGTAACCATTGGCGCGCTTGAAGGCAATGTGCAGGTCAGTCAGTAACGCGTGTTCCTGCCCATCATCGAAGCGCAGTTTTTCGGACAGGATCAGCGCACCGCCAGGCACCAGCGCGCTGCGGATCCGGCCAAGCAGTTCCAGACGCTGTTGGGGGGCGATGAATTGCAGGGTAAAGTTCAGCGCGACCACCGAGGCTGGCTGGAACCTCAGAGCCAGAATGTCGCCCTCTACCACCTCCACCGGCAGCAGCTCCTGGAACATCGAGTTCTGGGCATTGAGGTATTCGCGACAGCGTTCAACCATCGCCGCCGAATTGTCGATGGCGATTACCCGGCAGCCTTCGTGGCGCACATGGCGGCGCAATGCCTGAGTGACTGCGCCCAGCGAGCTGCCCAGGTCGTACAGCACCGTGTCTGGCTGTGCGAACTGTGCAGCCAGCACGCCGAGGTTTTCGACGATCGTCGGATAGCCGGGCACCGAGCGCTTGATCATGTCCGGAAACACGCGCACCACGTCTTCGTTGAAGGCGAAGTCAGGCACCTGGGCTAGCGGTTGGGCGAATAGGCGGTCGGGTTCTTTGCTCACGGCGATTCCGGCGAAGGCTTTGAAAGGCGGGCATTCTAGCCAAGTTGTCGACGGGATGCATGGGGCAGCGCAGCTTCTCGGATGAGTCGCCGCGCAACGTAGCGAGAAGGCTTCAGTCGACCTTGATCGAACAGTCGAAGGTCTGCTCTGGCGGCACTTCCGGCGCCCAAGGCTGCTGATAGACCATCAGCAGCCGCCCGCTGCCTGCTTCGCTGGCTTTGTAACGCCAGACCGATTCGCCGCCGCTGCCGATCATTTCCTTGTTGCCGCCGTTGGCGTAGACCTCAGGCCCGAGGCTGCGCAAGATATTTTGCGCAGGGTTCTGGGTCAGCCAGCGAAAGCCGGTAGTCGGGTTGCTGGGCAGGGTCAGGATCAGCGTCTGGCCGGTTTTCAGCGTCAGCGGGCAGTCGCTCTGGCTGTCGATGGAAACGATGTTCTTCGGTGTCTGGGCGCAGGCACTCAGCAGAGCGAGGCTAAAGGGCGCGAGGAGGCGGGCACGGGTCATGGCAAGGTCCGGTTTTACGTGACGATGCTGGAGGATAACCGATCAGGGTTTTTGAGGGGAGCCGGGAGCGGTCATCCCGGACTTGTCCGGGATGACCGCTGTGCAGGCGTTGGAGATCAGGCTGGAGGCAATGGCTCCTGCCCAATGCGCAGGAGCACCGGCGTTGTCTGTCAGAACAGAACCTTGGCTACGTCGGCAAAGCGCTTGGCGAAGTGAACCGTCAGGCCTTCCTTCAGGTAGTCCGGCAGTTCCTCGAAGTTGCCTCGATTCGGCTCGGGGAGGATCAGTTCGTTGATCTTCTGACGACGCGCCGCAATCACTTTTTCCCTTACACCGCCAATTGGCAGCACGTGCCCGGTCAGGGTCAGCTCGCCGGTCATGGCGACGCCTTTCTTCGGTGGCTGATTGCGGGCCAGGGACAGCAGAGCGCTGGCCATGGTCACGCCGGCGCTCGGGCCGTCTTTTGGCGTCGCGCCTTCAGGTACGTGCAAGTGCACGAATGCTTCGTCAAAGAACTTCGCATCACCGCCAAACTTCGACAGATTGGAGCTGACATAGCTGTAGGCAATTTCCGCAGATTCCTTCATCACGTCACCCAATTGACCGGTCAGCTTGAAGCCCCGGTTCAAGGTGTGAATGCGGGTGGCTTCGATCGGCAGCGTCGCGCCGCCCATGCTGGTCCATGCCAGACCCGTAATGACGCCTGTGCCCGACAACACCTGTTCGCTGCGGAACACCGGCATGCCCAGCGACGCTTCCAGGTCCTTTGGCCCGATCTTGATCACCGAGTCAGGCGTATCCAGCAGTTTGACCACCGCCTTGCGCACCAGCTTGCCCAGCTGTTTCTCCAGATGCCGCACACCGGCTTCACGCGCATAGCCTTCAATGACCGCTCGCAGAGCACTGTCGCTGATGGTCAGCTTGTTCTTGGCAACGCCCGCTTTGGCCAGTTGCTTGGGCCACAGGTGGCGCTTGGCGATGGCGAGTTTTTCTTCGGTGATGTAGCCGGACAGGCGAATCACTTCCATACGGTCCAGCAACGGGCCGGGAATCGAGTCCAGGGTATTGGCGGTGCAGACGAACAGCACCTTGGACAAGTCCAGGCGCAGGTCGAGGTAATGATCGAGGAATTCGACGTTCTGTTCCGGGTCCAGGGTTTCCAGCAGCGCTGACGCCGGGTCGCCCTGGTAGCTCTGGCCCATCTTGTCGATTTCGTCGAGCATGATGACCGGATTCATCACTTCCACGTCTTTGAGTGCCTGCACCAGCTTGCCGGGCTGGGCGCCGATGTAGGTGCGGCGATGGCCCTTGATTTCCGCTTCGTCACGCATGCCGCCGACGCTGAGGCGATAGAACGGACGACCCAGCGATTCGGCAATCGAACGTCCGACGCTGGTCTTGCCCACGCCGGGCGGACCGACCAGCAGCACGATCGAACCACTGATTTCGCCCTTGTAGGCGCCGACCGCGAGGAACTCGAGGATCCGCGCCTTGATGTCATCCAGACCGGCATGGTGCTGATCGAGCACCTTGCGCGCGTGCTTGAGATCCAGCTTATCCGCGCCATAGACGCCCCACGGCAGGGAGCTGGTCCAGTCCAGGTAATTGCGTGTCACGGCGTATTCCGGCGAGCCGGTTTCCAGCACCTTGAGCTTGCCGATTTCCTCGTCGAACTTCTTGCGCGCTTGCGCAGGCAGGGTCTTGCCTTCCAGGCGCTGCTCAAACTGTTCGATGTCGGCGCTGCGATCGTCCTTGCTCAGGCCCAGCTCCTGCTGAATGACCTTGAGCTGTTCCTTGAGGAAGAACTGGCGCTGGTGCTCGCCGATCTTGCGATTGACCTCGGCGGAAATTTCTTTCTGCAGGCGCGCGACTTCGACTTCCTTGCGCAGCATCGGCAGCACTTTTTCCATGCGCTTGAGCATGGGCACGCAATCCAGCACCTGCTGCAGCTCGACGCCGGTCGCTGAGGTCAGCGCCGCCGCGAAATCGGTCAGCGGCGATGGATCGTTCGGGCTGAAGCGATTCAGATAGTTTTTCAACTCTTCGCTGTACAGCGGGTTGAGCGGCAGCAGTTCCTTGATCGCATTGATCAAAGCCATGCCGTAGGCCTTGACCTCGTCGGTCGGCTCGTTGGGCTGCTGCGGGTACTCGACTTCTACCAGATACGGTGGGCGATGGTGCTTGAGCCAGGTGCGGATTCGCACACGGCTCAGACCTTGCGCCACGAACTGCAAGCGACCATTTTCACGGCTGGCGTGGTGAACCTTGACCAAAGTGCCATACTCGGGCAGCGCACCCGTATTGAAGTGGCGCGGATCTTCCTGCGGCGTGTCCATGAAAAACAGCGCAAGGGAGTGATGCTCGGACTTGCTGACCAGCTCAAGCGTCTCGGCCCATGGCTCTTCATTGACGATCACCGGCAAGACCTGGGCCGGGAAGAACGGACGGTTGTGGATCGGGATGATGTAGACCTTGTCCGGCAGGTTCTGGCCGGGAAGGGCAAGGGAGGTGCTGTCGGAGCTCAGCGACATGTCGTGCTCGGCTGCATCGTTCGGCAAATCTTGCGAGTCTGTCTGCTGGTCGCTCATGGGGCACCTGAGAAATTGAACATGGCTCTTAGATGGGGCAAGCATCCTCAGGTTTCAATGGCTTCGGTCGATAGTGTGAATAGTGGCGATAAAAACGCTGGTTTCAGCGCTCGCCGGGATCTCTCGGATGTCGCCAGGGCTGGCTTATTTCTATGCGGCACTGTGCCGTCTTGGGTTGAATCGGTTATGACCAACGTATTTTTTTCAGCACTGCTTGCTGGACTGTTCGCGGTATCGGCGGCCAGTGCTTCGGCCGCAACCTTCACGGCGCAGATGCTCGACAAGCAGGGCAAGCCACTGGCCGATGCCGTGGTGACCCTCAAAGGCCCGCCCGACCCGACACCCGCGCCGCTCAAGGCGTCGATGGATCAACGCGATCAGGAGTTCGCGCCTCATGTGCTGGCCGTTCACACCAGCACTCAGGTCAAATTCCCCAACAGCGACAACATCCGCCATCAGGTCTATTCCTTTTCTCCGGCCAAGCGCTTCGAGTTGCGCCTGTACGAGGGCACGCCTTCCGAACCGCTGCTGTTCGACAAGCCGGGCGTCGTGGTTTTGGGCTGCAACATTCATGACTGGATGGTCGGCTACATCTATGTCACGGACGAGCCCTGGTTCGGTGTGACCGACAGCAACGGCATGATCAAGCTCGACCAGATGCCCGCGGGTCATTACCAGGCCACGCTCTGGCACCCGCAGATCGAGGATATGCAGCCGGTTTCCGGCGGCGAATTCGACATTCCGGCCGCTGGCCTTACTCAGCGCTTCAGCCTGCCGGTCGAGTTGAAAGCCGACGACAAGCCTGCAAGGCCGGCGACCAGCGGCTTTGGCGATGCCTTTCATAAGGCAGCGCATGAATGAACCTTAAAGTCAGCTTCCAGGCGCGCATCGCGGGGGTTTTGATTGCCCTGTTGATGATCGTGGTGTGCGCTGTGTTTTTTGCGGTCAAGGTGGCGACGGGTGATGCCGTGCGCACACAGGCCCAGGCACAACTGGAAGTGGGCAGTCGTGTATTCGAGCGTTTGATCGACCTGCGCGGCAAGCGGCTGCGTGATGCGGTGCAACTGCTCTCCGCCGACTTCGGGTTTCGCGATGCGGTGGCCAGTTCCGACGCATCGACCATTCGTTCAGTACTGCTCAACCATGGCAAGCGCATCAACGCCAGCGACATGTTTTTGCTGGGCATGGACGGCGTGGTGATCGCCAGCACCGTGCCTGAAGTGCGTGAAGGGTCGCAGTTCGTCTATGACCAGGCATTGCGTACCGCCAAGCGCAGCGGTCAGTCGGTGCTGATCGTGCCGGGCGGCGGAACGCCTCACTTGCTGGTTGAAAGCACCGTGCTGGCGCCGTTGCCGATCGGTCGGGTGGTCATGGGGTTTTCCATCGACAGCGACATCGCCGAAGAGCTGCGCTCGCTCAGCGGTCTGGAGGTGTCGTTCCTCACGGTCGAGCATGGGCAACCAGGCAGTCTGATCAGTACCCAGCCCGAAGCCCTGCATGCGGGGCTAATCGATCTGATGCGCAGTTCTTCCGGTGGACAGATGCGGCTCACCGAGCAGTCGAACCTGAACTTCCTCAGTCAGACGCTGATGCTCGCCAGCACCGGAAATCCTGGCGATGATCAGGTCATCGCGTTGCTGCAAAGCCCGCTGGACAAAGCCTTGCAGGCCTTTGCACCGCTGGATGAAAAGATTTTCTGGATTTCCATGGCAGCGTTGCTGGCTTCGCTGATCGGGACACTGGCGCTGGCTCGCAGCGTGTCGCTGCCGGTGCGTGCGCTGGCCATCGCGGCCAAGCGTATTGGTGACGGCGATTATGAAACCCCGGTCAACATGGCCCGCAGTGACGAACTCGGCATGCTCGCGGCTGCGATCAACACCATGCAGCACGGCATTGCGGTGCGCGAAGGGCAACTGGCGCACAACGCACTGCACGATAATCTGACCGGTCTGCCCAACCGCGCGCTGGTCATGGAGCGACTGGGCAGCGCCATTTCTGCAGAACGTCCAGTGGCGCTGCTGTACCTGAGCATCGAAAACCTTGCCGCGATCAATGAAGGCTCCGGCACCGAAGGGGTGGAGCAGATGCTGCGGCAAGTGGGCCAGCGTTTGCAGAGCACGCTGCGCGCCGGTGATACCGTGGCACGCCTGTCGGCCAACGAGTTTCTCCTGTTGCTCGACCACACCACCAGTGACGGCGCGGTGGCAACCGGCGACGCCTTGCAACGCTTGCTCAGCGAGCCGCAGCGGATCGATAACCACGACATCGCGCTCGACTGCTGCGTCGGTATCACGGTCTACCCGGAACATGGTCATTCGGCGCAGGAACTGGTCAACCGTGCAGCCATCGCTCGCAAGGACGCTGCGTTCCTGCCGGGGCGTCTGCAGATCTATCAGGACGGCCGCGACCTGGCGCACCAGCGTCAAATCAGCCTGATCCGCGATCTGCGCAAGGCGCCGCAAAATGGTGAGCTGGTGTTGCATTACCAGCCCAAGCTGGACATCCGCCAAGGCACTGTACGTCAGGCTGAAGCGCTGCTGCGCTGGAGTCATCCGCAGTTCGGTAACGTTTCGCCTGCTGAATTCATCGTGCTGGCCGAGCGCACCGGCAGCATTCATGTGCTGACCAACTGGGTCATCGAAGAAGCCATGCGCCAGTTGGCCGATTGGCGCAAGCGCGGTCTGGTGCTGCAGGTTTCGGTGAACATTTCCGCTGACGACCTGCTGGGCGACGACCTGGCCGGATTCGTCATGCGTCTGCTTGAACAGTACGACGTACCGGCAGAGCAACTGGTCTTCGAAATCACCGAAAGCGCCATCATGAGCGAGCCGGAAAAAGCACTGGTGGTGCTGCATCGCCTGCGCGACTGTGGCATCAGCCTGTCGGTGGACGACTTCGGCACCGGTTACTCGTCACTGGCGCACCTCAAGCGTTTGCCGGTGCAGGAACTCAAGATTGACCAATCCTTCGTGCGCAACCTGGATGAAACCAGCGAGGACGCGGTCATCGTGCGTTCGACCATCGAAATGAGCCACAACCTTGGGCTCAAAGTCGTGGCCGAAGGCGTTGAATATCAACACAGCCTGGACCTGTTGCGGCGCTGGCATTGCGATACCGCCCAGGGTTATCTGATCAGCCGGCCATTGCCCGCCGCTGCATTCGAAAGCTGGGTCGTCAAATCACACGCTTCATCCAGCAAAGACGGTGCGTTGAGCCATGTCTTATAAAACAGTATTAATGATGTCGGGCTGCCTGTTGGCGGCGGTCGTACCGCTGGCGTCGGCCGATAACGGTCGTCTGATCGCCACGGGTGGTGCCAGTAACATTGAAGGCAGCGCGGGCGGCGGCATTACGCCCTGGGCCGTGATCACCGGCTACAGCGAGCAGGGCGAGTGGGGTGCTACCGCGTTTGCCACTCACATCAATCTGCCGGACTACAACCTGGATGTGGCGGGTCTGGCGCTCGCCTACGGGAACCGCGTGGAGCTTTCCTACGCGCATCAGCGTTTCGATATCAGCCCGTTGCAACACAGGCTGAGCCTGCCGGATGACAACCTCAGTCAGGATGTCTTCGGCGTCAAGGTGCGCCTGTTCGGTGATCTGATCTACGACAGCCTGCCGCAGGTGTCGCTGGGCGTTCAATACAAGCATCAGAACGACTTCCTGATTCCCAGTCTGGTAGGCGCCAGACGTGATTCGGACGTCGAGGGCTACCTGACCGCCAGCCGACTGTTCATGGGGGCGGCGTTTGGCTACAACGTGGTCGTCAACGGCGGCGTGCGTTACAGCCGGGCCAACGAAACCGGCCTGCTGGGATTTGGTGGCGATCGTCGTGACAGTCGCAGTCTGCTCAAGGAAGGTTCGGTGGCGGTGTTGTTCAACCCGCGCTGGGCCGTGGGCATGGAATACCGGGAAAAACCCGACAACCTGTCCTTTGCGGGCGAGAGCGATTGGGCGGATGTATTTGTCGGCTATTTCCCCAACAAACATGTGTCGTTCGTTCTGGCCTACGCCCGGCTGGGTGAAATTGCCACGCTGGATAACCAGAACGGCACCTATCTGTCGGTCCAGGGGAGCTTCTGATGATCCGTTTTCTGATGGGCCTGACGCTGGCCTTGCTGATCGGTTGCGCTCAGCATCCCTCCCGTGACGAAAGTTTGTATCAAGACCTCGGCCAGCGCGCCGGCATCCAGCGCATCGTCGAAGGCATGCTGCTGAACGCCGCCAAAGACGACCGGATCGTCGAGCGTTTCAGGCGGGTCAATATCGTCCTGCTGCGCGACCGGCTGGTCGAAAAGTTCTGCGTGGTCGCCGATGGCCCCTGCACCTACACCGGCGACAGTCTGGCCGAGTCGCACAAGGGCCAGAACCTGACGCCCAGCGACTTCAACGCGCTGGTGGAGAACCTGATCGCGTCGATGGACAGCGAGCACGTTCCGGTGCCGGTGCAAAACCGCTTCATCGCCCGATTGGCCGCGATGCGCGGCGAAGTGATTGGCAAGTAGCACGGCCTGCACGCAGGCTTCAGACACGACCTATAGGAAAGTTCTTAAACTCCGTTTGGCATTTTGTCCGGTATCTCGCGTCACACTCACGTTGGCGCCGTCGCTGCCTGGCAGCGACCGGTGCCACCCGGTTGTTCAGCAACTGTGGGTGGTGGCTCACCATCAAGGACCGAGAGCGGGCCGAGAAAGTCTTCCTCAGCTCAGACGCGTCAGGTAAGCCGGCACCTCCTGCTCGGGCAGGACCGACAGCACTTTCAGGCGCTGAAGCATGCGTTGCCGAGCGCGTTGCAGGTGTTCCTTGAGGTTGAGGGCTGCGGCATCGAAGGCGCCGTGCAGCAGCAGTTCAAGGATCATTCGGTGCTCGGCGAGCATCGCCTCGTCGGCACCGATGCCCAGCAGGCGATAAAAGATTCGATTGATGATCATCGGGCTCTGGGCCTGACTGATCAGGGTCGCGATCTTACGGTTCTGCAGACCGGCCAGACAGTGCCGGTGCAGGTCCTCTTCCAGTTGCTCGATCTGCTCCAGGCTGCAACGTTCGGCGTTTTGCGCCTCGATGACTCTGGCCAGCATGGCTTCCAGGTGTTCACGGTTCAGCTTCGGCGCAGTCTGGCGCAGGGCTTCGGGCTCCAGGCAGGCACGCAGTTCGTAATCATCGGTCACTTCCCGTGCGGTCAAAGGTCCGGCCAGCCACTGCGAGTACGGCTCCTTCTCCACCAGACCGCGATCGCGCAGTCGCATTAACGCTTCGCGGACCACGGCGCGGCTGACGCCGTAGTGCTCGGCGGCGCTCTGTTCATCCAGACGGTAGTGGCCGAAAGCGATACAGGCCGACAGTGCCGACCCGATCTCGTCGTGAATGCGTTCACCCAGCGGGCGGGTGTCCACCAGTTCTTCGTTGCTGTCCAGGCCGAACTGCGTGTGGCTCAGGCTCAGGCGCAGGGGTTCCACATCAAGACCTTCGGGATTGACCAGGAAACCGCGCCCGTCGAATCGACTGATCAGGCCTTCTTCATGCAGCAGGTGGAGTGCCTTGCGCACCGGCACGCGGCTGGTGCCAAACAGGTCTGCCAAAGGTGCTTCGAGCAGCACCAGTCCATTGGCGGCCGCACCCGTGAGGATAGCGTTACGTAACACTTCACGGATGGTGGCGTAGCGCGACGCGCTGCGCGAATCCTCATCTGACATCGTTTTCTTACACTTCTGACGGCTGACGAACGATTCTCGCACAGATGCGTGACTGTCACCTTGAGGTACATCGGGATGCTCACTCATAGGGCTACCGTTACCTATCTGCACTAAAATGTATCTTTTAATAAAGATACATTATTTCATTGTGACAGCCGATCAATGGCTGTTTTGCGCCGAATTTCCATCTTCGCCCTTTCAAGAGAGGGTTCTAAACCGACGGTTTCAGCGTGATTGGCTTGATCAGCCAAGCGTTCTCATGGGCTGCGGGCAACAGACTGGCATGGATTCTGCCTTTATTAAATGTACATTTTATTAATAAGTACATTTTCAGGTGCGCCATGTCAGCAGTGGATACCGTCGTTAACAGCTCTGCCCAAGATGCCTGCGCGATGGCCGAAGACTTCGCTCTGGGTCGAAATAATCCCGTGCAGGCGTTGGAACAGGCGCTTGAGCAGTCTGCCCGGGTCGAACATGTGTTCATTTCGATGAGCGTCGAGCGAGCGCGCCGTGAAGCCGAAGCGTCCGCCGCACGCTGGAAACAGGGACTGCCGTCGGGTCCGCTGGATGGTGTACCGGTGGCCTGGAAAGACTTGTTCGATGTCGCAGGGTCGGTCACCACTGCGGGCTCCGCCACACGCCGACAGGTCAGTGCCGCGTGGCTCGATGCACCTGCAGTCGGGTTGCTGGCGCGTTCCGGCATGGTCAGCCTGGGCAAGACCACGCTCAGTGAATTCGCGTATTCCGGCCTGGGCTTGAACCCGCATTTCGGTACGCCGATCAACCCGCTGAGCGATGCTTCGCCGCGCATTCCCGGTGGCTCGTCCTCAGGTTCGGCAGTCGCGGTCTCCGCGGGCATCGTACCGATTGCGATGGGCACGGACACCGCGGGTTCGATTCGTCTGCCGGCAGCGCTGAACGGGTTGGTGGGGTTTCGCAGTACCAGCCGCCGTTACAGCCGCGACGGCGTATTTCCTCTGGCGCTCACTCTGGACAGCGTCGGGCCTTTGACCCGCAGCGTTCGGGACGCGCTGGTCATCGACGACCTGTTGTGCGCACGCAGCAAGCCCACCTCGCTGGTGCCGCGCAGTCTGGCCGGTCAGCGCTTCATCGTCGATCAGGCAGTGCTGGACGATGAGCGCGTCGAGTCGGCGGTCCGCGACAACCTGTTGCGGGCCGTCGAAGCCTTGCGCAACGCGGGCGCGTTGATCGAGTCGCGACCTTGCGAGGCCTTTCAGGCCACGCTGCAGTTGATCCAGCAAAGCGGCTGGCTCGGTGCCGCAGAAGCGTTCGCCCTGCATCAGCCATTGCTCGACAGCGATGCCGCCAGTCAGCTCGACCCACGGGTGCGCAAGCGTCTGGAGGCCGCGCGGCACATGCCTGCCAGCCTGCTGATTCAGCTGTACGCCGCTCGCGAGCGTCTGCAGGATCAACTGACCCTCGAACTCGATGGCGCGCTGTTGCTGACCCCAACCGTCGCGCATGTCGCGCCGCCGCTCGCGCCACTGCTGAGTGATGACGAACTGTTCATTCAAACCAACCTCGCGACGCTTCGCCTGACTATGCCCGGCAGTCTGCTGAACATGCCGGGCGTTTCCTTGCCCAGCGGTTTCGATGCATGCGGTCTGCCCACCGGCCTGCTGCTCAGCGCTCCGGCCGGGGAGGACGCCCGTTTGTTACGCGCCGCGCTGGCCGTGGAAGCGCTGCTCAAAACACCTTGAACCCTATCAATGGCTGACCCGCATCCGCGAGGATGCGGCGAAGCCGGTCTGATCAACCAGCAGGAGAAGAAAAATGGCGAAAGAAATTCTGTGTGCGTTTGGCGTGGATGTGGATGCGGTGGCGGGCTGGCTGGGCTCTTACGGCGGCGAAGATTCGCCGGACGATATTTCCCGTGGCCTGTTCGCCGGTGAAGTCGGTGCGCCGCGCCTGCTCAAGCTGTTCGAGCGTTACGGATTGCGCACCACCTGGTTCATTCCGGGGCATTCGATGGAAACCTTCCCCGAGCAGATGAAGGCGGTGGCCGATGCCGGTCACGAGATCGGCGTGCACGGTTACAGCCACGAAAACCCGATTGCGATGACCCCCGAGCAGGAAGAGATCGTGCTCGACAAGTCGATCGACCTGATCACGCAAATGACCGGTAAGCGTCCGACCGGCTACGTCGCGCCGTGGTGGGAGTTCAGCAATGTCACCAACGAACTGCTGCTCAAGAAAGGCATCAAGTACGACCACAGCCTGATGCACAACGACTTTCACCCGTACTACGTTCGCGTCGGCGACACGTGGACCAAGATCGATTACAGCCAGCACCCCGACACCTGGATGAAGCCGTTGGTGCGGGGTGAGGAAACCGACCTGGTCGAGATCCCGGCCAACTGGTACCTGGACGACCTGCCACCGATGATGTTCATCAAAAAGGCGCCCAACAGCCACGGCTTCGTCAACCCGCGCCATCTGGAAGAAATGTGGCGTGACCAGTTCGACTGGGTGTACCGCGAGCATGAACACGCGGTGTTCACCATGACCATTCACCCCGACGTTTCCGGACGGCCACAGGTGCTGCTGATGCTCGAGCGTCTGATCGAGCATATCCAGAGCCATGCGGGCGTCAGGTTCGTCACCTTCGACGAGATCGCCGACGACTTCGTTCGTCGTAACCCACGTAATCGTTGACCCCTAGCCCTGTCCGAGGCATCACTCATGTCCATCTACAACAAGCTTGACCTGACCGGCTGGAAGCCAGAGCAGTTGACGCCTGAACAAGTGCGTTTCGCCACATGGATTGCGTTTTTTGCGTGGGTGTTTGCGGTTTACGACTTCATTCTGTTCGGCACGCTGCTGCCAGAGATCGGTCGGCATTTTTCCTGGAGTGAGGTGGAGCAAGCCGAAATCGCGACCTGGGTTGCGGTCGGCACGGCAGTGGTGGCACTGGCCATTGGCCCGTTGGTGGATCGCCTGGGACGGCGCGTTGGCATCATGTTTACCGTGAGCGGCTCGGCGATCTGCTCGGCGCTCACGGCCATTGGCGGAGCGTGGGGCAAGTCGCCGCTGATCCTGATCCGTTCGCTGGGCGGTCTGGGTTATGCGGAAGAGACAGTCAATGCGACCTATCTGAGTGAAATCTACGCGGCCTCCGATGATCCGCGTCTGGCCAAACGCCGGGGCTTCATCTACAGCCTGGTGCAGGGCGGCTGGCCGGTTGGCGCGCTGATCGCCGCGGGCCTGACGGCGGTGTTGTTGCCGATCATCGGCTGGCAGGGCTGCTTCGTGTTTGCGGCGATCCCGGCGATCATCATTGCGATCATGGCGCGCAAGCTCAAAGAGAGCCCGCAGTTCCAGATTCACCAGCGCATCACGCAGTTGCGTAAAAAGGGTGAGATCAGCCAGGCTCAGGCCGTGGCGCATACCTACGGCGTCGACTACGACGAACACAGCAAGGCAGGCATCGGCGCTGCGTTTCGTGGCACCTCGCTGCGCGCCACGCTGGTGATCGGTGCTGCCATTCTGCTGAACTGGGCCGCGATCCAGGTATTCAGCGTATTGGGCACAACGGTGATCGTCAGCGTGCACCACATTTCGTTCGAGAACTCGTTGATCATCCTGGTGCTGTCCAACCTGGTGGGTTACTGCGGCTACCTGAGCCACGGCTGGATGGGCGACAAGATCGGCCGTCGCAACGTGATCGGTCTTGGCTGGATGCTCGGCGGTCTGGCGTTCGCGGGCATGCTCTACGGGCCAAGCAACCTGCCGACAGTGGTCGGGCTGTACAGCCTGGGTCTGTTCTTCCTGATCGGGCCTTACTCGGCGGCGTTGTTCTTCATCAGTGAAAGTTTTCCGACCAGCATCCGTGCGACCGGTGGCGCGATCATCCACGCCATGGGGCCTATCGGCGCGGTCGTGGCAGGCTTCGGTGCTACTTCGGTGCTGAGTGCGGGCGGCGACTGGCAGACCTCGGCGCTGTACTTCGGTGCGCTACCTTGCTTCCTGTCCGGCGCGCTGATGTTCGCGGCCCGTCACGTACGCCCTGAAACCGTTAAGTGAGGAATTACATATGACTCGTAAAGTGGCCTTGGTCACGGGGGCCGCCAGCGGCATCGGTCAGGCGCTGGCCGTGGCGTTTGCGCGGCAGGGCGTGGCTGTGGTCGGCGGTTTTTACCCTGCCGACCCCCACGACCCGAATGAAACCCGGCGATTGGTCGAGGCGGCAGGTGGCGAGTGCCTGATGCTGCCACTGGACGTCACTTGCACCGAATCGGTCGATGATCTGGCGCACCAGGCCTTGCAGACGTTCGGCCGGATCGATTACGCGGTGGCCAATGCGGGCCTGCTGCGCCGCGCACCGCTGCTGGAAATGACCGACGAGCGCTGGAATGAAATGCTCGACGTGGACCTGACCGGCGTGATGCGCACCTTCCGTGCTGCCGCCAGGCACATGGGCGAGGGCGGGGCGCTGGTGGCGATCTCGTCGATTGCCGGTGGCGTCTACGGCTGGCAGGACCATTCGCATTACGCGGCCGCCAAGGCCGGTGTGCCGGGGCTTTGCCGTTCGCTGGCGGTGGAACTGGCGCCCAGAGGCATCCGGTGCAACGCGGTGATTCCCGGCCTGATCGAAACGCCGCAATCGCTGGACAGCAAGAACTCGCTTGGGCCGGAGGGGTTGAAGCAGGCCGCCAGGGCGATTCCGCTCGGGCGCGTCGGACGAGCGGATGAAGTGGCATCACTGGTGCGGTTTCTGTGCAGCGACGAAGCCAGCTACCTGACCGGCCAGAGCATCGTGGTCGATGGCGGCCTGACGGTGCGCTGGCCGGAATGAGATCCCGTAGTGCCAGTGGCGCTGTCAGACGTGGATATGCACAGCCTTTTCGCGGACAAGTCCGCTCGCACGGGCTGGACGCAATGCACAACCTGTGGGAGCGGACTCGTCCGCGAATGCCGAGGCCCAGTGGCGCTGTCAGGCGGGGACACATCAGCCCTTTCGCGGACAAGTCCGCTCGCTCGAGCTGGATGTAATGCACAACCTGTGGGGCGGTCAGGTGACCGCCTTATGACTGTTGAAGGAACTTGCCATGCAACAACTCAAAGACAAACGCGCCGTGATCACTGGCGCGGGCAGTGGCATCGGCGCTGCGATCGCTCTGGCCTATGCCGCCGAAGGTGCGCGCCTGGTATTGGGCGACAGGGATCCGGACGGCCTGGCGAAGGTTGCTGAACAATGCCGCCAGCTTGGCGCGCAGGTGCAGGCATGTGTGGCCGACGTCGGCAGTGTCGAAGGCGCGCAGGCCAGCGTCGATGCCTGTGTCGCGCAGTTTGGCGGCATCGACATTCTGGTCAACAACGCGGGCATGCTGACTCAGGCGCGCTGCGTGGACCTGAGCATCGAGATGTGGAACGACATGCTGCGCGTCGACCTGACCAGCGTGTTCGTCGCCAGTCAGCGCGCGCTGCCGTACATGCTGGCGCAGCGCTGGGGACGAATCATCAACGTCGCCTCGCAACTGGGCATCAAGGGTGGCGCGGAGCTGACTCATTACGCTGCGGCCAAGGCCGGTGTCATCGGCTTTACCAAATCGCTGGCGCTGGAAGTTGCCAAGGACAACGTGCTGGTCAACGCCATCGCGCCCGGTCCTATCGAAACGCCGCTGGTGGCCGGAATCAGCAGTGCCTGGAAAGTCGCCAAGGCGGCCGAGCTGCCACTGGGACGGTTCGGTCTTGCAGAGGAAGTGGCACCGGTCGCGGTACTGCTGGCCAGCGAGCCGGGCGGTAATCTGTTTGTCGGTCAGACGTTGGGGCCGAACTCTGGCGACGTGATGCCGTGATGAATCCTAGCGAGGAATGACCCATGTGTGGACTGTGCGGCCTGTTGGGCGAAGACGTGCACTGGAGCGATCCGCTGAGTGGAGAACTGCCCCGGCGGCGTGAGCGCCTGCGTCGTATTGCGGCGATCAACATCGTGGTTGCACCGTTTCGTCTGAAGGTTGAAGACTTTCAAGGCGTGTCGTATCTGTTGCTCGGTGCCACGGGCAAACAGGAGCTGGCAACCGGGCTGGAACAGCTCTGGCAAAAAGCCGAACTGTTGATTGGCCGGCCGCTGGATCCGCTCGACTCACGTCTGCTCGATCATTTGCAGAGGTCCTCATGAGCATTGCCCTGAACGTAATTACCGGCTTTCTGGGCAGCGGCAAGACCACGTTGCTCAAGCGCCTGCTGGCCGACGAAACCATGGGCGACACCGCGCTGCTGATCAACGAATTCGGCGACGTCGGCATCGATCACCTGTTGGTCGAAGAGGTCGCACCAGACACAGTTCTGTTGCCCAGTGGCTGCATCTGTTGTTCGATTCGTGGCGAGTTGAAAGACGCCTTGCTTGGCCTGCTGGAGCGTCGCAGTCGTGGCGAGATTCCGGCGTTTCGCCGCGTCATTCTGGAAACCACCGGGCTGGCCGATCCGGCCCCGATTCTCACGACAGTGAGTAACGACCCGCAATTGCGCGGGCGCTTTCATCTGGGGCTGATCATCACGCTGGTCGATGCCTGTCATGCTGCATTGCAAGAGCGCCTGCATCCCGAATGGCTGGCACAGGTCGCAGCGGCGGACCGGTTATTGCTGAGCAAGACCGACCTTGTTGACGCATCGGCCCTCGACGCGTTGCGTGTTCATTTGCAGGCACTCAATTTTTCCGCGCCGCTGCTGGATACCGTCCAGGTTCACAGTGGCGATCAACTGCTATTGGGGCAGGGCATTCGCAGTTCGGAACCGGCGCAGGAAGTGACGCGCTGGCAGTTGCATCGCCCGCAATCGACCCTACCCAGGCATGGTGATGCTCAGGTCTGCTGCCTGACCTTCGACCGGCCACTGGACTGGGTAGGGTTCGGGGTCTGGTTGTCGATGCTGTTAAGATGCCACGGCGAACGAATCCTGCGTGTCAAAGGACTGCTCAACGTGAATGCCAATCAGGCCCCTGTCGTGATCCATGGTGTGCAGCACTGCCTGCATGCGCCTGTCCACCTTGACGCCTGGCCCGGCGAGGATCGCACTTCGCGTCTGGTGTTCATCCTGCGCGGGTTGGACCCGGACCTGCTGCGTCGCTCGTTCGACGTATTCTCTAGCAGCTTCGCGCCACCTTTAAACTCACCGCAAAGCGAGACTGCAGCATGAGCATCACGCTGCGGGTGCTGGGCACTTCGGTCACCTTGCTTGAATCGCTGCGTGAGCGTGCCGAGCAGGAACTGGGCATAAAGCTGATTTATCAGATTCACGACGTGCAGACCGCGCAGCGGATTGCAGTCATGCAGCCGGACAGTTATGACCTTTACGATCAGTGGTTTCACAACGTCGATTTCGTCTGGCCGGCACGGGCGATTCAGCCCATCGACACGCGTCGGATTGCGCTGTGGCACGAAATCAACGATTTGCCCAAACATGGCCGCCTGAGGCCGACCGATCAGCCGGGTAGCGGCAGCGTGCCCAGCGAGCGGTTGTTCGTGCAGCACGACGGCAGCCTGGGTAGTGCGGTGACCGAACGCATCAGCATGCTGCCGCTGACCCACAACGCCGACAGCTTCGCCTATCGCCCGGAACGCCTGCCCGACGGCCTGAGTCCGGCCGATGAAAGCTGGGGCTGGCTGCTCGATCCGGTCTGGAGCGGGCGCATCGCCCTGCAGAGCGATGCCGCCATCGGTGCGCTGGATGCCGCGCTGGCCGTGGAAGGCGCGGGGCTGGCGCAGTTCAAGGACATCGGCAACATGAGCATCGAGGAAATCGACCTGCTTGCCGATGTCCTGGTGCGCAAACAGCAGCAAGGGCATTTCGGTGCGTTCTGGTCGGACGACGAAGAGGCTGCCGAATTGATGCTTAGCCCGACCATCGACATCCAGAGCTTGTGGTCGCCTACTCTGGTCCGGCTGCACCGCGCGGGCGTCAAATACCGCGTGGCGGTGCCGAAGGAAGGCTATCGCGGCTGGTTCGGCGGGTTGTCCCTGTCGCGCCACGCCAAGGGGCGGGTGCTCGATGCGGCCTATGCGTACCTGAACTGGTGGCTGTCCGGCTGGCCGGGCGCGGTGATGGCGCGGCAGGGTTACTACATCGGCAACCCGGCACGCAGCCGCGATCACCTGAGCGCTGCGGAATGGGACTATTGGTACGCCGGACTGCCCGCACGCGAACAACTGCTGGGCAGCGACGGCCTGCCGCTGATCGATGCCGGTGAAGTGCGTGACGGCGGCTCGTACGAAGAGCGCATGGGCCACATTGCCGTGTGGAACTCGGTCATGAACGAGCACAACTACCTCGTACGACGCTGGAGCGACATCCTGCGGGCGGGCAGCAAGACAGGCGTGAAAACCCGCTGAGCTTGACGATGCTCTGCATTCCAGAGGGATCTGGTTCTATAGAAGCGGCGCTGCACATGCCGGACGCAGGACAGGACATGACCCACAAAAAAGGCGGCTATCTTTCGATGGCCGCCTTTCGTTTACCTCAGCAATGCATCACTTCGGCAGTTTGAACGCCATCACGTAGTCACCTTGCTTGGTGCCCAGCGAGCCGTGACCGCCAGCCACGACCAGCACGTATTGCTGACCGTCCTTGCCGGTGTAGGTCATTGGTGTGGTCTGCGCGCCTGCTGGCAGGCGGCCTTCCCACAACTGCTTGCCGTTACGAACGTCGTAGGCGCGCAGGTACTGGTCAAGTGTGCCGCTCAGGAACGCCAGACCGCTGGCAGTCGTGAACGTACCACCCAGGCTCGGAACGCCCATGGTCAGCGGAATTGGAACCGGCGAGCTGTCACGCACGGTGCCGTTCTTGTGCATCCAGATGGTTTTGTGGTTGGTCAGATCGACCGCCGCCACGTAGCCCCACGCCGGTGCCTGGCACGGCAGGCCCATTGGCGACAGCAGGGCTTCGAGGATCACGCCGTAAGGTGCGCCTTTGTTAGGCTGTACGCCTTCGGTCTCGCTCTTGCGACCCGGGCCGCCTTCAACTTCGGCCGCCGGAACCAGCTTGGAGCGGAACGCCATGTAGCTCGGGTTGACGAAGGCAATCTGGCGAACCGGATCAATGGAGATACCACCCCAGTCGAACACGCCGAAGTTGCCTGGGTAAACGATCGAGCCTTGCAGCGATGGCGGGGTGAACGGGCCATCGTAACGCAGCGACTTGAAGTCGATCCGGCACAGCATCTGGTCGAACGGGGTCACGCCCCACATATCGCGCTCTTTCAACGGAGGTGGCATGAAGTTCAGGTCAGACTTGGGCTGGGTCGGCGAGGTGTGGTCACCTTCGACCGCGCCTTGTGGCACCGGCACTTCATTGATCGGCACGATAGGCTGACCATTGCTGCGGTCCAGCACATAGATGCTGCCCTGCTTGGTCGAAGCCAGTACAGCGGGTTTCATGCCGTCGGCGGTTTTCATGTCCATGAGGGTCGGCTGACCGCCCACATCCATGTCCCACAAGTCGTGATGCGTGAACTGATAATCCCACCGCACGCGACCGGTCGCGATGTCCAGTGCCACCAGGCCTGCGCTGTACTTCTCGGACTCTGGTGTGCGGTCGCCGCCCCACTGATCGGGTGTCTGGTTGCCCATTGGCAGATAGATCATACCCAGCTTTTCATCGACGCTGAACATGGACCACATATTCGGCGAGTTGCGGGTGTAGACCTGGCCTTCGGCGATGGGCGCCGTGGCTTCAGGGTTGCCGCTGTCCCAGTTCCAGACCAGACGACCGGTGTGCACGTCGTACGCACGGATCACGCCGGACGGCTCGTCCATCGAGACGTTGTCGGTGACGTGGCCACCGATGATCACCAGGTCCTTGGTCACGGCCGGTGGCGACGTCGAGTAGTAACCGCCTGGCGCGAAGGTGCCCATGTTGGCGGTCAGATCGACCGACCCCTTGTTGCCGAAGTCTTCGCACATCTGGCCAGTGTCGGCGTTCAGGGCGATCAGACGGGTGTCGGCCGTTGGCAGGAAGATCCGGCGTGGGCAGGCACTTGCAGTGGTTGCGCCCTGTGCGGCCGGAGCTGCCGGGCTTTGCGCCGGAGCGCCAGCGGCGGCATAAGCGGCGTCATCGTGATACGAGACACCACGGCAGGTCATGTGCGCCCAGCCTTTGAAGTTCTCGGCGTTCTGAGTGCTGATCTTCGGATCGAAGCGCCAGATTTCCTTGCCCGAATCCGGGTCAAGCGCGATCACCTGGCTGTGCGGCGTGCAGACGTACAGCATGCCGTTGACCTTGAGCGGGGTGTTCTCGGCGGTCGTCTCGCCCGGGTCATTCGGCCCTGGAATATCGCCGGTGCGATAGGTCCAGGCCGGCTCCAGCTTGCTCACGTTTTCCGGCGTGATCTGCGCCAGCGGCGAGTAGCGGTCGCCGAAACCGGTGCGGCCATAGGACTGCCAGTCGCCATCGGGCATGGCCGGTGCGGTATTGGTCGTGCCTGCGGTCTCGCGGTCCAGTTGACCTTCAATGCGACCCGGGTTGGTGAACTGGCTGGCCAGCGCAGTCAGACCAGCGAGCACCACGGCGATGCTCAACGCACCGGTACCCATGCGGGCCGGGCCGTTACGCAGCAGCGGGCGACGGAACCAGGGCAGCAGCAACACCAGACCCAGCGCGAACCACAGGGCCAGACGCGGCACCAGTTGCCACCAGTCCAGACCGACTTCCCACAGCGACCAGACGGTGCTCGCGAATAGCAGCAGGGCGTAGAGGCCCAGCGCCGCGCTGCGCCCGGTGATCAACAGCGCGCCGGTTACCGCGAAGCCGATACCGGCCAGCAGGTAATACAGCGAACCGTCCAGTTGCAGCAATCTGATGCCGCCGACCACCAGGGCCAGCCCCATCAACAGAATCACCAGCCCGAGCAATGTCGGTAACAGACGATTTCTACCCGAAGCACCATCAGTGCTCATAATGCGAATCTCCGCGAGAATTGAATGATTGACGCCCTGAACTGCGGGAATGCAGGCCTTGATGTCGCTCTTGAAGCCAAGCTAAAGGTTGAGACGATTTACCGACGGTTGAATTCAACCGTTGGTCAGAACGAGAGTTGCATTTTCAAACCGGCCACCAGCGCATCGTCGACCTCGTCCAGACCGCCCGGATGACGGACGTATTGCAGGTTTGGTCGAACGGTCAGCCAGTCGGTCACGTGCACGCCGTAATACAGCTCGGCGTTGTATTCCGTGTCCTGCAGCGGCATATAGGATGGGTCGTTGTAGTCGTAGACCGCCGCTGCCTGATTTCGTGCATCGGCGTCTTTCCGGTACGCCGGATTGACATGAATGCGCGACAGACCCAGGCCTATATCGTCCTGAGTGCGGGCATCGAAGGCGCCGCGATAAACCATGCCGACCGACACGTAGTTGTCGACCATGTTGGTTTTCTTGTCATGCATCGTGCCGTTGGCAAACAGGCTCAGACCGCGGCTGGCGTCGCCATCACGCTGAGTGACTTGCTGGCGCAGATTGAGCCATAAGCCGTGTTTGCTCGAAGCTCCACGATACGCCGTGCCAGTGAGAGCAGCAGGCTGACCGTCGGTGTTTTTGTAGACGTCTTCGCTATCAGCGGTGCTGTAGTAATAACCGGCGCGGTACTCGCCCGGCAGGCCGTTGACCTTCGGCGACCAGACCACCTCGACCGGCAATACCGCACCTCTGGTGCCGCTTGCGCTGAGTTTGAAAGCGTTGTCGTTTTCCAGATTGGACGGGTTCTGCTCGAAGGCGCCGACCTGAACGAAGACCTCGGGCGTGAGCTGATACTTGACGCGCAGGGCCCACTGGCTGATCGGCCAGTTGTACCAAGTGTTGACGTAGTTGCCGACCTGCGAGCCGCACAGCGACAGATTCTGGAAATCGCAAGGGATGCTGTTGAAGTCTTCGCCTTCGTTGAACCGGCCGAGCTTGACGCTCAAGGCCTGCTCGAAAAATGTCTGCTGATACCACAGCTGCGTGAGTCGGGTGACACTGCCGCGGCCCCAGACTTCCTGCGAAGAGGAAATCGTCCCGGTGCGTGGATCGCCGATCCGGTCGTTGCTGATGTTGTCGCCGTTGCGGTTGTTCAGGGTCAACTGGAATTCGGCATCATGCCAGCCGAGGATTTTCTGCAGATCCAGATGCGCGCCCACGGCGATCTGGTCGCTGTAGCGTGTTGCCTTGTCGTGGTTGTAGCCGCCATGCAGATTCGCGCCAGTCTCGCTGGTGTAGTCAAGTTTGAAATCGACACCCTGCTGTGACAGGTCGGTACGTTTGCCGCCCCAGTCACCCAGCATCCAGGGTGAGTCGGGTGACAGGGCCGGGGCGGCGTGAACCGTGCCCGCCAGGCCGAGAAGTGTCAGACCGCACAGGCTGACAGCACGATGAACCGTGGCAAGTCGGGGGTGTCTTGATGAACTGGGCATGAAAAGGGGCATTCTTTCTTTGATTTTTTAGGAACGACAAGGCTCTGCCGCGGCCGTCTTGGCAGCCGTCGGTGAAACTCCCGAGATAGAGAATCGATTCAGCGTTGAAGGCGACAATGATAGGACGCTAACGAGTTTACTGAAAGAGGTTTACTTGACATGGATCATTGCAGGTTTGGTAACAGTGCTTTGGCGCGCTACTTTTAGTGCTGCTGCACACATTGCGCGCATAGCCCTTCCCGCCGCACGGCGGCTCGGCTAGGCTCCGTACCAAAAGTGGCTGCGCTCGGTGATGCGGCGTTAAAAACAGGCTCGGAATGCTCAATCACAACACGTAGACTCCGCTCCCTGCCTGACCTTCGCTCGCCGACTTTTCGTACAGAGCCGCAGGTACGTACCTTCGTTCATCCCCCCTTCATTGGCTTCAAGGTTTGTCATGACAACATCCAATACCGACCCGCTGCACGGCGTTACGCTGGAGCAGATCCTCAGAGCCCTGGTCGAGCATTACGAATGGTCCGGGCTGGCCGAGCGCATCGACATTCGCTGCTTCAAGAGCGACCCGAGCATCAAGTCCAGCCTGACGTTTCTGCGCAAGACGCCGTGGGCGCGGGAAAAGGTGGAAGGTCTGTACGTGAAGCTGCATCGCAGCAAAGGCTGGTAATCAACGCGTGGCAGGGACGCTGACACTCAAGGATACAGACCGATGCACAGTCAACACCTGCCCCGCACGCAACGGCAGCGCTACCTCATTCTGCTGGCCGCCTGCCTGGGCTGGTCCGGTCTGGCGATTCAGCTTTACCTGATCCTGATCGGGCGCTGGATGGATCACGCCAGTCTGCTGGGTGGACTGGTGCGCTTCTTCAGTTTCTTTACCGTGCTCACCAATACGCTGGGGGCGGTCGCGCTAAGCTGTGCGCTCAGCCAGAGGCAGTCGGCAGGGCACCGGTTCTTTCGTGATCCGGTGGTGTGTGGCGGTATTGCGGTGAGCATCGCGTTGGTCGGGATTGCCTACAACATCCTGTTGCGCCATCTCTGGCACCCGCAAGGCTGGCAGTTCATTGCTGACGAGTTGCTGCATGACGTGATGCCGCTGGCGTTTCTGGCGTACTGGTGGAGGTGCGTGCCGAAGGGACTGTTGCGCTTTAAGCAGGTGTTGTTGTGGGCGCTGTACCCGATTGTGTACTTCGCCTACATCCTGCTGCGCGGCAACGTGGTCGGCGACTACATGTACCCGTTCATCGATATCGGTACGATTGGCTTCACCAAGGCCTTCATCAACGCTCTGGGTGTGTTGCTGGGGTTCGTGGTGATCGCACTGATGCTGGTGGGGGTGGATCGCTGGGCGTCGAGTCGCCAGAAGTGAGGATGCACGCCGCCGCGTGGTCTGGCGCAGCCGAGCGCGCCAGACCCTCGAGATTCAGTCCTCTTCGCCGTCCAGCTTCCAGTAGCCAGCGGCCTTGACGAACGCTTCGTCGAGCCCGAATTCTTCCAGCAATACCCGGCGCAGTTTGCGAGACAGACCGGATTCTGTCGCCACCCAGGCGTAGAGCTTGCCCTCAGGCATCTCCAGGCGGCGGGTGACATCGATCAGGCTCTGCTCGCCTCGTACAATCCAAATCACATCGACCTGTGCCGCGCTCTGGAATACCTGCTGCTCTTGCTCGTTGGCCACCTCCACCACCACCAGCGCAGCACGGTTGGCAGGCAGGGATTCCAGACGACGGGCGATGGCAGGAATGGCGGTTTCATCGCCAATCAGCAAGTAACTGTCGAACATGTCCGGCACCACCATCGAGCCTTTCGGCCCGGCAATGTGCAGAAACTGTCCCGGCTCGGCCTGAGCTGCCCAGGTCGCGGCGGGACCTTCGCCGTGCAGCACGAAATCGATGTCCAACTCGCCGGTGGCTTCATCGTAGCGACGCGGCGTGTAGTCGCGCATCGGCGGACGTGGCGTGTCCTTGTCGCTGGCAGGTGTCAGGTTTTCCAGCGCTTCCTGTTCCTGCGGCGTGCGCGGGAAGAACAGTTTGACGTGATCATCGGTGCCCAGGCTGATGAAACCTTGAAGTTCCGGGCCTTGCAGGGTGATGCGACGCATCAGCGGGGTCAACTGGGTCACGCGCAGGACTCGCAGTTTGCGACGTTTGATTTCGTGCATGACGCGATGGATCGATTGTTCTGAATTCATTCCGAGGGCTCCGATGCAGGTTGCGGCCCATCGACGATGGCCTTGGCGGTGTTATTGAGCAGGTCGCGAACCCGAACGATTTCTTCGGGGCTCCAGCGGCCATCGTGCAGGTGCATGGCGTGACGCAGGTTGTGCACCGCTTCGTGAATTTCCGGCGGGCGGTCGTGACCACGCAGCGAGCGCTTGCTGACGTCGATGCGGGTACGCACGCCGTCCAGCGCCACGGCCTGCTCAAGCAACGACGCTCGTCCGGCGTCGGTCACCGTGTAAAGCTTTTTACCTGCCTGTGCGTCGCCAAGAATCATCTCGCTTTCTTCCAGAAAGGTCAGGGTCGGGTAAATCACGCCCGGGCTGGGACAGTAAGCACCGTCGAACAGCGCTTCGATCTTGCGGATCAGGTCATAGCCATGGGCGGGCTGTTCGGCAATCAATGCCAGCAGCAGTAATTTCAGATCGCCCGGAGCAAATACACGCGGGCCACGTCCGCCGCGTTCACGGCCGGGACGCTTTTCAAAACCGTCACGGCCTTCGCCCGGTTCACGGGCATGCGGGGGACGGGGGCGGGGGTGATGAGCGTCATCACGCATAGTCTTCATCTCTCTCGTTACAAGTTAGATATACCTTAAGATATATCTAAATTGATTCACAAGGGATCATGACGAACGGTCATGCGTGTCTTTATCAGGCGCTTGCCGATTCAAGCGCCTGTGCCACTGGGGGGCGAAGGCGTGTTGCACATGGCCCGGCCATTGTTCTCAAGGTACGGCGTGAGGATCGGCGCCATGCCTTTGAGTACTTGCACCGGGAGCGCCGAGGTGAAGCGGAAGCCTTCGGCGGCGCGGCCCGGCACGAATGCGGTCAGGGTGCCGAAATGGTTTTCGCCGATGTAAAACACGAAGGTCGCGGTGCGGTTGACGGCCCGCGAGCTGATGATCCGGCCGCCAGCGCCAATGCTCTCGATCCGGTTGTCGCCAGTGCCGGTCTTGCCGCCCATCGCCAGCACGCTGCCATCCTGCATTTTGAAAGTGCCCTGCACGCGTTTTGCCGTACCACCGTCCACCACTTGCGACAATGCTTCGCGCATTGCAGCGGCAACCTCTGAAGGCAGCACCCGCTGACCCAGCTCAGGATTGACGGTCAGTTCGGTTTCGTAGGGCGTGTCGGCAGCAAAGTGCAGGCTGTCGATGCGCACGGCGGGCAGACGGATGCCATCGTTCTGAATGATGCCGATCAACTCTGCCAGCGCGGCCGGACGATCACCGGAGCTGCCGATGGCGGTTGCCAGCGAAGGCACCAGATGATCGAACGGATAACCCACGCGCTGCCAGCGTTGTTCGATGTCCAGAAATGCTTCGACCTCCATCATCGTGCGAATGCGGCTGTCACGTGCGCCCTTGTGCCGGCTTTTGAACAGCCAGCCGTAGACTTCCTGGCGCTCGAAACGGCTGGCGGCGACGGCGTCCTTGAATTGCGCCTCCGGGTGCTTGAGCAGATAGCCCACCAGCCACAGGTCCAGCGGATGCACCCGTGCAACATAGCCTTGATCAGGCAGGTCATAGGCGCCCGGACCATAGCCGTCATACAGCTCCGCCAGGCGTTTGTCGGTCAGCTTCGTGATCGCTCTGGTGTCTTCGAGGTGCGCACGCACGAAGGCGTTGAACGTACTGCGGTCGGCACCCGGCAGCAGGTAGCGGTGCACGGCGGCCAGGCGAATCGCGGTTGGAAGAATGCCGTCGAGGAAGGTGTCCAGTCGTTCCTGAGTGGTCTTGTCCTTATAGCGCTTCCAGAAGCGCAGCAGGAACACGGTGCCTTCGCGGTCAGCGAATTGGCTCAGGTATTCCTGACGGCGCGGGTTGTCATCATCCTTGAGCAGCGCGGCACTGTTGCTCGGTGCCTGATAGGTGCTGTAACGCACCACATCGCGCATCAGCCGAATGAACGGCAGGTTGATCGACTCGCGCAACGATTCGCGCAGGGTCGGAATGCGTCCGTCGTCCTCATGCCGGAAATTGTTGAAACGGTGCATGCCCCCGCCCGTAAAAAAGGCTTCCCCGGGGCTGGCCGAATAGGTGCGATCCAGCGCCGCTGACAGCATCTTCGACAGGTCGCGGTCCTTGTTCTGCAACAGATAATCCACACACCAGCGCGTCAGCCGGTCGGGCTCCTCGACCGGAACTTTGCGCAGTTGGGCCACGCTCATACCAGCGTAGCGTCCGTGCAGCTCGGCAATGATCTCCAGGTAGGTTGTGAGTACACGCATCTTGGCGGTCGAGCCCAGTTCCAGTTTGCTGCCCTCGTTAATGTCGAAGGGCTGGTCGGTGCTGTCGGTCTGCACCCGCACCCGCGAGCCGTCCGGTCCACGCTCGAACAACGTGAAGCTGTAACGCACTTGAGCAGTGCTTGCAGGCGTCAGCAGCCGCTCGCCCAGCAGACCGATGCTGCCGGCAAACTCCGGATTGGCCAGGTCGCGCAGGTATTGGCTGACTTGCGTCTGCAGTTGACCGTGCAGCGTGCTGGTGGCCGACAGGTCGAGGCGGTCCAGATCGTAGAGTGGGCGATTCAACAGATTCGACAGGCGGGTGCGCGCAACGCTGATGCCCTTATTGGTCTCGATGGGCTGTATCGTCGGCTGCTGCACCCAATCGCGATAGGTAACGGTTGCGGCCAGTGCGGCATCGGCCAGCGATTGATCGATGACATTGGCGTTTGCCAGCAGACGAATATGGCTGTCGGTGAGGTCCGCCAGTTCCAGTCGACCCTTGGACAGGTAATGGGAGGGACGACGCTGGGCGATCACCAGCGACAGCACTTCGCGCAACGCCAGGGCTTTTTCGGCGAGGGCGTTCTTGTCGGTGGGTGTGGACGCGAGGATCTCGTTGGTACGGGCAAAGTCGACGCCGAACCAGACGCGCAAGCCCTCGGCCAGACCATGCACTTCGCCGTGCCCCGGGACGGCAGACAGCGGCACGCTGTTGAGGTAGTCGCGCACCACATGCTGGCGCACTTCCAGCGTCTGCGCGCCGGGCTGATAGGCACGTACGCTGGCGGAAATCATTTGCCGTATCTTCTCCGAGCCGGACTGGGTCAGGCCGTCTGGAGAATGGCGATACTTTTCCAACTGCGTGGCCAGCGTACTGCCGCCTGCGGACTGGCCGGGCAGCGACAGCATTCGGGCCAGTTGCGACCACGCGGCCTTGGCGAAACGCGGCCAGTCCACCGCCGGGTTGGCCATGGGTTGCTGCGGGTCCAGCAGATCGCGGGTTTCGATGAACAACAGGCTGTGCACTACCACCGGCGGGATGTCAGCGAGGG
>NZ_MUIO01000092.1 GCF_002087235.1 Pseudomonas floridensis | reverse complement strand
ACGCGACCCAGGCGCGTCGGCAGTCGGCCAACGAACATATTCTCGGCGATCGACAGTTCCGGTAGCAGACGGATCTCCTGATGGATCAAGCCGATCCCGGAATCCAGCGCCGCACCCGGGGAGGCGGGCGCATAGGGCCGTCCGTGCCAGGTCATGGTGCCGCCTGACTCTGGCGGCACCAGACCGGCGATGATCGAAGACAGCGTGGATTTGCCCGCGCCGTTCTCCCCAAGCAATGCCAGTACTTCGCCTGGATAAATGTCGACGTCGACATTGGCGAGCACCTCGATGGCCGCGTATTTCTTGCCAATGTTGCGCAGGCTGAGCCTCGGCTCAGCCTGCGAACGATCTGTTGCGGTGGCAGACATAAAATCTCCCGGGCGGTGCTGAAATGATCACTGCGTTGAAAGACACCTTCAAAAGCGCATCAAGGATGGTTGGCGATAAACGGCGCAACATTTTCCTTGGTTGTCAGGATCGCTTCCTGCAACTGCTCCTTGGCTACCGGCTTGCCTTGCTTGAGCGCGATGGCGGAGTCCAGCGCAATCCGGCCCATTTTCTGCGCCTGCTGAGTCATGGTCGCCGAGAGAGTGCCGTTGGCAACGGCCTTGAGGCCCGCGACGTCACCGTCGAAGCCGACGATGGTCACCGGTTGTTCCAGATTGGCAACCTTCACGGCCTGGGCCGCGCCCAGCGCCATCGCATCGGCCCTGCCGAAAAACACGGTGATATTCGGGTCGCGCTGAAGCATGTCCTGAGCCACGGCGAAACCTTTGTCCTGTGCCCAGTCGGCAGGCTGTTTGGCCACCACTTTCAGATCGGGAAACTGTTTGAGGCCTTCGTCGAAACCTTTGGCACGATCGTTTTCCGGGGTTGTGCCGATCTGTCCCTGCAGGATCGCCACGCGCCCCTTGCCGCCTGTCTCTTTGCCGACGTACTCGGCCAGTGTTCGCGCCGCTGCAACGCTGTCGCTGGCGATGAAGGTATCTCCGGGCGCATCGGGTGCGTTGCGATCCACCGCGATGACCGGGATTCCTGCAGCCTTCGCGGCCTTGACCGGCACGCCAGCGGCAGTTGCGCCGGCCGGAATATAAATGAGTGCATCGATCTTACGGGTGATCAGGTCCTGTACCTGACTCACTTGTGTGGCTGAGTTGCCTTGGGCATCGACTGTGATGACTCTAATCCCTTTTTCCTTGCCCGCCGCCTCAACCGACTGCTTGATCTGGTTGAAAAAGTCGGCCTGCAGATTGGCAACGGCCAGCCCGACAGTCATGTTTTCAGCCCAGGCCTGACCAGTGCCGGCGATAGCGACAGCGGCGAAGAGGCTGCCCAGCAACATTTTCTTTGGCGCGAACATTTTTGACGCGAACATAGCGGTTCTCCATTGTTTTTGTTGTGTAGTGCGTTCAGGGAACAGAAGCCGGAAAACAGAACGATGTTTGACTTGAACCAACTTCAGAGTTGGCCGGACCTCCTGCGCAGCGTGTCCAGGGTCACTGCCAGCGCGATGACCACGCCGATTACCACTTGCTGCACGAAAGGGGAAACGCCGAGCAGGTTCAGGCCATTGCGCAGAACGCCAATGATCAATACCCCCACAAGCGTGCCGCCAACGCTGCCGACACCGCCACTCAGGCTGGCGCCACCAATCACGACAGCTGCAATGGCATCCAGCTCCAGCGTCAGACCGGCGCTGGGCTGAGAGGAATCCAGCCGGGCCGCCATCGCCACGGCAGCAAGCCCGGCAAGCGCGCCGCTCAGTGCGTAGACCCACAGGGTGATTTTCTTGACCTTGATACCGGACAGCCGGGCAACCTCTGCGCTGCCGCCAATGGCGTAGAGACTACGGCCCCCAGCCCTAAAGCGCAGATAGACCCAGGCCACCACCAGCATCACCAGAAACAACGCGACGGTGGCCGACAGAAAACCAAAATGGCGCTGGGTGGCGAGGGCGGTAAACCAGTCGGGAAAGCCGACGATCTGACGACCGTCGGTGAGGATATTCGCCAGTCCGCGAGCGACCGACATCATGGTCAGTGTGGCGATGAAGGCGGGCAGTCGGGCGCGAGCGATCAGGGTTCCGGAGATCAGTCCGCAGAGCATCCCGCCCAAAATAGCCAGCGGTATGGCAAAGCCCATTGGCATGCCGATGTCCTGATAAAGCCAGCCCAGCAGCATCATGGAAAACGCCAGCACCGATCCCACCGACAGGTCGATACCGCCGATCACGATGACTGCGGTCATGCCGATGGCAAGGATACCCAGCACGGTCACCTGATCCAGGATGTTGAGCGCGTTGCGCACTGAAAAGAAGTATTCGGACGTGAGCGAAACCGCCAGAACCAGCAGCGCAAGACCGATGAGCGGACCGCCGATGTTCTGGGGCAAACGTAATGCCAGACGCGTGAGGGGCTTGGGTGGGATCGAGCCAATCGGGGCTTTTGCGTCCACGGGCTTCTCCTGGATTGTTGTTGTTATTGGCACGTTGGAATAATTATTCGTACGTGATTTTTAAATCAGACTCCCGCCGTGGCTCTTGGATGTCAAGCGCTTTCTTCACCAGCAAGATGTGTGGACTGTCGACTGAAAGCTCGACAAAGGGGATTGACGCGGACCTGGTTTAAGCCCTAAATACAAATATATTCTCATATATGAATAATTATTCGAGAACGACGCGACCCAGCGTTCAGGGGCCGTCGAGGTCACACACAGGGGATCGAGATGAATCCATTCCGCTATGACGTACCGCAAATCCGGGCGACCGCTCAGTCAATTCGACGCAGAATCATCAAGCTCAATGCAGAGTCACCCGCCGGAGGCCATACGGGCGCCGATCTATCGGAAACCGACATTCTGGCCACGCTTTATTTCCGGCTGCTCAATGTATCGCCGCAGACCCTCGGCGATCCGGATCGCGATATTTATATCCAGAGCAAGGGGCATGGCGTCGGCGGTCTGTACTGCTGTCTGGCCGAAGCCGGCTACTTTCCCGTCGAGTGGCTAGATACCTATCAGCACTTTGACTCGTATCTGCCAGGCCACCCGGTGCGTCAGAAAACTCCCGGCATCGAGCTCAACACCGGGGCACTCGGCCACGGTCTTCCAGTGGCGTGTGGCATTGCCATTGCGGCGAAGAAGTCGGGAAGCAGCAAACGTATCTTCGTCCTGACCGGCGATGGCGAACTGGGGGAGGGCTCCAACTGGGAAGCTGCGCTCACTGCGTCCAAGTATCAGCTGGATAACCTGATCGTGATCGTCGATCACAATCAGCTCCAGCTCGCGGGCAGAACGGCGGAAATTCTTCCTCTGGAGCCGTTGCCTGAAAAATGGCGAGCGTTCGGCTTTCAGGTCAGCGAGTGTGACGGCAACGACGTGCACCAGTTGGTTGAAACACTGGAAGCAATGCTGTCGCAGCCATCCGGCGGACCGAAGGTACTGATTGCCAATACGGTGAAAGGCAAGGGCGTGTCATTTATCGAAGACAAGCCGGAGTGGCATCACCGGGTGCCGAAAGGTGAAGAAATAGAGGCAGCATTGAAGGAGCTAGAGCATGTCCACTGAACACACTGCTGCGCCAGAAGCGCATCTGGCCTCGGTCATGGTCGAGGCGTTCATCAACGCGGTCGATAACGGTGTCGACCTGATCCCGGTGGTCAGTGACTCGACATCGACGGCCAAGATCGGCCCGTTCATGAAACGCTTTCCTGACCGGCTGGTAAACGTCGGCATCGCCGAGCAGACCCTGGTGGGCGTGGCGGCGGGCCTTGGTTTGTCAGGAAAGGTTGCAGTTACCTGCAACGCCGCGCCGTTTCTGATCTCGAGAGCCAACGAGCAGGTCAAGGTAGACGTCTGCTACAACCGCTCGAACGTCAAGATGTTCGGCCTCAATGCGGGCACCAGTTACGGTCCGCTAGCAAGTACCCATCACAGCATCGACGACATCTCGGTGATGCGCGGTTTCGGCAATGTGCAGATTTTTGCCCCGGCCGACGGTGAGGAATGCCGCCAGATTGTCGACTATGCCATCGCCTGTGACGGCCCGGTTTACATTCGTCTGGACGGCAAAGCGCTGCCCGCCCTGCATGATGGAGATTATCGGTTCGTGCCCGGTCAGGTGGATGTCTTGAAAGCAGGGCACGACGTCAGCATCGTCGCATTGGGCTCGGTCGTGCATGAAGCCGTCGAAGCAGCCCGCCAGCTTGAACAACTCGGGGTCAGCGCGCAGGTCATCAATCTGTCCTCCATTCGGCCGCTGCAGCGTGAGTCGCTGATCCATGCACTGCGTGCTACACGCGCCGTGGTGTCGGTGGAAGAACACAACATCAATGGCGGGGTCGGAAGTGTCGTCGCCGAGGTGCTGGCAGAGGCGGGGCTGGGGATCACACTGGTTCGGCTAGGCATCCAGGACGGTGAATACGCCTCCGCGGGAGGGCGTGCGCCGACCCGGGCCAGGCACCAGATCGATTCGGCAGGGATTGTCGCAGCGGCCACCTCGCTGGTGAAATGAGTCGAGCCCGCTGACGCTTCATAAGAAACCGGACAATAACAACAACAGGAATCCACGCGATGGCGTCCCACGCTCCCTTGATTCTGGCGCTGGATGAAGGCACCACCAATGCCAAAGCGGTTCTTGTCGACCGCAGCGGCAGGGTAGTCGCTCGTTCTTCACAGCCGCTCACCGTCTCCCATCCGCAGCCCGGCTATGCCGAACAAGACCCGATTGCGATCTGGGTGGCCATGCTGGCGGCCATTGATGGCTGCATGACGCAATCCAGTGCACCGCTTGCTGCGATTGCGATCAGCAATCAGCGCGAGTCGGTACTCGCCTGGGACAGACGATCGGGTCGCCCGCTTTCGCCCTTGATCAGTTGGCAATGTCGCCGCTCGGGCGACTTTTGCGAGCAGTTGGCCGCGCAGGATCAAGCCGACTTGATCCGTTCAACCAGTGGGTTGGCGCTTGATCCGATGTTTTCGGCGGGCAAGATGCGCTGGATTCTCGATCATCTGCCGAATGGCCAGGCGAGGGCCGCCAACACCGAGCTGTGTCTTGGTACGGTGGACAGTTGGCTGCTGTGGCAGCTCACCGGCGGCCAGGTCTTCGCAACGGATGCCTCGAACGCGGCGCGCACGCAACTGATGGACCTGAGGACCTGCCAATGGAGCACAGCACTGACGGATCTGTTCGACATTCCACTGGCCGCGCTGGCTGAAATCCGCCCGAGCGCTTCGATGTTTGCAGAGACCCTGGCGATTGGACCGCTGCCCGCCGGCATTCCGATCATGTCGATGATAGGCGACTCTCACGCCGCGTTGTTCGGCCAGGGCGGGTTCGCGCCTGGACGCGTAAAGGCGACGCTGGGTACCGGCTCGTCGCTCATGACGCCGATGGCTCGGCTCGTGGGTTCAAGCGCCGGTCTGGCGACCACCGTGGCCTGGCAAACCAGTGCGCCTACGTATGCGCTGGAAGGCAACATCGTGCATACCGGCGGCGCAGTCAACTGGGCTGCACGCCTGCTGGGTGCAACGCAGGACATCGACGCTTTGGCAGTCGAAGCTGCAGCCTTGCCCGATAACGGCGGGGTGTACTTTGTTCCGGCGTTGGGTGGCCTTGGCGCGCCGCACTGGAATTCACAGGCACGCGGTCTGATCACCGGGCTGACCGAAGCCTCCAGCCGGGCGCACATCATGCGCGCCGGGCTGGAAGCCATTGCCTATCAGATTCGCGATGTGTTCGAGGCCATGGAGCAGGACAGTCCCGCGCCGCTGGACGAGCTATGGGTGGATGGCGGCGCGACGCGAAATGAATGGCTGATGCAGTTTCAAGCCGACTTGCTGCAACGACCGGTGGTGCGCAGCCTTTCACCTGAAGTGTCCGCTATCGGTGCGGCTCATCTGGCAGGCTTCGCACTGTCCTGGTGGCCGGATGCGCAGGCGCTGGCTGGACTCGAACGGCCCCGCCAGCGCTACGAGCCCAGGCAGAACGCTGTGCCTGCGCTCTATCAGGAGTGGAAACGGTCGTTGAAGCGTACCGTGATGGCGTGAGCTTCATTGATCACATATCCCAGCATCGGGCCTACTCGATTAACTGCACGCTGTCGTACACAAACCCCGGGCTCAGGAAGTCCCTTGCGGATTTGCCGGAAGCAACGTCGATCTCCAGTGAGTTGGTGCCCGCATGCAGCGCAGACGCGGGAATGTTGAATTCGAACAGGGCATTGTTGCCCCGGTAGGTTCCACGCGAAATCCCGCGGCTGTCGGGCTGGTCTGAGGCGGCGGGCACGTCTGCGCACCAGTTGTGGTTGACGCTTAACTGCGGACGGCCGTCAGCCTGGGCCAGGGAGATGAGCACACGCAGTCGATAGTCACGCACCTCGTTATTGCCCAGCACGAAGTCAATCCGGGTGGGGCTGTTGATGTCACGCCATTGTGCTGCCGGAAAATCGTCCGGAGCGCTTGTTCCGACGGTGTAGATTCCCGTGGCCCAGGATGCCATTCGCGAGTCGGATGGATGGGCCGATTGCAACAGTTGCGCGTTGCGAAACCCCAGTGGGGTGCCATCGGGCAGGCCGATCTGCCATTTCACTCGACCAGCAGGCCACTCGGCATGCAGCGCGGCGTGCGTGACGCTGCCTGCCAAAATGTCCGTCGTGCCGCGGGCGACCTCCAGCTCGTTCTGGTACAGCGTCAGTCGATAATGGCCAGGGCGAATACCGGCCAACTGAAACTCACCATTGGTGGAGACTCGAGCCCAATACGCTGCTCGATCATTGCTCAGCCCGACAACGGCGGGCGTTGTGGATGCAACTCCATGAGCATGGCCGGATAACGCGCCACGGCCAGCGCCGTTCAGATAGCCTTCGAGCCCCAATGTGTCGTTTACAAAATCCAGATTGGTCAGGTCAGCGGTCGGTGCTTCGCCTTGGGTGAACAACAGCGCGTAAATACCGTGCAGCCCACCTCGATAAGCTTCTGTCTGGGTATGATTGGAGAACATGTAGTTGTACAGCTCGTGGGTCTTCAGGGTTTTCTGCGTGGCAATATCCTTGAAAAACGGACCTCCCGAACTGAGTTCGCGATTGCCCATGAGCATGTAAACGGCAAGGCCCGGTCCTTTCACACCGTGCAGGGTGTCATCCAACATCGGTTGCGCCGAATAGAACTTGGAGCTGGTGCGTCCATCCGGCAGCACGAACACATCCTTGCCTTCGATCGCCGTGCCGACGTTGGAGTCGGTCCCATGGTCAGCTTTTGGCAATTGGCCAACATCGAGCCGCGCGACAAATCGCAATTCGCCCACCGGCAGCAATGTCGGCGCATACGTCGCCATATAGATGGCATCGCGGCCTTTCACTGCCATGTAGTACTGCGTCAGTTCGCCCGATCGGGCGCTGATCACGATCACATCCTCTACGGTTTTGACGTCCACCTGGGCCGCACCAAGACCTGATGCAACTTGCGAGGCTTTCGGCTCGCGGGTCTGTAATTCCTTACCTCGGTAGCGCATGGAAACCAGGTCGCCATTACGCGTATCTACGCTGAAAACCAGCTGGCTTGCGGTGTCCACGACAACCCGCTGTGGCGCTCGAACGAACCCGAAAGAGGCACTGTGGGCTGGCTCAGCAAGCCCGACCAGACCCAGCCAGACGTAGCACAGCATCCCGACCAAACGTTGCATAAGGCGTACCCGTCGCATTTGAAATCAGTATTGGTCTTTGCCCGCGCCGGCTTGCTGCGGTATTCGGGTCAGCGCCACATCAGCAGGCAAGGGCGTCACAAGGTACTGGCGGTAAGGTACAAATGCTTTGAGCACCGCCTCGTCTTGAGGGCGGTAGTCGTCGCCGCTCGACTGTTGCAGATTGGCCACGCAGGGCCTGCCAATCGTGCGCTGGCATTCATCGCTAACCGATGTGGCCGCAGCCGCGGAGAACAGGGCGAACCCTGTGCCCGGTTGCCGGGCATCGTTGAACAGAGGATGCGTGACGTTTTCGAAACCGTTCGCTTCGACCAACAAATGCGAGGAGGGCGTGCGCGACATGATTGCACCCTGGTAGGTCAGGCGGGCAAACACGTTATTGACCAGTTGAGCAATGACCGCCGCATCGTGCATCCCGCCTGCATGAGGCGCACGGCCTGAGGTGTCGTGGACGTAATTGCGTGCCAGCGTCAACGTGTCATGGCCGCCGAGGAACAGCCACACCCAGTAATGATGGCCGTCGCAGGTAGAGGACCAGGGTGTGCGGCCGTCGAACTCGTTATCTGAGACCGTCACGTGGGACGCGGCGCCCCACCCGGTCACGATCATCTGTCGGCCGATACGGGCGAAGGTGTTGTGGTGAATCCAGACGCCGTCCGCGTCGTCAATGGTGAGCGCGTCGCCACCCCACACCACTTGCGCATTGATGTCGGACAGGGTCAGGTTGCGAACGATGACGTTATGGACACCGCCGCCGATGAACAACCCCATTCCCTGAATGCCCGCATGATTTCCTGCACCCTGCAACGTCTTGTTCGAGCCGATCTTCAAACGTTTCAACCCGGCGTTATCGTAAGTGACCGAAACCGGCGGTCTTGACTGGCAGAACCCGTTTGCACCATTGAGAGCCAACTGCGCGCCTCCATTGGGGCAGGCTTTGACCATGCAGCCGGTCTCAGTGGTAGTGGCGCTGCCGTTTACCAGGACACTGGCGCGAAAGTCGAAGGTATGGTCGAGTACGATGACGCGTGGCGTATCGTCCTTGCAGCTACCGCGAGCGTCGACGGCACTGCAGAGCGCCCGGGTGAGTTCATCAAGCGTGGCAGGATGCACGGCGACGGCACCTGCGCCGCCGGTGACGTCTTTGGCAAAGCCGTCGGGAGAGTCGGCGGCTTGTGAGCGTTGAGTCACAACGAGTAATGCGCAACACAAGGCCAGGCCATGAAACAGCGATCTGCGCAAAAGAGTGTCCCCGCGAGCAGCGAATCGATTATTAAAGGCCGATCATCCGGTATTCAGCGACTCGCGGGGGTAGTGATCGGCTCCTTTTAAGCGGCCGTTCAGTTGCCGCGTTCAGTTTCCTCCTTTCATACGGCGCGCCATGAGGTAAATACCCAACCCCGCCAGCGCACACCCCGCGCCGATGTAGCCGGTGCTGGTCCAGCCAAGGCCTGCGGTGATCGCTATACCGCCAAACCAGGGGCCCAGTGCATTGGCCAGGTTGAACGCGGCATGATTGGAGGCCGCCGCAAGACTCGGCGCTTCATGGGCGATGTCCATCAATCGGATCTGCAACGGCGCAGCCAGCGCGACCATCGTTCCGACCAGAGCAATGCCCAGCAACACTCCCCACAGCGAACCCGCCGCGAAAGGGAAGAACAGCAGTACTGCCATCGACCAGATCAACAACACGCCAACGGCCTTGAATTGCAGGCGGTCGAACAGCTTGCCACCGGCGACGTTGCCGATAATCCCGCCCACACCAAATGCAGCCAGCCCGAAGGGGATCCATTGTGGGGAGACGCGGGTGACTTCCAGCATGGTCGGCGCCAGGTAGCTGAACACGCAGAACATACCGGCAAAACCGATTGCGCCAATGGCCAGCGCCATCCAGACCTGCGGCTTGGTGAAGGCACCCAGCTCCTTGCGCGGATCGCTGCGTGGCTCGTCGCGGCGATCAGGCACGAATTGCCACACCAGCGCGATGGTGCACAGAGCGATCAGCCCCACCAGCGCGAACGCTGAGCGCCAGCCAAAGAATTGGCCGAGGAAGGTTGCGATCGGGTTGCCCAGCAACATCGCCAGGGTCAGGCCCATCATCACACGCGCCACAGCGCCTGCCCGCTGGTTGGCGGGCACCATGCTCGATGCGACGACAGCAGCAATACCGAAGTAGGCACCGTGGGGCAGGCCACTGATGAATCGAAATGCAACCAGGCTGCCGAAGGTCGGGGTAAAGGCAGTGGCCACGTTACCCAAGGCGTACAGCGCCATCAGCAGCAACAGCATGTGCTTGCGCAACAGCTTGGCGCCGAGGATGGTCAGCAGCGGGGCGCCGACCATCACGCCCAGCGCGTAAGCGCTGATCGCATGGCCCACTTGAGGTTCGCTCAAATGCAGGTTGTTGGCGATGTCAGGCATCAGGCCCATGATGGCGAATTCGCCGGTGCCGATAGCGAAGCTGCCAACGGCCATGGCAGCTTCCATTTTGCCAGCGGCGCGCGCGGGCAGGACGTGCCCGGGTTTTTGCTGTATCGACATGCGTCGCTCCGTTGTGAAAGAAATACCGAACCAAAAAAAGCGCCGATGCTAACCGCGCATCGGCGAAGGGGTCTAGAACAGTGTTTGTCGAGAGAGTTCCGGAAAATTGAAATCCCGTGGCGCAACTCGAACGGCCTGGCGAGCCGTTCCGACAACGCCCGGCGCAATCCTAGATATGGAAGCTGCCGACCAGTTGGGTCAGTCGGGCTGACTGGCGCTCCAGATCACTGCAGGCGCGCAAGGTGGCGTTGAGGTTTTCCACGCCTTCCTGGTTCAGTGTGTTGATCTGGGTGATGTCGACGTTGATCGCTTCGACGACGGCGGTCTGTTCCTCGGTGGCTGTGGCCACCGATTGATTCATGCCGTCGATCTCGCCGATGCGCACGCTGACGCTTTCGAGGCTGGCAACGGCCTGATTGGCAATGCCGACCGTTTCGATGCTCTCGCGCTGGCTCTCGTTCATGATGGCAACGGCTTCGCGAGCGCCGGATTGCAGTTGCTCGATCATTTCCTGCACCTGGCTGGCCGATTCCTGAGTCCGGTGAGCGAGGTTGCGTACTTCGTCCGCGACCACGGCAAAGCCTCTTCCGGCCTCTCCGGCACGCGCAGCTTCGATGGCGGCGTTCAGCGCCAGCAGATTGGTCTGCTGCGAGATGCCGGTGATCACTTCCAGGATCTGACCGATATTGGCAGTCTTGGTATTGAGTGCCTCGATCTCGCCACTGGCTCCGCTGATACGCGACGAAAGACGACTCATGGCGGCAATGTTCTTGCCGACCACGTCCTGACCATCGGCTGCGAGCGTGCGAGCGTCACTCGAGTGGCCGGAAGCACGCGCCGCGTTCTGGGCGATTTCCTGTGCCGCCGCTCCCAGTTCATTGATGGCCGCGGCCACGCTGTTGGTGCGATTGGCCTGCTGGTCCGAGTTGAGCATCGACGTGTTGGAGGCGCTCACCACTCTTAATGCAACCTCGTTGAGCTGGACGGTGGACGACGCCACCTCGCGCATGGAGTCATGTATCCGTTCCACGAACAGGTTGAATCCGTTGCCCAGATAACCGAATTCGTCCTGGCTCTGAATCGTCAGGCGTTTGGTCAGGTCGCCTTCGCCTGCGGCAATGTCGTGCATGGCGTGGCCCATCAGATTCAGCGGACGCATCAGTACGCTCAGCAGCATCCCCAGCAGTCCGATGATCAGCACCACGGCAATCACTGTGGCCACGACCGCCGAACTCCGGAACTCGCTCAACGTGGCGTAGGCCTTGGTCTTGTCCATGGCCACACCGACATACCAGTTGACTGAAGGCAGCCCGTCCACATGGGCGAAGGTGAGTATCTGAGTCCTGCCTGCGTACTCGCTCTGGCTGATGTCCTGTGACAGCCTGGGCGTATCGACCGGATACACGTCAGCCAGCGTTTTCATGGCGAGTGAAGCGTCAGGATGGACCAGAATGCGACCGTCGGCATCGACCAGAAACGCATAGCCGTCGCCATGCAGGCGCAGCGCGCTGATCATCTTCACGAGGATCTCCAGGCTCAGGTCTCCACCCACCACGCCGCTCACCGCCGAACCCGATTTCACCGGTGTGGCGATGGTGATAATCAGGCCTTTGGTGACTGCATCCAGGTACGGTTCGGTGAGGATGGTCTTGCCCGCGCTGACAGCGCCGGTGTACCACGGCCGGGTTCTGGGGTCGTAGTCGCCCGGCATGTCATCGGGCGGCTGAGTGGCGAATGCACCGTCGCTTTTGCCCAGATAGATGCTCATGAAGGTCGAAATCAGCGTCGGTTGACCGAGCGCAACGTTCAGCGCGTCCGTCGACAGCGGCACTGCCGTGGTTTGCGCGAGGTTTTCCACCAGCAAAATCCGTCCGGACAGCCAGTTGCGAATATTGCCAGCAGTGCTTTCTCAGGTCTGGTTCAGACTTTCCTTGAGCTGCTCGCGCAAGGCGTGACGTTGCAGATAGTCGTTGTAGAAGGTGAACAACGTGAACGCGGCTATCACCACGAGGGAGGCAGCCAGCAGAATCTTGTGGCTGAATTTCAGAGATCTGGTCATGCGGGTAAGAGCCTTTCGAGTGTCTGGCGCGGGGACTTGTGGTGCGGAATCAGCGCAGGGCTTATCGGCAGGCTTGGCGACTAATGAATGCCATTTGTCATATGAAGATCTGAATGCGCGTCTGGCAGGTTTAGCCGACCAAGCGGTGGACGAGCGCTGAAAGAACCGATACCGAAACAAAAAAAACAAATAAAGAATAATCTAATATTAATATCATGATTATTAGTAATATTAGCTTATGCCAAAACAGCATTATATTTTCACTATCGATTCCTTTATGTTGCAGTTCTACGACCTACCCCTTACCCCGGATGGTACCTATCGAGATCAAGCATCTGAGCACCATGCCGCAAAGAACGCAGCCACGGCCAACAGCCTGAAACTGCCCGGCATGTCAGGGTGATTCACATCACCCCCTGTAGCAGATCGTTGGAAGGGAGTTCGACGCATGTTGCCTATCCACCCCCTTTGCCCGGTGTTCGCCATCAGCCCGGTCAGTCACGGACGCGCTGCCCCGGTTTTGTCATTTCCCGCCACTGCGCCGCCTGCCTAGCCTGAACGGCGGGCTCTGGCGCAGGCATCTTTCAGTGCTGCGGCAGAGAACCGACCCACGCAAGTACCTCTCGAGCCGCGTTGTCATGGCGACGGCGTGAGTGCCCGACTGCGCAAGCTGGATGCATGGCCGATGATGGCGGCCATTCTGGAGTGGAAATGAAACGAGTCTTACAACGTGCTCGCCAAGGCGCTTCGGCCATGGGCTTCAGCCCGTTGGCTGTTGCCATCGGAAGCATATTGCTGTCAGAACAGGTGCAGGCGCAAACCCTGCCCGTCAACGAAGGCAGCACACTGTCCGCAGTCGTCGTGACCGGCAATCGCGGTGCCGAACAACGTACCGTGGCCAGCAGCGCAGTACCGATCGACGTGGTCAGCGCCAGGCAATTGCAGAGCACAGGCAAACCCGGCCTGATGGAGGCCTTGAGCGCGGTCATTCCATCGCTGACCCTGCCGGAAAAAACCGGCTGGGACGCCAGCGGTATCGCCAGAGCCCCCAACCTGCGTGGCCTGAGCGCCGCCGAAGTGCTGGTGCTGGTCAACGGTAAACGCCGCCACACCAGCGCGACCCTGAACATCAACGGCATCAACACGGGGGCCGCGCCTGCGGATCTGGATTTCATTCCGATCAGCGCCATCGATCATGTCGAGTTGCTGCGTGATGGTGCTGCTGCCCAATATGGCTCCGACGCCATCGCCGGAGTCATCAATGTCATTCTCAAGGCCGACACCAGCGGCACTTCAGTCAGCAATGCCGGTATCGGTTATGACGGCAAGAAGCAGACGGTCCAGCAGAGCTTGAACAAAGGCTTCGAGATCGGCAACGGCGGTATCGTGCAATTGGCGCTTGATGCCCGCAGCCAGAATGACGACAACAAGGCGTCCGCCAACGGCTACACCGAAGAACAGGCGTTGGGTCTCGCAGGCAGGAGCACGTATGGCGGATACGGCACGCCCAAGACTGAATTGCTGACCTTGGGCTATAACGCCGAACTGCCGATCGATGACAGCCTGAGCCTGTACTCCTTTACGACCTATTCCCATCGCAAGGGCGAGCAGGGACAGAATTTTCGTCTGCCGACCATTACCAACACCATTACCACCGGGCCCAACGGCTACCCGGCGGGATATACGCCCACCTGGTACATCGAGGAAGACGACTTTCAGGCGGCGTTTGGCAGCAAGGGTACGTCAGGCGCGTGGGATTGGGACCTGTCCACGACCTATGGTCGCAACGAGGCCGAGCAGGGCACGTGGCATAACCAGAACCCGTCATTGGGTGAGGCGACACCCAACCATTTCAAGTCCGGCACCTGGATTGCCAGCGAGCTGACCACCAACCTGGACGTCAAGCGCGGCTTCGATATCGGCCTGCAAAAGCCGCTGGATCTATCCTATGGGCTGGAGCATCGACGCGAGGCCTATGAAGTTCAAGAGGGCGATCGGGCCTCGTACGCAAACGGCGAATATTGCGTTGCGCCGGGCGATTGCGCGTCCTCGGGCGCGCAGGTCACCAACGGTATTTCTCCGGACGAAACCGCCAGTACCTCGCGCAACAGTGTCGCCGGTTATGTCGACGCGGGATTCAATCCAGTGCCTGACTGGTACCTGGGCACCGCGTTGCGTTACGAGCATTACAACCAGGGCGTCGGCGCAACGCGCAGCGGCAAACTGACCACCCGCTATGACTTCACCCCGCAATTTGCCGTACGGGCCACGGTAAGCAACGGCTTTCGCGCGCCATCGCTGGCCAACAGCCTGTTCAGCGCCCGCTCGACCACCTACGGCATCGTCGACGGCACCTATCAGTCGATCAACTACGGCGTGCTGCCCGTCGGGTCGGGCGCAGCAAAGGCGCTAGGGGCGCAGGACCTCAAGCCCGAGCGTTCGACCAATTTCAGTCTCGGCTTCACCCTGACGCCATCGGAGCGCCTGAGCCTGACTGCCGACGCTTACGTGATCAATCTTCGTGATCGCATCACCCTGACCGGCACCTTGCTGGGCGATGAAGTGACTCAGGTTCTGCTCGATAACGGCATCAATGCAACCTCCGGTGGCCAGTACTTCATCAATGGCGCGGACACTCGCACCAAAGGCGTGGATCTGGTCAGCAATTACCGCCAGGACCTTGGCCGATATGGCTCGTTGAAATGGACGGCAGCGTTCAACTGGAACCAGACCGAGATCCTCGACTACAAGGCATCCACCTCGATTCTGGGGACTTCGTACGACTTGCTGGACCGCGAAGCGCGCAACCTGATCACCGGTGTTCAACCCAAAACCAAGCTCATCCTCGGCGGCGACTGGCGCATCGAGCGCTTTAATTTCAACCTCGCGTTGACCCGTTACGGGGCCTACAAGGAGGTCAACGCGTCCAGCGACCGCACGCTTGACCGGGTGTACGCCGCCAAATGGATCACCGATCTGGACCTGGGTTACGACCTGACCCAGGACCTGAATATTGCCATCGGCGCCAAGAACCTGTTCGACATCTATCCCAAAAAACAGGGTGTGCCCAGCAGCACCATGGTCAGCAGTTACGGAACCTATTCGCCGTTCGGTTTCACCGGGGGCTACTACTACACCCGTTTGACTTACGCCTTTTAGGACGGACGCCCGGCCAACGTCCGGTCGTCCCGCTCGACATCGAAAACCTACCGACCGTTAACGCGTGAGAGGAACCGTGCATGCCTATTGTCGCCAAACCCTTCGATCTGATCGCCGAAGTGGATCAATACCCCGTTCGCCAGCGCCGGACCAGACACGCCGTAGATCACGACACGGCCGGTCAGCTGCGGATCGTGCCCTCCCGACATCCCTGGCGCTGGGCCGGATCGATATTTGCCGCTGTGGTGCTGTTGGCGGTCGGTCATTCGCTGGCGACCAATCCGCGCTGGGAGTGGGGCGTGTTCGGCCATTGGTTTTTCTCGCCGTCCGTGTTGCGCGGCCTGGCGCAGACCTTGTTGCTGACGGTCTTGAGTACAGTGTTCAGCATCGTCCTGGGGACTGCGCTGGCGCTGGCACGTTTGTCCGGTTCTCCACTGCTGGCCGCGTTGGCGTGGGGCTACATCTGGTTCTTTCGTTCGATGCCTGCGCTGCTGGTGCTGATCATCCTCTACAACTTCGCCTACCTGTACGACCACATCGTAATCGGCGTGCCCTTCACCGATCTGATTATTGCCCAATGGTCGACGGTGGACGTGCTGAGCCAGTTCACGGTGGCGGTGCTGGGCCTGAGCCTGATGCAGGCGGCCTATACTGCCGAGATCATCAGGGGCGGGTTGATCGGCGTCGACGCCGGTCAGCATGAAGCCGCTGCTGCGCTGGGCCTGCCCGCGTCGCGTCGCGTGCTGCGGGTCATCCTGCCTCAGGCGCTGCGTTCTATCCTTCCTTCCGGGTTCAACGAGATCATCGGTCTGGTCAAGGGCACGTCCATTGTTTACGTACTGGCGTTGCCGGAACTGTTCTACACCGTGCAGGTGATCTACAACCGTACTCAGGCGGTGATCCCGCTGCTGATCGTCGCCACCGTCTGGTACTTGATCATTACCACGGTGCTTACCAGCGCCCAGTATTACGTCGAACGCTACTTTGCCAGGGGCACTTCGCGGGTTCTGCCGCCAACGCCGTTGCAAAGGCTGCGTCGCTGGTTGAAGGAGAGCGCTCATGACTGAGGCGGCTACTGTCACGCCGAAGCTGCGGGCCGGGCGAATCCGGATTCAGGGCGTGGGCAAGCGCTTTGGCAGCCAGCAGGTATTGAAAAACATCGACCTGACCATTGAGCCGGGTCAGGTCACAGTGATTCTCGGGCCTTCCGGCTCCGGCAAATCGACCCTGCTGCGCACGCTCAATCACCTCGAGAAAATCGACAGCGGCCATATCACCATCGACGGTGAATACGTCGGCTATCGGCGCAAAGGTGATCTGCTCTATGAGCTCAAGGAGCGGGAGATTCTCAAGCGTCGTATCGAAATCGGTTTCGTGTTTCAGAACTTCAACCTGTTCCCGCACCTGACCGCCTGGGAAAACATCGCCGAAGCGCCACTGGCCCACAAACGCTGGAGCAAAGCACAGGCACGCGACAACGCCTCGCAGCTGCTGGCCCGAGTCGGTCTGGCCGACAAGCTCGATGCGTATCCACGCCAGCTTTCCGGCGGGCAACAGCAACGGGTCGCGATTGCCCGTGCCCTGGCGCTGGACCCCAAAGTGCTGCTGTTCGACGAACCCACCTCGGCACTCGACCCCGAACTGGTCGGCGAGGTGCTGGACGTGATCAAGGGTCTGACCCGTCTCGGGGTCACGCTGGTGATCGTGACCCACGAGATCGGTTTCGCTCGGGAAGTAGCCGATCACGTGGTGTTTCTTTGCGACGGGCAACTGATCGAACAAGGTCCGCCAGAGCAGGTTTTTCTGCACCCACGCCATCCTCGCACCGCTGCCTTTCTTGGCAAGGTGCTGTGATTTTTCTGCCAGATCGAAGGAGTGACCGTTTATGACATTGAAAATCGCCCGAGTGGCCGCCCTGGCGTTCGCCGTCAGTCTTGCTCTGCCGGCGCTGGCCGCGCAAGGCACCGGCACACCTGCCATCCAGACATTTGATTTGAGTCCCGATCGAGCGCGCATCCATGCGCCGCGCAACGAGGCCGCCATCGCACAGATCCCTCAAGGCTTCAAGTTCGCCCACCCCGGCAAGTTCACGGTGGCCGTTTCAGGCACGGCAGGGCCGCCGCTGGCGCTGCTGGCCAGTGACGATAAAACCACTATCGGCAGCGAAGCCGATACCGCGCAACTGGTGGCCGACAGCCTGGGGCTGCAATTGAACGTGGTGCAAACCAGTTGGGAAGACTGGCCGCTGGGTGTCAGCTCCGGCAAATACGATGCGGTGATCAGCAACGTGACCGTGACCGAAGCACGCAAGAAACGTTTTGATTTCGCGACCTACCGTCAGGATGTGCTGGGGTTTTACGTCAAGAGCACCAGCCCGATCACTGAAATCAAGGAGGCCAAAGACATCGCCGGCCTGAAGATCATCGTGGGTTCGGGCACCAATCAGGAAAAGGTTCTGCTGGCCTGGAACGAATCCAACGAAAAGGCCGGTATCGCACCGGCGACCTTGCAGTACTTCGATGATCAGGCGGCCGCGCAACTGGCCGTGCAGTCTCGCCGCAGCGACGCGCTGTTCGGCCCCAATTCGATTTACGCCTACTCGGCGGCGATCACCGGCGGCATCAAGCGGGTCGGGGTGGTCAACGGCGGCTGGCCGCTCAAAGCCGACATCGCGGTGACCACCCGCAAAGATAACGGGTTGGTGCAGCCGATCAATACCGCGCTGGAAGGTGCGATCGCCGATGGCCAATACGACCAGGTGCTCAAGCGTTGGGGGCTGGATGTGGAACGTATCGACAAATCGCTTATCAACCCGCCCGGTCTGCCGGACTGACACCTATCAGGGGAGTAACGAACATGGGATTGACTCGACGTGAAGCGCTTTCAAGCCTCGCGGCAGTGGGCGGAGACAAAGCGGTCAGGGAGGCACTCGCGGTGCTGGGTCTGGGGCCTTCGTCGCACCGGCGGCCGCAAACCTTGACGCTGCAAAAGGATCTGGGGCAGGGCACCCGCGTGCTGGTGCTCGGTGCCGGGATTGCCGGACTGGTGACCGCTCTTGAGCTGAAACGGGCAGGCTTCGACGTGCAGGTGCTGGAAGCCCGCGACCGGGTGGGCGGCCGCACCTGGACACTGCGCAATGGTGATCGTGTCGACTACAAGGACGGCCGCTCGCAGACCGTGGCGTTCGATCAAGGCCTGTATTTCAACGCAGGGCCGGCGCGCATTCCGAGCCAGCATCGGACCTTGCTCGATTACTGCAGCGAACTGGGCGTGCCGCTTGAGGTGCTGGTCAATAGCAGTCACGGCGCGCAAGTTCGTCCGGACCTCAACCGGTCGGCGTTCTCTGTCGGTCAGGCCATCAATGACGCCCGTGGTCACGTCTCGGGCCTGTTGGCCACGGCCGTGCAGCGCGACGCACTGGACGACGTGCTAAGCGCCGAAGAGCGCAGCCGTCTGCTGGCTTTTTTACAGGCGTACGGCGATCTGTCACAGGAGCTGACGTACGAAGGCAGCATTCGTGCCGGTCATCTGGAGTCGGCCAGCCACCCTGGTGCGTTGCCGGGCAGCGTTGCGCCGCTGGCACTGGAGCGGCTGCTGCATCCCGAACTCTGGGGCGCCTTGCTGCATACCGAATTTCCCGAGTTTTCCGCCACCATGTTCCAGCCGGTAGGCGGCATGGACCGTATCACGGATGCCTTTTATCAGCGCCTGACCCGGCAGATACAGCTCGATGCAAAGGTAAACAGCATTCGTCAGCACCCGCATGGCGTGACCGTCACTTGGCACGATCAACGCAGTGGCCATGAGCAGGTATCGCGTGCCGATTACCTGATCTCGACTTTGCCATTGCCGCTGCTGGCCAGACTGGACACCGACTTCAGCGATCTGGTCAAAACCGCGTTGTCGAGCGCGCGCAACGATCAGGCGACCAAGGTGGCCTGGCAATCGCCGCGGTTCTGGGAAACGGATTACCGGACCTACGGCGGGCTATCCTGGATCGACCACCCGGCGCGTCTGCTCTGGTATCCGAGTAATGACCTCAATACCGCTGAAGGCCTGTTGATCGCAGGCTACGTGACAGGCGAGGGCGCTGCGGCCTTCGGCAAGCTGCCACTCGACGTACAGCACGCCACTTCACGCGAAGCCGTTGAGCTCTTGCATCCCGGTTATTCCAGACAACTGCGTCATCCGTTGGCAGTGTCCTGGGAGCAGATTCCGTTCAGCGAAGGCCCATGGCTGCAACGCGAGCACTTTGCGGCTGATGCCAGCGCTTTGCTTGAAACCGGTTACGGCCGGGTGTATTTCGCGGGCGACGGTCTGGTGCAGAGCGGCGTCGGTATCTGGCAGGAATCGGCGGCCAACTCGGCGCGTCATGTAGTTGCGCAACTGGCTGACCACGTAACCCGGCAACGCCACAGCGCAGCCATCGCGGTGTGACGCTGCACTCACCTTCGAAACATCCCGTTATCCAAGGAGCACTACCATGAGCGACAGCATTCAACGCACCAGCGTCGGCGATTTCCCGATCTCGCAAACGGTGACCGTGCCGGCCTCAGCCAGTCTGGTATTCATCAGCGGCACCTTGCCCGACCTCGCCAATCCGCAGGCTCCGGCCGGAACGCCTGCGGCCTACGGCAGCACGCAAGTGCAGACCGTTTCGGTATTCAACAAGCTGCGAGCCATCCTCAGACAGCAGGACCTGGATCTGGGTGACATCGTGCAACTGCGCATTTTTCTGGTGGGCGCTGAAGAAACCGGCGGCAGGCTCGATTTCGCAGGCCTGCAAGCAGGGTACACGCAGTTTTTCGGAACGCCTGAGCAGCCGAACAAACCCGCACGCACCGCCTTGCAGGTAGTGGCGCTGCCGTTGCCGGGCGCGTTGGTGGAAGTTGAAGCGGTCGCGGCGAGAACCGCCTAGCCGGTCTTTGCGAACACAGGGCTTCGACATGAGTTCGTCAAAGCCCTGTTGCATTTCACGTCAGTTACCACGGTTCATGTTCGCCTGATTCTCCAGCGCCGAGCCTTTCAGGTAGCGCTCCAGATTGGCCAGGAAGCTGTCGGCAATCTCATGGTGACTGTTACTGGAAATCGCCGAGGTATGCGGTGAAAGCCGAACCTTTGGGTGAACATAAAGGCGATGACCGTCCGGCAAGGGTTCGGGCTCGGTGACGTCCAGCGAAGCGAGGCCGATGCGGCCGGTATCCAGTGCCTCAAGCAACGCCTCCTGATCCAGCAGGCCGCCGCGGGCGACATTGATCAGGTGCAGACCTTGTCTGGCCTGCGCCAGTACCGCGCGGTCGACGATGTGACGGGTCGAGGCGGTCAAGGGTGCCGCCAGCACCAGATGGTCGGAGCGGGCAAACAGGTCGTTGACATCCCGCGCAACTTCCACGCCTGCGACCCCGAACGGGGTCTGGCTTTCACGCAGGGCAATGACCTTGATGCCCAGCGCATGGGCCTTGATCGCCAGGCTACGGCCAATCGCGCCAAACCCCAGAATTCCCAGCGTGCTGCCTTTGACGGGCGTCAATGCGGTAAAATTCCACTGCGAATCCTGCACCCAGATATCCGGCAGATGCTTGGCCGCCGCAAAGATCGCGGCAAGGGCGAACTCGGCGATATTCTCCGCCGCGCTGCCACGTGAGGTGCTCACAGGCGGCCCGTTGAAAAACCAGTCGGGGTAAAAGTCGATGCCCGACGACACCACCTGAATCCACTTGAGCCCGTAGGGCCAGCCGGGAGGCGCAGTATCAGGCGCCTGATAGCCGCGCACATTGATCGGTCGCGCCAGGAGAACACTGACCTGAGGGGGCAGATCACTGGGCACGCCGGTCGGCACGCTGATGAGGCGGGCACCCGGCAACATGCGCTCCAGGCGCTGCCGGATGACCTCGTTGAACTGTTCATCCAGCTGGCTGGCGATGACGAGCTGACTCATGCCAGTGCCTCGCTGTGCTCTTCCTGAGCGACGCTGGCATAACGATTGACCGGCACTTCCAGGCCAAGATGCTCACGCAGCGTGTCTCCGCTGTACTCATCACGAAACAGCCCGCGCAGCTGAAGCACCGGTACCACTAGCTCGGTAAAATACGCCAGACCGTCGGGTAACAGCGAGTTGATGATGAAACCGTCTGCGGCGCCTTGTTCGAACCAGGTCTGTATTGCATCGGCCACCTGTTCAGGGGTGCCGGCGAAATCGCGGCGCGGCCTGGAGAATTGCAGGGCAACTTCACGTAACGTCAGGCCCTCGTCTTTGGCCAGTTGCTTGATGCGGTCCGATCCGCCTTTCTGGCTGTTGGAGCCCAGATCGCCCAGTTCGGGAAATGGCGCGTCGAGTGGGTATTGGCTGAAGTCATGGTCATTGAAGGGGCGGCCAAGCGCGACGATTGCGTCCTCGATGGTCACCAGCTTCACCGCTTGCCGATAGCGGCTTTCCACCTCGGCCTCATCACGGCCAACGATCGGACGGATGCCTGGCAGAATCGACAGCGTGTCGGCGTTGCGACCAAAGCTGGCGGCGCGCTGTTTCAAATCCTGATAGTAGACACGGGCGTCATCGAACGACTCCGCGTGGACGAAGATCGCGTCGGAGTTCTGCGCGGCGAAATTGCGGCCCGCCTCGGAGGTGCCCGCCTGAAAAATCACCGGTTGGCCTTGCTTTGAGCGGGCGATGTTCAACGGGCCTTTCACCGAGAAGAACTCACCCTTGTGATCCAGCGTATGCAGCTTGCCGGGCGTGAAAAACTCGCCGCTTTGCTTGTTGTAGGCAAAGGCGTCGTCTTCCCAGGAGTCCCACAAACCCTTGACCACCGCGACGTGCTCTTTGGCGATGCGGTAGCGCACGGCATGCGGCGGATGCTCGGCCTTGCCAAAGTTGTCGGCCGTGCCGCTGAGCCAGGAGGTGACCACATTCCAGCCGGCACGCCCGCCGCTGATGTGGTCCAGCGAGGCGAACTGGCGGGCAACCTGGAAGGGTTCGGTGTAGCTGACCGTAACGGTCGCCACCAGGCCAATGTGGCGAGTCGTGGCCGCCAGCGCGGACAGAATGGTCAATGGCTCGAAGCGATTGAGGTAATGCGGGCTGGATTTTTCGTGAATGTGCAGGCTGTCGGCGATGAACACGAAATCGAGTTTCGCCGCTTCCGCCAGTTGCGCCTGCTGTTTGTAGAAGTCGAAATTCACGCTGGCATTGGTCAGGGCCTGCGGGTGCCGCCATTCGCCCCAGCCGTGGCCGACGCCATGAACCATTGCACCGAGTTTCAGTTGGCGTTGCTTGCTCATGGGTGTACTCCTGTATCAGTCGCATCATGTTCGGTAAGTCGGCCAGAAACGACCGCACAGAGGGTGACGAGCCACCGCCCGGAATTCATGGAGGGGCAGCAGCTTTGCGCGTAAGAGATGTGGGGTTTCATGACAGGCAGGCTCCAGGCGGCAGTTATCGCTAATCGTGTGCCTCCGCCTGGAGGAAGGGGTCGGTCCGGACGTCAACCTAACCGTGTAGAAATGTACTGTAAAAGTCTTTCTGGTTATATCTTAATGAACACATTATTTAACTAATGCATTTTACGAGGTGCATTGAGCAGTTTCGGATGCCACTTGTTCACGCTTCATCGACTTCACGGCAGGCAGCAGACTCAGCAAGCCTACCAGCGCCATCGCCGCACCGACCCAGAGCGGCGAACGCAAGCCATACCCGGCATCGATCACTGCGCCACCGGCCCAGCTGCCAAACGCCAGGCCTGCGGTGATCACCGAGGTGTGCAGGATGTTGACCATTGCAGCAGGTTCGGCCGCCTTCATGACCCGCGCAACCATCGCCGGGTTCAAGGCAACACCTGTCAGCCCCAGCGCGAAGAAACAGCCCAGGTTCAGCCACAGATGATCACCCGCCAAGGCGAAGCCGCCCAATGCCAGCACCATCAGGCCGAGCCCCCAAGCCAGGGCAGGAAAGGTGTAGCGATCCGCAAAGCGGCCCACGATCATGTTGCCCAGCAGGTTGGCGACGCCATAGATGGCGAGAACCGGAGCAACCAGCGTCGGTGCAATGCCGACCTCATGAATCAGGATCGGCGTGCAATAACTGAACGCTGCGAACGTGCCGCCAATGATCAGGCCGCTGGTGACGTAAGCCCCCCACAACCTTGGGTTTTTCAAACCTGCCCACTGCTGACTCAGCGGCGGTTCGCCACCTTTCTGGATGGCTGGCAGACGGCGTGTCGCCAATACGGTACACAGCATGGCCAGCGCGACGACCGCCCAGGAACTGGCACGCCAGCCGACATGCTGCTCAACCCAGGTGGTCATCGGAACGCCGATGACGGGAGAGAGCATGAGCCCGGCCAGCACGACAGACACTGCGCGACCACGGCCTTCAGGCGCAACCAGTCCGGCGCAGATGGTCATGCACAATCCGATGCACACGGCACTCGAAATTCCCATGACGATGCGTGCCACGGCAAGCACTGCATAGCTCGGGGCTGCCGCCGCCACGGCACCCGCGAGCACGTAACACGTCAGCAGCCAGACCAGTGCGCGTTTATTGCTGATGCCTCTGGAGAGCAGGAGCACCGTGACCGGCGGACCACCCAGCGCCATGCCCAGCGCATAGTAAGCAATCAGGTTACCGACCTGCGCCAGGCTGACGGAGAAGGCGTCGGCCAGCGCGGGCATCATCCCTGCAACCATGAACTCGGCAGTAACCAGGGAAAAGATCGTCAAACCCAGCAGGTAGACGGTTGGAGGCAATGTGGAGCGGGTAGTCATCAGCGTCTCGGGCGGGGGAAAAGGTCGGTCACGGTAGGGAATGTTGACCGGCTGGTCAAATCGACATCAGGCATATTGTTATTCGCTGTGCGTAATGCTGACGCAAGCCGCTGAAACAGGACAGGTCAGCCGAAAACCCCGTAACGCCTTTGTTGAGCACCTTGTGGGTGGCATGGCTATACAGCCAATGACGCGGCTGAAAGCTCGTCATTTTGTGCAATCTGTCGATCCGATCCGGCAAAAAACAGGCACCGCTGCGCAGCATAATTCGCTCATTCAAATCACCCAGTGGATGAGCCCATGACCTCGTTGTTCTCACCTTACACACTCAAAGGCGTAACCCTGCGTAACCGCATAGTGGCGTCGCCGATGTGTCAATATCAGGCAGTCGACGGAGCCTTGAACGGTTGGCACAAGACCCACTACGAGACGCTCGCCAAAGGCGGGGCAGGTCTGGTGATGGTTGAAGCCACCGCCGTCAATCCCGAAGGAAGAATCACACCGGGTGACGCGGGACTGTGGCATGACTCGCAGCTTGCCGGCTTCGCCGATGTCGCGTCGTTCATCAAAGGCGCAGGCGCCGTTCCTGGCATTCAGATAGGTCATGCGGGCCGCAAGGCCGGGTGCACGCCGCCCTGGCTGGGTGGTGCTCCGCTCGTTGAGTCCGGTGCAGAAGGCTGGCAGCCGGTTGCACCCAGCGCGTTGCCGTATATGCCTGATTCTTCCTACGTTCCCGACGCGATGACTGTGGATCAGATTGTTGCGGTCCAGAATGACTTCGCGAACACCGCCGTGCGCGCACTCAGCGCTCGGTACGAATGGCTGGAACTGCATTTTGCCCATGGTTTTCTCGGCCAAAGCTTCCTGTCGCCAACAGCCAATCATCGTTCGGATCACTACGGCGGGTCGCTGGCCAATCGTGCACGGTTTCTGCGCGAAACGGTCGCTGCTGTAAGGCGCGTCTGGCCGGCGAATCTGCCGCTGGCGGTGAGATTTGGCGTGGTCGATTTTGCCGATGACCTTGAGGCGTCGATGGCAGAAGCACGCCAGGTGCTTCGCTGGCTGAAAGACGACGGGGTCGATTTCATTGACTGCTCGCTGAGTCTCGTGGTCCCCAGCGAGCCCGTGCCTTGGGGGCCGAACTTTCTGGTGCCGTTCGCAGAGCGCGTAAAAACTGAAACGGGCTTGCCGGTCAGTGCCAGCTGGATGATTACCCAGGCCAGCGAGGCGGATGAATTCATACGCAGTGGCGCACTCGACCTGGTCTGCTTCGCACGCACGCTTCTGGCCAATCCTCACTGGCCGTTCCTGGCAGCACGCGAGTTGGAGGTCACTGACCCAGCCTCGGTATTACCGACACCTTACGCCTACTGGTTAAAAAACTGGGCGGAGTGATGGCCCCTGACGCTTGTGCGTCCTGCCAAAAACTGCGCCTTGCCGATTGTCGTGCCGAGCTTTCTCGAGGGGGGATCCGTGAGTACTTCAATACATGAAACGGGGTTCAACCAGTCGATGGAAATACTCGCCAGTGTGCAGACTTCAGCGCAGCTGGTCGAGGCATTGATGGCGCAAGTGGATCGTTTCACCAGCAGGCACGCAGGGTTCGTGGGGTCGCGCATACAGATTGGCGAACACGAAGGCGAGGTTCACCTGCAGCTTTTCTGGTTGACCAAAGAGCACGGCGAGCAGGCCCTGGCCTGCCCGGTGGCCGGGGAAACCGATCTGCTTCAGTTCGTGCGTGATTTCCAGGTCCGCCAAGTCATCTTTCGGACAAGTGTTGCATTTCCCGGCGCGCCATCCGCTCTGTAAAGCGCGGCCATACCCTCGTCGGATCGGGCAATAAACACCGCCGATCAGGCAATTCCAGCCCTGACCGACCGCGCATACTTGCGCCAGACCTTAACGGAGAGGCCATCATGGCAGACCGCAATAGACTTCAGCTCAACGTCAATGGGCAGTCAAAGGCTTTTGAGCTTGAGTCGCGCACGACATTGCTCGACGCGCTTCGCGAGCATGCCTTTCTGCCCGGCACCAAAAAAGGTTGCGACCACGGCCAGTGCGGCGCCTGCACCGTGCATGTGAACGGCGAGCGGGTCTTGAGCTGCCTGACCCTCGCTGCGCAGGTTGATGGTTACGACGTCACGACCATTGAAGGCCTGGCCCAGCCTGACGGTACGTTGCACGCGGTCCAGGCTGCGTTCGTCGAGTTCGATGCTTTCCAGTGCGGCTTTTGCACGCCAGGTCAGATCATGTCAGCCGTCGCCTGCATTCGCGAAGGTCATACGGGTTCGGATGACGAGATCCGGGAGTACATGAGTGGCAACCTGTGTCGCTGCGGCGCCTACCCTCATATCGTCACCGCCGTGCGGACCGCTGCAGCGAGACTGCAAGGAGTGAAGGCATGAGAGCGTTCGACTACATTCGTGCTCCTGATATCGACAGCGCATGCCAGGCTGGCGGCCTACCCGAAACCCGCTTTCTGGCGGGTGGCACCACCTTGCTGGACCTCATGAAATGCGGTGTGGAGCGTCCGGCTCGTCTGGTCGACATCAGCCGTCTGCGCGGGCTTGACCAGATCACGGTCGATGAGCAAAAGGTTCATATCGGCGCATCGGCCAGGATGAGCCAGGTCGCGGCCCACCAGCGGATTCAGACTCAGGCACCGGTGCTGAGCGAAGCACTGTGGCGTGCGGCATCTGCGCAATTGCGCAACATGGCGTCGATCGGCGGCAACCTGCTGCAACGCACACGGTGTACGTATTTTCGTGACCCGGCGGCTTATCCAGCTTGCAACAAGCGCAATCCGGGATCGGGTTGCGCGGCGCTGGACGGGTTCAATCGAAACCATGCAGTGCTCGGCGTGAGCGACGCCTGCATCGCAACCTATCCTGGCGACCTGGGAGTGGCCCTGGTGGCGTTCGATGCCAGAATTTCTATTCATGGCGTGACAGATCGTCAAGTGGTCGCCGACGACTTCTTCCGACCGCCGGGCACGCGTCCGGACATTGAGCACGATTTGCAGAACGGCGAAATGATCGTCGCGGTGGACGTGCCCGTAGTGCCGGCATTGAAACGCTCTCATTACCTGAAGGTTCGTGATCGTGCGTCTTATGAATTCGCTGCCGCCAGCGCGGCGGTCGGTATCGAATTCGAGGCCGATGGTCGCACCCTCAAGGATGTCCGTATCGCCCTGGGCGGCGTCGGAACCAAACCGTGGAGAGCGCGAGAGGTCGAGCAAGCGTTGATCGGGCAACCCCTGTCCGAAAAGCGGGTGCGTGATGCCGCACTTCACGCGGTCGATGGCGCTCAAGCGCGTGAACATAACGGCTTCAAGATCGTTCTGGCTCCGCGCGTGGTCGCCCGGGCATTGATGACAGTGGGAGGCCTGGCATGAACGATCTCTTCAACCCCGATGTTCATCGACGCACGTTGCTGAAGACCGCTGCCGCAGGCACCGCTGTCGCGGTATCGGGACTGGCATTTAATCCGTTGACCGGCCACGCTCAACCGCTGACGGTCAGACAACCCAACGGCTCGATTGGAGAACGCGCGCCCAGACAGGACGGCGGACTCAAGGTCCGAGGCGAAGCCCGTTACGCCATCGAGCAAGTCATCGATGGCATGCTTTACGGTGTTGCGGTCCAGTCGACGATTGCTGCCGGACGGATTACCGCAATTGACACGCGCCAGGCTGATGCCTCGCCGGGTGTCATTGCCATTTACACCCACTTCAACCCGCTCGCGATTCAACCCGCGACGCCGTTTATCAAGGGCGGCGCAGCCACCGAGAATTTCACGCCGTTGCAGGATGATCGGGTGCGCTGGAATGGTCAGCACATTGCCCTGGTCGTGGCGCAGACTTTCGAGCAGGCCACTGAAGCGGCGAGTCTGCTCAAGGTCAGCTACGAACCGACTCGCGCGATCATCAACCCCGACGACGCCGAGGCCAAACCCCAGCCCATAGATGATCTGCAAGCCAAATGGGGCGATGCCCTGACAGCCATGGCGTCGGCTGCGGTGAAGGTCGAAGGTATCTATTCCACGCCCCGCGAATACAACACGCCGATGGAACCCCACGCGTGCATCGCGCAGTGGCAGCAAGATACGCTCACCGTTTACGAATCAAGCCAGTGGGTAGGCGGGGCGCGCGCGGTTATCGCGCAGTGGATGGGGCTCGATATCGCCAGGGTCAGAGTCGTGTCGCCGTTCATTGGCGGCGGTTTCGGCTGCAGGGTGGCTCCGCATCCGCATGTGGCCATGACTTGCGCTGCGGCCAAGGCGCTGGGCCGTCCGTTGAAAGTGTCTTTGACGCGTCCGCAGACCTTTACCGGTTTCGGTGGACGACCACGGACCAGCCAGAAGCTGGCACTGGGCGCGACTGCGCAAGGCATACTGGTCTCGGTGCTGCACGAGGGCTGGAATGAAACGGCCATAGACGATATCCATCTTGAGCCGACCACTTCGGTCACGGCACTGATGTATGCCACGCCCAATATGCTTGCTCGTCATAGCATCATCCCGGTAAACACGGTCAACCCTGGCTGGATGCGCGCGCCGGGCGAGAACATCAGTACCTATGCCCTGGAGACGGCAATGGACGAATTGGCTGGTGAACTGGGCATCGATCCGATCGACTTGAGGCTTAGAAACTGGGCTGCAGTTGACCCGAAAGCCAATATCCCGTGGACCACCCGTCGGCTACGCGAAGGGTATATAGCAGGCGCCAACGCGTTTGGCTGGGCGCAGCGTAATCCGCAGCCGCGTTCAATGCGCAAAGGCCGTGAATTGATCGGCTGGGGCATGGCCGCGGGTACTTACCCGGTGTGGCGCACGCCGGGTGAAGCCAGAATCGTCATCCATCGTGATGGGCTGATTGAAGTGCTCAGTGGCGGCACGGATCTGGGCACCGGTACGTATACGATTCTGGCGCAAACCGCAGCGCAAGTGCTCGATGTGCCGACGGGCTCAGTCCGGGTGAGACTGGGCGACACCGACTTGCCCAGGGCCCCGGTCGCCGGGGGATCCCAGTTGGCCAACAACCTCACCGGGGCGGTTTACAAAGCGGCAAAAGTGGCCCGTGCCGAATTGCTCAGGGTGGCGACCACCCACCCTAAATCGCCGTTGCACGGTATGGATGTGGCCAACCTGGTGCTCAAGAACGGTCGAATCAAACCGTCACAGCGGCCCGGGGATGGTCTCTCTCTGGGGGATCTGTTGAAAGCGGTTGGCAAGGAGCGTTTCGACATATCGACCGATACCTTCAAGGCCGGGGCCACAGAGGCGGATCGGGATGCCGCAGCGCATGGGTTCAGTCAGATGCTGTTGCCCACTACGGGTGGTGTTTCAGCCCACAGTTGGGGCGTGCATTTCGTCGAAGTGAGGGTCGACGAAGACTTCGGCACCATAAGGGTCAAACGCATGGTGGCGGCTTTTGACAGCGGGCGGGTCTACAACCCCAGGCTCGCCGAAAGCCAGTGGATGGGCGGCATGATCATGGGCATCGGTCAGGCCCTGTTTGAAGAGGGGCATATCGATCCGCGTGACGGCAGGATCGTCAACGCCAATCTGGCCGATTATGTGCTGCCGGTGAATGCGGACGTTCCAGAGATCATCACCCTGGATGTCGGTGTGCCTGATCTGCAAGCCAGCGCACTGGGCGGTAAAGCGGTAGGCGAGTTGGGAATCGTGGGGGTGGCGGCGGCGATTGGCAACGCGGTGTATCACGCCACTGGGAAGCGCATTCGTGATCTGCCCTTCACAATGGACAAACTGCTGACATGATCGGTACATACGCCCTGCAAGCGGGTTCTGCGAGAGCACGCCATGAATAGCCTGGACCTCCAAGTGGTTCAGCAGGCTTCAGCCTGGCTCGAGCAAGGGCAGGGTGTCTGGCTATGCACGGTTCTGTCCACGTTCGGCTCCGCGCCCCGTGGTCCAGGTGCCCTGCTGGTCGCGCTGGAGCGCGGACAGTCCGTCGGCTCACTGTCCGGCGGCTGCGTCGAGGATGATTTCCTGGAGCGGCTCGGTCGCCGGGAGTTTGAGAGAGTCAGTCAGATCGTTCGCTACGGAGAGGGTGGCCTGGCTCCAAACCTGGCGTTGCCCTGTGGCGGCGTGCTGGACGTGTTGGTCGAATATTTCGAACCTGACTGCGCAAGTCTCGAACACTTCAGCAGGCTGTCGGGCGCGCTCCAGGGCCATCGACTGATCGTGCGTCAGGTGACCTTGGGATCGAGTCAGGCGCACATCATCCCGGCAGATGAGGGGTGTGCGCCCGTCAGGGTACACGCCGATGCCGTTTACCTGCGCATGGGCGCGGCTCAACGGTTGCTGATCGCAGGCTTGTCACCGGTTGCGCAGTTCTGTGCCAGTTTTGCAGTGTCGCTGGGGTACGAGGTCATCGTTTGCGACCCTCGCCCTGAAGTCGTATCAACGTTCAAGCTCCCCGGCGTCACGCTGATCGACACACTCCCGGCGGCTTACATCGCTCGACACGGCTGTCACGAAGCGACCGCCATCGTTGCGCTGACTCACGATCCTCGGCTGGACGACCTGACGCTGCTGGAGGCCGTCAGGACCAAAGCGTTCTACATCGGTGCCATGGGCTCAAAACGAACCAGCGAAAAGCGCATGGAGCGGATCAGGCGCATCGGTGGCCTGAACGACGATCAGGCACGTCGCATTCATGCGCCCATTGGGCTAAACCTAGGTAGCAAAACGCCTGCAGAAATCGCGCTGGCGGTAATGTCCGACATCGTTCGGGTACGTAATGGCGTTGCCACAAACGCACTTTAGTCGTGTTGAATCCGGAAGAAAGATGATGAACTCAGCCTCTGTACATTTCCCTGCTGGCAACGACACAAGTGTTCTGGCTGAGCGCGCGGCGCGGCTGCTGCGCAGCGACGGCGATCATTTCAGTGACATACCCGGCCTCAGTTTCCATCGTCGCAGTGCGGCAACCGTGCCGTTGCACTGCATCTACGGACTGGGTCTGGGCCTGACCCTGCAAGGTGGCAAGCAGGTCATGGTCGGTGAAGACGTGCTGTCCTATGGTCCAGGCCAATCCATGGTCACCAGTGTCGATATTCCCGTCATTGCAAACGTGACCAAAGCCAGTTCCGCGCATCCCTTTCTGGGCATGATCCTGACCTTCGACAGTTCCATGGTGGTGGGCGTGGCAGAGCGACTGAAATTATCTCAACGAATGAAGGACGAAGAGTTTCGTCCAATTACCGTCCATGCGCTGGACGCGAACATCCTGCACGCACTCGAACGTCTGGCAGGTCTGCTGGACGAACCCTGTCTGATCAAGAGCGTTGCTCCGCTGATCATCGAAGAAATCGTGATTCGCCTGCTCAGCGGTGCCCACGGCCGTCAGTTGCTACACATTGTGAGCGCAGGGTCGCCCAGTCAGCAGATCGCCAGAGCGGTTTCGTGGCTGAAAGTCAATTTTCGGCAATCACTCAAGGTCGATGACCTGGCCGCGTCCGCGTACATGAGCCCATCCACGTTCCGCCAGCATTTCCGTGCCGTTACCGGCATGAGCCCCTTGCAGTATCAGAAGCAGCTCAGGTTGCAGGCAGCCCGCCAAATGATGCTCAGCCAGAACGTGGACGCCAGCAGTGCTGGCGGACTGGTCGGCTATGAAAGTTCTTCTCAATTCAGTCGCGAATACAGCCGACTGTTCGGCGAGCCGCCGCAACGCGACATCAAGCGCATGCGGTTGCTTTAAGCCCACAGAGCGCCTTGAAATGCGCATCAGGCACTGCGAGTGGGCCATTCCCTGGCCATTAACGGTTTCAGCGATTTCTCAACATTTCATTCATCCATCCGATCATCCAGCTCAACGGATCACGTGACAGAAAGGGAAGAAACGGCTTTCCCTCTCTCGCGGCCATCCGGCCCTGTAACTCACACTCGATATGAATCCACAGAGTGTTTTGCTTGAATCCGTCTGCGCGTTGACGCTCCCTGTAAATGCGCTGCCTCCTGAGCGCATCAGCCTGCTTCGGGTTGTCGGGCATGGAACACCTGATTGAAGTTCACTGCATGGATGAGGTGTATCGGCCAGTCCCGAACGATTGAACGGTTGCAGATACGCACGCCATATTCACAGGAAGGCAATGGCTTCAATACACCGATCCAGCGGCTTTCTTGCCTGATCTGATGGAGGATTTGACGCTGATGACTCACCGCAGGCTTTGGGCGTGCTGGCTGAGTGAAAAGCGAAGGTGCTAAGCCTCGAACCAGGTTTTCAACCGGTCCCTGAAGCTCTGAATCAAAGGTTCTCTTGCCCGGCCGCGTCGCAGCGCCAGGGAAAAGGGTGCCTGATAGCCGAAGGTGGCAGGCAACAGGACTTTGAGGCGCTTCTGATCCACCCAGAACTGCGCATAGTGCTCTGGCAGATAGCCGATATAAGCCCCGGAGAGCACCAGAATCAGCTGCGCTTCCATCGATTCGACCGTTGCGGCGCTGTCTTTGAAGCCGTGACGGGCGAGTTCGGACTGGCTCCAGTAGCCACGACCGACCATGCGCTGCTGGGCAATGATTTCAGCCGGGATCCGCCGTTGCTCGAACAGCTCGTGTCGGTCGCTGCAATACAACCAGTGCTGTTCGCGGTAGAGCGCCTGGTACATCAAACCGTTCATGCGGATGGAAAAGGCACCGATGGCCAGATCCAGACGATTCTCCAGCAAGCCCAGCTGCAGTTGCGCCGGACTGAGCACTGAAAGGTGCAGGTGCACAGCGGGATGCTCCTTGCTGTACGCCCCGATGACCTCGGCCAGCGGCAGTGCCCGGTCACTGACGGTGGAATCGAGGACACCGAGGTTCAACGTGCCTCGCAAGTCGCCCTTGAGGGCCGCGCTGTAGCGCTCGAAGCCTTCGAGTTCCGCCAGCAGACGCAAGGTTTCCTGATGAAACAGCTCGCCTTTGCTGGTCAGACTGAAACCGCCGCGTCCGCGATGACACAGCACCAGACCGAGTTGGGTTTCAAGCTGGCTCATGTACGTGCTGATTGCCGAGGTCGACAGGTTGAGTTCCTGTTGCGCTGCCGCGAACCCCTGATGGCGTACCACGCTGGCGAAGATACGCAGCAGTTTGAGGTCGGGCAGGGCAGAAGACATGAGGGCTCCGGTGCGGTTTGGCTGGTCGCAGTCTAATCATGGCGGGCGTGCGGGCAAGTGTTGTTTTCCGAAATTCTGGCGACCGAAGCTCGTAATGGCGGCACACGTCGGTGCGGCCGGGACCGGGCGATAGTTTAGAAATGTCTGAACTAAGTATTTGCTGACAGCGATTCTTTTGCCTGCGTGGCGTCACCAGAATGGCCGCACATTCATCAGTACGACATGAGGCCTTTCGTGGACAAGACTTTCCACCAGCCACTGGGCGGTAATGAAATGCCCCGATTCGGCGGGATCGCCACCATGCTGCGTCTGCCCCATGTGCAAGCCCCTGAAGAGCTGGATCGGCTGGACGCCGCTTTCGTCGGCATTCCCCTGGATGTCGGCACGTCGCTGCGGCCGGGCACCCGTTTCGGACCACGCGGGATTCGCGCCGAATCGGTGATGATCCGCCCGTACAACATGGCCACCGGCGCCGCCCCCTTCGATTCCTTGAACGTGGCCGATATCGGCGATGTAGCGATCAACACCTTCAACCTGCTGGACAGCGTGCGCATCATTGAGCAAGCGTACGACCGCATTCTCGCTCACGGCATCATCCCCCTGACCCTTGGGGGCGACCATACCCTGACCTTGCCGATCCTGCGCGCCATCCATAAGAAACACGGCAAGGTCGGACTGGTGCACATCGATGCCCACGCCGACGTCAACGATCACATGTTCGGCGAGAAGATCGCTCACGGCACCACCTTCCGTCGCGCCCAGGAAGAAGGCCTGCTGGATAGCGAACGGGTGGTGCAGATTGGCTTGCGGGCGCAGGGGTACACCGCTGAAGACTTCAACTGGAGCCGTAAACAAGGCTTTCGCGTGGTGCAGGCCGAGGAATGCTGGCACCAATCGCTGTCGCCATTGATGGCTCAAGTGCGCGAGAAAGTAGGCGGTGGGCCGGTTTATCTATCGTTCGATATTGATGGCATCGATCCCGCATGGGCGCCGGGTACCGGTACGCCTGAAGTGGGCGGCCTGACCACTATTCAGGCGCTGGAGATTATTCGCGGCTGCCACGGTCTGGACCTGATCGGTTGCGATCTGGTGGAAGTGTCGCCGCCGTACGACACCACCGGCAACACTTCGCTGTTGGGCGCCAACCTGCTGTACGAAATGTTGTGCGTGCTGCCCGGCGTCGTACGCCGCTGAGCGTCAGGACCGGGGCACAGAACAAGTGTGACAGAAGAATAATCAGATCGACCCTCCGTCCGGGGTTAACAGGCGGCCATAAAGGGTCAGCGTGCCTGCGCTGGCCTTACAACAACCGTGACAGGTGCTGGAGCGACACATGAGCCATTCGACGCGTGCCGAAACCCCTGACAAAACCCGAATCGAAACCTGGGGCGTCGAGCAGATACCCGACAGCCAGCGTCATGCACGCCCGCTTGATCTGTTCCGCCTGATCTTCGGCGGTGCCAATACGTTTTCTACGGCAGTGCTGGGCAGCTTTCCGGTGCTGTTCGGGTTGTCGTTTCAAGCCGGCCTCTGGTCGATTGTGCTCGGCGTGATGCTCGGGGCGCTGATTCTTGCCCCCATGGGGCTGTTTGGCGCGCTTAACGGGACCAATAACGCGGTCTCGTCCGGGGCGCATTTCGGCGTGCACGGGCGCATCATCGGATCGTTCCTGTCACTGCTCACGGCCATCGCGTTCTTTTCCCTGTCGGTATGGAGTTCCGGCGACGCGCTGGTCGGCGGCGCCCAGCGACTGGTGGGCCTGCCGGAAAACGAGCTGAGCCTGGGGCTGGCTTACGGCCTGTTCGCAATACTGGTGCTGGTGGTGTGCATCTTCGGCTTCCGCTTCATGCTGTGGGTCAACAAGATCGCGGTGTAGGCGTCCAGCTTGCTGTTTCTGCTGGGCATCTTCGCGTTTGCCGGCCCCTTCGATTCAGGCTACGCCGGCAGCGTCGATCTGCAGCAACCAGGTTTCTGGGCAGCGTTTGTCGGCGCTGCACTGCTGGCCATGAGCAATCCGGTATCGTTTGGCGCGTTTCTGGGCGACTGGTCGCGCTACATCCCGCGTGAGACCTCAGGGACGCGAATCATGCTCGCCGTATTGGCCGCGCAAGCCGCTACGTTGATTCCGTTTCTGTTCGGGCTGTGCACCGCAACCCTGGTGGCCAGTCAGGCACCGCAGTACATCGAGACCAGTAATTACGTCGGCGGGTTGCTGGCCATTTCGCCAGGCTGGTTCTTTCTGCCGGTGTGCCTGATTGCAGTGATCGGCGGCTTGTCCACCGGCACCACCGCGTTGTATGGCACCGGGCTGGACATGTCGAGCCTCTTCCCACGGCTGCTCAGCCGGGCCGCAGCGACTTTGCTGATTGGCATTGCTGCCATCACTTTCATTTTCATCGGCCGTTTTACCTTCAATCTGGTGCAGAGCGTGTCCACCTTCGCGGTGCTGATCATTACCTGCACCAGCCCGTGGATGGTGGTCATGATCCTCGGACTCATCGCTCGTCGCGGCTTCTACCACGCAGATGATCTGCAAGTGTTCACCCGTGGCCAGCGGGGAGGGCATTACTGGTTTCACCATGGCTGGAACTGGCGCGGCCTGGGTGCCTGGATTCCCAGCGCAGCGACGGGCCTGTGCTTCGTCAATCTGCCAGGCCAATTCGTCGGCCCGCTGGGTGAGCTGGCTGGTGGCATCGACATCAGCCTGCCGGTCACGTTGGGGCTGGCGACGCTGCTGTATCTGACCTTATTGCGCACCTTTCCCGAGCCTTGCGGGGTCTACGGCCCCAGGGGCGCGCATCCGATGCTGGGCCGCAAGGCGCTGAGCAGCGCCGCGAAACCGGCATCCGTTCACCCGTGACCGGTACTGCGCCCGATGCCGGCGCAGACGATGAGGCATGCCCATGAAACTGGAACTCTTTCGTACGCTGTGGGGCTATCGCGGCGCCTGGCAGCAAGCGCTGGACGAGGCGCTGGCCGCAGGCTTCGACGGACTTGAAGCCCGCATCCCCGAACAAAGCGCCGAGCGCGCGGCATTCGCGGCCTTTCTGCGCGACAACCGGGCGCCCTACATCGCGATTCTTTTCACCTCGACGCCTGTGCTGCCGCTGCAATCGGCCACGCCCGCCGATCATCTGGCCGATTTCGCCCGCAAGCTGCAATTGGCGGCTGACCTTGAGCCGCGCTTTGTCAACGTACTGGCCGGGAACGATCGCTGGCCTTTGGCGCAGCAAGTGGATTTCTTCGGTGAGGCGCTGCAAATCGCTGCACGCAGTGGCCTCACGTGCAGCTTCGAAACACACCGGGCCCGGTCGCTGTTCAATCCCTGGCTTACCCTGCAACTGATCGGACAAGTGCCTGATCTGCGTTTTACCAGCGACATCAGTCATTGGGTGGTGACCTGCGAGCGCCTGTTGAACGATCCGGCCGACGATTTGCGCGCCTTCGTCGAGCGCGTGCACCACATTCAGGCGCGGGTCGGTTATGACCAGGGACCTCAAGTGCCGCATCCGGCAGCGCCCGAGTATGCCGAGGCGCTGGCGTTTCATCAGCAGCACTGGGCCGATATCTGGCAATCGCAGCTGGCCCGCGGCTATACCGGCACGACCATGACCCCGGAATTCGGCCCCGACGGCTATCTGCATCACTTGCCGTTCACCGACGTGCCCGTGGCGGACTTATGGAGCCTCAATGCCTGGATGGGCCGGACCGAGCGTGAGCATTTCAATACTTTCCTCAATCCACTCACGAGGCCACTGTCATGAGCGAACGACTTGCTTTCACGCAAATTCCCGTGGTCGATGTCCAGGGTCTGTTCAGTGAGCGTATCGAGGAGCGTCAGGCCGTGGCTCAAGCGCTGGGCGACGCCGCTCGGCATGTCGGCTTTCTGTACATCACAGGGCACGGCATCGGGGCGAGGCTGATCGACAACCTGCACCGCGCCGCCGAGCACTATTTCGCTCAGCCGCTGGACGCCAAGATGATCCATTACATCGGTACCTCGCAGACTCATAAAGGCTTCGTCCCGGAGGGGGAAGAGATGTATGGCACCGGCAGGCCGGACCACAAAGAGGCTTTCGACGTGGGTTTCGAAGTGCCCGCCGACCATCCACTGGTGCTCGCCGGAACCCCGTTGCTGGGCCCGAACGACTGGCCAGCGCTGCCCGGATTTCAGGCCGCAGTGCAGGCTTACTATCAGGCTGTGTTCGCCTTGGGGCATCAGCTGTTTCGGGGTTTTGCCCTGGCGCTTGGCCTGGACGAGCACTGCTTCGATGAGATGGCGTGTTTCCCGCCCTCCAAACTGCGCCTGATCCATTACCCGTTCGATGTCACGGCCGAGGACGCTCCAGGCATCGGCGCGCACACCGACTATGAGTGCTTCACCATTCTCCAGGCCGATCAGCCCGGGCTTGAAGTGATGAACGAGCAGGGGGCGTGGATCGATGCGCCGCCGCTGCCGGAAGCCTTTGTCGTCAACATCGGCGACATGCTGGAAGTGATGACCAATGGCGCGTTCGTGGCCACGGCTCATCGGGTGCGCAAGGTCAGACAGGAGCGCTATTCCTTTCCACTGTTCTATGCCTGCGATTACCACACCCTGATCAAGCCCTTGCCGCAGTTTGCCGGCGATGGGGACGGCTATGAGGAAATCGCCATTGGCGAGCACATGTGGGCCCAGGCTTTGCAAACCTATCGATACCTGCGCCAGCGCGTGGCCAGCGGGCAACTTGCCCTGCCGGAACGCGCCAGAAAGCCATCAAGCTTCGGGCACCTGAAAACCAGAGCGTGACTTCGTGATCTGCCTTTTCCCTCAATCTGGAATGACTACTATGCAAAACACCACGTTTTCACGCCTTGCCACATCCGTTCTGGGGCTGACGTTATTCGCCGCAGCCGTGCAGGCCGCTCCCACCGCCACACCCGGCACGCTCAAGGTCGGCATGGAGATTTCCTACCCGCCGTTCGAGTCCTGGGACGGTGACAAGGTCGTGGGGTTCGACCCGGACATTTCCAATGCGCTGGCCAAACACCTGGGTGATCTTAAGGTGGAGTTCGTCGACACGCGTTTCCCGAACCTGATCCTGGGCCTGAACGCCAACCGCTTCGACACCATCATTTCGGGCATGTACATCACCGAGGAGCGGACCAGACAGGCCGAGGCAATCCCCTATGCGCAGGTGGGCGCTTCGATCATGGTGCGCGGCGACAACACCGCCAAGCCGCAGCAGCCGGAAGATTTATGCGGGATGAAAGTCGGCCTGCAGCAGGGCACCAACTGGATCAACCAGCTCAAGGCCGTGTCCGCCGACTACTGTGCTAAACAGAACAAAGGCGAAATTGCCATCAGCGAATTTCCCACCACCGCCGAAGCGTCGCAAGCGTTGATGTCCGGCAATATCCAGGCGCATCTGGAAATCTCCGCAGCGTCGCAAATGATCGTCGACAAGGCCCGTGGCCGCATTCTGATCAGTTCTCAGAAAGCGCTGTACCCGCAAACGCTGGGCATCTATGTGAAGAAGGGCAACGCCGAACTGGCTGACAAGCTGCGTAGCGCCGTGCAAAGCTTCAAGAGCAGCAGCAAATACAGCGAGATCCTCAAGAAATACAACCTGGAACCGGCATGAGTCTGTCCGACTGCTAACTGAACGCGCAGGCCACAGCGCCTGCGCTGTTGTTGGGCGATGCCTTCACCTTCCATCTGTTGTCCGAGGTCATCATGGCATTCGATTGGGCTTATTTTTTCTCGCTGTTTTCCGTGTCCGCTTTCTGGAAAGCCTGCCTTACCGTAGTTCAGTTGAGCACCCTGTCCTGGACTCTGGGACTGGCGCTGGGCTTCCTGCTCGCCAGCGCGAAACTGTCCCGCCACGCGTGGCTGAGCATACCGGCAAGTTTTTATATCTGGCTGTTTCGCAGCATTCCGCTCCTGGTGCTGCTGGTATTCGTTTACAACCTGCCGCAGCTTTTCCCGTCGACCGGCAGTCTGCTTTCGCAACCGTTCTATTCCGGGCTCATCGCGCTGGTTTTGACCGAGACCGCTTACATGGCCGAGATCCATCGCAGCGGTCTGCTATCAGTCCTCAAGGGCCAGCATGAAGCCGCCAAGGCCCTCGGTATTCGCGGCATCGGTGCCCAGCGTCTGGTGGTGATTCCTCAGGCGATCCGCATCGCGTTGCCGACCCTGACCAATGAATACGTGACGATCGTCAAACTGACCTCGCTGGTGTCAGTGATCTCCCTGAATGAATTACTGCTGGTGGGTCAGCGCATGTACGCGCAAAATTTTCTGGTGCTGGAAACCCTGGCGGCAGTGGCGGTGTATTACGTACTGATCGTGACAGTGTTCGGCTGGTTGTTGCAGTGGGCCGAGCGGCATCTGGATCTGAGCCGTAAAAAAGCCCAGACCTTGAATGACGAGCAGACTGGTGCCTTGCGTCAGCCAGCCGATCAGCTCGGAACGCGCTTCGAGAAAGCTGCCGGGCAGGCCGACGCGCTGTCTTTGCGCAGTATTCACAAGCGCTACGGCAATCATGAAGTGCTCAAGGGCATCGATCTGAATGTGCGCCAAGGCGAAGTAATCTCCATCATCGGGCCGTCCGGCTCGGGCAAGACGTCGCTGATCCGCACGATCAACAACCTGGAGCGGATCGACAAAGGCGAAATCGTGTTATTCGGCCATGCGTTTATTGCGGCCGGTGACCGCCCGGATTCGTCCACCATCCGCCAGGGCATCAGGCGCATTGGCATGGTGTTCCAGAATTTCAACCTGTTCCCGCACCGCACCATTCTCGACAACGTGATTCTGGCGCCGCGCTATTACGGATTGGCCGACACCCGCGAGCTGCGCCGCAGGGGGCATGCGCTGCTTGATCGCGTAGGGTTGCTGGCGCATGCCGACAAGTACCCGCATCAGTTGTCGGGCGGTCAGCAGCAACGCGTGGCCATTGCCCGCGCACTGGCTATGGAGCCGGACATCATGCTCTTCGACGAACCGACGTCGGCGCTCGATCCTGAACTGGTGGGCGATGTGCTCAATGTCATTCGGGATCTGGCCGAGGAGGGCATGACCATGCTGATCGTGACCCATGAGATGGATTTTGCGCTGTCGATCTCGGATCGCATTGTTTTCATGGAAAACGGCCATGTGGCGGCCGACGCGTCGCCAGCCGAGCTTCGCAGTGAAGGCGATGAGCGGGTTCGCCGCTTCATCGGTCTGCAACAGGAGGCCGTCGCATGACAACGTGCGCAGAGTTTCTCGTCCGCCAGTTGCAGGCGTGGGGCGTCGATACCGTGTTCGGTATTCCGGGCGTGCACACCGTCGAGTTGTATCGCGGCTTGCCAGGCAGTGGGATTCGCCATATCACACCGCGTCATGAGCAGGGTGCCGGGTTCATGGCCGACGGTTACGCAAGGGTCAGTGGCAAGCCGGGCGTGTGCTTCATCATCACCGGACCTGGCATGACCAATCTGCTCACGGCGATGGGGCAGGCTTATGCCGACTCCATCCCGATGCTGGTGATCTCAAGCGTCAACGAGCGTTCACGGCTGGGCCAGGGCAACGGCTACTTGCACGAGCTGCCGGATCAGCGGGCGATGGTGGCGGGTGTCAGTGCGTTCAGTCATACCTTGGCGTGTGTCGACGATCTGCCCGGCGTGCTGGCCAGGGCCTACGCGGTGTTTGATGGCGAGCGCCCAAGGCCAGTGCACATTGAATTGCCGCTCGACGTCATGGTCGCTGCGGCCGACCACTTGCAACTCGGTGTACGTCAGGTGGCTGCGCGACCAGCGCCTGACCCGCGCCTGATTCATCAGGCGGTGGCCCGCTTGCGGCAGGCCGAACGACCGCTTTTACTGCTGGGCGGTGGCTGCGTGGGGGCGGTGCAGGAGGCTCGAAAACTGGCCACTTGTCTCGATGCGCCCACGGCACTGACCATTAATGCCAAAGGCCTGCTGCCCGCCGATCATCCGCTGTTGGTTGGCAGTAACCAGTCGCTGGTTCCGGTGCGGCGACTGGCGCTGGACGCCGATGTGGTATTGGCCATCGGCACCGAGCTGGGCGAGACCGATTATGACGTGGTGTTCGACGGCAACTTCCGGATAGGCGGCGAACTGATCCGCATCGACATCGACGCTGCGCAACTGAACCGAAACCACGCGCCGAGCCTGGCGATTCAGAGCGATGCACGACAGGCCATGCAGGCTCTGCTGAACACGTTGCCGAATCGTGTCCAGGACCTTGACAGTCCGGGCGCACTGACGGCCGCTATGGTACGCAGACAACTGGCCGACGAGTTTGGCGGGTGGGTGCATTACCGGCGACTGTTCGACTGCATTCTTGAGGTGCTGCCTGACGCACGCTTCGTGGGTGACTCGACCCAGACGGTCTACAGTGGCAATCATCTGGTCGACCTGGATGGCCCGCGACGCTGGTTCAACGCGTCCACCGGTTACGGCACGCTTGGCTACGGTCTGCCTGCCGCTATCGGGGCGAAGCTTGCGGAGCCTTCACGGCCTGTGATCAGCCTGATGGGCGACGGCGGCTTCCAGTTCACATTGCCGGAGTTGGCCAGCGCTGTCGAAGCGGGTGTGGGGATTATCGTGCTCCTGTGGAATAACCACGGCTATGGCGAGATCAAGCGCTACATGCAGCGCCGCGATATCACGCCACTGGGCGTGGACATCTACACCCCGGACTTTCTGACCATCGCGCGCGGTTTCGGCTGTGTGGCCGAGCGTGCGCGTGATCATGCTCATCTGCAAACGCTGTTGCGCAAGGCACCCAGTGACCGGCCGTTGATCATTGAGGTCAACGAAGTTCCGCCGTTTGCGCATTAGGCTCTGTGGTGGCAATGTGATGGCCTCTTGTGAAGCGTTTCGCAACCTGATTCCCGACTGTGTCGGGAATCAGGCCTCGCCAGGCGACCCCGCTGACTTGCCGTCTTAATAGTATTTAATGTTCAGGCACTGACGTTGATATGTGCTCTGACATATTTCCCTTCTTACTGTATAAAGCCCCCATCGATTGCTGCGCAGGCAATCGTTGCGACGCCCTCCATTTAATTTCCGCTTTGAAAGCAGGACGTTACATGTTCAAAGAATGGCGCATGTTCTTGATCCCGTTGATGCTTGCAAGCGGCCTGATGGGACGATCTGCACAGGCGGCCATTCAGACCGACAGACCGCAGGCGCCACCCCAGGTAACCTTGAGCCCTTACACGACCGCCAAGTTAAATGCCGTGCTGAAGCAGGTCTCAAGCCATCCGGGTTTGAGCGCCGGGCAGATGACCGACATCGTCTCGTCTGCATTTCTCGACACGCCTTACAAAGCCCATGTGCTGCAAGGGTCTGCAACAACATCGGAAAAGCTGATCATCGATTTCAGCGGGCTCGACTGTTACACGTATATGGAATATGTCGAAGCGGCGCGAAAAGCCCGGTCCCGACAGGCGTTCATCAGCAACCTCGTTATGACCCGTTATGTCGATGGCATCATCAGCTTCAAGAAACGCAAGCATTTCTTCACGGACTGGGTCAGCAGGCCATACACGTTCGTCACCGACATCACCGCATCCATCAGTCCCGACACGCTGCATGTGGTGAAAACGCTGAATCTGAAGGGGGACGGTGACAAGTATCTACGTGGTTTGCCACTGGTCAGCCGGACGATCAGCTACATTCCATCTGGACACGTTGACAGTAGGGTCGTGAGTCAGCTGCATACGGGTGACCTGATCGGCTTCTACACGCCATTGCCCGGGCTGGACGTCACCCACGTCGGTTTTTTCATCATGACTGACCACGGGCCGGTGCTGCGCAACGCTTCGTCGCGCAAGGAGAATCAAAAGGTCATCGATATGCCATTTTTGGACTACGTTGCGCAGAAGCCGGGAATCATTGTGTATAGAGCCGAAAACTGAGGGCTGGAGCGTTGAGCGCAGAAAAAGCCGGCGCGCACCGCACGACTATCGAAACAGCAACGGCACGATCACAGGAGCGTCGATCATGTCCAACTCTCGCGTTCGAGGCGCCAGGTCATGAGGGCGGCAGGCCTGTTCAAATGGACCAACGTTCTGCCTTCTGAACGAACCGCATTGCTGCTGGGGTTTGCGTTTCACTTCTGCGTGCTGTCCAGCTATTACCTGGTCCGCCCCCTGCGTGATGCATTGGGCCTGGAAGGCGGCGCGGACACGTTGCAGTGGCTGTTCACCGCGACTTTTCTGGTGATGTTGCTGGCGGTGCCGCTGTTTGGCGCATTGGTATCGGGATTGCCGCCCGGACGCTTCGTGCCACTGATCTATCGCTGTATCGCATTGACGATGATCGTCTTCGGTGTGCTGATCGCCAAGCACGTTGCTCCGGTGGATGTCGGGCGCGTGTTCTTTGTCTGGATCAGCGTCTACAACCTGTTCATTGTCTCGATCTTCTGGAGCGTGCTGGTCGACCGGTTTTCCAGCGAGCAGGGGCAGCGATTATTCGGCTTTATAGCGGCGGGCGGCACCTTGGGCACGTTTATCGGGCCGTTGCTGGCGGCCACCATGGCGACCCGTCTCGGCCCGATTGCGCTGACCCTGGCGGCGGCCGTGTTGCTTGAGCTGGCGGTGCGTTGTTACAGAGGCCTGTTGTCTCGTACCGAGCCGCGCGGGCAACCAAAGCGCAGCGATCTTACCCTGGGCGGCGGCATACTGGCGGGCATCACGCTGATCTCACGCTCGCCTTACCTGCTCGGTCTGGTTCTGTTCATGTTGCTGCACACCACGGCAGCCACCTTTCTGTATTTCGAACAGGGCCGGATTGTCTCGGACAGCTACTCGGATGTGGCCAGCAGAACGCAGTTCTTTGCCGTGGTCGATCTGATTGTGTCGGCGCTGACGCTGACCTTACAGCTGCTTTTGACGGGACCGCTGATCCGCTTGATCGGCGTTGGCGGTGCGCTGGTCGCGCTGCCGCTGGCGACACTGATCGCCTTTACCGCCATGGCGCTGGCGCCTGTTCCGACGACTGTCGCCCTGGCCCAGGGTCTGCGTCGTGCCGTGGAGTTCGCCATCGTTCGTCCGGCGCGAGAGGTGCTCTGGACCGTGGTCAGCCGTGAAGCCAAGTACAAGTCCAAGAACGTCATCGAAACGCTGGTTTATCGCGGTGGAGACGCCGCCAGCGGCTGGCTGTCGGTGGGGCTGACGGCGGTCGGGGCAGGGTTTGGTGTCGTCGCCATGCTGGTCGTGCCGGTCGCAGGATTGTGGGCCGGGTTATGCCTATGGCTCGCCGGGCGGCAGAAGAAAATGGCTGCCGTGACGGACGCCAGTCCACAAAAGACACTGCACAACTGACGCCTCATCGTAGGTATTGCATCCGAATCACTCACGGAACGTGTCATCTTGATAGCGTTCAATGAAAGGTTATTGTTCTAAATAGCCAGTGCCGGATGCCGAGCGTCATATAATTAACGTTCTGTGCCTATGCGTTAGCTGGACATTCTAGGTGTCGGACGTCCTCAATCTGTCACATCCGCGCCCTACAGTACCAGCCAATGTAAGGGAATATAACCGGCGCATGAAGTTCAATAGCGTGTCGTCCACCCATTGTTGAAGATGAATCGACTAAAGCATGCGATGAGCCTGTTTCGTTCTGGCCAGTAAGGCCACGAGCGGTGTGAATACATAATCCCGATCTGGATGTCCGCTGCATGACTACCCACTGGACGACAATGGCACTGGCGGCGGCGAGCGCGGTGCTGAACGCAGGTTTCATAATGGCTGCCCCTGCGTCAAATAACGATCCGTCGGTCGTCGCCGTCATCAAGTTCGTCAAGCGTGCAGACGGTCCCGGTGTACGCTTCGATCCGGCCAGTTGCGTCAGCTGCAGTCTGGTGACAGCGCCCAACTGGAATGCCGACAACCCGCGCGAGACGGTCATCGCGCTGAACGTCCCGCGCTCAAGGACGCTTGAGCTGGGTTTCGACGGTGCAGTGACGAATACGGCGCGGGTGATCCTGGAAAGTGGGGATATCCCGTTCAGGCTCGACGACGGACGCTTGTACGTGGCCTTGCCGCCCTTGGCAGTGGATGCGATAACCGCCTGCGAAGTGTCCACGCACATTGTTGAACCTGGCATGGTTCTGCGGTTTGAGCATGCCGACCCCGTACGTCGCGCTGGCCTTTATCAGCAGGATCCGTTTCCTTCCATCGAGCGCGCCGCGGTCGATGTGCTGGCGTTCGCGCAGCGAGAAGCCGTCCGTGATCTGGGGCTGGGACGGTATGTAGAGAAACACGGGCTTGGCAGAATCCAGATCATGGGCTTCGACACCAATGCGCCTCACGGCCACGAAGATGCGCCGCCGCATATGCACATGCACCTGCGCTGGCCCGCGAACACCGGTACGCAAATCGCCCATTACTACGTTGGCACGGACGGCCTGCTGCTGCATAACATTGTCGGCGTGAAAGGCCACGATGCTCCGGAACGGCGGTTCGAACGCGGCGAGTCTTTCACCACGATCGGCCCTGATGGTCGTCCGGTCTACACCCATCGCATTACGCCACAAGGCTCACTGCAGATCAGCAGGCCCGACGGGGCGCTCTGCCTGATCGAACCCACCGGGGCAGGGGGGCCAGGCTTTGCCGGTGGCGCCCGTGTGACTTGTTCCACAGGGTCGAAACGCCTCGTTAACGTCGCTGACGATCTGCAGCGGGGCCGATTGACCGTCAGTATCGACCGTGTCCAGGAGGTCTTTTCCTACGACCCGGATACCGGCGCCCTGCGGTCCCCAATTCAACCTCCTCCCGTACCGCCCTCCGTGTATGTGGAAGCGGTAACAGGTCCGGACTTGCCATCGGCTGTGCCTGACTAAACGACCTATCCGAGGCTTTTTACGAAAAGTGACTGCGTTCGGTGATGCTGCGTTAGAACAGGCTTGGAATGCTCATTCACAACCCGTAGGACTCCGCTTCCTTGCCTGTTTTTGTCTTGCCCGACCTTGCTCGCCGATTTTTCATACAGAACCTAACAGATGACCGAGTCGCCGCTATGGCGCGAAATTAAACTCGCCTCAATATTCCTTGATATTCCTTAGGCACCTATCGAACTAAGCGTAAGAAAAAACAATAAAACCAGCACACTGTTCGTCTGGCGTTAAAGCATGTGTTCATCAGTCCAGAGTTTGAGGACTGATACTCATAAGCCAGCTCTTGAGCAAAGATGAAACTTTCAAACCCTGTTCCTGCCGTCACAATAAGGACATAAGCGTCGTAGTAGCATCGCCCAACTTTTAAACGCGGCAACGGTTATGTGTTCCGCCTTGAACTGGTGATGTTATGCCCGCGCTACTTTCATCTCGTCGTCCGCCGCACCCTGTTCGCGACTATGATCGGGTGCCAGCGGTTACGGCTGACAGGATCCGGATTCCGGCAACACCATTACCGGCAGTGGCCGTACCACGCGTGGGCGTAGGGCATATTGTCTTCGCTTGCCTTATTGCACTGGTGATACACGCGGCGGGACTTTTCTGGCTGCACAAGAGCGCGCCTGCACAACCATTGCCACCGATAACCCAGCCGATGCAGATCGCCATGCAAATGGTCGCCGCGCCCAAGCCGCCGGTTCCGGCAGCGCCTGCCGTACCGACGCCTCCGGCAGAACCACCGCCGCCACCCACGCCAGCCGAACCGCCCAAACCCATGGCCGCCACGCCAAAACCTGCCGCGCCACGTCCGCAGGCCGCCAAGCCCCAGACCAGACCTTCGACGGTCCCGAAACAGACAGCCGAGAAGCAGCCGCCAGCAGCGACGCCTCAGACGAATCCGACGCAGCCTCCGGTTCAGGCTTCACCGGCACCGAACGAGCCGCGCACCACCGCACCGATCGGGCGTGCCGGTTACCTGAACAATCCGCCGCCTGTGTATCCGCCGGCTGCCGCCAGACGGCATCAGCAGGGCACTACGCTGCTGCGGGTACACGTATTGGCCAGCGGTCGTCCGGACCAGGTCGAAGTGGCCCAGTCCAGTGGTGTTCCGGCACTCGACGACGCCGCAAAAGCGGCCGTTCGACAATGGTCATTCACTCCTGCCAAGCGCGGCGAGACTCCGGTCGATGGCTGGGTCAATGTTCCGCTTGCCTTCACACTCGCTCCTTGAGGCGCCTCGTATGACAATCGACTACTCAACACTGATTCAGCAAAGCTCCATGGGCATTTTGCTGCTGTTTTCATTGGCAACCTGGGCCGTCCTGCTGCTCAAGGTCTGGCAGCAGGGCAGGGCAAAACGTCAGAACAGGCACTACACCCAGGCGTTCTGGGAAGCACAGGATTTCGATGCCGCATTGCGCAGTGGTCCGCAGAAAAGCCAGCTGTCACGTCTTGCTCAAGTGACCACCAAAGCGCTGTCCAGCAACCAGGACGGACATGAACCGGTGGACAGTTGGAGCCGTCAGGAACTGTTGGAGCGCAGCCTGCATCAACAGATTCAAGCTGAGCGGCGTACTCTGGAAAGCGGCATGATCGTGCTGGCCTCGATCGGCAGCACCGCGCCGTTCATAGGCCTGTTCGGTACGGTGTTCGGGATCATCCACGCGTTGCAGGCCATCAGCACGGCGAAGTCGGCGAGCATTGCCGTGGTGGCAGGTCCGATCGGCGAGGCGCTGATAGCCACCGGTATTGGCATCGCCGTTGCCGTACCCGCGGTGCTGGCCTACAACTTCTTCAACCGACGGTTGAAACTCATGGTGGCGGATATGGACGCTTTTGCCGTCGATCTGCTGAACCGCGCTCAGCGTCATGCCTTCAGATTGAAAGGCGAGCGTGACGGTGTTCGCAATCTCAGCGGGGTCGCTTGAAATGGCCTTTTCCTCGAGCAATGACGACGACGCCATCAGCGACATCAACATCACGCCACTGGTGGACGTCATGCTGGTGCTGCTGGTGGTGTTTATCGTGACCGCGCCGTTACTGACCAATGCCATACCGCTAAACCTGCCACAGACGCAATCCACCGCACCGCTGGACGACGCCAAACCGGTGGCCATCAGCATCGACGTCTCCGGTGGCTTGTTTGTCGATGAACAGCCCCTGGCCGAAGAGCAGTTGCCGGACACGCTGCAGAACCTGCATGAGCGCGACCCGGAGGTGGCGCTGACCTTGCGTGCCGATACCGCGACTGACTACGGACGCGTTGCCAGGGTACTGGCCGATGTGCAGAGGTCTGGCATTACCCGACTGGCCGTGATCACCGAAAGCCCCTGATCCCGGCAACCCCGAACACTGAAACCCGATGCAGGCCTGTGGTCTGTCGCCTTCTTTCGCCTTCAGGAAATGCTTTCATGATCATGTCATCGACCTTGCACGCCTCACGTTTTCCGCTTGAACGACTGGTGTTACTAATTGGATTGCAGGCCCTGAGTCTGGCGAGTCATGCGCAGGATGTTGCGGCTCCGGTAAACGCGGCGCAAGAGCCAACTCCTGGCGCAGCCGATACCACGCTTGGTACGGTTTCGGTGATCGGTGCGGGTGAAACGCGTCAGGTTCAGCGCGTCGATGAAAAGGACATCAAGGCGTATTCGGCTGGCACCAATCCGATGAAGGTGCTTCAGCGCCTGGTTGGCGTCAGCTTCCAGTCGGGCGATCCGCTCGGTCGTGAAGAAAGCAGTCAGCGTATCAGCCTGCGTGGTTTTGACATGCATCACCTGGGCTACACGCTGGATGGCGTCACGCTGGGCAACATGAGTTTTGCCAACTTCAATGGCCTGAGTATCACCCGGGCAATCATTGCGGAAAACATCGCCAAAAGTGAGGTTGCAGCCGGCATCGGTGCCTTGGGCACGGCTTCGAACAGCAATCTGGGCGGCACAATCGCGTTTACCAGTTCTAACCCTGAAAAGGAGTTCGGTGCTCGGCTGTCGCAAACCCTTGGCGACTACAAAACCACACGCACTTTCGCGCGACTCGATACCGGCGAATACAACGGTCTGGCAGCCTATATCTCTGGGGAGAAGTACGACGCCGATGCCTGGAAAGGTCACGATAATCCGCAAGAGTCGGATGCGGTCAATGCCAAGGTGACCTACGACTTTGGCGGCAATCGCCTGAGTTTCTATCACAGCACCTCGACCCACAACGAAGCCAGTCTGCCGTCCCTGTCTAGCAGCATTATCAGGCGTCTGGGTTACAACTGGAGCTACTACACGCCTGACTGGACCCGCGCGGTGAACGCGGCCAATGGTATTTTCACCGGCGGTGTCACCCGGGCGGGGGACGCGACGTACAACGGCAGCAGCCTGCGTGACGATGAACTGGACATCCTCAGTGGCAACTTCTCGCTCAGTGATGATGTGTTGCTGGACGCGACGGTCTACCACCATCACGACTCGGGCCATGGCAACTCTTACTATCCATTCATCTACACCAACGGCAGTACGACAGTGCCGACCAACTCGATTCGCAGCACGGTCTACGGCATCAATCGCACGGGCTTTCAGACGTCGTTGACGTACTTCCTGGGCCAGCATGAGATTCAGGGTGGGTTCTGGATTCAGTCGAACAAGAGCGACATCGCCCGTTACCTGTTCGACCCGACCGGTACCGCGCCGCAGAATCATATTGTGAAAACCCATGGCTTGCCGCAGGTCGCGACCGTTCTTGCTCAGGATGACAACGACCTGACGCGCCAGTTTTATGTGCGTGACAGCTACACCTTGCTCGACGAACGCCTGAAGCTCGAGTTTGGCGCAAAGAACACGGTCACCACTTCGACCGTGGAAGGCAAAGGCGGCGGTTATGCCAGTGGCTCGCTGGAGGCGCGCGACCGTTTTCTGCCGCAGTTGGGGGCAACGTACAAACTCGATGACCAGGACGAGGTCTTCACCTCTTACTCGGAAAACGTCGCCGCGTTTCCGAGCAGCGGATACAGCCCGTTTTTCACCACGCAGGCGGCCGTGGACGCGGCAGGCGGATTCAAGCATCTCAAGCCGGAAACCTCAAAGACCGTTGAAGCCGGGGTGCGGCGCAGCAATCCGCTTTACTCGACCTCGGCTGCGATCTACACCACCCGATTCGACAATCGCCTGGTTGCCATCGCCAATTGCACCGGCATCGTGATCTGCCAGAACAGCGTGGCCAACGTCGGCTCGGTGACCAGCCGCGGCCTTGAAATGACGTTCTCGCTGACCCCCGATGAAAACTGGAGCTGGTCAAATTCTGCGTCCTACAACCGCAGCACTTACAACGATGATTACCAGAGCAATGGCAACACGGTGCATGTGAAAGGCAAAACCGTGGTCGACACGCCCAGACTGATGTATTCCAGCAGCCTGGACTGGCACTGGCAGCAATGGAACGCAGGCTTGCAGGGCAGCTACATGAGCAAGCGCTATTACACCTATACCAATGATTCCAGTGTCGCGGGCTACTGGCTGGCCAATACAACGCTGGGCTATGACTTCGGCAAACTGGGCGCCGTCAAGGACACCAGCCTGTCACTAAACGTGGTGAACCTGTTCGACAAGCGCTACATCTCGACGCTGAACACCGATGCCAGTGCTGCCAGTGATCCCACTGGCGATTTGCAGGTTCTTCAAGTTGGCAACCCGCGTAGCGCATTCGTCACCATGGCCGTTCGCCTCTGACACGCAACATCATGGAACTGAATCTGAGAGGCGAAAGGTCTGTTCGCTGCGACACAAGGCAGGGCAGGTTTGCCGACGGTAACGACTGCCAAGCGCAGTGACAGGCCTCTGATGTCCGTTACTCAGGACCCCAGCGGATATTGAATCACCACGTAGATCCGGTCGATGTCATCACCCGCCTGAGCGCTGTTGGCCCGATGCGAGACGTGTGAAAGCTGTACCGACAAGTCCTTGGCCGCTCCCGACTGGACGATGTAGTGCAGGTCGACGTCGCGTTCCCAGTGGCGGCCACCCGCGCCTTGTTGTGGCAGATATTCTCCGCGGCTCGCATCGAACGGACGGTAGGCACCGCCCTCGGGCGCATGAGTACCGTCGATATGGCTGCCAGCAACGTAACGAGTCATGAACTTCAAACCGGGCACACCGAACGCAGCGAAATCCAGGTCATAACGGAGCTGCCACGAACGCTCTTGGGCGCCATTGAAGTCAGCGTATTTGATCGAGTTGGCCAGATAGATGGAGTCGCCGCCGACGAAATCGAACGGCGTATTGCCGTTAATGCGTTGCCAGCCAAGCATGACCGCTTGTGAGCCGAAGGTATATTTACCTGAAAGACTGAACGCGGTGTTATTGATGTCGCCCGCCAACGCCTGGCCGGTATCGCGGGTGCGATAGAGGTTGGCATCCAGCAGGACACCATATTGATTCAAGTGCAGATTGGCGTAGTACTGGTGCCAGGTTTCGCTGAGGTCAGAAGCATACAAAGCGCCACCCAAAGGACTATCACCAAACAGATCAGCGCCGATGAAACTGATGCCGCCGACATCGGTACTGGCGCCGTAGCCCTGAAAATCATCTCGGCCGGTTGAGCTGTCCTGGTTCTTGAACGCGGTGAAATGCCCGGCGACCAGATTTACATGCTTGATCTCAAAGCTGTCGAGCAGGAAGCCGGTGGCGTATTCCGGCTGCAGGCGCTTGTCAGAGGTCGCGAATACTGGCGTCTCCACGGTCATTTCGCCGTAGGCGAGGGTGGTGCGCGAGGTTTTCAACTTAAGCGCACCGCCCGCGCTGGAATAGCCGCTTTCGCTGCGGCCGTCACTGTCTATCGGCAGCAATCCAGTACCGGAATGCCCTTTGCCACCGTCCAGCTTGAGGCCATAAAAAGCGTGGGCATCGACACCTGATCCAACGGCGCCGCCAGTAAAGCCTGACACAAACGTGCCGATGAATCCTTGAGCCCATTCCTGTTTGTAACTTTTGCCCGACGGCGACGGTGAACGGTAATCGTTGCTCAGGTAGAAGTTACGGATGAGCAGTTCAGACCGGGCGTCCTCAAGGAAACCGCTGGCAGACGCGGTTTCGGCCGCCAGGCAATACAGCACGGCGAGCGCAATAAAGGGCTTTGCGGAAACATTCATGTGTCGACGACCAGCGATGGCGGAAATATGCGCATGGTCCGGGAAATCGCGACGCGGGGATTGAGTGGATGTGCTGACTTGTAGCCCTCTATTTGAAGGGTTAAGCCAAGCGGAAACGCTAGCTGAGTGCACTAACGGATAGCTCGTTAACTCAGACCAGTAATGGCCTTTTGATTTTATTCGCATAACGCTAGAATTCGCCTCCCTTTTTGACCTGCATGTAAAACATTACCCAAGGAAGTCGGTATGCAATTTGGAAAAGCCATCGCTCTTGTTTTGGCATTGAGCCTCAGTGGATGCGCCAGTTTCACGAAAGATGAAGTAGCCCCGGTGAACTTGCCGTCGATGGCCGGTTATTCGAACAAGCCGAACGTCTACGTCGATTTCGATTTCTATCAGGGCGAACCCGACAGCGCCAAGGCCACCGAACTGCCGCAAGCACGCGACATGCTCCAGCCCGACCTAAAGCGAGTGTTCGAGGAGTCCGGTTTGTTCGGTCGCGTGGTCTTCGATGAATTCCAGAAGCAACCAGGTGACTACAGCCTGCGTTTGAAGGCCTATAACCATCCGCCGGGCGGTGGACAGATGGTTTGGGCGTTCGTCAGCGGCCTTACGTTCACGATCATCCCGGCGCTGGCGACCGATCAGTACACCATGAGCCTGGAAACGCTGGACGACCGTGGTCAATCGTCAGGCAAAACCAGCAATCATGATGCAATCAACACTTGGATGGGCATCTGGTTCCTGCCGCTTGCGGGCAATACGCCGAAGGCTGCGATCACCGACACTTTCAATCGGCAGGTCAATGCGCTGTTGAAGAACTGGGTTGAGAAAAACCGCGTGAAATACTCGGCACTCGACGCCCACACGCCACAGGGGTGACGATACGAAAAGAGCCGCAATCGCGGCTCTTTTTTTGGTCACTTCAATGCTTTTGTGAACTGGGGGTCGCTGTACAGGCTCTTGAGCAGTCCCTGGAGCATGGGATTGTAGTTATTCGCGGCAACCGGAATAGCGGCCGGCCCGAAGAAACTGCTGTCCCAGTCACGCTGCACATTCTTGGTGGTTTCATAAAGAACCTGATCACCTTTAATCAGCGTGAAGCGCGCAGCCAGTTCGCCATGACCGCTGCTCGCCCCGGCATAAAGCTGGCTCTTGACCAACTGAACCTGCAACTGTCGATCGGCACGTGGGTCCAGCAAACCTGCCTGCCGCAGTTCATCATTGATTGCTGCCTGAATGTGCAGTGGGATGCTGCCCTGCGGCGAAGAAATCGGATTCAGACGCACCATCAGTGAGCCTTCACCCGAATCTGCCTTCACCTGCGTCTCACGAACCGGCTGCAAAGGCGCATGTTGTTTGAGCTGCTGAACGTTCTGGAAATTGGGTTCATAGCGGGCCATTGTCACGCCGCAGCCTTGTAGCAGCAGCGCGCAGAACGGCAGAGCCAGGTAGAGCTTCTTCACAGCAAATCCTTATGTGCTTTTTAGAGGGCGCGATTATCGATATATAGCGTTGCGCCATCAAGCGTGAAAGTGCTGTGAGTCGGTAATAAAAGAACCCTGCGTTCCGCCAATGCTCAGCTACTTACAACGTCTGCTTCATACTTTCATGGCCGGGCCAGAAAGGAAGAAATCAATGGGTTCAGCACGGATGAGCATTCTTCTGGAACCCAGTGGCCGCACCCAGACAATACATGCGCTTCCACGTGAGTGGCGTAGCGACGAATGTTCTCCGGCTGCATGGCACCGAATCCCCCATTACCGCCACCGCCCACGGCCAGGACAGGCATTTTCAATCGGGTCTTGGCCAACTGCTCATTCTGCGCAATGGTTTGAGGAAGCGCTCGATAATATTCAAAGGCGTAGTGGAAAGTCTGAGGCTTGGAGTATGACCGGACATAGCGTTCTATCAGATCATCGGTGAACACCGCTTGGTTGCTCGCATGATGACGGATGAAGTGCGTCAGGAATAACCGCTCGTTTCCTTTCACCATCGCGTCGGCCAATTGGTCGGAGGCTGCAAAGAAACTGTGGTGCCAGCCCGGAGCTTCTCCAGTTGCGACAAAGGCGGGTAGCGAATAAAGCGTGTCGTCAGGAATGGTCGCTTCAATGAAGGCGGCCTTAATAATGTCCTCTGGATGACGGGCGACCATTGGATAGCTATTCCAGATACCGATATCGTGGGCAACCAGATAAAAGGCCTTGCCGGCACTCACACGCTTGGCAAGTTTGTGCAGGTATTCCGAGATATCGACCCCGGTAAAAGTCTGTGCAGGTCCTGACAGGCCAAGACCTGGCAGATCAACGGCCAAGACGGTATAGCGTTCGGCGAGTTGCGACATGAGGCTGTTCCACTCATACCATGTCTGGCCAAAACCGTGGACAAGCATCACCAGCGGGCCTCTACCACCGCGCACGAAATGTAACTCAACACCGTCGACATTTTCGTAGCCACTGCTAAAACCGTCGGGAATCGGAAACTCCTCCTGAACTGCGGCGACCGCAGGGTTCGGATCAGCATTGACCAGGATTGCACCGAATGCGAATGCCGCGAAAGCAAGTGCGATTGCATATGAGTTCATGTTTTTAGCCTTATGTATCAATAGATTATTGGACGATCAGCGACGCTGTTGAGCACGACTGCCAGGAGGAAAGGCGAAGTGGCGGGCTGCCAACGCTATGAAAAAGGCAAGAAGTGCGAGCACTGCAACGGTGGGCGGCAGCATTGATGTACCTCCATTCGTGAGCAGCGCTCCGCCAAGTGCTCCGCCGGCCGCGATGGCCAGGTTCCACGCAGTGGTCACCATTGCCTGGGCCAGGTCCACACCATCGCCAGCCGCATCAGCGGACGCGGTCTGCATCATGGCGCCGGCTCCACCAAAGCCCAGGCCCCAGACGACGGCACCCAGATAGACCGCGACGCTCTGGTCTCCCGCGACACTCAGGAGAACGGCGGTCAGAGCGAACGAAAGGATTGCGCCAAGCAGCATTCGGCGAAGCATCCGATCAACAAACCGCCCGACCAGCCAGATGCCGAGAAGCGAGCTGATTCCGAATGCCAGCAAGACAAGATCGACACGCGATTTCGAGGCTATCGAGAACGGCGCAATGTAGGTGTAGAGAATGTTGTGAGCAGTCATCCAGGTCAGAATGACGAGCAGGATCGGGATGATGCCTTTAGTCCTGACGACGCGAAGAAGCGAAGGGCGGTTGTCGCCTGTCCGGCCGGGAGCATCGGGCACTTTCACGATGATCCATCCGATTAACAGGACACCGACTGCCGAAAGCATCAGGAATGATCCGCGCCATCCCACCAGGCTGCCCAAGAACGTTCCCATCGGCACACCCAGGGAGAGCGCCAGAGGCACGCCCACCATCGCGACCGCCATTGCCGCTCCAGTCTGCTCAGGGCGAACGATGCTGCGCGCATAGCCCGCAAGTATTCCCCAGGCCAGTCCTGCGGCACACCCGGCGATGAATCGCGCTATCAATACGATGCCGATTGAGTCGGCCATCGCCGTCAACGTATTGCCGATAACGAAGCAGATGATGGTGGCGAGCAGGACGGGCCTGCGGCTGAAGCCTTGCGTGAGACTCGTAAGCGGGATTGCCGCCAACAGCGATCCCAGCGCGTAGATCGCGACAAGTTGTCCCGCGAGCGCCTGTGATATCTGCAGGCCCGAGGCGATGCCGGGCAACAGACCGGCGGGGAGTGTCTCAGTGACGATGCACAGAAAACCGCTTGCTGCGAGGCCGGCCAATGCCGCGAGGGGGAGTCGGGAGCTTGAGCCCGGAACCTCGTCGGATAGGGCTTCTGAGGGGGAAGACTGCATGGTTTTTCCTTGTGATGCCGTGTACCGCCTGCCGTGTGAGCATGGCGCCGGACGGCGTGGATATTTACGTTAATACCCACTATAGTATTTGCAACTCCCCAAAGTAAACGGTTTATGTAATGGTTATTAACGAAAAGCGGACCCGAGGCCGCCCCCGCGAATTCGAACTCGAAGACGCAGTCCAGGTCGGGCAGCATCTGTTTCACGAGCGCGGTTATGAGAATGTCAGCGTCGCGTCGCTGACCGAAGCTATCGGGATTACGCCCCCAAGCTTTTATGCGGCGTTCGGCAGCAAAGGGTCGTTTTTTAACGATGCCTTGCGGCACTATTCAGCCACGGTAGTGCCACTCGACCGTTTTTTGGTCCCCGGCAAATCACCACAGACCGCCCTGCGGGAAATGCTGACTGCTGCGGCGCACGCTTACGCGGCACACCCACAGCGCCGTGGCTGCTTCATCCTTGAACACGCGAAGGCTGGAGCTACCGAATGGGGCATCGCCGCCAAGCAAATCGCCGAAGAAAATCGCGCAAGAGTTATGGCGTTTCTCCAGACGTCCAACGTTCCGGCTCCTGACCAAATCGTGGATTATGTCGCTGCCGCAATGCTTGGCCTGTCGGCCGCCGCGAGAGAAGGGTGGGAAGAAAAGAGGCTTATTGCAGTTGTGGAAATTGCCGCGACGGGGCTTGAGCAATTGATGCGGCACGGCCAGGTTGAATGTGAGTCGTCTTGATGGCTGGTGTGGTGTATCCGAAATAAGTTTCCAATTTGAGCTATGCGTCAGATCCGTAAAAGGTGTTTCGATCATAGATGTTAAAGACGTACTTCTCACCACGATGATGTTCACGCTCCAGCGAAAGATGGTCAAGCAAGGCTGCCGCAGGGGCTTGGTTAGGGATGCTCCGATCA
>NZ_MUIO01000091.1 GCF_002087235.1 Pseudomonas floridensis | reverse complement strand
GCAACAGCTTCTTTCGTGGGACGACGGTCACCGACCTGATTCTGCAGAAAATGCCGGTGTCCATTTCCCTGGGTCTGTGGGCGACCCTGCTGACATACCTGGTGTCGATTCCGCTGGGCATTCGCAAGGCGGTCAGGCATGGCAGCCAGTTCGACGTCTGGAGCAGCACCGCCATCATCATCGGCTACGCCACGCCAGCCTTCCTGTTCGCCATGTTGCTGATCGTGGTGTTTTGCGGCGGCACCTCGCTGAGCTGGTTTCCAGTCAGGGGGCTGGTGTCGGACAACTTCGAACAGCTCTCGACGCTGGGCAAGATCGCCGACTACTTCTGGCATCTGGTGCTGCCGGTGTCCGCGCTGGTCATCGGTGGCTTTGCCTCCCTGACGCTATTGACCAAGCATTCGTTTCTCAACGAAATCACCCGTCAGTACGTGATCACCGCCAGAGCCAAGGGCATGAGTGAGCGGCGCGTGCTGTACGGGCATGTGTTCCGTAATGCCATGTTGCTGGTGGTGTCGGGGATTCCTCAAGCGTTCATCAGCGTGTTCTTTGCCGGATCGCTGCTGATCGAGGTGATCTTCTCTCTGGACGGTCTGGGCCGGATGAGTTACGAAGCCGCTGTTTCGCGGGACTACCCGGTGGTGTTCG
>NZ_MUIO01000090.1 GCF_002087235.1 Pseudomonas floridensis | reverse complement strand
GTCAACCGTTATTTTCAAAAACCTTTCATTGATTCAATCAGCCCCAATAGACACGGGATAAATCAATAGAAGCGCGCAGCCCTTTAGGTCACCTATTACAAGCTGGGAAACGCAAATTGCGACGCCTCATGGCTCGCGCGTTGCGGCCAGCGCTGGGTAATGGCTTTGCGACGAGTATAGAAACGCACTCCATCCGGTCCATAGGCATGCAAATCACCGAACAGCGAGCGCTTCCAGCCACCGAAGCTGTGATAAGCCACCGGTACCGGCAAAGGCACGTTTACGCCGACCATCCCCACTTCGATCTCGTCGCAGAACAGGCGCGCCGCTTCGCCATCCCGCGTAAAGATGCAGGTGCCATTGCCGTACTCATGATCATTGATCAGTTGCATGGCGGCTTCAAGGCTATCGACACGCAAGATGCACAGTACCGGCCCGAAAATCTCTTCTTTATAGATCCGCATTTGCGGCGTCACTTTGTCGAACAGGCAGCCGCCCATGAAGAAGCCCTGCTCGTGACCTGCAACCTCAAGGCCGCGACCATCGACGATCAGGCTTGCCCCCGATTGAACGCCGTCCTCTATGTAGCTGCTGACCTTGTCGCGATGTTGACCGGTCACCAACGGCCCCATGTCCAGACCACAACTCGTGCCTGCACCTATTTTCAGGCTCTGGATCTGCGGGACCAGCTTCGTCACCAGTGCATCGGCAATCTGATCGCCGACGCAGACCGCAACGGAAATCGCCATGCAGCGCTCGCCACATGAACCATATGCCGCGCCCATCAACGCATTCACCGCATTATCCAGGTCCGCATCCGGCATCAGCACCGCATGGTTCTTCGCCCCGCCCAGTGCCTGAACGCGCTTGCCGCGAGCGGCGCCCTCTTTATAGATGTATTCGGCGATAGGCGTAGAACCGACAAAACTCAGCGCCTTCACTTCCGGCGCTTCGATCAGCGCATCGACTGCCACCTTGTCACCATGCACCACATTAAGCACACCCTTGGGCAGTCCCGCTTCATGCAACAGCTCGGCAATCAGCAGCGTCGAGCTGGGATCACGCTCGGACGGTTTGAGAATGAAGCAGTTACCACAGACAATGGCCAGCGGGTACATCCAAAGCGGCACCATCGCCGGGAAGTTGAAGGGCGTGATCCCCGCGACAATACCCAGCGGCTGGAAGTCTGACCAGGCATCGATGTTCGGCCCCACGTTGCGGCTGTATTCGCCCTTGAGCACTTCCGGTGCCGCACACGCGTACTCAACGTTCTCGATACCGCGCTTCAACTCCCCCGCCGCATCTTCCAGTGTCTTGCCGTGCTCCTCGCTGATCAATTGAGCGATACGGCTTTCGTTCTGCTCCAGCAGTTGCTTGAAGCGGAACATTACCTGAGCGCGTTTCGCGGCAGGCGTGCTGCGCCAGGTCGGAAAGGCGGATTTCGCTGAGTCGATGGCCTGCTGAACGGTTTCACGGCTGGCAAGCGCCACATTGCGAATGGCCTGACCGGTCGACGGGTTGAACACATCAGCCGTGCGTCCTTCACCGGAAACGAACTCACCGTGAATCAGGTGCTGAATGTTGTTCATGAACAAACTCCAAAAAATTTCCGTCAGGCGCGAACTGCTTCGCGCCTGGTATCTATATAAGAAGGATTCGAATGGAAACGATCAATCGACCAGATTCAGTGCTTCGCCCACCGCGTCGAATAGCCGGTCCAGGTCCTGCGCCTTGCTGTTGAAGGTTGGCCCGAACTGCAACGTGTCGCCGCCAAAACGCACGTAGAAGCCCGCTTTCCACAGTTTCATTCCGGCTTCAAACGGCCGCACGATGGCATCCCCGTCCCGCGGCGCAAGCTGAATCGCGCCTGCCAGACCGTAGTTGCGGATGTCGACGACGTTCTTGCTCCCTTTGACGCCATGCAACGCACGCTCGAAATGCGGCGCCATTTCCGCCGCCTGCTGCACCAGATTCTCGCGCTGCAGCAGGTCGAGCGCAGCCAGGCCGGCGGCACAGGCCACCGGGTGGGCCGAGTAGGTATAGCCGTGCGGGAATTCGACGGCGTACTCCGGCGTCGGCTGATTCATGAAGGTCTGGTAGATCTCGCTGCTGGCAATCACCGCACCCATCGGGATCGCGCCATTGGTGATCTGCTTGGCGATACACATCAAGTCGGGCGTCACGCCAAAGCTGTCGGCACCGAACATCGAGCCGGTGCGACCAAAACCGGTGATCACTTCGTCGAAGATCAGCAGGATATTGTGCTGGTCACAGATCTCGCGCAGGCGCTTGAGATACCCCTGCGGCGGAACGATCACACCTGCGGAGCCCGCCATTGGCTCGACGATCACCGCAGCGATGTTCGATGCGTCGTGCAGCTCGATCAGCTTGAGCATTTCGTCAGCCAGCGCGATGCCGCCCGCCTCAGGCATTCCTTTTGAATACGCATTGCTGGCCAGCAGCGTATGAGGCAGATGATCGACATCCATCAACTGACCAAACATCTTGCGATTGCCATTTACCCCACCCAGGCTGGTGCCTGCGACGTTAACACCGTGGTAACCACGCGCCCGCCCGATCAACTTGGTCTTGGTGGCCTGGCCTTTGAGACGCCAATAAGCGCGCACCATCTTCACTGCCGTGTCGGCGCACTCGGAGCCGGAGTTGGTGTAGAACACATGGTTGAGGTTGCCCGGCGTCAGGTCGGTGATTTTCTCCGCCAGCTGGAACGACAACGGATGGCCGAACTGGAAGCCCGGCGAGTAGTCCAGCACACCCAGCTGTTTGTAGACGGCTTCCTGAATTTCCTTGCGGGTATGTCCGGCGCCACAGGTCCACAACCCGGAAAGCGCATCGTAAATCGTGCGGCCCTTGTCGTCTGTCAGATAACTGCCTTGCGCGGCAACGATCATGCGCGGGTCTCGCTGGAAGTTACGGTTGGCCGTGTAGGGCATCCAGTGAGCATCCAGCTTCAATTGACGGGTAACACCGGGATCGGACGACTCGAACATATTCATTGGAGCGAACCTCGTGGGGTGCTGGAGCAGACAGTTATTTAGGTTAAGGTGCCATGGAGCCAATGTCCGAAAAATCCGACTTTCATGATCTTTAGTTTGGTAGAGACTAAACAATGAGCACCCGCCGCACCGAACTCCTCGCGCAAGTCAGTGACTTCGATATCCGCCTGTTGCGCCTCTTTAAAAGCGTCGTCGAGGCCGGCGGCTTTTCGGCGGCGGAAAGCGCGCTGGGCATCGGCCGCTCGGCGATCAGTCAGCAGATGAGCGATCTGGAGCAGCGCCTGGGTTTACGCCTGTGCCAGCGGGGTCGCGCCGGTTTCTCGGTGACCGATGAAGGTCATGAGGTCTATCAGTCAGCACTGCAATTGCTGGGTGCTGTGGAAAGTTTTCGTACCGAGGTCAACGGTCTGCATCAGCATTTGCGCGGCGAACTGAATATCGGTCTGACCGACAACCTCGTCACCATGCCTCACATGCGCATCACTCACGCGCTCTCGCGACTCAAGGAGCGTGGACCGGATGTGCGCGTCAATATAAGCATGATTGCCCCGGCCGAAGTCGAGCAAGGTGTGCTCGAAGGGCGGCTGCATGTTGGCGTTGTGCCTCAGGTCAGCGTGCTGCCTGGCCTTGAATACCTGCCGCTCTACAGCGAACGTTCGCTGCTTTACTGCGCCGTCGGTCACCCGCTGTTCTATGCCGATGACGCGGCACAGGACAGCGCACGTCTTGCGGAGCAGGACGCCATCGCGCCGACGTTCAGACTGCCGGTCGAGATTCAGGCTCATTATCAGGCGCTGAAATGCACGGCCAGCGCATCGGATCGAGAAGGTATGGCATTCCTGATTCTGACCGGACGCTACATCGGCTATCTGCCGGACCACTATGCCAGCGCCTGGATCAAGGAAGGCCGTTTGCGCGCACTCAAGCCTGACTCACGGTTTTACGACTTGAGCCTGGTGACGGTGACACGCAAAGGAAGACGCCCTCATTTGGTGCTGGAAAACTTCATGGAAGGCTTGTCTGCTACCCGATGACCCACTTTCAGCGTTACGTCATATTAATCTGCATGACCAGACCTGACCCTGAGGTGCCGCAGTTGATTGATCTGGCTGGATATATCGAGCGTTTCGGATCCATTACCTGAGCAACTGGACAGCTTTTTGCAACACATCTGGATAACGATACGCCAGCTCATGGCACATCCTGATTCGAGAACCTGCCATGCAGCCCGACGCTCCTCACCACAATGATCTGATCTACGGCCTCGACGACCGGCCAAAACCTCCAACGGCACTCCTTGCCGCACTGCAACATGTGCTCGCCAGCTTCGTCGGCATCATCACGCCGCCATTGATCATCGGTTCGACGCTGGGTCTGAGTGCCTATCTGCCGTACCTGATCAGCATGGCGCTGATGGTTTCCGGCGTCGGCACGTTCATTCAGGCGCGCCGCCCATTCGGCATCGGTGCCGGGATGATCTGCCTGCAAGGCACCAGTTTTGCGTTTTTGGGAGCGGTGCTGTCGGCAGGTTTTCTGGTCAAGCAGCGCGGTGGCAGCCCGGAAGACATCATGGCGATGATCTTCGGCGTGTGCTTTTTCGGCGCGCTGGTGCAGATCGTGCTCAGCCGCTGCATCGGCCAGTTGCGCCGCGTGATCACGCCCTTGGTGACCGGCATCGTGATTACGCTGATCGGCGTCAGCCTGATCAAGGTCGGTGTGACGGACCTGGGCGGCGGCTTCAACGCGCCTGACTTCGGCTCGCCGTTGAACCTGGCGCTCGGCGTGTTCGTGCTGGTGGTGATCATTGCGCTGAATCGCTCCAACACGCCATGGATTCGCTTGTCCGGGATCATCATCGGCCTGGCCGTGGGCAGCCTGGCGGCCTGGTTGAGCGGGAAGCTTGTGCCGCAACCGATTCACGATTTGCCCCTGATCAGTGTTCCGGTGCCGTTCCGGTTCGGCTTCAGTTTTGACTGGAGCGCTTTCCTGCCGGTTGCGCTGATTTATCTGATCAGCAGTATCGAAACCGTCGGCGATCTGACCGCCAACTGCATGCTCGCCAAACAACCAATCAGCGGCCCGAGCTATGTCGCGCGGCTCAAGGGCGGCGTGCTGGGCGACGGCGTGAGCTGCATGCTGGCCGCCACCTTCAGCGCCTTTCCCAACACCACATTTGCCCAGAACAACGGAGTGATTCAGTTGACGGGCGTGGCCAGTCGCTATGTCGGACTGTACATCGGTACGGTGCTGTTCATGCTCGGGTTGTTCCCGCACATTGGCGCCATCGTTCAGCAGATTCCCAAGCCGGTGCTGGGCGGCGCAACCCTGGTGATGTTCGGTAGCGTTGCCGCAGCCGGCGTGCGGATTCTTGCGCAATCGCCACTGGATCGCCGCAGCATGCTGATCATCGCCACGTCGTTCGGCGTCGGTCTGGGTATTGCCTCACAGCCCGCGCTGCTGCATGAGATGCCAAAACTCGTACAGAATCTGTTCGACTCGGCGATCACCAGCGGCGGCCTTACCGCGATCCTGATGTGCCTGCTGATTCCCGAAGATAAAGCCGCCGTAACCAATGCCGAACGTGTGCCAGTGGCAGACCCCCTTGAGCCTCGACGTTAAATTCCCGAGCCTGCGCTTGCGGGATGACCGCAGGTGAGTTATCTGTGCACTCGCTGCGCCCCTTGATCTGTCCGGAACCGACCATGACCCTCCAAGTCCCTGCGCACAACGCTCACGTCGCAAAGCCTGCCAGCCGTATTCGTCAGAAGAACGAAGAGGCCATCATCAAGGCCGCTGAAGACGAATTCGCCCGTCACGGCTTCAAGGGCACCAGCATGAATACCATCGCGCTCAAAGCCGGGCTGCCCAAAGCCAATCTGCACTACTACTTCACCAACAAGCTCGGTCTCTACGTGGCCGTGTTGAGCAATATCATCGAGTTGTGGGACAGCACCTTCAACACCTTGAGCGTGGACGACGATCCCGCCGAGGCGCTGGCCCGCTACATCCGCGCCAAGATGGAGTTTTCGCGTCGGCAGCCCCAGGCATCACGGATCTTCGCCATGGAGATCATCAGTGGCGGGGAATGCATGAGCGAGTATTTCAGCCAGGATTACCGCCTGTGGTTCCAGGGACGGGCGGCAGTTTTCCAGGCCTGGATCGACGCGGGAAAGATGGACGCCATCGACCCGGTCCACCTGATTTTCCTGCTGTGGGGCAGCACTCAGCACTACGCTGACTTCGCCTCCCAGATATGCCGTGTCACCGGACGCACGCGCCTGACCCGACAGGACATGGACGAGGCCAGCGAGAACCTGATCAGGATCATCCTCAAAGGGTGTGGGCTTACGCCGCCAGCCTTGTAGAATTCGCACCTTGTCGCCTGTCGGATACACGCATGCCTTTTACCCTCAAAGGCCCTTGCGAATTTCGTGAAGAAATCCGCAAGAGCCGCTTCATCACCCTCGCAGCTCCCATCACCAGCCCGGCTGACGCACAAGCGTTCATCGATCAGCACAGCGATCTGAACGCCACGCATAACTGCTGGGCCTGGAAGCTGGGCGATCAATACCGCAGTAACGATGACGGCGAACCGGGTGGCACTGCGGGTCGGCCGATTCTGGCAGCGATCGAGGCGCAGGGTTTCGATCAGGTCGTGGTGCTGGTGATTCGCTGGTATGGCGGCATTCAACTGGGCACCGGTGGCCTGGCCCGTGCTTATGGCGGAGGTGCCAACAAATGCCTGCAACAGGCACCTCGGCTGGAACTGGTCAACCGGCTGTCGTTCCAACTCGAATGCAGTTTCAGTGAGCTGGCGCTGGTCAAGGTTCGCCTTGCAGACGCCAATGGTCTGGTTGAAGCCGAGGATTTCACGGCCAATGGTGTGGAGATGTCGGTCGCCCTCGCGCCGGAGCATGTCGAGACACTGCAACGGCAACTGGCCGACTTGAGCCGGGGCAGGATTGTGTTACACCGCGCGTCCGCTCTGTAACCACAACGTCAAGAAAGTCTGCGTTTTGCCCACATCTACTGTGCATCCGGCTGTGGATAAGCTGAGCACATACCGCTGCAAGCCTTATCGGGCAAGCGATACGGGCGATTGATCATTTTTTGTACAATTAACAAGTGTCGCTGTAAAAACATCGACAAAACAGCGATTTAACGACCCTTAGCACGTTCGGCTGCTAAGCCATACGGCGTTATTCTCGGTTCATCGCCTTTCGCACAGGAACTGTGGAGCAACCTGTGGATAACAGGTGCAAGGGTCGCGCTGCGGGTTGACCGGTCTCTCTCGCAGGCATCTGTACATTTTTTGCTCAAATCAATGAGCCATATTAGCTCTCGTTATCCGCAGGTACGCCCCGATCTGGTGCCGATAGCTCGCTTATTGGCTTAGCGAGCACTTTATGCCGTTCTGTCAGGCCCGATTCTGCGCATTGTGAGAAAAGCTGACTCCCTGGCCAGGATTTTGCTTTACCCACGAGCGATCCTCTCCTGCATCAGAGCCCGATATGTCAAACCACGCGATACCTGCGCGTCTCCAATTGCGCCACATCACCAAACGGTATCCCGGCTGTCTGGCCAACGACGCCGTCGATCTGACCATTCAGCCAGGCGAAATCCACGCGCTGCTGGGTGAAAACGGCGCCGGCAAGAGCACCCTGATGAAGATCATCTATGGCGTGACGCAGCCGGACGCCGGTGCCATCGTCTGGCAAGGTCAGCCGCAGACCATGCGTAACCCCGCGCAGGCGAGGAGCCTGGGCATCGGCATGGTGTTTCAGCACTTTTCACTGTTTGAAACCCTGAGCGTGGCGCAGAACATCGCCTTGGCGATGGGTGCGGCTGCCGGAACACCGAAACAGCTGGAGCCACGCATTCGTGAGGTGTCACAGCGCTATGGCATGGCTCTGGAGCCACAGCGGCTGGTCCACAGCCTGTCGATTGGCGAGCGGCAAAAGGTAGAAATCATTCGCTGCCTGATGCAGGACATTCGCCTGTTGATTCTCGACGAGCCGACGTCCGTGCTCACGCCGCTGGAAGCCGAAGAGTTGTTCGTCACCCTGAGGCATCTGGCGGCCGAGGGCTGCAGCATCCTGTTCATCAGCCACAAGCTGGGTGAGGTCCGGGCCCTGTGTCACAGCGCAACGGTGTTGCGCAACGGAAAGGTTTCAGGGCACTGCATCCCGGCCGAATGCTCTGACCTTGAGCTGGCGCGGCTGATGGTGGGTGATGCCGAAGGCCTGACCGCGCAGTATGAAAAAGTCAGCGGCGCGGCACCGTTTTTGAGGATCGAGCGCTTGTCCTGGCACAACCCCGACCCGTTCGGTTGCTCGCTGAAGGACGTGAGCCTGCAAGTGCGCAGCGGCGAAATCGTCGGCATCGCCGGTGTAGCGGGCAACGGACAGGACGAATTGCTCGCTCTGCTCAGCGGCGAACAGCGCCTGCCCGTCGATCAAGCGGCCACGCTGCGTTTCGCCGATACACCGGTCGGCCACCTGCGTCCCGACGCCAGGCGCAAACGTGGCCTGGCCTTCGTACCGGCCGAACGCCTGGGCCACGGCGCGGTGCCTGAATTGAGCCTGGCCGATAACGCGCTGCTCACGGCGTTTCAGCAAGGTCTGGTCAGCCGCGGCTTGATTCAGCGCAACAAGGTCCGCGCATTGGCGGATGAGATCATTCGCCGTTTTGCGGTCAAGACGCCGGATGCCCAGACCGCAGCGCGCAGCCTCTCCGGCGGCAACCTGCAGAAATTCATTCTGGGCCGCGAGATCATGCAGAACCCGAAACTGCTGGTGGCCGCGCACCCGACCTGGGGCGTGGATGTCGGCGCGGCGGCGGCCATCCATCGCGCACTCATTGCCCTGCGCGATGCCGGTGCGGCGATTCTGGTGATCTCCGAGGACCTCGACGAACTGTTCCAGATCAGTGACCGCCTCGCCGCCCTGAGCGGCGGACAACTTTGCGACCTGATTCCGACCGGACAGACCAGCACCGTGCAGATCGGCGGCTGGATGGCGGGTCAATTCGCCCCTTCTCAAACCCAGGCCCACACGCCTGGTTAACGGAGCAAAAGATGCTGCTTTCTCTGGAACCGCGCGGACAGCAGTCGCGCGCCATGTTGTGGTGCTCTCCCCTGCTGGCAGCCGTGCTGACGCTGGTGAGCGGATCGCTGCTGTTCATCGCGCTGGGGCTCGATCCCTGGGTGACGCTGCACACCTTGTTGATCGCGCCGGTCAGCGATCTGTACGGGCTGTCGGAACTGATGGTCAAAACCCTGCCGATTCTGCTGTGCGCGCTGGGTCTGGCAGTGGCCTATCAGGCGCGCATCTGGAACATCGGGGCCGAAGGCCAACTGCTGCTCGGCGCTCTGGCGGGCAGCGCGGTGGCGGTCAATATCATCGAGATGGAAAGCCGCTGGGCACTGGTGATCGTCCTGCTCGCCGGGACACTGGCCGGTGCCGCATGGGCCGGAGTGACCGCCTGGTTGCGCACGCACTTCAATGCCAATGAAATCCTCACCAGCATCATGCTCAACTACATCGCGCTCAATCTGCTGCTGTACTTCGTGCACGGTCCGCTCAAGGACCCGGCGGGCATGAACTTTCCAGAGTCGGCGACCTTTGGGGACGCCAGTCGTCTTCCGCTGCTGATGGAGGATGGCCGCGCGCATGTGGGCGTGTATTTCGCACTGTTCGCACTGATAGCGGTGTGGGTGCTGCTGCAGCGCAGCTTCATCGGTTTTCAGATCAAGGTGCTGGGTCTGGACAAACGTGCTGCCGGGTTCGTCGGCTTTCGTGAGAAACGTCTGGTGTGGCTGGCGTTGCTGATCAGCGGCGCGCTGGCCGGGTTGGCGGGTGTTTCGGAAGTCACCGGCCCCATCGGACAACTGGTGCCGCAGGTTTCGCCGGGTTACGGCTACGCCGCGATTACCGTGGCGTTTCTCGGGCGCCTCAACCCCATCGGCATTCTGTTCTCCAGCCTGCTGATCGCTCTGCTGTACCTGGGAGGCGAAAGCGCGCAGATGACGCTGAACCTGCCGCCCGCCATCACTCAACTGTTTCAGGGCATGATGCTGTTTTTCCTGCTGGCCTGCGATGTACTGATTCTTTACCGCCCGCGCCTGAAGCTGCGCTGGGCCAAGCGTCAGATGACGCCTGCCGTGGGAGCCGTGTGATGGATATCGATCTGCTGAGCAATATTTTCTACGCCATGGTGCGCTGCGGTACGCCGTTGTTGCTGGTTGCGCTGGGTGAATTGATCTGCGAGAAGAGCGGCGTGATCAACCTGGGACAGGAAGGCATGATGCTGTTCGGGGCGGTGATCGGTTTCATCATCGCGCTGAGTACTGGCAATCTGTGGCTGGGCGTATTGCTGGCGATGCTGGCGGGCATGCTGCTGTCGGCACTCTTCGCGCTGGTTGCGCTGGTGTTCAATGCCAATCAGGTGGCCACCGGTCTGGCCCTGACCATTTTTGGCGTCGGCCTGTCGAGCTTTGTCGGGGCTGCCTGGGTCGGCAAGCCGCTGAGCGGTTTCGAGCCGTTCGAGATCCCGCTGCTGAGCGAAATCCCGCTGATCGGCCGCATGCTGTTCGCTCAGGACCTGCTGGTTTACCTGTCCTTCGCCCTGTTCGCACTGGTGGCCTGGGCACTGCTGAAAAGCCGGGTCGGGCTGATCATCCAGGCGGTCGGCGAAAACCCTGATGCGGCCAGCGCAATGGGCCTGCCGGTACTGCGGGTCCGCACGCTGGCGGTGTTGTTCGGCGGTGCGATGGCCGGGCTGGCAGGCGCCTACCTGTCGCTTGCGTATACACCCATGTGGGCCGAAAACATGAGCGCCGGTCGCGGCTGGATCGCTCTGGCGCTGGTGGTATTCGCCAGTTGGCGTGTCTGGCGTCTGCTGTTGGGCGCCTACCTGTTCGGCCTGGCCAGCATTCTGCATCTGGTCGCACAAGGCATCGGGCTTGCGATTCCGTCCAACCTACTGGCCATGCTGCCGTATGTTGCGACCATCATCGTGCTGGTGTTGCTGTCTCGTGACGCTCTGCGCACCCGGCTGTACGCACCGGTTTCGCTTGGACAGCCTTGGCGGGCGGGGCATTGAGCCACATAAACATGAAGGCGCTTCGCAGCAGACTGCAGTGACCACCGGGCTTGGCTTACCCAGAACCATGAGCCAAGCTTCGTGGATGCTCACGGACCGCTTTGTAGCGGGTGGTTTTCAGGCTGAACGAAGTGGACAGCAGCGTTGCCGAACCAGAGAAGGCTCCTGCGTTGGACATAGCGTTTTGCCGCCGAGCCCGTAGCGCCCTTTTCAATCTGCCAAGGAGTTTTTTCATGACGACCAAAACCGCGCTGATCATCGGCGCCTCGCGTGGCCTGGGCCTTGGGCTGGTTCAACGCCTGACCGAACAGGGCTGGAAGGTCACCGCTACCGTTCGTGATCCACAGAATGCCGACAGCTTGAAAGCCATCGAAGGTGTGCGGATTGAAGCCGTGGACATTGATGACACCGCTTCGCTGGAAGTGCTGGTGCAGAAGCTGAAGGGCGAAGTATTCGACGTGTTGTTCGTCAATGCCGGAATCATGGGGCCCAAACACCAGAGCGCCGCGCAGGCCACCGCCGCCGAGCTGGGCCAGTTGTTCCTGACCAATGCGGTTGCGCCAATCCGCCTTGCCGAGCGCTTCATCGACCATATCCGTCCCGAGACGGGCGTTCTGGCCTTCATGAGTTCGGTGTTGGGCAGCGTTGCCTGCCCTGACGGCGAGACCATGACGCTTTATAAAGCCAGCAAGGCCGCGCTCAATTCGATGACCAACAGCTTTGTCACGCAACTGGGCGAGCCACGGCCGACCGTACTGTCGCTGCATCCGGGCTGGGTCAAGACCGACATGGGCGGCGAGAATGCCGCCATCGACGTGCAGACCAGCACCACCGGCCTGGTTGAGCAGCTCAATGCCTACGCGGGCAAGGGCGGGCATCACTTCATCAACTACAAGGGCGAGACGATTGCCTGGTAAATGATCGTGCGTGAGGCAGGAATGTGATCGTGCCGATGTTCTGCATCGGCATGCTGCCAGGAAAGCCTTGCACGCGTCCGTCCGAGCGCCACTTGATTAAAAACTGATCAACCCATTAAACTCGCCTCCCTTGCCGAGGCGCTGTCTGCCGCTGGCGACCCTGGATCAGCAGACAGGGCAACACTGAGCTGGCTAACCCTGAACCCACTTTCAGAGGAGCCGGCCGATGTCCGCGATCCGTATCTGGTTGAAAAATCCCCTCGCTGTCTTCACTGCCAATGACCTGGACGCCCGTGGCGGGCTCGTGATTGAGGGCGGCGTGATCACCGAAATGCTGGCGGCAGGGCAGCAACCTGCCCTTCCCTGTGCCGAAATCTTCGATGCTCGCGAGCATGTGCTGCTGCCCGGCCTGATCAACACCCATCATCACTTCTATCAGACCCTGACCCGAGCCTGGGCACCCGTGGTCAATCAACCTCTGTTTCCATGGCTCAAAACCCTGTACCCGGTGTGGGCGCGCTTGACGCCCGAGAAACTGGCCGTCGCCAGCAAGGTTGCGCTGACCGAGCTGTTGCTGTCCGGATGCACCACAGCCGCCGATCACCATTACTTGTTTCCAGACGGTCTGGAACAGGCCATCGACGTACAGGTGCAGAGCGTGCGTGAACTGGGCATGCGCGCCATGCTCACTCGCGGCTCCATGAGTCTGGGCGAAGCCGACGGCGGACTGCCGCCGCAACAGACCGTGCAACAGGGCGAGGTGATTCTGGCCGACAGCCAGCGCCTGATCGAGACCTACCATGAGCGTGGCGACGGCGCTCAGATTCAGATCGCCCTTGCGCCGTGCTCGCCCTTTTCCGTCACGCCACAGATCATGGCTGAAAGCGCCGCACTGGCTGAAAAGCTCGACGTGCGCCTGCACACTCATCTGGCCGAAACCCTTGATGAGGAAGACTTCTGTCTTCAGCGCTTCGGCCTGCGCACGGTGGATTATCTGGACAGCGTCGGCTGGCTCGGCCCACGCACCTGGCTGGCACACGGCATTCATTTCAACCCGGAAGAAATCGTCCGTCTGGGTGACGCGGGTACGGGCATCTGTCATTGCCCAAGCTCCAACATGCGCCTGGCCTCCGGCATTTGCCCGACGCTGGACCTGACCGCAGCAGGCGCACCGCTCGGGCTTGGTGTGGATGGTTCAGCGTCCAACGATGCCTCGAACATGATCCTCGAAGCGCGTCAGGCGTTGTACCTGCAACGGCTGCGCTACGGCGCGGAAAAGATCACGCCCGAGTTGGTGCTGGGCTGGGCCACCAAAGGCTCGGCACAGTTATTGGGGCGTACTGACATTGGCGAGCTGGCAGTCGGCAAGCAGGCTGACCTGGCGCTGTTCAAGCTCGACGAGTTGCGCTTCTCCGGCAGCCACGATCCGCTGTCAGCGCTTCTGCTGTGCGGTGCAGATCGTGCGGATCGAGTGATGATCGCTGGCAGATGGCGCGTGATCGAGGGTCACGTGGAAGGGCTGGATCTGCAGCACCTGATCGCACAACACCGCCAGGCTGCGCGTGAGCTGATTCAGGGTTGAGCGCTCAAGGACGAGCGCTCGCCCCTCGGTTCAAAGCCCCAGACACGACAGCATGATGAACGTCGCAAACAGCACGAAGTGGGTCATGCCTTCGATGGCGTTGGTTTCGCCGTCGTTGAGGTTGATCGCGCTCACCAGCAGGGTGATCAGGATCATCACGGTCTGTACCGGGGTCATGGCCATCTGGAACGGCTGGCCGCTGTAGAGCGCCATCGCTTCCATCACCGGGACGGTCAGGATCACCGTCGACAGCGAGGCGCCCAATGCGATGTTGACCACCGATTGCATGCGGTTGGCCAACGCGGCACGCAGCGCGGTCAGGATCTCGGGCGACGCGGAAATGGCCGCGACCAGAATTGCGGTCATGACCGGCGGCGCGCCGGTGCCTTCCAGGCCGAGATCGACGGTCTTGGACATCACCTCCGCCAGCGCACCGATCACCACTACGCCGACCACGAGCGTGGCGATGGAACGGGTCAGGTTCACGGGTTCTGCGTGTTCTTCAGGCTGATCCTTGCGCTTCTTCTTGTCCGGGTAGCTGTAGCTGAAAAAGTAGCTGTGCGGCCCGACCTGCATGCGCAGGAACAAGGTGTAAAGCAGGATCATCGCGCCAATGGTGAACGCCGAGTAGATTTTCCAGTTCGCTTCGGGAATGAACTCGGGAACCACCATCGACACGCCCATCGCGGTCATGATCATCACGCTGTAGGTGCGCGCCGAATCATCGTTGTAAGACTGCTCGCCGTGCTTGATGCCGCCCATGAGCGCCGCCAGGCCGAGAATGCCGTTGATGTCGAGCATTACGGCAGAGTAAATGGTGTCGCGCACCAGCGTCGGTGACGGCTCGTTGCTCATCATGATCGCCAGGATCACCACTTCGACCAGCACCGCCGACAGCGTCAGGATCATCGTGCCGTAAGGATCGCCGACTTTCTCGGCGAGCATTTCGGCATGATGGGCCACGCGCAACGAGGCGCAGACAATGAAGCCGACCAGCGCCAGACCGGCCACCAGAGCGACTGTCTGACCGTTGCCCAGCAGCGTGTGCTCCAGCGGATAGGCGACGAAGGTGGCGATGATCGCCAGCAGTAAAAACTTCTCTTGCTTGAGCAATGCGCCCATTTCGTTCCCCAAACCCTTGCGACACATCGCCGCGGATGTATATGAAGGTGTCTGTCAGTGAAGCCGTTCAGAGTGCAGGGTGTGACAAAAGGTTTCAAAAAAAGCCCGGAATGAGAACGCCACCCACACGTAAATGACTTTTGATCCCGCCGCCACGATGTGAAATAGTGCCCGCCGTTTTATTCGCGACCTTCCGGCGCGGCTGTTTTCACCGCTCTGTTCCCGCAGCAAAGGACATTCGCCATGCGTGCTTTTCGACTGACCCATCTGCTGGCTGGCAGCCTGTTGGCGGCCCTGGCCTGCGCAACTCAAGCCGCGCCGATCGATATCGATGACGGCCAGCACAAGGTTCATTTGCCTGACACCCCCAAACGCGTGGTCGTGCTGGAGTTCTCCTTTCTCGACAGCCTGGCCTCGGTGGGCGTGACACCGGTGGGTGCCGCGGACGACGGCGATGCCAATCGCGTGCTGCCCAAAGCACGCAAGGCCATCGGTGAGTGGCAGTCGGTGGGGCTTCGCTCGCAGCCCAACATCGAAGTCATCGCGCGCCTCAAGCCGGACCTGATCATTGCCGACCTGGGCCGTCATCAAGCGCTGTATAACGATCTGGCCAGCCTGGCACCGACATTGATGCTGCCGTCGCGTGGCGAGGATTACGAAGGCAGCCTGAAATCCGCCGAACTGATCGGCACCGCGCTGGGCAAAGGTCCGCAAATGCAGACGCGCATCGCCGAGAACCGCGAGCACCTGAAAAACGTCGCGGCGCAGATACCGGCCGACACCAAAGTGCTGTTCGGCGTCGCTCGTGAAGACAGCTTCTCGGTCCACGGCCCGCACTCTTACGCTGGCAGCGTGCTGAAAGCCATCGGCCTGCAGGTGCCAGAAGTGCGCAAGAACGCAGCGCCGACCGAGTTCGTCAGCCTCGAACAATTACTGGCGCTGGATCCGGGCTGGTTGTTGGTCGGCCACTACCGTCGCCCAAGTCTGGTGGACAGTTGGAGCAAGCAGCCGCTGTGGCAGGTTCTGAGCGCGGTGCGTAACAAGCAGGTGGCCGAAGTGGATGGCGACAGCTGGGCGCGTAACCGCGGCATCATGGCCTCCGAGCAGATTGCCGATGATGCGCTTGCGGTCCTCAAGGGCGGCAAGGCCGTGATCAACCCGTAAATGCGGCGCTGGCTGATGGCGAGCGTAATCGCCGCAAGCTGTCTGGGCCTGTTCTGGATGTCACTGTTCGCCCTGTCGCCGTTCACTGTCCGGCAGATCGATGCCTGGAACGGACTGTTCACGCTTGGTCGCGAGGGCGGCAACATTGCCTACATCGTCGCGCAGTTGCGGGTGCCGCGAGCCTTGTGCGCGGCGCTGGTCGGCGCCTGTCTGGGCGTGGCCGGGGCCTTGATGCAAGGCATCACCCGCAATCGACTGGCTTCGCCATCCCTGTTCGGCGTCACCGCAGGCGCGGCGCTGGGTCTGGCGCTGTTCTCGACCGGACTGGTCGCGCTGCCCTTTCCCGGCGGCGCGTTGCTGATGACGTGCCTGGGTGGCGCGCTGGCCTGGATCACCGTGTTCAGCCTCGGCGGTGCCTGGTCGCCTGCCACGTCGCAAGGGCGACTGGTGCTGGCGGGCGTCGCGGTGGCAGCGTTGTGCGCGGCGCTGACCCGCCTGACCGTGATCCTCGTCGAAGCGCAGGCGCAAAGCGTTCTGAACTGGCTGGCCGGCTCGCTGGCCAATGTCGGTGCCGAACAACTGCAACTGCTCTGGCCCTGCACGCTGATCGGCATCGTGTTCGCGATTGCTTGCGCACCACGCCTGAACCTGATCAATCTCGGTGAAGACGCCGCCCGCTCGCTGGGCGTGCGGATCGGCGCATTGCGCCTGCTGGTGTTCGTGGTCAGTCTGATGCTGGTCGGAGCCAGCGTCTGCGCGGTCGGGCCGATCGGCTTCGTCGGCCTGATCGCGCCGAACATTGCCCGCCAGGCGCTGGGTAACGACTATCGCTGGCTGATTCCGGTCAGTGCCGGACTGGGTGCTGCCATCGTGCTGGCGTCCGACCTGATCAGCCGCGCCGTGGCCTTTCCGGTCGAAACGCCTGCGGGCGTGGTCACCGCGTTGATCGGCGCGCCGTTCTTTCTGTTTCTGGCGAGGCGTGCGCTATGAACAGGCCTCGTTCTACCCTGTTGATTCTGATCGGTCTGTTGTTGCTGGCGCTGTTGCTGAGCCTGAGCGCGGGCACCGTCTGGCTGACGCCCGGCACCGTACTCGACCACCTGATCGCGCAAGACGCCAAAGACTTCGAGGTCTGGAATCATCGTCTGCCACGTGGCCTGATTGCGATTGTGACTGGCTGTGCCTTCGGTCTGGCGGGCGCCATCGTTCAGGGCGTGATCCGCAATCCGCTGGCCTCGCCGGAGATTCTTGGCGTGACCCAGGGTGCAGGACTGGCGCTGACCATCGCGATCATCGGCTTCCCACAATTACCCGTGTCCGCGCTGCCGTTCGTGGCGTGCCTGGGCGGTGCGGGTGGCGCGTTGCTGCTGGCGCTGTACAACACCGGCGTGCAGTTTTCCGGGGTGCGTTTCGCGCTGTCGGGTGTCGCCATCGCAGTCACACTGTCGAGCATCACCGAGTTTCTGATCCTGTCCAACCCGCTGGACATCAACACCGCCTTGCTGGCGCTGACCGGCAGTTTGTGGAGCCGCAACTGGCATCACGTATTGCTGACCGTACCGCTGCTGATATTGATTCCGGCCACGCTGCTGCTCGCCAAACCGCTCAACCTGATCGGTCTGGGCGACGAAGCGGCGCAGAGCCTGGGCACCGGCCTCACGCGCACCCGCTGGCTGGCGATGGGCAGCGCGGTGCTGCTGACCAGTATGGGGGTCGGGATCATCGGCCCGATCAGTTTCGTCGGCTTGGTCGCCCCGCATATGGCTCGCCGCCTGGTGGGCGGCCATCATCAATATTTGCTGCCGGCATCGATGGTATTGGGCGCACTGTTGTTGGTCCTGGCCGACACGCTCGGTCGCACGCTGATCGCCCCCAGCGAAATTCCAGCCGGGATTCTTACGGCTGTGATTGGCGCTCCGTATTTCCTGTGGCTGCTGGCCCGATTCAAAGGTTGATCCCATGAGCATTCTTCAGGCGCAGCAACTCGACATCGGCTACGGCGCAACGCGCATCGTGCAAGACCTGTCGTTCAGCCCGCCGCCCGGAAAGGTCACCGCGCTGATCGGTCCCAACGGCTGTGGCAAGTCCACCCTGCTCAAAGCGTTCGCACGGATTCTCACCCCGCAGTCCGGCAGTCTGAGCCTGGACGGCAAAGCCTACCGCGAGCTGTCGGCGCGGGACCTGGCCCGCAAGGTAGCGTTTCTGCCACAAGTGCTGCCGATCCCCGAGGGCGTCAGTGTGCGGCAACTGGTGGCTTACGGTCGCAGCCCGCATAACAGTCTGTGGGGGCGGCTGAGTGGGGCGGATCAGCACAGCGTCGATCAGGCCTTGCAGCGCATGGAACTGAACACCCTCGCCGACCGGCCGTTGTCCGACCTGTCCGGCGGACAACGCCAGCGCGCATGGCTGGCGATGATCCTGGCCCAAGACGCGGCAATCGTGCTGCTCGACGAACCGACCACCTATCTGGACATCAGCCATCAGGTCGAACTGCTGGACCTGATGCGCGCCCTCAGCGCCGAAGGCAAAACGGTCATCACGGTGTTGCACGACATCAATCAGGCCTGCCGTTACGCCGATCATCTGGCGGTCATGCAGGCCGGGCGACTGGTGGCCAGTGGTGCGCCGGGCGAGGTGCTGGATGCCGAGCTGGTTTGCCGGGTGTTCGACGTGCAGGTACAGATCATGCGCGAGCCGGTGGCCGGCACGCCGATGTGCATCGTCGAACGCAGCACGCGCTGCACCAGTTAGCGGCGAAACATGTATCGCCTGCACCGTCGCGCGGCAGGCAGGATCACTCAGACCGGGCCGCGACGCGTCTACGGCATAACTTGTCTTTGTGGTCAGCTATTTGCATTGGCGGAGTATCCACTCCAACAAGACTGCAAGGAGCAAGACCCGATGCACCTGACCACCCCACGCCGTCCCCTGAAAAAACTGCTGTGCGCCATGACCGCTGTCGTAGGTCTCGGTGCAAGCCTGCTCGCCTCGGCAGCCGATCCGTTGAAAGTCGGCTTCGTCTACATCGGCCCCATCGGCGACCACGGCTGGACCTATCAGCACGAGCAGGGCCGCAAGGCGATGGTCGCGGCGCTGGGCGACAAGGTCAGCAGCAGCTACGTGGAAAACGTGCCCGAAGGCGCGGACGCCGAGCGCGTGATCCGCAACATGGCCAAGGGCGGTTACGACCTGATTTTCAGCACCTCGTTCGGCTACATGAACCCGACCCTGAAAGTTGCCAAGCAGTTTCCCAAGGTCAAGTTCGAGCACGCCACCGGCTACAAACAGGACAAGAACATGGGCACCTATCTGGCCCGCACCTACGAAGGCCGTTACGTCGGTGGCTTCCTGGCGGCGAAGATGACCAAGACCAAGAAGATCGGCTACGTCGCCTCGTTCCCGATCCCTGAAGTCTTGCGCGACATCGACGCCATCCAGCTAGCGCTGAACAAGTACAACCCTGGCACCGAGATCAAAGTAGTTTGGGTCAACTCCTGGTTCGATCCGGGCAAGGAAGCCGACGCCGCCAACGCGCTGATCGATCAGGGCGTGGACGTGGTCTTCCAGCACACCGACAGCCCGGCGCCGATCCAGACCGCCGAACGGCGTGGCGTGTATGCCGTCGGCTACGCCTCGGACATGGCGCACTTCGGTCCCAAGGCTGTATTGACGTCCATCGTCAACAACTGGGGCCCGCATTACATCCAGGCCACCGAGGGCGTGATTGCAGGCACCTGGAAACCGCAGGATTACTGGGGCGGCCTGAAGGAAGGCACGGTCGAATTGCCGATCAGCGATCTGGTGCCCGCCGACGTGAAAGCTGAAGCGCAGCAGATCATCGCCAGCATCGAGAGCGGCGAATTCCACCCGTTCACCGGCCCGATCAAGGACCAGACCGGCACCGTGAAAATCCCGGCTGGCGTGGTTGCGACCAACGCAGAACTGGCCTCGATGAACTACTACGTCGAAGGCATCAAGGCTGAATTGCCGAAGTAATCTGCCTGGTGGATCGCGCCCTCGTCCCGTAGGCGTGATCCATCTGACGACCACCGGATTTCCAGGACCGTTTCATGGACCAGCTTCCCATCATCGACATCGCCCCGCTCTATGGCACGGACACGCAAGCCTGGCAGACAGTTGCTCGCCAGATCGACAGCGCCTGCCGTGAATGGGGATTCTTCTACATCACGGGTCATTCGATTGCGCCACAGCGCATAGAGCAAGTGCTGGCGGCCGCCAAGTCGTTCTTCGCACGGCCCGCGGCCGAAAAGCTCAGGATCGACATCACCCAAAGCACGCATCATCGCGGCTATGGCGCCATTGCCACCGAGCAACTGGACCCCAGCCTGCCAAGTGACCTGAAGGAAACCTTCGACATGGGCCTGCATCTGGACGCCGGTCATCCCGACGTGCTAGCAGGCAAACCGCTACGCGGACCGAACCGGCACCCCGACATTCCAGGCTGGGAAAGCCTGATGGAACAGCATTATCTGGACATGCAGGCGCTCGCGCAGACCCTGCTGCGAGCCATGACGCTGGCACTGGGCATCGAACGGGACTTCTTCGACCAGCGTTTCAAGGATCCGGTCAGCGTGCTGCGCATGATCCATTACCCGCCACGCCACACGGCCACCTCAAGCGAGCAGCAAGGCGCGGGCGCACACACCGATTACGGCTGCGTCACGCTGCTGTATCAGGACACGGCAGGCGGTTTGCAAGTACGTAACGTGCGCGGCGAGTGGATCGACGCGCCGCCCATCGACGGTACGTTCGTGGTCAATCTGGGCGACATGATGTCGCGCTGGAGCAACGACCGTTACCTGTCCACGCCGCATCGGGTCATCAGCCCGCTGGGTGTCGATCGTTATTCGATGCCGTTCTTCGCCGAACCGCATCCGGATACGCGCATCGAATGCCTGCCGGGCTGTCAGAGCGAAAGCCAGCCGGCGCGCTATCCTGTCACGACCTGTGCCGAGTTTCTGCTGTCGCGTTTTGCCGATACCTACGCCTATCGACGCGAGCAGGAAGCCGTGCAAGCGCCTCTTAGTTGAACGGTCGGTCAGGTTTTACCCTGTTGAGCGCTGCGCATCTGTAGAATGCCCGCGATCTGCACCTGATGAGAAAAGCACATGTACGACTGGTTGAACGCACTGCCCAAGGCAGAATTGCACTTGCACCTTGAAGGTTCGCTGGAACCCGAGCTGCTGTTTGCCCTGGCCGAGCGCAACAAGATTGCTCTGCCCTGGAACGACGTCGAAGCGCTGCGCAAGGCGTATGCCTTCAACAATCTGCAGGAATTCCTCGACCTGTATTACCAGGGCGCCGACGTGCTGCGCACCGAGCAGGACTTCTACGACCTGACCTGGGCCTACCTGCAACGCTGCAAGGCGCAGAACGTGATTCACACCGAACCGTTTTTCGATCCGCAGACCCATACCGATCGCGGCATTGCGTTCGAAGTGGTGCTGGCCGGGATCACCGGCGCGCTGAAAGACGGCAAATCGCAACTGGGCGTCGACAGCGGCCTGATCCTCAGCTTCCTGCGCCACCTGAGCGAAGAAGAAGCCGGGAAGACCCTGACCCAGGCACTGCCGTTTCGCGATGCATTCGTGGCTGTCGGTCTGGACAGCTCGGAAATGGGTCATCCGCCGAGCAAGTTCCAGCGCGTCTTTGACCGTGCTCGCCACGAAGGCTTCCTGACCGTGGCGCATGCCGGAGAAGAAGGTCCGCCGGAATACATCTGGGAAGCACTGGACCTGCTGAAGATCGAACGCATCGACCACGGCGTGCGCGCCATCGAAGACGAGCGACTGATGCAGCGCATCATCGACGAACAGATCCCGCTGACCGTCTGCCCGCTGTCCAACACCAAACTGTGCGTGTTCGATGACATGGCCCAGCACAACATTCTCGACATGCTGGAGCGCGGCGTGAAGGTCACGGTGAACTCGGACGACCCGGCTTACTTCGGCGGCTACGTGACCGAGAACTTCCACGCGCTGTATACGCACCTGGGCATGACTCAGGATCAGGCCAAACGCCTGGCGCAGAACAGCCTCGATGCACGATTGGTCAAACCCTAGCATCGACCTTCGATCACGCCCATGCTCCGCGTGGGCGTACCGCCCTTAACGCTCTGCGTCACAGAACTATGGACACCGAGCGTCCTGCCGCTGATCCGGGTGTCGCCACGCAGTAGCCTTTTAGGGGGCCTACAGAATTCGAAAAAAATCGTACGCTACGGTTTTCCGAACGTATGGCGGTATGCCATTTGCCAAGCTTCGGGGTCACCCAGCCAAACACCCCTTAGCGTCAGGCGTCTCACTGGCACCACATCAGACTAGGGGCGTTTTCTGACGCCGAGGCGTAAATCTCTATGGATTCAACCTCATACGTCGAATGCATAGCGTACGATTTTGTCCGTTTTTCCTATCGATCCCCACATCAAGAGGCTGAGATGCGCAACTGTTTTATCGGGGCGGATGCTTGGGAAGAAGAAATTGAACGACACTGGTAGGGCTTAGTGCACTTTCTGTTCCGTTGCTCCCCAAACCCCTAGTACTATTTTTTCCGAATTCTGAATGCTCCCCAGACAATAGCCAAACCACGCAATGCGTGGTCTGGCGGGAACATAAAAATGTACTAATCGAGGATATTGACTGGTACTTTTCGGCCTTTAGGCAATGTCACGATCAGCGCCTCTACCCTGTCCCCCCCTGCGCTCATCGCAGAGTTATCACTGTAGACCTTGCCTCCTTGATTCAGAAAGTCGCCCAGTCTCATTTCAGTAGTTACATGATCGGAACGTGCGTAATGACTGAGAGCCCCGAGCGCGCCCCGACCCGCCATGACATTCAGGGACGGCGTATTCAACGAGGATGCATGTGCTATTCGAGGCCTGTAGGCATCGGCCTGGTCAGGTCTCGCTCCAATATGCTGGGCATAGGGGCTTTCTTGTAACTCTTCATGAAGTGCGACAATAGCACCTGAATTTGGATTCCCGGTTGCATACCCATTGCGCACGTATTCTCTCGGGGTCGTGCGATAGACTGACGTCTCACTGTTTAAGTCGTAAACCCTCATAGGATCATGCGCGTCGAGGAAATTTTCCCTCTCCTCGCTGGACAATTGGTGGATGGAAGTCAGCGTGTATTGTCCAACGAACCGCGAGGGTGAGCTTACACCCGATCCATACACGGGACTTGCCGGAGGGCTATAGGTTCGACTGACGCCTCCCGAATGACAGATGTTGCCCATTCAAACGTTCTCCAGATGGTTGATAAAACTTTCCTGGCCAGGATCAATGGCGGTTTAGACCGAACGTTCAGACAAATCCAAACGTTTTTTTTACCTCGCCCGACAGATTCAATAATGCTTCGACAACGCGGCGCATTTCTACACTATCAAGATTTAGCAAGGGGATTCTCGTATGCACGACTCCGCCTTTTTTTTCACTCAGGCCGACGGTGAAAAATGGCATTCTTAAGTTAAATTCGTTAAGCCTCAGGAGGCGTTGGCAAGCGTGGCTGTCTAAGTTGTCGATAACGCCAATATCAGATAAGAAATACACCCACTTGAATGTGTCCTGATAAATCTTTATAGAAACTTCGTTGAATTCAAAGCAATAAACTTCATGCTCATGTTTTTTCTCTTGAAAACCAGGCATGCCATAGTCTTTTGCGAGCCCATCAATTAAGCGGTCGAACGAATTCTTCATGGAGCCCCCCTCAGATCATGCCCAGTTCAGTGGTCATACCTATGTAGCTGGTTCCATTTGACAACCTTTTCATGTACGTGAAGCTCTGACAGAGGGTGGGGAAGGTGCATCCACGCCTGATCTTTGCGGTGAAATCACCTGCATTAATACTGATTGATAGGTATTTCCACTAGACCAGTAACGTCCGAGCCTCTTCCTAGGTGTTGCCGCTGACCAAAAACCGACCCAGGTGTTCATCTGCTTCTGCTCACTTTTAGAGCAGGAGAACACAAGGTTATCAGCATGGAAATGTTGGGAAAAATCCGTCGGATGTACTTCCGCGACAAGCTCTCACTGCATCAGATAGCCATCCTCATCGAGTCCGGACTAAAGATCACGCCGCTGGATGCAGCAGTGCCGGACACCGTCCAGGCACTGATCGACAAGACCAGTCAGCTACTGCCGCGCATCAAGATCACTGAACTGCTGTTGGACGTGGATAAATGGACAGGCTTCACCCGCCACAATCAGTTCAACCATGCCTTTGCGGCTAACCGGGACGAGATTCTACGCCTGAGCACATCTATCAAGCAGGGCACTGTCACGGCCTCGTTGATGCTGCGCAAGCTGGGTAGCTATCCGCGTCAGAACGGTCTGGCCGTGCCCCTGCGGGAACCGGGCCGGATCGAGCGTACGTTGTTTGTCCTTGACTGGTTGCAAAGCGTCTAGCTACGTCGTCGTGTGCACGCTGGGTTGAACAAGGACGAAGCGCGCAATGCCTTGGCCAGGGCGGTATTTTTCAACCGCCTTGGTGAAATCAGGGATCTCAGCTTCGAACAGCAGCGCTATCGGGCGAGCGGACTGAACCTGGTGACCGCCGCCATTGTGCTGTGGAACACCGGCTATCTGGAGCGGGCAACCCAAGGACTGACCGATGCCGGAAAGCCGGTGAGTACCTACCGGTATCAATACCCGTCGCCGCTGGGCTGGGAGCACATCAACCTGACTGGCGATTACGTCTGGCGGCAGAGCCGCAAGCTAGAAGACGGTAAATTCAGGCCGCTACGACAGGTCGGAAAACCTTAGCATACGATTTTTCCGAATTCTGTAGGCTACCCTTTTACGCCGCTGACGCAATCTTGCTGATCTCCCGCTGTCCGCTCGACGACACTTGCAGCGTACTGGACTCCTCGGTGGTGCGCAGCCAGCCCATCTGGATGAACAGTTGCAGCAGGCCGGCGCCCAGCGCACCGCCCAGGTGTGGGCTGCGTTCACTCCAGTTGGCGCAGGCGCAGACGGTTTCACGCTTGCGTTGGGCGAGCGCCGGTATATAGATTCCGCGTTCGGCGAACTTGGCCATGCCCTTGCTCGTGACCTCTAGACGTTTCTCCTGCTGCTCGATCCACCCCGCGCCCATCAGGCGCTGGTAAAGCTCGGCCGCCATTTCACCGCCCAGATGATCGCAACAGATGCGGGCGCGACGCAGCGGCAAGGAAGGCATCGGCTGCGCGACAATGCGGCTGATCTGGTCGGCGCTGGCCAACGACGCACTGGCCAGCGCCTCGACCGCCGCGCCCACCTCCGGCGCCGCCAGCCGGAAGAAGCGCTTGCGACCCCGCGCCTCCTGCTTCAACAGACCGCCGCTTGCCAGGCGCGCCAGATGCGCGCCCGCCGAAGAGGTCGAGAGGCCCGCCAGCAGCGCCAGCTCATCGGCGGGGCGAGCAGTACCATCCATCAATGCCCAAATCATTGCGCTGCGCTTGGGGTCGGCCAGCAAAGTCGCAATCTGGCTGATGCAAGGTGCATATTCCATGTGTTCACTCCCTGTTGAAACATTCATCTATTGCGATGACATATTGACAGCAATCACGCCTCAGTAAAGTTGAACGCGGATCCAACTTGAAATGACAAGTATAAACTCTATGCACCCTTGTCCGATTGAGTAAAAGCCGCTTTGGCCACTCTATTGCCATATCGGTGGCCATCATTCTGACTCAGGCGCAAGCCCAGGCCGCGCCGTCATCGAACAGCAGCGCACCGCCAGCCCGCTCTAGCTCAGGGTTTAGCAAACCGGAGCGGAAAAAATCTTCGAAAAACAAGGGAAAGGCCTACGGCAAAAATGCCAAAAACGTTCAATAACTGTTAGGTGCATTCACCAGAGAGCGAGGGAACTTTGCACATCGAAAATGCATTTAAACACCATATTTTCCGAAACTTCCGTAGGCTGATTCTTCAATTTATGTAGCCCTATAAAACATTAAAAGTCTTTATTGGCTTACAGCATGTTGCTTGCACTGCGTACGAAGCATATCGAGCAGCAGATTGACCGGTTTGCTGAGTTGCGCGCGATGGGCACACAACAGGTTCAAGGGGGCAAGTTCTCCGCACAAATGCGGCATCAGGACCAGCAGGCGTCCGGCCCTGACATCGGCGGCCACGTCCAGCCACGACTTGTACGCCACGCCCTCTCCGGCCACCGCCCAGCGTCGCACCACGTCGGCGTCATCGCTGAACCGGTTGCCGGTTACCGTGAGGCTGACTTCGCGCTTGCCGTCCTCGAATGTCCAGCGGTCATGAACCCGCTCGCCCAACATGAACAGCAGGCAGTTGTGCTGCGCCAATTGTTCGATCTGCTGCGGCTGGCCGTGGCGTTCCACGTAAGCCGGAGAGGCGCAAAGCACGCGCCGGTTGTCCGGCAGGACCGGCAACGCAACGAGCGAGGAATCCTCCGGCTCGCCATAGCGCAAGGCCAGGTCCACAGGTTGGCGGAACAGGTCGGCAATGCGATCACCCAACAACAGACGCACCGTGAGTTGCGGGTGTTGCTGTTGAAAGGCGTCCAGCCAGGGCAGCAGCACGTTGCGTCCCAGATCCGACGGTGCCGAGAGTTGCAATACGCCGTCGCAACGGTCCTGACTGCTGGCCAGCAAACGCTGCCCTTCTTCAAGGCTGCCCAGCGCAGCACGGGCGTATTCGAGAAACCCCTCACCCTCGGCGGTCAGGCGCAGGCTGCGTGTCGACCGGGCCAGCAGTCGGGCACCCAGTTGCAGTTCCACCCGCTTGAGCGATGCGCTGGCCACTGCTGCAGACAAGTCCATCACTCGTGCGGCAGCGGAAAGACTGCCCAGGTCGGCAGCACGCACGAATAGTTGCAGGTCATCGAAACGCAGCATGTGAAGTCCCGGATTATCAAAAAGAAATTGAAAGAGCCTGCCGTTTTAGCGGGTTTTATCCTTACGGGAAATAGCTAATGATCCGTTCATCCCTTTTCCAGATCGAGGACTGCGTCAATGAAAGCCATTGCCTACTACCAATCCCTGCCCATTAGCGACGCCCAGTCACTGCAGGACGTCGAACTGCCCGAACCGGTTGCGGGCGCTCGAGATCTGCTGGTCCAGGTCAAGGCCATTTCCGTGAATCCGGTCGATACCAAGATTCGCCAGAACGTTCAGCCCGAAGACGGTGTCGCCAAAGTGCTGGGCTGGGACGTGGCAGGCGTGGTCAAAGCCGTCGGCAGCGACGTTACGCTGTTTCAACCGGGCGACAAGGTTTACTACGCAGGTTCGCTGACCCGTCCCGGTGCCAACAGCGAACTGCACGTCGTGGATGAACGCATCGTCGGCCGCATGCCCAAGTCACTGAGTTTCGCGCATGCGGCCGCACTGCCGCTGACCGCGATCACCGCATGGGAGCTATTGTTCGAGCGCCTGCAAATCGCTCAGGGCAAGGGTGACAGTGGGCAGAGCCTGTTGATCGTCGGCGCGGCAGGTGGCGTGGGTTCTATCCTGACTCAACTGGCCCGCCAGTTGACCTCGCTGAACGTCATCGGCACCGCCTCGCGCGAGGAGACCACTAACTGGGTTCGTGAGCTGGGCGCACATCAGGTGCTGGACCACAGCAAACCGCTGAGTGAAGAACTCAAGCGCGTCGGCCTGCAAGCGGTTACCCACGTCGCCAGTCTGACCCAGACGGGGCAGCACCTCGACGAACTGGTCGAAGCCCTCAAGCCACAAGGCAAGCTGGGCCTGATCGACGACCCCAAGTCGCTGGATGTCTCCAGGCTCAAGCGCAAAAGCCTGTCGCTGCACTGGGAGTTCATGTACACCCGCTCGATGTACGAAACCGAAGACATGATCGAGCAGCACAACCTGCTCAATCGCGTGGCGGAACTGGTGGATGCCGGGACGCTGAAAACCACCTTCGGCGAGCACTACGGCCTGATCAATGCCGAAAACCTGCGCCGTGCTCACGCGCTGCTGGAAAGCGGCAAGGCCAAGGGCAAGATCGTGCTCGAGGGGTTCTGAGCCGCAGCGTTCAGGGTTGTGTCAGCCGCATGACCTGCTGACACAATCCTTGACCGGTCAGGCTGGCGTGACCTGTGCGTCACGCTGAGTCTGTAGCCTGCGCGTATACACCGATGCGCCGACTGCCAGGACACCGCACAGGCTGATGACCAGCGCCATCGGCGTTGCGGTGCCATCGTGCAACACCCCCACCAGGCTCGCGGCAGCTGCCGCAACGCTGAATTGCAGACAGCCCATCAATGCCGACGCGCTACCCGCACGGGCCCACTGACCGTTCATGGCACAGGCCGACGCGTTGGGGATGATGCAACCGAGGCTGGCGACACAGATGAACAACGGAATCAACAGTGGCCAGAGCGCTTCGGTGCGCAAGCCAGTCATGCCAAGCAGCACCAGACCCGCAGCGAGGTAGATCCACACCGTGCGCGCCAGCAGAAAGGCCGGGCCGGTCTTGCGCAGAATACGGGCGTTGATCTGCGCAACCAGAATGAAGCCCGCCGCATTGGTGCCGAACAGCCAACCGTAATGCTCGGCAGGTACGCCGTAGAGCTTGATGAACACGAACGGCGAACCGGCCACGTAAGCGAACATGCCAGCCATGGCGATGCCGCCCGTGAGCGCATGACCGATGAACACACGATCCGTCAGCAGACGCCCGTATTGACGCAATGCGCCACGCAGTGGCTGACGCGGTGTGCTGGCGGCCATGCTTTCCGGCAGGCCCAGCGCAACGGCGGTCAGGCACAGCGCGCTGAACAGCGTCAGGCTGACGAAGATCGACTGCCAGCCAAAGGCATTGACCAGCACGCCTCCGAACATTGGCGCCAGAATCGGTGCCAGGCCCATGACCAGCATCAGTTGCGAGAACACCTTGGCGGACTCCACGGCATTGCACTTATCGCTGACGATTGCCCGCGACAACACCATCCCGGCGCAACCGCCCAGTGCCTGAACGAAGCGTGCCCCGATCAACCATTCCAGATTGGGCGCAAAGGCGCACGCCAGCGAGGCCAGCGTAAACAGGCTGACACCCACCAGCATCGGGATGCGCCGTCCGAACCGGTCGGCCATCGGGCCATAGGCGAGCTGTCCCAGCGAGAGGCCAAGAAAATACGCCGCCAGGGTCAACTGGACGTGTTTTTCATCAGTCTGGAAATACGAAGCGATGGCGGGAAAGCCGGGTAGGTAGAAATCAATGGCCAACGGGCCGAAGGCGCTCAATGCGCCAAGAATCAGGATCGTACGTAAATTCATCAGTCGTCCATAGCGATGCGGGGCAACGGGTTAGTCTAACCGCCTTACCCTGAACAGGACGGAATGCAGAGAAATTAATTCAAGATTTTTCTGTTTTACAGAACATCGAGACTGATGGGTGGACGCGCCTTACGGGCGACAACATCAATCCAGTAACAGAGTGGCTTTTTGAAGAATATGTTAGTGGAATTGCGCCCAGACCCGGCGCAGTTCCACCTAACGACGCTCATCCAGCGAGTGATGGTGTTGAATGACAGGACAGGCTCAGACCGATTGAGCCTGATAACCTTCTTCAGCGATCAGCCGGATAATGTGCTCGGCGCTCAACACGCTCTGCACCTTGACCTCTTGGCTGGACAGCTCGATCTGCACATCGGCGGCGGGGTCTTCTTGCCTGATGGCCTGAGTCACGGCACGTACACAGTGCCCGCAGGTCATGCCCTGAACAGTGAATAACTGCATGTGATGCTCCTCTGAGGGTGGATGAGGTGCATCTTCAACCTTGTCATCGTGGCAAGGTCAAGTTTTTACTGTTTCTGCCGGGCTGGCATTCGGCGTTATCGTGGGCCAAGCTCCATCATCGACGTTTTCATCAGGAGTATCAGCGATGCGCTGGTCAGTAGTTAGCCTCTTCAGCATTCTCGGCCTATTGGCTGCCGCACCCGCCGTTCAGGCGGCTCAGGATTACGGCATTCTGATCATTTCCCGCGAGCGTCTGGAAGTGGCAACCTCGTGCGAGATCGGCATCTACATTCAGGATCAACTGGCCGGGCGGCTGTATCAGGAAGACTCGGTGTCGTTCAATCTGCCAGCGGGCCCCGTATCGGTTCGCCTGCGCCGGCTGCCCGGAAACGTGGTCGGCTGCGAGCCGGGAATGGAAGCAGCGAGCAGCACCACCATTCAGATGCATGCCGGTGACATCCTCAAGTACCGCATCGCGACCAGCCTCAAGGGCATGTACCTCAAGAAAGCCGACCTGAACTATTGATTCGCCCTTGACCTTGCCCATGTGGCAAGGTTGATCCTTGCAGGTATCCAGCCTCAGGGAGTCAATGAGATGCAAGACACCATCACCTTCGACCTGCCCATCAGCGGCATGACCTGCGCCAGTTGCGCAGGTCGGGTCGAGCGTGCCCTGGCGAAAGTGCCGGGGGTCAACAGCGTGACGGTCAATCTGGCCAACGAGCGCGCCCATGTTCAGGCCGAGCCCAAGACCGATCCACACACCTTGATCAACGCTGTCAGCCACGCAGGATACGGCGCGACGCTGCTTCAGGACGAGCGTGTCGAAACCGAGCGCAAGCGTCATAGCCTGCACCGTGAACGCGCGGCCTTGCTGCTGGCGATCGTGCTCGCCGTGCCGCTGATCGTACCAATGCTGCTATCGCCAATGGGCGTGCACTGGATGCTGCCCGCCTGGGCGCAGGCTGCCCTGGCGACGCCGGTGCAGTTCCTCCTCGGGGCGCGTTTCTATGTGGCGGCGTGGAAAGCCGTCAGGTCAGGCGCGGGCAATATGGACCTGCTGGTAGCGATCGGCACCAGCGCCGGATACGGCTTGAGCGTCTATCAATGGCTGAATGCCGCACCGGGCACCACGCCGCATCTGTATTTCGAAGCCTCGGCGGTGGTCATCGCGCTGGTGCTGCTGGGCAAATACCTGGAAAGCCGCGCCAAGCGCCAGACCGCCAGTGCGATTCGCGCGCTTGAGGCATTGCGTCCGGACCGCGCCGTACGGGTTGTGGACGGTATCGAACAGGATGTCACCGTCAGCGCCCTGCAGCTCGACGACAAGGTGCTGGTCAAACCGGGCGAACGTTTTCCGGTGGACGGCGAGGTGCTCGACGGCCACAGCCACGCCGACGAAGCGCTGATCACCGGTGAAAGCCTGCCAGTGGCCAAGCAGCCTGGCGATCGGGTCACGGGCGGCGCCATCAATGGTGAAGGCCGGTTGCTGGTCAGAATCACTGCGCTGGGCTCGGAAACCGTCCTGGCCCGCATCATCCGTCTGGTCGAGGACGCGCAGACCGGCAAGGCACCGATTCAGCGACTGGTGGATCGGGTCAGTCAGGTGTTCGTGCCGGTGGTGCTGCTGATCGCCCTCTTCACCCTGGCGGGCTGGCTGCTGGTCGGGGCGTCGCTGGAGGTGGCGTTAATCAATGCGGTGACGGTGCTGGTGATCGCCTGCCCCTGTGCGTTGGGACTGGCAACGCCGACGGCGATCATGGCGGGCACCGGCGTCGCGGCGCGCTACGGCATTCTGATCAAGGACGCCGAAGCGCTGGAACGCGCCCATGAAGTCACCGCCGTGGTGTTTGACAAAACCGGCACGCTGACGTCAGGCACGCCCCGGATCACCAACATGATTGCTCTGGAAGGCAACGAAGAACAGCTGCTGCAACGCGCAGGCGCCTTGCAGCGCGGCAGCGAGCACCCGCTGGCCAAGGCGGTGCTGGACGTCTGCCATGAGTGGCAATTGAAACTGGACGAGATCGAACACAGCCATGCGCTGAGCGGGCGCGGCATTGCCGGTACCGTGCAGGGTCACGCTCTGGTGCTGGGCAATCGACGTCTGCTGGAAGAAAGCGGTTTGCCCATGGGCGATCTGGTCGAGTCGGCACGCATCTGGGAAGCTGAAGGACGAACCCTGTCGTGGCTGATCGAACAGGCTCCCGAGCCGCATGTCATTGGCCTGTTTGCCTTCGGCGACTCGCTCAAGCCGGGAACGGATCAGGCCGTGCGCGAGCTGAACGCGCGCGGCATCACCAGCCACCTGCTGACCGGCGACAATCGCGGCAGCGCTCAAGTGGTGGCCAAGGCGCTGGGCATTCACGATGTGCATGCCGAAGTGCTGCCCGCCGATAAGTCAGCGACCGTGACGCAGTTGAAAAACCATAACGTAGTGGCAATGGTCGGCGACGGTATCAACGACGCGCCTGCTATGGCTGCTGCGGATATCGGCATCGCCATGGGCAGCGGCACCGATGTCGCGATGCAGGCGGCGGGCATTACCCTGATGCGTGGCGATCCGCGTCTGGTGCCGGCTGCACTGGACATCAGCCGCAGGACATACGCGAAGATCCGCCAGAACCTCTTCTGGGCCTTCGTCTACAACCTGATCGGCATCCCGCTGGCCGCGCTGGGCTATCTCAATCCGGTACTGGCCGGGGCCGCGATGGCGCTGTCCAGTGTCAGCGTGGTGAGCAATGCCTTGCTCCTCAAGACCTGGAAGCCAAAAGATCCAGGAGATGCACCATGAACATCGGTCAGGCAGCGAAACAAAGCGGGTTAAGCGCCAAGATGATTCGCTACTACGAATCCATCGATCTGCTGCCGGCGGCGCATCGCAGTGACAGCGGCTATCGGATGTACAGCGCGGATGATTTGCACACTCTGGCCTTCATCAAGCGCTCGCGGGATCTGGGGTTTTCGCTGGAAGAAGTCGGCAAGCTGCTCACCCTCTGGCAGGACCGCCAACGCGCCAGCGCCGACGTCAAGGCCCTGGCTCGCCAGCACATTGTCGAGCTGAATCAGAAGATCAGTGAACTGGCCGGACTGCGCGACACCCTGCAGAACCTGATGGACCACTGCCAGGGCAATGACCGCCCCGACTGCCCGATCCTCAAGGACCTGGCCTCCGGGGGCAACTGCGAGCAACATCAACACACCGGCCCCTGCGGGAGCGAACCTGTTCGCGAAGACTGATGAGCTGCATACCGCCGTGAAGCGGGCCGCGCAGGACGATGGGTGATGTTTGTGATCACACCGATGCGATGCCGCAGACACCGAACACGGAGCGTCCTGGCAGGCGTTACCACGCGGGCGCGTGGTAACGATCAACCTGTCAGACGCTGATCATCACTGCAACCAGGGCGGTGGCGGCTCTTCGGCGGATTTGCTCAGTGGTGCGTCATCGGCGGCGCGGGCGGCCTGACGGCGGGCTTCGTCCAGACGTGCCGCTTCGATTTCACGCAGCACACCACCCACATCGGCTTCGTCCTCCGGCTCGTCGAACTCGCCGGTCAGCACGGTCGCAGGCGACAACGTACCAGCCTCGTAATACGACCACATTTCCTTGGCGTATTTGGTCTTTCTGAGTTCCGGCGCAAAGCGGCCGAAATACAGCGCCATGTTGCCCACGTCACGTTCGAGCATGCTGAACGCGTGGTTGTTGCCCGCCGCATCCACCGCCTGCGGCAGGTCGATGATGACCGGTCCGCTCGGCGCCAGCAGCACGTTGAACTCGGAAAGGTCACCGTGCACCAGACCGGCACACAGCATCAGCACGATCTGCTCGATCAGGAACGCGTGATACTCGCGGGCCTGATCCGGCTCCAGCACCACGTCGTTCAGACGCGGCGCGGCATCGCCGTACTCGTCGGCCACCAGCTCCATCAGCAGCACGCCTTCCAGGAAGTCGTACGGCTTGGGCACTCGCACACCGGCATTGGCCAGACGGAACAGCGCCGCCACTTCGGCGTTCTGCCAGGCGTCCTCGGTTTCTTTGCGACCGAACTTCGAACCCTTGGCCATGGCCCGGGCCTGTCGGCTGTTGCGTACCTTGCGACCTTCCTGATACTCGGCCGCCTGGCGGAAACTGCGTTTGTTTGCCTCCTTGTAAACCTTGGCACACCGCAGCTCTTTGCCGCAGCGCACCACATAAACAGCTGCCTCTTTACCACTCATGAGTGGGCGCAGCACCTCGTCGACCAGACCGTCTTCGATCAGGGGTTCAATGCGTTTAGGAGTTTTCATCAGCTTTTATTGTGGGTCCTTTGTGGCCAGATACGCGTCTGTTGCCGTTATACGGCAATCCTCCCCCAGCGAGTAGGGGCAGTCTGTTTTGAGTTGTACGGTTTTTTGCCGAAAATCCGTGCAACGCCCCGGTTTCAAGCACCTTTCGTGCCGCCTCCTTCGCTAAAGAAAGTGCGTGGTAACACCGCTGCGGCGCGCTATTCATCCGGCTGACTTGAACAGCTCACCCGGCGTGTAACCGAACAAACCCTTGAATGCGGCAATGAATGCAGAGGTCGAGTCATAACCGCAGGCGAGCGCCGCATGGGTCACGCTGTGCCCTTCTTCCAGCGCGCCCAGCGATGACAGCAAACGGGCACGTTGGCGCCAGCCACGAAAGCTCAGGCCGGTTTCGCGCTGAAACAGACGCATCAGGGTTTTCTCCGAAGTGCCCAGCCGCAAGGACCAGTCGCGCAGCGAGATCAATTGATCAGGGGCCTCGATCAGCTCATTGCATAATCCAAGCAGTCGGGCGTGACGTGGCAACGGCAGTGAAAAACCGACCTCGGGCAATTGCGCGAGCTGATCGAGCAGCACATGCACAAGGCGCGATTCCTGGCTGTCGTGCTCGGGATAGGTCGCGGGCAACAGACAGAAGCTCTTGATCAGTTCGCGCGCCAGCGGCGTTACCTCCAGCACCCGGCAACGCGGCGGAGCCCAGTGCGAGTCTTCGCGGCGGATGTACAGGCTACGCATTTCTGCGCGCATGGAGGTCACCACCTCATGCTCCATGCCCGCCGGAATCCACACGCCCCACTGCGGCGGTGCGAAGAAACTGCCCTCTGCGGTGTGTACACCCAGAACGCCACTGATGGCGTAGGAAAACTGCACCCAGTCATGCCGGTGCGATGGTGTCCAGGACCCGGCATCGAGGCTTTCGGCACGTGCGTAGAGCGGACGCGGCAGATCGACCAGCGCGGGAATCTGCCGTTGCCCCTCCAGAGGTCGCCCGTCAATCTGTCCGTTAAGAGGCATGTTATGACCTTATGTCGCAAGACGGCTGTCAGCCGACAGAGTAGCCTGCGCGCATCCTTGTTTACAAAAATTGCCCGAGCGTCCCATGCAATCTCTCAAACATTTCAAGCGTGTCGCCACCGACTGGTTCCTGTGGGGCATGGTGCTGGCGACGGTGCTGGCCTATTTTTTCCCGCGCTTCGGCGCAACGGGCGGCAGCATGCATGCCGAATACGTCATCAATATCGGCGTGTTCGTGGTGTTTTTTCTGCATGGGGTCAACCTCTCCAGCGAGCAGATCAAGAGAGGCCTGAGCAACTGGAGGCTGCATGTGATGATTCAGGCGTTCACCTTCGTGGTGTTTCCGCTGCTCTGGCTGCTGTGCGACAAGCTGCTCGGCTCGCATGTCCCCGCGCTGCTGATGCTGGGTTTCTTCTACCTGTGCGCCCTGCCCTCGACCATTTCCTCGTCCGTGGCACTGACCGGCAGTGCGGGCGGCAACGTACCGGCAGCGATCCTCAATGCCAGCCTGTCCAGCGTGCTGGGCATTTTCATCACGCCGTGGCTGGTCAGCCTCGTGGTTGGCCGCGGGGCGGGCGGGATCGATCTGAGCGACACGCTACTGAACCTGAGCATGCTGTTGTTGCTGCCGTTGGTATTAGGGCAGTTGCTGAGGCCGCTGCTGGGCAAGTTTTTTGCGCGGCACAAGAAGTACACCAACATCATCGACAAGCTGGTGATTCTGTTGCTGGTCTATGCAGCGTTCTGCAACTCGATGATCTCAGGCATGTGGCAGAGCCAGGGCAACAGCGTGATCCTGACCGCCTTCGTCGGCACCGCCCTCTTGCTCGCGGTGATTTTGCTGATGACTACGCGCACGGCGCGCGTGTTGAAGTTCGATCATGCCGACAAGGTCGCGGCAGTGTTCTGCGCCACCAAGAAATCCCTGGCGGCCGGCGCACCCATGGCGGCGTTGATCTTCGGCAGCAATCCGGGGCTGGGCCTGATTCTGTTGCCGATCATGATCTATCACCCGATGCAGTTGATCGTCTGCTCGGTAATTGCCGAGAATTACGCCAGTCGTCACCGCCAGCAACTGTCGGACGCGGCGCTGGAAGAAGCGCGGGCTGCCTGACGGGGCTCACATCAGGCCGTCGTCGTCGAGCGTCACCCGCGCATAGAAGACAATCGCCACAGTCGGAATCAACGCGGAATAGCCCGGCTTCAAGGCCGTGCCGAAACGCGTCAACACACGTTGCACGGGTGCCTGACGAATCGCCGCCAGCAGGCCCTTCAGCGAGCCGGGCTGGCGACCCGCTGGCTCGACGGTCGTCAGTGAACGGCTCTGCGACGCCACACGCTCGACCTCATCGCCTGCCGGCCTGAAGAAGGACGACACGGTCAGGCGCTCAGCCAGCGTATCGATGTGTCGGGCGTACACGTCCCACGGCATGGCCCGGACACTGGCCCGCGGCATTTCCGCCAGCGGATGCGCCGCCGTAAAGGCATGCTGGAAGAACGTCCTGAGCAGCAACTCTTCGACTTCGACCACGGTGGCGCAGTGGTGCAAGGCATCGCCCAGGTCGTATTGCCGGGCGAGCATGCCGAGCACGCGGGTGTACGAGATGCCCCGACGGCGAGCGGCATTGACCACACAGTGACCGGCGACCAGCTGAAATTCGCGAACGAAGGCGTAGGTCCGGTCCTGTTCCGAATCCTTGAGGTCTGTCCAGCGGCTGCTGCGCAGGTGTTTGATCGCCGCCTCCAGCAGATAGTCGGGCGAGCGGGCCAGTACGCTGTGCAGGTACGTGTCCTGCAACACTGGGTCCTCGTTGGTCAGTTGCAACGCGACCTCATCCAGGTCCATGCCTTCGCAGCCGCTGAAACCGGTGGCGATCAGCACTTCCTGCAAGCGTCGCCAATAGTGCTGGTGGCGATAGCGCTGCATGTACACATTGTCGAAGTGCTCCACGGGACCGCGCCCCAGGCTCTTTTCGCCCAGATTGAGCAACAGCACATGGTCTTCGGTGGAGTAAGCGTTGATCAGCCGCCCGGATATCCGGCGTTTGAGCACCTTTGCCTGGTCGGCCGAAATGCGCACGGCCGCCGCCATCAGCAATACATCGCCAATGATCAGACCATGTTCGGGCGGTCGATCCAGCCCTTTTAGCGCGCTCATCAGCAGGCGCCCGCCCAGCGAATGGCCGATCAGGTTGACCCGCTTTACGTCCGGATGATGCTCGAACAGGTAGCGGTCCAGTTGCGCCAGCAGCGCCTTGCCCATGGCTTCGGCGCGAGAGCGGATCTTGGAGAAGTGAAAGGCGCGATCTCCGGCCAGGGCTGCCGCACCAGCCAGCGGATGCATACGGGCGGCGGCCATCAGAAAGCCACGAGAGCGATTGTCCATCTCGGTGAAATGGCTCGACGGCCAGAAGGCCAGAATGTTCACACTCTGGCGCAGGGCCGACGGAATACTGTTGGCCAGCAGCCGCCGGTCGTTGAGGTCGTGCCCCGACGAATAGCCGTGAATGAAGACATTGGCGACGCTGCCCGAAGGTCTGGGCAGCGTCAGAAACTTGAAGTGATTGTCCACGTTGTCCTGTTTCGCCCGAGCGAAGCGCTCCCGTTCAGTTTCTGACGATGAATCGCTTGGCGATGAGCATGATCAGCCGCAGGCAGAACACCACGCCGGTCAGCGAGATGACGACCTTGGCGACCAGAATGAAATAGCCTTCGATCTCCTCGGAAATCAGGCCCATCAACAGGCCCATACCGCCGATCAGCAGACCGATCAGCGCCAGACCTATGTAGGGACGCAGCCAGCGGGATTTAGACCCCTTGTCGAACAGGTAAAGCAAGGCACCCACCAGGATCAGGAGCACCGCCACGCCAATAATGAGTCCCATCCTTCACCTGTCTGCGCTGCGAATGGGTCGATTATGCCGAGGCCCCCGGTCTATTGCCATCGGCATGGCGACAGACGTCTAACGCTCCAGAATCGCGGTCACGCCCTGCCCGCCCGCCGCACAGATGGAGATCAGCCCGCGCCCGCTGCCTGCGGCATCCAGCAGCTTGGCCAGATTGGCGACGATCCGGCCGCCGGTCGCGGCGAACGGGTGACCGGCGGCCAGCGAGCTGCCTTTGACGTTCATCTTGCTGCGGTCGATGGACCCTAATGGCGCATCCAGCCCCAGGCGCATCTTGCAGTAGTCCGCATCTTCCCAGGCCTTGAGCGTGCACAGCACCTGAGCGGCGAAAGCTTCGTGGATCTCGTAGTAATCGAAGTCCTGCAAGGTCAGGCCATTACGCGCCAGCAAGCGAGGCACGGCATACACCGGCGCCATCAGCAGGCCTTCCTCGCCCCTGACGAAATCCACGGCAGCGGCCTCGCCATCGCGCCAGTAAGCCAGCACCGGCAGGCCACGCTCTCTGGCCCATTCCTCACTGGCCAGCAGCACGACCGACGCGCCGTCGGTCAGCGGCGTGGAGTTGCCCGCCGTCAATGTCCCCTTCGCGCTGCGTTCAAAGGCGGGCTTGAGGCTGGCGAGCTTCTCCAGAGTCAGATCGGGGCGCAGGTTGTTATCACGATTGAGCCCCAGATAAGGCGTCATCAGATCGTCCTGCCAGCCCTGTGCATAGGCCGCCGCCATTTTCTGATGGCTTTCCAGCGCCAGTTGGTCCTGCGGCGCACGCTCGATGCCCCAGGTCTGCGCCATCAACTCGCAATGCTGGCCCATCGACAGGCCGGTACGCGGTTCGCCATTGCGTGGCAATTCCGGCTTGAGGTTGTGCGGACGCAACTGCATCAGCGCCTTGAGCTTGTCGCCGGTGCTTCTACTGCGGTTGACCTGCAACAGAATGGCGCGCAGGTCCTCGTTGACCCCGATGGGCGCATCGGACGTGGTGTCCACGCCGCCCGCAATACCGCACTCGATCTGCCCCAAAGCGATCTTGTTGGCCACCAGCAACGCTGCTTCCAGACCAGTGCCGCAGGCCTGTTGGATGTCGTAGGCCGGGGTTTGCGCCGAAAGCCTTGAGCCGAGCACACATTCGCGGGTCAGGTTGAAGTCACGCGAATGCTTGAGCACCGCACCGGCCACCACTTCACCCATGCGCAACCCGTGCAGATTGAAACGCTCGATGAGCCCTTCGAGTGCTGCCGTGAGCATGTCCTGATTGCTGGCCGTGGCATACGGGCCATTGGAGCGGGCGAACGGGATGCGGTTACCGCCTACTATTGCGACCCGGCGAGGCTGCGTCATGGAAAACTCCCTTTGTTCAAACGGATAGATGAACAGCGTAGATGAGCAAGAACAAACCTCGTTCGGCTGTGGTCCATTCCTTTGAACCCCGACTCCAGGAGAGTGTTCCATGCCGTCAGATCGCTATATCGATTTCGCCAACTCCGACGTAGGCCGTCGCCTGGTGAAAGCCGTCGGTCTGCCGACCCCCACACGGCTGGAGCGCTGGCAGGCCGGGCGTTTGCGTCCTATCGAAGGTACGCTGCTGATCAGCGCCGGTCCTCTGGCCGATCGGGTGCGAGTTTTCGCTCACCGACTGACCGACTCGCTGTACAGTTTTGGTAGCGACATGCCCGGTGCGAGTGCCTGGGTCGCCAATCAGAGCCCCGGATTGAAAGCGGTGGTGTTCGACGCCAGCACGCTATTGAGAACCGAACAACTGCGCCAGTTGCGCGATTTCTTCCAGCCGCTATTGCGCAGTCTCGATACCTGCGCGCATGTGGTGATCCTCGCCAGATCGCCGGAAACCCTCGAAGATCCACTGGCCGCCAGCACCCAGCAGGCCATCGAAGGGTTCTGTCGTTCGCTGGGTAAAGAGTTGCGCAACGGCTCGACGGTCAAACTGCTGCAAGTGGATGACGGTGCCGAAGAGCAACTGGAAGGCGCGCTGCGTTTCTTCCTGACGCCCAAGAGCGCGTTCATCTCGGGTCAGCTGCTGCACCTGACCCGCTGTCCTTCGCAGGTCCAGGACTGGAGCCGTCCGCTGGCCGGGCGCAAAGCGCTGGTCACCGGTGCTGCACGAGGCATCGGTGCCTCGATCGCCGAAACCCTGACCCGCGACGGTGCTCAGGTCATTCTGCTGGATGTGCCACAGGCAAGGGCCGATCTGGAGGCCCTGGCCGCACGCCTCGGCGGGCAGGCGCTGGCGCTGGACATCTGCGCTGCGGATGCGCCCGGTCAGTTGCTGGAACACCTGCATGGCGGCATCGACATTCTGGTCCACAACGCCGGCATCACCCGCGACAAGACGCTGGTCAACATGCCGGAAGATTTCTGGGACTCGGTGCTGGCCGTCAACCTCAATGCCCCGCAGGTATTGACCCAGACCCTGCTGGACAACAATGCCCTGAACGATAACGCCCGCGTGGTATTGATGGCCTCGATCAGCGGCATCGCCGGTAATCGCGGGCAGACCAACTACACCACCAGTAAGGCCGGGTTGATCGGTTACGCCCGCGCCATGGCGCCCGGTTTGAAGTCGCGTGGCATCAGCATCAACGCAATTGCGCCGGGCTTCATCGAAACCGCAATGACCGCCCAAATGCCGTTCACTCTGCGTGAGGCCGGTCGACGCATGAGTTCGCTCGGTCAGGGCGGCTCGCCTCAGGACGTCGCCGAAGCCGTGGCGTGGTTCAGCCAGCCAGGCACCGGCTCGGTGACCGGTCAGGTATTGCGTGTCTGCGGTCAAAGCGTGATCGGGGCATAAGACTCTGCATTGAGTTCAAGGAGATGAATGATGACGGCTCACTGGCTCTATCTGGATGCACTGCAACCGTTGCCGAACCTGTTTCTTCAGGCCGCTTTGCGCCGCAAGGTGACCGGTACGCAACTGCCTGATCTGGGCCTGCGCAGTTGGGTGTCGGTGGATGCCGAGAAGCTGGCCGCGTATCGCAAGGCCTGCGGTTTTAAGGACAGCAGCCTGCTGCCTCCGACCTATCCGCACGTGCTGGCCTTTGCGCTGCAGATGCAGTTGATGACGTCCAAAGAGTTTCCGTTCCCGCTGCTGGGTCTGGTGCACATCGCCAACCGCATCGGTATCCACCGCCCGCTCGGCAGCGTGAGCCAATTGTATGTCAGCGTGCAGGCCACCGACCTGCGGCCGCATCCCAAGGGTGCGACGTTCACGCTGGTCACTCAGGTCGAAGACAGTGTCGGCCTGCTTTGGGAAGAAGACAGCACGATGCTGTGCAAAGGCGTCAGGCTGGACGGCGAGATGGATGAGCACATCGAGCCCGCTTACCTGCCCGTCATCGAACACGCCACCTGGCAGGCGCCGTCACACATCGGTCGTGAATATGCGCGGGTTTCGGGTGACTACAACCCTATTCACCTGAGCGCACCGAGCGCCAGGCTGTTCGGCTTTCCGCGTGCCATCGCCCACGGCATGTGGCTCAAGGCCCGGACGCTGGCCGCGCTGGATGATCATCTGCCTGCCTCGAACGTGGACATCACCGTGCAGTTTCAGAAGCCGGTACGTCTGCCCAGCGATGTAACGCTGTTTACCAGCGCGGCGGGCTCCCATGGCCAACTGCGTCTGGACGGCAAGCCTGACCTGGTGCACATGGTGGGCAGTTGGCAGCCTGCGGTGGAATAACCAGCGCGTTACAGGCGGCAAACAGGCTGCGAGCTGAACAAAGCCAAACGCCCGCTTGCCTGTCGGGCGCTTCCGCCTGAAGCTATGCGCTTCAGGAGAGCACCATGAACCTCGACGAATTGACCCAACGCCTGCACCGCATCCGCGACCAGAACGACTGGAAGCAGTTTCACAGCCCAAAAAACCTGGCCATGGCCGCCAGCGTGGAAATGTCTGAACTGGTGGAAATTTTCCAGTGGCTGCGCGAAGACCAGTCCCGCGAACTGCCACCCGAAAAATTGGCTCACGCCGGCCAGGAAGTAGGTGACATCGTCCTCTATCTCCTGCTGTTGTGCAGCGAACTGGGGCTGGACATGGATGAGGTCGTACGCAGCAAGCTGGCTGACAGCGAGCGGAGATTCGCCAAGTGAGCGACCGCCATTTCGATCAGCTGGCGACCCGCTTCGCTGAAAAAATCTACGGCGGTGCCAAAGGTGCGATCCGCCTGGCGGTGCTGCAGGCCGATCTTGAAGAAGCATTGCCTGAGCGCCCGCTTCGTGTGTTGGATGTGGGCGCGGGGCTGGGCCATATGGCGTTGTGGCTTGCCGAACGGGGGCATGACGTGACCCTCGCCGAACCGGCTGAACCTATGCTTGAAGGCGCCCGCCAGCGTTTCGTCGAAGCCGGGCAGACCGCGACCTTCATTCAGGCGCCCTGGCAGCAACTGCCCGAACGGTTGACCGGGACCTATGATCTGGTGATCTGCCATGCCGTGCTGGAATGGCTGGCCGAACCGCACACTATCCTGCCGGTGCTGCGTCGACTGACACGCTCCGATGGCTGGCTGTCACTGGCGTTTTACAACCGTGACGCGCTGATCTATCGCAACCTGCTCAAGGGCCATTTCCGCAAGATGCGCAGCAACGACATGGCCGGTGAAAAGCAGAGCCTGACCCCGCAGCAGCCGCTTGACCCTCGGGAACTGGCGACGCAACTTGAAGCACAGTGGCGAGTCGAAACCTGTAGCGGCGTGCGTGTGTTCCATGACTACATGCCGGTCGAGTTCCAGGCCCGGGCCGGGCTGACCGATCTGCTTGAAATGGAACTGGCGCACCGACGTCATCCGGCGTTTGCAGGCCTGGGTCGTTACCTGCACTGGATTTGCCGTCCAGCCTGACATTCTGCGGAGATCCTCATGAAAAACCGCCTCGCTTTGATCGTCCTGTTCCTGGCCACCAGCGCCTGCCAGAGCGACAACCCGTATGTCGCCAGCTCCCTGCCCCTGCCGCCTGCGCCATCGCAGGCCGCGCAGACGCTGGACCTGAGCGCCTACCCCGCGCCGCCGCGGGATTACGGACGCTATCGCAGTTGGGCGTGGCTCAATGGTCAGCTACCGCCCGGCACCGCCTGGATGGATTCGGCACAGGTCGCCGAAGCGGTGAGCAACGGCCTGGATCAGCGCGGCCTGAGACCTGCGCGCAGCACGCCAGCGGACGTTTACGTCAGCGCCGCGACGCGCCAGGAAACCCGGCTGCGGCAAGTGCGTGAGGATTACGATCCCTATTATGGTGGAGGCCTGGGCTATGGCGGTTATGACGGGTATCGGCGCGGCTACGGCGGCGGTTACGCGACCGTGCCTGTGGTGCGCACCTACCAGGAAAGCGTGATGGTGGTGCACATCAGCCTGTTCGATGCCCGTAGCGGCCAGCCAATCTGGAGCACCAGTGCCGATGCGCGCGTTGGCAACGATCAGTCAGATCGCAACAAAGCGTTACGTCAGGCCGTGCAACAGGCCCTGACGGCTTATCCTCCCCGGTAATTCTTTTGGAGAACTGCCATGTTTCGCCGTCTTGCCCTGTTGTGGTGTCTGCTACTGATCACCGCGTGTCAAACCAGTCAGGTCAATCGTGACTTCGACGCCCAACGCGATTTCGGCGGTTATCGCAGTTGGAGCTGGAAAGAACCCGGCGTGCAGTATCAGCCGGACGACCCACGTCTCAAGAGCGATCTGACCGAACAACGTATCCGTCAGTCGATCACTGATCAGCTGGACCAACGCGGCCTGCGCAAAGCTCCCGCCGACGGACGCGCCGATTTGTATGTTCAAGCCTGGCTGGTGGTCGAGAATCGCCAGCAACTGGTCAGCACTAACTACGGGGGTGGCTGGGGTCCGTGGGGCGGCTATGGCTACTGGGGCGCACCGATGAGCACCGAAACCCGCAGTGTTGATTACAAGGTATCGACCCTGCAGATCGACCTGTTCGACAGCAAGGATGGCAAGCTGGTATGGCGCGGCAGCACCGAGCGCATTCTCAGCGATAACGCCGGGAATCCGACTGACCGGGAAACCGCCGTACGCGCCACTGTGGCGAAAATCCTGGAGCAATACCCGCCACGATAGTGTTTCGAACGTCAGGCGAAAAGCGCAGAACTCACCGGGCAAATGATGCGTTTACGCCAGCACGCTTCCAAGGCGTTGACTACACTCCCACGCAACGGGTGAGTGAGCGACGGCCATGCCGAAGGAGTGCTGATGTCTCCCCTGAATCGTTACGCTGCGATGCAGGATCGGCAACGCGGCGCAATTGGCCTGATGGCGGCGTTGACGCTGTTGCTGGCCCTGCTGTGCACGCTGTTGGTCATCGACAGCGGCAGGCTGTATCTGGAAAAACGTTCCCTGCAACGGGTTGCCGACGTCGCCGCGCTGGAAGCCGCCGGCCGCAAGGGCACCTGTGCGGCTGGCGCGAGCGCCGCCAACTTTGCCAACCAGAGTGCACTGCGTAACGGTTTCACACCCGGCAGCGATGGCCGTACGCTGGTGGCCAGTTGCGGGACCCTGTCAGTGAATGCCCAGAGCCGCCGGGTTTTCACTGCAGACGCCACACAGTCGCAAGCCATCCAGGTGGTGGTCACGCATCCTGTCCAGCGAAGCATTGCTGCCGGCATCGCAGCCTTGCTCGACAGTACACCCGCCTCGCCCACCATTCAGCTCAGCGCCACCGCCGTTGCGGCCAGCACGCCGCCGGTCGCGGCACTGACCATTCGCAGTGCGGCAGTTACGGTCGACAGTGCCAGGGCCGCGATTCTCAATCCAATCGTGGGCAGCATGCTGGGCGGGACACTGAATCTGGGCGTCGCCAACTGGCAAGGCCTGGCCAACACCGACCTGAGCCTGCTCAACTACCTGAACCGACTCAAGCTGGACCTGAACCTGACCGCCGTGGGCTACACGCAGGTGCTCAACACCACGGTGTCGGTCAGTCAGCTGATCCAGAGCGCCATCAACGTGCTGGACCCCAGCGGCACATTGAACGCCACGGCCACGATCGCCGGCCTGCAGGCGGTCAAGACCGCCGCCGGGGCGACCACGGTGTTGCTGGGGGATCTGCTGGCCGTGCAGGGCAGCACCGACATTGCCGCATTGAACACCAGTCTGCGGCTGCTGGACCTGGTCCAGGGTCTGGCGCAACTGGCCAACGACAAAAACGGCATTTCGGCAGCCACACAAATCAACGTCGGCAATCTGGCCCAGGTCACTACCCGCATTCAGGTCATCGAACCGCCACAACTGTCGGCGATAGGTGATCCCGGCAAGATCGATCCGCTCAACCCCAAGACTGGCGCCAACCGGATTTACGTGCGCACTGCGCAGATGCGCGCGCTGGTGTCGATCAACCTGCCGGTGCTGGGCACGATCACTTCGCTGGCCAATACCGCCGGTTCGGTGGTGGGCAGCCTGACTCCGCTTCTGAACAGCGCCCTGAGCCTGAACCTCGCGGGCGTGGTGACGTCAGCCACCTGTGCGCTGGGCCTTAACAGTTGCATGGTGTCAGACTTCAAATTTCTGACCTCCAGCGCCTCTTCCAGCGCAGGTCCGAGGATCGATCTGAGCCTGACGCTGGCCAGCGCCGACAGCTACGTGAGCGCTTATACCTGCACCAGCAACACCAACAAGACGCTGACCGTTCGCACCGACGCCACGTTACTCAGCGCCAAGCTGGGACTGATCGACACGGCGGCGGCCTTTCCGGCCAGCACCGACCCCGCCGCAATCATCGCAATGCCATTGCCGGTGCTGGACATCGGCACCATGACTTGCCAGAAAATCCTTGGGCTGCTGGGCAACTGCACGACAAGGGTGCCGTTCGGCGGCGGCGGGATCGGCTTGAGTTTCGACCCGGTCAATCAGTCACCGCTGGGCACCTCCACCGTGGTCACCACCACCTTCAGTTCGCCCAACCTGCCGGAAATCAGCAACTCACCGTACTTCATCACCGGAGTGAACTCGGTCAAGCCCAGCAGCGTGCTCGATGGTGTCGTTTCAGGCGTGAAAGTCGATGTCTACAAACCGTCGAGCAGCACGGTGCTGGGTAACGTCATCATGGGTGCCGCCTCACTGCTGAGCAGCCTGACCAGTGCGCTGGACGGCATCGTCGAGAGTACGCTCAAGCCCTTGCTGACCTCGGTGGTGGACCCATTGCTCGCCTCGCTTGGCGTCACGCTGGCCCCCGCCGACGTGGGCGCCAACCTGAGTTGCAACTTCGGCCAGGCCAGCCTGGTGATCTAGCTGGCGTTGAAGATCGGCAGTTCGATGCGGAACCGGGCGCCCTCGCCCACGTTGCTGACGGTCAACTGGCCGCCCATCTGATCGACGATGCCGTAACTGACCGACAACCCCAGTCCGGTGCCGACGCCCACCGGTTTGGTGGTGAAGAACGGCTCGAAGATCCGCTCCAGCAAACGTGGGTCGATCCCGCCGCCGTTGTCCTGCACGGCAAGCCGGATGATGTTTTCGTCCCGCTCGATCTCGACGCTGATCCACGGCTCGAAATCGCGATCCTTTTCCCGCCTCGACAACAGTGCGTCGCGGGCGTTGACCATCAGGTTGATCAGCACCTGCTCCAACTGATCGACATGCCCGCGCACTTGCACGGGTTCGCCCATTTCGCCGATGCGCAACTGCACGCCCTTGCCTTTCATGCTCTCGGCCAGCATCGACACTGTGCCTTCCACGGCCTGAGCCGGGGTAAACAGTTGTTCTTCGATTTCCGAGCGGCGACCGAAGACCCGCATGTGGTCGACGACTCGCGCCGCACGCTGCACTTGAGAGTCGATGCGATTGAGCTTTTCGGTGAGGTACTCGATGTCGACATCGCCTCTGCCCAATCGCTTGAGCACATTGACCACCGCCATGCGCATCACGTTGAGCGGCTGGTTGATCTCGTGGGCGAGCCCGGTGGCCATTTCGCCGAGGGTCGCCATCTTGGCACTCTGATTCAACTGCATCCGCGAGCGACGCACGTCGGTGTTGTCGCGCCCCACCGCCTGAATCTCGATCAACTTGCCCTGCTCATCGAACACACCGCGATCGGCCCACACCCACCAGGCGTATTCACGGCCGGGCAGCTCGATGCAGATTTCTGCGGTACTCATCGGTTCTTCAGGCGTCAACTGGCTGATGCGGCGGACGAAGGCCTCACGCTGCTCATCGGAAAGCCAGTCGCCCAGATTGATACCGGTCAGTTGCTCCGGCGTGCATTCCATGTAGCTGGCCAAGGGTTTGTTGCCGAAACTGAGCACCAGATCCGGCGTGTAGCGGCAGATCATCGCGGGCGAGTCCTCGACCAGAATCCGGTAGCGCTCCTCGCTCTTGCGCACCTGCTCGGCGGCGAGCGTGGCATCCGTGACATCCAGCCACAAACCGACCGCCTCCACCGGCATGCCGAGGTCGTCACGCAGCAGACGGGCTTCGTCGAGCAGCCAGTGATAGCTTCCTTCCCTGTCGCGCAGGCGATAACGACGACTGACGAACCCTTCGCGCAGCAACTGCCGGTTGCGTTCAAACCAGATGTCGCGGTCTTCAGGATGAATGTATTCGGCGAGTTGACCCTCGACGCAGTCGGCCAGCGTCCAGCCCAGCAACGGCGTGAGGCTGTCGCTGAAGAAGGTCGGTTCCAGATTGCCGTGGTCGTAGCGCTGCACATAGATCACCGCGGGCGAACTGGCGATCAGGTTATCCAGCCGCGCATGAGCCGCCGCCGCATCGGTTTCCTGATTCTTGATGTCGCTGACATCCAGCATGAACCCCAGCACGCGTTGCACCTGGCCGCTGATCAACGCCTGGCCCTGGATCCGGAACCAGATCGTTTCCTGAGCCGGATCGGTCTGCGCCAGCCGGACGCAGAGCAGCATGGCGGTGCCCTTGTCGCGTAACTGGGTCAGGCGGCTGGTCAGTTCCTGACGGTCGGCGGGATGGATCAGTGCCAGCCAGTCCTGACGCGGCAGGCTCTCGACCCGGTCACCCAGACGCAGACTGCGCGCCAGCTGAGGGGCCAGCAGAATCTCGTCGTTGCCGGGCAACAATTCCCACCAACCAGTGCCGAGCAGGTCCTGAAGCACGGCCAGACGCTCGACGTGATGACGGTTATGCTGCTCGGACAGTCGGAACAGCACCGGACCGGCCAGCGCCGAGCACAGGTTCAGCCATTCACGCTCACCCAGATCCGGTGCCTGCTCACGGGCATCGTAAAAACCGAACAGCAGCCAGGCCTTGGCCACGCTGTCGCGGCTATGGGGCATGAGAAACCCATCGGCATTGCCGAAGGCGCTTTGCAGCGCACTGGAATGCGCGCCGCCCATGTCGAACGACAGCTGGTGCGTGACGTTGGCGTCGAGTGAGTCGAGCGCCATGCCCAGACGCTGACCGGCCTGCCACAGCTCCGGCGCGGTGTGCGCGTTGTAATGGCAATAAACCCGCCACCCAACGCCACTGGCCTCGGGCAGCACCAGCGCGACACAGGGGATGTGCCAAAGCTGCGCCAGTTCCTCGAGCTGCTCGGTCACCACCGACTTGAGCCGGTCCACATGGCACACCCGCACCCGCTCGGCCATTTGCCCGGCGAAGCGCAGACACTGTTGGCGGCTACGCGCCGCACTGGCCTCTTCCATCAGATCGCTGATGTCCAGCAACTGGAGGAGCCAGTCCTTGCCATGCGCCTGTACCCAGCCGCGCGCGTGCAGCGTGTGGGCATCGGCACTTTTGAAGTCGAGGTCGAGCATGTGCCCCAGCCAGTCCTGCGGGACGCCTTCGATCACCAGCGCGCTGTTGGGCAGCAGCAGGCTCATCAAACGTTGCGACGCTGCCGAGGCTGCGGCGATGCCCAGTCGTGAGCCCAGATGGGGGCTGATGCTCTGCACGCGTCCTTCAGGCAACGACGGGAGATGCCTCGGCACGCCCCAGCC
>NZ_MUIO01000009.1 GCF_002087235.1 Pseudomonas floridensis | reverse complement strand
AACGGCATCGCCAGCGTGGTGATCACGACAGGCGCAGCGACGGTGACGTCGTCCCAGTCGATTTCGGCCATGCCGGAAGCCATCAGCACGGCAACGAACAGCAGGGCAGGCGCGGTCGCAAAGATCGGCACGCTGCTGGCCAGTGGCGCGAAGAACAGCGCCAGCAGGAACAGCACGGCAACCACGATGGCTGTCAGGCCGGTGCGGCCACCGGCGCTGACGCCCGCGGCGGACTCGATGTAGCTGGTGGTGGTCGAAGTGCCCAGCAGGGAACCGGCCATGGCCGCCGTGCTGTCAGCGATCAGCGCACGGCCCATTTTCGGCATGTGGCCGTCCTTGCCCATCAGCCCGGCGCGTTTGGCAACGCCGATCAGGGTGCCGGAGTTGTCGAAGATGTCCACGAACAGGAAAGCGAAGATGATGCTGACCAGACCGACGTCCAGTGCGCCCATGATGTCCAGTTGCAGAAAGGTCGGTGCCAGCGACGGCGGCATCGACATGACCCCGCCGAATTTGCTGAAGCCCAGTGCAATGGAAGCAAGCGTGACCGCCAGGATGCCGATCAGCACCGCGCCCTTCACCTTGAGCTTGTCCAGTGCAACGATCAGAAAGAAGCCCAGCGTCGCCAGAATCGGTGCAGGCTGTTTGAGATCGCCCATGCTGAGCATGGTGACCGGGTGGCTGACCACGATGCCGGCGTTTTGCAGGGCGATCAACGCCAGAAACAGACCGATACCGGCAGCGATTGCCGAGCGCAGGGGCAGGGGAATGCTGTTGATGATCCATTCACGAATGCGAAAGATCGACAGCAGGAAGAACATCACCGCTGACAGAAACACCGCACCCAGCGCGACCTGCCAGGTATGGCCCATGTGCAGGACCACGGTGTAGGTAAAGAAGGCGTTCAGGCCCATGCCCGGTGCCAGGGCAATCGGGTAGTTGGCGATCAGGCCCATCACGGCTGAGCCGATGGCGGCGGCCAGACAGGTGGCGACGAACAGCGCGCCCTTATCCATACCGGTTTCGCCAAGGATGCTGGGGTTGACGAACAGGATGTAAGCCATCGCCAGGAAGGTCGTGACGCCCGCGAGAATCTCGGTCCTCACGTTGGTGTTGTGTGCCTTGAGTTGAAACAGCCTTTCCAGCATGTCTGGCTCCCCGTGACGCGGCCTGCGTCGTGAATGATTCGACTCCAACAGCAAAGCACAGACCGCCCGGGCAGCCCGCTGGATTGTTGTGGGTCGGAAAAAGCCGCGCATCATACCAGCAGCCAAACGCGATAGGTGTTCATGGATGACGGCTTTTGGATGATCGACGCTTGGCTACAGTCCGTCCAGAAACCCTGAACGTTGCAAATCATGCGGAGTCGTACCCCCTAAGACGCATAAAAATGCGCTGAATGAGTACCTACCGTGAGGTTTCCATGAATGCTCCGAACCTGCTTCCGAAGGATATCGCAAGCCATGCGATTTCTCTGACCCTCAATGGGCAACTGCGTCAACTCGATGTGCAACCCTGGACCACCCTGCTGGATCTGCTGCGCGACCGGCTCGATCTGGTCGGCACCAAGAAAGGCTGCGACCACGGTCAGTGCGGTGCCTGCACCGTACTGCGCGACGGCAAGCGGATCAATGCCTGCCTGACGCTGGCGATCATGTGCGACGGTGCCGAATTGACCACTATCGAGGGCCTCGCCGATGGGGAACAGTTGCACCCGATGCAGCAGGCCTTCATCAAGCACGACGCTTTCCAGTGCGGTTACTGCACGCCCGGGCAGATCTGCTCGGCCGTTGGCCTTGCCAACGAGGGGCGTGCCAGCACCCGTGCCGAGATCCAGGAACTGATGAGCGGTAACCTTTGCCGTTGCGGTGCCTACAGCAATATTCTGGCCGCCGTTGAAGAAGCCCTGCCGCAATTTCACGACGCGACCCAGGCACAAACGCAGCAGGTGAACTCATGAATCCGTTCACCTACAGCAAGCCCGCCGACATCAAAGCCGCCATTGATCTGAGCGGCCCGGCGACGCGTTTTATCGCGGGCGGCACCAACCTGCTCGATCTGATGAAAGAGAACGTCGCTCGCCCCGAACACCTGATCGACATCAACGACCTGCCGCTCAAGGATGTGACCGAGACGGCCTCTGGCGGTCTGATGATCGGCGCGTTGGTCAGCAATGCCGACCTGGCGTGGCACCCGCTGGTCGAAGCGCGCTACCCGCTGTTGAGTCAGGCGCTGCTGGCTGGCGCATCGCCGCAGTTGCGCAATATGGCCAGCACTGGTGGCAATCTGCTGCAACGTACCCGCTGCTATTACTTTTACGACGCCAGCGTGCCGTGCAACAAGCGCGAGCCAGGTAGCGGTTGCCCGGCGAAAGAGGGCCTCAACCGCATTCACGCGATCTTCGGTGCCAGCGATGACTGCGTCGCCACCCATCCGTCCGACATGTGCGTGGCCATGGCTGCGCTGGAAGCGGTGGTGCATGTCGAAGGCCGTGCCGGACGTCGCACCATTGAATTCGCTGATTTCCATCGTCTGCCCGGCGATGCGCCGCAGCGTGACAATCAGTTGGCAGACGATGAGCTGATCACCGCTATCGAACTGCCTGCCGAGCGCTTCGTCGGCCACAGCGCTTACCTGAAGGTTCGTGATCGTGCGTCCTATGCGTTCGCGCTGGTGTCGGTGGCGGCGGCGCTCACGCTGGATGGCGACGTCGTGACGGACGCACGCCTGGCGCTGGGTGGCGTGGCGCACAAGCCATGGCGTGACAAAGCAGTGGAACGTCTGCTGATCGGCAAGCCCGCCACTCGTGAACATTTCGCCGCTGCTGCGGACGCCATGCTGGCCGATGCGCAACCGCTTGCGCACAACGGTTTCAAGGTCAAGCTGGCGCGTCGAGCGATCATCCGCGCGCTGACCGACGCCGCACTGGGAGGTGCTGTCCAATGAATATCCCTTTCTCCCCGATGGGCAAGCCTGTGGACCGTGTCGACGGCAAGCTGAAAGTCACTGGCGGCGCACGATACGCCGGTGAGTACCCGCAAGACGGTCTGCTGTTTGGCAGTGTGGTGTCGAGCACCATCGCCAACGGCCGCGTGCTGAGCATTGATACGTCCGAGGCTTTGAAGGTGCCGGGCGTGGTCGCGGTGCTGGATCATACCAACCGTCCTTCACTGGCCACTTACGACGAAAATTACGAGGACGCCGACTCGGCAGACGGCTCGCCGTTTCGCCCTCTGTATAACGGCAACGTGCTTTACAGTGGCCAGCCGCTGGCGCTGGTGGTGGCCGAATCGCTGGAGATGGCACGGCATGCAGGCTCGCTGATTCGTATCGAATACGAAGTGGAGTCTCACCAGACTGACCTGCACGCCGAGTTGGCCAACGCCAAGGACGCGCCTGCCGAACTGCCCGAGCCGCGTGGCAATTTCGAGGCGGAGCTGGCCAGTTCCGCGCTCAGCGTCGATGTCACGTACAGCACGCCGAGTGAATATCACAACCCGATGGAGCCGCACGCGTCCACGGTTCTGTATCAGGCCGACGGCAGTCTGCAGATCCATGACAAGACTCAGGGCACGCAAAACTGTCAGGACTACCTGCACAAGGTCTTCGGCCTGGAAAAGGACAAGATTCGCGTGCTGGCCGCCTTTGTCGGCGGGGCATTCGGTTCCGGTTTGCGTCCGCAGTATCAGTTGCCACTGGCCGTGATGGCAGCTCTGCACCTCAAGCGTTCGGTGCGCGTCACGCTGACCCGCCAGCAGATGTTCACCTTTGGTTACCGTCCGCGCACCGTGCAGCGCCTGCGTCTTGGCGCTGCGGCCAACGGGCGTCTGTTGGCCATCGGGCATGAAGCGATCGGCCAGACTTCGCGCTTTGAAGACTTCACGGAGCACGTCGTGGAGTGGAGCGGCATGCTCTACCAATGCGACAACGTCCAGTTGACCTACAAGCTGGTGCCGCTGGATGTGTTTACGCCGCTGGACATGCGTGCGCCGGGCGCAGCGCTGGGCATGATCGGCCTGGAGTGCGCAATGGACGAGCTGGCCTGTGCGCTGGCCATCGACCCGGTCCGTCTGCGTCTGACCAACTTCGCCGAGCGCAACGGTAACGAGGACAAGCCGTACTCCAGTAAAGAGCTGCGCGAATGCTACGCCCAAGGCGCAGACCGCTTTGGCTGGGAGCGCCGCAACCCTGAGCCACGCAGCATGCGTGAAGGTCGCCAGCTGGTCGGCTGGGGCATGGCGGGCGGTGTCTGGGAAGCGATGCAGATGAAAGCCAGCGCCAAGGCTCGGCTCGATGCCCAAGGCAAACTGGTGGTCAGCAGTGCGACCACGGACATCGGCACCGGCACTTACACGGTCATGACCCAGATTGCCGCAGAAACCATGGGCATGGCGGTGGAGGACGTGACCTTCCTGCTGGGCGACTCTTCGCTGCCAACGGCGCCGCTGCAAGGTGGCTCATTCACCGTGTCGTCGGTCGGCACGGCAGTTCAGCAAGCCTGCCAGGCCTTGCAGCGTCAAGTGCTTGAAGTGGCCAAAGGAATGTACCCGCAATATGCTTCGGCCACGCCGGACCAGGTGAGTTTCGAGTCGGGCAGCCTGCTTCTGGGCGATCAGGTCATCTCAATGGCGGACCTGGCGGCTGCCCAGTCCAGTGGCGTGATAGAAGTCCAGGTCGATGCCGAGCCGGACAAGAAGCGTGAAGCCTATGCAGCGGCCACCCACTCTGCAGTGTTCGTCGAAGTGCTGGTCGATGAAGACCTCGGCACCATCAAGGTCAAGCGGGTGGTCAGTGCGGTGGCTGCAGGCCGCGTGGTCAATCCGAAGATGGCACGCAGCCAGATTCTCGGCGGCGTGGTGTGGGGCATGGGCATGGCCTTGCAGGAAGAGGCGATGGTGGACCATGACCTCGGCCGTCCGATGAATCACAGCCTGGCGGAATATCACATTCCGGTTAACGCTGATATCGGTGACATTGATGTGCTGTTCGTCGAAGAACACGACGAGATCGTCAACGCGCTGGGTTCCAAGGGGGTCGGCGAAATCGGTATCGTCGGTGTGCCTGCGGCGATTGCCAACGCCATTTACCACGCAACCGGCAAGCGCGTGCGGGAATTCCCCATCACCCTCGACAAGCTGCTTTAGTCCTTGTGATCGTCGCTGCATGCCCACGCGCGGGCATGCAGCACAAATCCATGCAGCGCGAATCATTTCCCCACGCCCCCTGACCAGGTGAGACATCCCGCCACGCGACAAAAGACCACACGGCTCAAGTGGCCGAATGGGACTACTCTTTGACTGCCGGTTGACCCGTGTCATTGCGCGATGACAGTTGATGTGAGTCAACCCGCCAACTCCCTGCGATTGTCATCAGAACAAATAGAAAGATAAGCACTCCATAACCGTGGGGGCATTCACTGCTGGTTAGCGGCCGGCAGCCGGTATCACCTGAGAGAGGAACACTTATGTTCGGTTTGGAGGCTATCGATCTCGCCCGAATTCAGTTCGCATTCACGATTTCGTTTCACATCCTGTTTCCTGCCATCACCATCGGTCTGGCAAGTTACCTGGCTGTGCTCGAAGGCCTGTGGCTGAAGACCCGCGAAGATGTCTACCGCGACCTGTACCATTTCTGGTCCAAGATCTTTGCCGTCAACTTCGGCATGGGCGTGGTATCCGGACTGGTCATGGCCTATCAATTCGGCACCAACTGGAGCCGTTTCTCCGACTTTGCCGGGGCTGTCACGGGACCGCTGCTGACGTACGAAGTGTTGACGGCGTTCTTCCTGGAAGCAGGCTTTCTCGGCGTGATGCTGTTCGGCTGGAACCGCGTCGGACGCAACCTGCACTTCTTCTCCACGGTCATGGTCGCCATCGGCACGCTGATTTCCACCTTCTGGATCCTGTCGTCCAACAGCTGGATGCAGACCCCTCAAGGCTTCGAGATCATCGATGGCCGGGTCATCCCGACTGACTGGTTCGCGGTGGTCTTTAACCCGTCGTTCCCGTATCGCCTGACGCACATGGCCATCGCGGCGTTCGTTGCGACCGCATTCTTCGTCGGCTCTTCGGCGGCCTGGCACCTGTTGCGCGGTCGCGACACGCCAGCGGTACGCAAAATGCTGTCGATGGCGATGTGGATGGCGCTGATCGTCGCACCGATCCAGGCCGTGGTCGGCGACTTCCACGGGCTGAACACGCTCAAGCATCAGCCGGCGAAGATTGCCGCCATCGAAGGTCACTGGGAAAACGTTGGTAACGAGCCAACCCCTCTGATTCTGTTTGGCATTCCCGACATGAAGGAAGAGCGCACCAAGTACGCGGTGGAAATTCCGTACCTGGGCAGCCTGATCCTGACCCATAGCCTCGACAAGCAAGTACCGGCACTGAAGGAGTTCAAACCTGAAGACCGTCCGAATTCGACCATTGTGTTCTGGTCGTTCCGGGTCATGGTCGCGCTGGGCATGCTGATGATCCTGACCGGTCTGTGGAGCCTGTGGCTGCGCAAGCGTGGCACGCTCTATCAGTCCCGTCCGTTCCTGTATCTGGCGCTGTGGATGGGGCCGTCCGGTCTGGTCGCGATTCTGGCGGGCTGGTTCACCACTGAGATTGGCCGTCAGCCGTGGGTCGTGTACGGCCTGATGCGCACCGCCGATGCCTCTTCCGGTCACAGCGTTGCGCAGATGAGCATCACCCTGGTGCTGTTCGTGGTCGTCTACTTCGTGCTGTTCGGCGCAGGCCTGGGCTACATGATGCGTCTGGTTCGCAAAGGTCCTAAAGCCTATGTCGAACATGTGCCACACGGTGGTCCGGGTCAGAAACGCACACCGGCCCGTCCGCTCTCCGCTGCCGTTGAAGGCGCGGAAGAGGGCGACAACGTTGACGCTCTCGGCAAGGGGAATTAAGCCATGGGTATCGATCTTCCGCTGATCTGGGCCGTCATCATCATCTTCGGCATCATGATGTACGTCGTGATGGACGGCTTTGACCTGGGCATCGGGATTCTCTTCCCGTTCATGAAAGACAGTTCCGACCGTGACGTGATGATGAACACCGTCGCGCCGGTCTGGGACGGCAACGAAACCTGGCTGGTACTGGGCGGCGCCGCGCTGTTCGGCGCCTTCCCGCTGGCGTATTCAGTGGTGCTGTCGGCGCTGTACCTGCCGCTGATGTTCATGCTGATGGGGCTGATCTTTCGTGGCGTAGCCTTCGAGTTCCGCTTCAAGGCGACCGAAGAGAAGCGTCATTTGTGGGACAAGGCCTTCATCGGCGGTTCGCTGGCGGCGACGTTCTTCCAGGGCGTGGCACTGGGCGCGTTCATCGAAGGCATCCCGGTGGTGAACCGCCAATACGCCGGCGGCTCGCTTGACTGGCTTGCGCCGTTCCCGATGTTCTGCGGGCTGGCCCTGATCGTGGCGTATGCGCTGCTGGGCTGCACCTGGCTGATCATGAAGACCGAAGGCTCGTTGCAAAAAGCGATGCACGACCTGGCGCGTCCGCTGGCGATCGCTGTGCTGGTGGTCATGGGCGTGGTCAGTCTCTGGACACCGCTGGCGCATGCGGACATCGCACACCGCTGGTTCAGCATGCCGAACCTGGTGTGGTTCATGCCGGTGCCGATTCTGGTGCTGGTGACCATGTACGGTCTGTTCAAGGCCGTCGCACGCAACGCGCACTACACGCCGTTCCTGCTGACCCTGCTGCTGATCTTCCTGGGTTACAGCGGGCTGGGCATCAGCCTGTGGCCGAACATCATTCCGCCGTCGGTTTCGATCTGGGACGCCGCCGCGCCTCCGCAGAGTCAGGGCTTCATGCTGGTCGGTACGCTGTTCATCATTCCGTTCATCCTGGGATACACCTTCTGGAGCTACTACGTGTTCCGCGGCAAAGTCACCGCTGAAGACGGTTATCACTAGTCCGAACCGAGGAGATTGACGATGTCTGGCAAGAACTCCATGCACGACCCGGATCCGGCGCTGAGCAAGCCGCTCTGGCAACGACTGGCCTGGCTGGTCGGTATCTGGGCAGGCAGCGTATTCGCGCTGTTCATCGTGGCCAGTCTGATGCGCATGTTCATGAATGCGGCCGGCCTGACCACGCACTGATCGTCACTGAAAGCATTCCCACACCGTGTCCACGGACACGTTTTCAAGCCCTCCGGTTTCGGAGGGCTTTTTTTTGAGCTGTCAAAAGGTCAGCAGGCTGAAAAGGGGCTGGATTACTTGCGGGCTTTGAGAATCACGAACTTGGGTGTGGCCGCGACTTGCTCGACACCGCGAAACAGACGCGAGAGCTTGGTGTGATAGCCCAGATGGCGATTTCCGACGATGTACAGCGCGCCGCCGGTGACCAGGGCGGCGCGGGCCTGCTGAAACATGCGCCAGGCCAGGAAGTCGCCTACCACCTGCTGTTGATGGAAAGGCGGATTGCACAGCACCACGTCCAGTGAATCGGGCTCATGACCGGCCAGGCCGTCAGCGGCGCGGATCATTACGTCACGTTCGCCCAGGCTGGCGCGCCAGTTTTCGGCGGCAGACTGCACGGCCATGAATGACTCGTCCACCAGCGTGTAATGCGCCTCGGGGTTCTCCAGCGCGCTGGCAATCGCCAGCACGCCGTTGCCGCAGCCCAGATCCGCGACCCTGGCCGAACCCAGGTTCTTCGGCAGCCAGGGTAAAAACGCGCGCGTGCCGATATCCAGACCCTCCCGGCAGAACACGTTGGCATGATTGAGCAGCTCGATGGCGGGTTCATCGAGTGTGTAGCGAGTGGGATAAGGCGAAGGCCTGATCTCTTTGATCTGCGGCGTGGCGCACAGCAGCCTGGCCTTCTTGACCGCCAGAGATGCCTGAACGGGGCCGATGTACTCTTCCAGCAGGTCGCCAGCCGAGCGCGGTAGATGCTTGATCATGGCGGCTGCCACGACACGTGCGCCAGGCGCCAGTTGGCCTTGCAGGCGGATGAGTTGCTCTTCCAGCAGGGCGAGTGTCTTGGGCACGCGGATCAAAACCCAGTCGAAGGGACCGGCCAACGGCTCGCTGGCCGCAATCAGCGGCACGCTGTCATAGGCCATGCCATTACGCGTCAGGTTCTTTTCCAGGCCTTGTGCGGCGAGAAACGAATCGGTGCTGCTGCTCACGGTTGCATGCCGGGCAAGACTGGCCGCCAGCGCGCCGAAGCTGTCATTGAGGATCAGCACGCGGCTTTGCAGGGTCAGACCGGCTTCGGCAACGTGATTGAGCAGGTACTCGTCAGCGGCATCGAATGCCTGCAGCGGCTCATCTTGCTGTTCGGGCTGGCGAATGAGGTCAAGTTGAGCGAAAGGGCTGATGAGCAAGGGCATTGGCAGGAAAACTCTGAGCAGTCGAGCGTGTGTCACGTAAGCCCGCCCATTGGCGGGCTCGCTGAGGGAGGGGATTTTACGTACTTTTTGCGCTTTGACACCTGCCCATTGGTGCCCAAACGCAGGCTTTGTCAGAACATACCGCTGAGCGCCGCCTGAACCACGGCCGCAGTTTTGTTGCAGACGCCCATTTTGTGCACTGCACTGGCGACGTGAAAATGAATGGTTCGTTCTTTCAGGCAAAGGATCAGCGCGATGTCACTGGCTGTCTTGCCTTTGGCTGACCACTTGAGGACTTCGATTTCTCGTTTTGTCAGGCCGTTGGGGTTGGATAGGGGTAATGCATTGAGTTCCATACTTTCCATGATCGCCTCCATGCCTTTTGATGGCGAGATTTCGCTGTGCTTTTATCCAGTCTAGGAAAAATGAACGCAACATTTCACACGTCAAAAACTATCCGGACGGATGGCTTGATGGCCTTTCTGTATCCAAAAGGGCGTCTCTCGGCTAGAACATCCGTACTAGCCGGGTTCGCGCTGTAACGGTTAGTCGAGGTACGACGGCGTTGGTATGAAAGCAGAACCAAATGCTCTAAACGTTTAAGGCCCGTCCACGTACAAGCCCTACAAACCGACGGTGTTTATCGAGCGCGGTTTGCGGGACACTGACGCACATGTCCACATTCGGGAGCCCGAGGCGCACCATGACCGTCAGCGAAGACAAGTTCACCCGGCAGACGCTTCAGCGTGTCACACCATTGACCCCCAGTCTGTTCACCCTGCGCACGACCCGCGATCCCGGTTTCCGGTTTCGTGCCGGGCAGTTTGCGCGCCTGGGCGTGACCAAGGCCGATGGCTCCACGGTATGGCGCGCCTACTCGATGGTGTCATCCCCGCATGACGAGTTTCTGGAGTTCTTTTCCATCGTGGTGCCCGACGGGGAGTTCACCAGCGAGTTGAGCCGTCTGCGCGAAGGGGACAGCCTGATGGTCGAAAAACAGGCCTTCGGTTACCTGACGCTGGACCGCTTCGTCGATGGACGTGATCTGTGGCTGTTATCCACAGGCACCGGCGTAGCGCCATTTCTGTCGATCCTTCAGGACTTCGAGGTGTGGGAAAAATTCGAGCGGGTGATTCTGGTCTACAGCGTGCGTGAGTCTCGAGAACTGGCTTATCAAGAGCTGATTGCGCAATTAATGCAGCGTGAATACCTGGCCGAGTACGCCGACAAGTTTCTGTTCCTGCCCACCGTGACCCGCGAACAGCATGCAGGCGCCTTGAAGGGGCGCATCACGCACCTGATCGAAAACGGCGAGCTGGAACGCGCAGCAGGCATCGCCCTGACGCCGGAACATTCGCGCGTCATGCTGTGCGGCAACCCGCAGATGATCGATGACACACGAGCCGTGCTCAAACAGCGCGACATGCGCCTGAGCCTGTCGCGCAAGCCGGGGCAGATCGCGGTCGAAACCTATTGGTAACGCCCGCTTTCACAAGGGTTGAACTGCACCCGGCCTGCGTCCCGGCAGGCCACGAGGGTTTACATCGGGCGGGCAGGGTCCACGGTGATCGGCGCAGCAGGCTTGTTCTGTTCCTTGAGCAGGTCACGTATCTCGCCCAGCAGCACTTCTTCCTTCGAAGGCGTTGGCGGCAGGGTCGGGGCTTTGGCTTCTTCGCGTTTCAGGCGGTTGATGGCCTTGACGCCCATGAAGATGGCGAACGCCACGATGATGAAGTCAATGACGGTCTGGATGAACTTGCCGTAGGCGAGCAGCACCGCAGGAGCTGCGCCGTCAGCGGCGCGGAGGGTGACGGCCAGGTCGCTGAAATCCACGCCACCGATCAACAGCCCCAGCGGCGGCATGATGACATCGCCGACGAACGACGAAACGATCTTGCCGAATGCCGCGCCAATGATGATACCGACGGCCATATCGACCACGTTACCTTTGACCGCGAAGGCCTTGAACTCGCTTAGTACGCTCATGAGTAATTCCTTGTTACAGATAAATGGACCCGGTGCAGTGTAATCCACTCATACGGGTGTCGCCCGGTGCACGTTCAATCGACCGGGCTGAGCCATGGAAGTTTTATCCGTTGTCAAAGCCGTGAGCCGACAACTGGCCAGTCCAGGCCGCAACCTGCGTTATGATGTGTGCTTTTACGACGGGGGTCTCATGGCCAAGGCTAAACGCTTGTACGGCTGCACAGAATGCGGCGCGACGTTTCCCAAATGGGCGGGCCAGTGCAGCGATTGCGGCGCCTGGAACACCCTTGTCGAAACCATGATTGAAAGCGGCGCGGCTGCGCCTCCAAGCGGACGTACCGGCTGGACCGGTGCTCAGGCTCAGATAAAGACCCTGGCCGAGGTCAGCGTCGAAGAAATCCCGCGTTTCTCCACCAACTCCGCCGAGCTGGACCGCGTGCTGGGCGGTGGTCTGGTGGATGGCTCCGTGGTGTTGATCGGCGGTGACCCTGGTATCGGCAAATCCACGATCCTGCTGCAGACGCTGTGCAACATTGCGCAACGCATGCCCGCGTTGTATGTGACCGGTGAGGAGTCCCAGCAACAGGTCGCCATGCGCGCTCGCCGGTTGGGGCTGCCGCAGGACAAGCTGCGGGTCATGACCGAGACCTGCATCGAATCGATCATTGCCACGGCGCGCGTCGAGCAGCCGAAGGTGATGGTGATCGACTCCATCCAGACGATCTTCACCGAGCAGTTGCAATCTGCACCCGGCGGTGTGGCGCAGGTGCGCGAGAGCGCTGCGTTGCTGGTGCGCTACGCGAAGCAGAGCGGCACGGCGATCTTTCTGGTCGGCCATGTGACCAAGGAGGGCGCATTGGCGGGGCCGCGTGTGCTGGAACACATGGTCGATACCGTGCTGTATTTCGAGGGCGAGTCCGATGGACGATTGCGCCTGTTGCGCGCCGTGAAAAACCGCTTTGGCGCAGTCAACGAACTGGGCGTATTCGGCATGACCGACAAGGGCCTGAAGGAGGTCTCCAACCCGTCGGCCATCTTCCTCACCCGGGCTCAGGAAGAAGTGCCGGGCAGTGTGGTCATGGCCACATGGGAAGGCACGCGGCCCATGCTGGTCGAAGTCCAGGCGCTGGTAGACGACAGTCACATGTCCAACCCGCGGCGGGTGACACTGGGGCTGGATCAGAATCGCCTGGCAATGCTGCTGGCCGTCCTGCACCGCCACGGCGGTATTCCGACCCACGATCAGGACGTGTTTCTCAATGTGGTGGGCGGCGTGAAGGTGCTGGAAACGGCCTCCGACCTGGCCCTGATGGCGGCGGTCATGTCCAGCTTGCGCAATCGCCCTTTGCCGCACGATCTGCTGGTGTTCGGTGAAGTCGGGCTGTCCGGGGAAGTCAGGCCGGTGCCCAGCGGACAGGAGCGTCTGAAGGAGGCGTTCAAACATGGCTTCAAGCGGGCCATCGTGCCCAAAGCCAATGCGCCGAAGGAAGCGCCCGCCGGATTTCAGATCATCGCCGTGACTCGCCTCGAGCAGGCGCTGGACGCGTTGTTCGAGTAATGCGCGTTAGAGTTCGATCAGTGCCGCCAGCTCGCGGTCCAGCTCGGCCTGGTCGCCCAGATTCAGTTCGATCAGCCGTTTCAGGTGGCTGATCGACTGCAGACCGATGTGCAGACATACGAACCCCAATTGCCCGTTATGGTCGTGGGCCAGTCGTGCGTCCATTTCCACATACACATCGGGGCTCAGGTGGATGTCGACCAGAAAGTTCTGGTCCGGGTCGCCGGTCCAGGGATCAGGCTTTTCGATGAGCAGACCTTTCAGCGAGAGGTCGACCAGTTGTACTTTCCAGCTTTGGTCACCCTGCTTCATGTCGGTCTTCGCATCGAAGGCTATGCGTTTGAAGCGGCGGCGATCTGCGTGTGAGTCGGTCATCGGGTGAGCTCTCTTGTTGCGGCATTCCGTGGGCCTGGGGCTGGTCTTTTCAGGCTGATCGATAGGGCTTTCATGCACGATAGACCTGAAAGGGTCCGGCGGACAGATGGCAGTCACAGATTTATTGCCAACATGCCGGTGAGCGTGCACGCAGCGCTCTATGCCGGGTATCTGCCGTAATTGATCAAAAAACGGTCTAGACCATCGTGGGGGGTGGCCTTTCGCTGCGACAGCGCTAAACTCGCATTGCTTGCCTTCTAGTCAACTCTGCTGGAATAAAAAAATGAAAAATAATAATAGTCTGATGCGCCATGTTCCCTGGCTCATCGTCGCAATTGTTGGAGCATGTGCTCTGGGGGTCGTGGCCTTGCGCCGCGGTGAGGCGATCAACGCCTTGTGGATAGTGGTCGCAGCGGTGGCCATTTATCTGGTTGCCTATCGTTACTACAGTCTTTTCATCGCCAATCACGTCATGCAACTCGACCCTCTGCGCGCAACGCCTGCAGTGGTCAACAACGACGGTCTGGACTACGTGCCGACCAACAAACACATTCTCTTCGGTCACCACTTTGCAGCCATCGCAGGCGCAGGCCCGCTGGTCGGTCCGGTGCTGGCGGCGCAGATGGGGTATCTGCCCGGCACGCTGTGGCTGATTGCCGGTGTGGTGCTGGCCGGTGCGGTGCAGGATTTCATGATTCTGTTCCTGTCCACGCGTCGCAACGGTCGCTCGCTGGGCGACATGGTGCGCGAGGAGATGGGCCGCATTCCCGGCACCATCGCCTTGTTCGGTTGCTTCCTGATCATGATCATCATCCTCGCGGTGCTGGCGCTGATCGTGGTCAAGGCGCTGGCCGAGAGCCCGTGGGGCATGTTCACCGTGATGGCGACCATCCCTATCGCGATGTTCATGGGCATTTACATGCGCTACATCCGCCCGGGCCGCATCGGTGAAATCTCCATAATCGGCGTGATTCTGCTGCTGGCCTCGATCTGGATTGGCGGTGCGGTCGCGGCCGATCCGACCTGGGGCCCGATGTTCACCTTCACCGGCGTGCAGATCACCTGGATGCTGGTGGGCTACGGTTTCGTCGCCGCCATGCTTCCAGTCTGGCTGCTGCTCGCACCGCGTGACTACCTGTCGACTTTCCTGAAGATCGGCACCATCGTGGCGTTGGCGATCGGCATTCTGATCCTCGCGCCAGAGCTGAAAATGCCGGCCCTGACCCAGTTCACCAACGGTACGGGTCCGGTCTGGAAAGGCGCATTGTTTCCGTTCCTGTTCATCACCATCGCCTGCGGCGCAGTGTCGGGCTTCCACGCGCTGATCTCGTCGGGCACCACGCCCAAGCTGCTGGATAACGAAAAGAACGCCCGTTACATCGGTTACGGCGGCATGCTGATGGAGTCGTTCGTGGCCATCATGGCAATGGTTGCCGCATCGGTGATTGAGCCTGGCGTGTACTTCGCCATGAACAGCCCGGCCGCCGTGGTCGGCAGCGACGTGGTGAGCGTGGCGCAGACGGTCACCAGTTGGGGCTTTACCATCACTCCCGAGCAACTGACCGCCGTGGCCAAGGACATCGGTGAAAACACTGTTCTGGCGCGTGCCGGTGGTGCGCCGACCCTGGCGGTCGGTATCGCGCAGATCCTGCACCAGGTCCTGCCTGGCGAAAACACCATGGCGTTCTGGTATCACTTCGCGATCCTGTTCGAAGCGCTGTTCATTCTGACGGCGGTTGATGCCGGTACCCGTGCCGGTCGCTTCATGCTGCAGGATCTGCTGGGCAGCTTCGTTCCGGCCTTGAAGCGCACCGAGTCCTGGACGGCCAACGCCATTGGCACCGGTGGTTGCGTGGCCCTTTGGGGTTATCTGCTGTATCAGGGCGTGATCGATCCGCTGGGCGGCATCAATACCTTGTGGCCGCTGTTCGGTATCTCCAACCAGATGCTGGCCGGTATCGCCCTGATGCTCGCCAGCGTAGTGTTGATCAAGATGAAGCGTCAGCGTTACGTCTGGGTCACCATGCTGCCCGCTACCTGGCTGCTGATCTGCACCGTCACCGCTGGCCTGATCAAGCTGTTCGACTCCAACCCGGCCGTTGGCTTCCTGGCGCTGGCCAAGAAGTACAGCGCTGCTGCGGATGCCGGTCAGATTCTGGCTCCGGCCAAGACCATGGATCAGATGCAGCACGTGATCTTCAACGCTTACACCAACGCAGGGCTGACCGTGCTGTTCCTGTTCGTGGTGTTCAGCATCCTGTTCTATGCCTTGAAAGTGGGCAGCGCGGCATGGGGCAAGAAGGAGCGTACCGACAAGGAAGCTCCATTCCAGGCCATGCCGCCGGCGTCGCAGGTGTGATGATGTCCATCCAGAGAGGATCTGCCCATGTTCAATGACCTGAGTCGGCTCGGGAAATACCTCGGTCAGGCTGCGCGCCTGATGGTGGGCATGCCTGACTACGACACCTATGTCGAGCACATGCAGACCACGCACCCGGACAAGCCGATGATGACCTACGAGCAGTTCTTTCGGGAGCGGCAAGAGGCACGTTACGGCGGCAAGGGCGGTCCGAAGTGCTGCTGATCCTCTGATCTGCGTTATCGTGTGACCCGACGCGCCACAGGCTGCTACCTGTGGCGCGTTTTCATTTCAGTTCAATGCACCCGTCTGGAGCCTTATGAGCGAGTTGCTACCCATCCCCGTCACCGTGCTGACCGGTTTTCTGGGCGCAGGCAAGACCACGTTGCTGCGCCACCTGCTCAAAGCCGAGCACGGCCTGAAAATCGCTGTGATCGAGAATGAATTCAGCGAGGCCGGCATCGACAGCCAGTTGCTGGGCACCGATCCCGTGCAGGTCATGACCCTGTCCAACGGCTGCGTCTGCTGCACCATTCACACTGACCTGACCAAAGCGCTGTACCTGCTGCTGGAGCGGCTGGACAGTGGCGAGATCGCGTTCGACCGTCTGGTCATCGAATGCACCGGTCTGGCCGACCCCGCACCCGTCGCGCAGACCTTTTTCATCGACGAAGAGCTGCGTGAACGTTACATCCTCGACGGCATCATCACGCTGGTGGATGCCGCCCACGCCGATACGCACCTGCAACAGACCATCGCTCAGGCGCAGATCGGTTTCGCCGACCGATTGCTGGTCAGCAAGCGTGATCTGGTGGACGACACAGCGTTCGAGGCCTTGAGTGCACGCCTGACCCGCATCAACCGTCGCGCACCTATTCGCCTCGTTGAGCACGGCAAGATCGACCTCGCCGAACTGCTCGATGTGCGCGGCTTCAACCTCAACGCCGACCTGAACGGCGGCGTGACGCTGCGTCCGCTGGCACCCGTCGGCAACTCCGGCGATCGCATCACCAGCCTCGTACTGCGCAGCGAAAAACCACTGGATATCGACAGGCTCAGCGCGTTCATGAATGAACTGCTGGAAGACCATGGCAAACAACTGCTGCGCTACAAGGGCGTGCTCAACATCGCCGGTGAAGACCGCAAACTGGTGTTTCAAGGTGTGCTGAAGCTGTACGGATTCGATTTCGACGTCGAATGGGCTGCCGATGAACAGCGTGAAAGCGTCATCGTGTTCATCGCCGATGAGTTGCCGGAGGAGAAGATTCGGGCGGGCTTTGAGGCGATGTCGGCATAGCGGCGCGGGGCTCGCTCGCCAGGGTGCAGCAACTTCAAGCAAAAAGCCCCGGCTCTTTCGAACCGGGGCTTTTTGGTTACTGCGTCAGGCTATATCGATCAAGCGCCGTAAACCGGCAGCCTGGCGCAGATGGCTTTGACTTTCTCACGAACGGCGTCGATCACCGCTTCGTTGTTCAGGTCAGCCAAAATGTCGCAGATCCAGCCGGCCAGTTCCTTGCACTCTGCTTCCTTGAAGCCGCGAGTGGTCACTGCCGGGGTGCCGAAGCGCAGGCCGGAGGTGACGAACGGGGAGCGTGGGTCGTTCGGGACGGAGTTCTTGTTCACGGTAATGAATGCCTTGCCCAGTGCGGCATCGGCGTCTTTACCGGAGATGTCCTGCTTGATCAGCGACAGCAGGAACAGGTGATTTTCAGTACCACCGGACACCACGTCGAAACCGCGCTCGATGAATACACCGGCCATGGCCTTGGCGTTCTTGACCACTTGCTGCTGGTAAGCCTTGAACTCAGGCTGCAGCGCTTCTTTGAAGCATACGGCCTTGGCGGCGATGACATGCTCCAGCGGACCGCCTTGTGCGCCCGGGAACACGGCGGAGTTGAGCTTCTTCTCGATGTCGGCGTTGGCGCGTGCCAGGATCAGGCCGCCACGTGGACCGCGCAGGGTCTTGTGCGTGGTGGTGGTCACGACGTCAGCGAATGGCACCGGGTTCGGGTAGACACCTGCGGCAACCAGACCGGCTACGTGAGCCATGTCGACGAACAGGTAGGCACCGACCTTGTCGGCGATTGCGCGGAAACGCGGGAAGTCCAGGATCTGCGAGTAGGCAGAGAAACCGGCAACGATCATTTTCGGCTTGTGCTCGACAGCCAGGCGCTCGACTTCGTCGTAGTCGATCATGCCGTTGGCATCGATGCCGTACTGCACAGCGTTGTACAGCTTGCCCGAAGACGAAACGCTGGCACCGTGGGTCAGGTGACCGCCGTGAGCCAGGCTCATGCCCAGAATGGTGTCGCCGCCTTGCAGCAGGGCCAGATAGACCGCCGAGTTGGCTTGCGAGCCTGCGTGCGGCTGGACGTTGGCGTAATCGGCGCCGAACAGTTGCTTGGCGCGGTCGATGGCCAGTTGCTCAACCACGTCGACGTACTCGCAGCCACCGTAGTAACGCTTGCCCGGATAGCCTTCGGCGTACTTGTTGGTCAGGACCGAGCCCTGAGCTTCCATGACGGCCGGACTGGTGTAGTTTTCCGAGGCAATCAGCTCGATGTGTTCTTCCTGACGCAGAGCTTCTTGCTCCATGGCGGCAAACAGATCGGCGTCGTACTTCGCGAGAGTCAAATCACGGCTGAACATGGCAGTCCTCAAGGGGGCATGGCGGAAAAGGGGGGCATTCTAACCCATCGGGTTTTATCTGGCATATGAAAGGCAGTCATGTGCCGGATGAATGGGGTGCGTGATCACCGCTCACACGCGGGCGGATGCACCGGCTGAACGCCACGCGGGTCTGCGGTCTGCATCACTTTCCAGAACGGAAGCGGCGCCTTCCGTGCGGCATTACCACGCAGGGTGCGCTCACCTAATCCAGCATGAACAGCGCGTCGTTGCTGAATTGCGCTTCGAACTGGCTGGCGGGCATCGGACGGCCAAAGAGGTAGCCTTGCACCTCGTCACAGTCGTGTTCGCGCAGGAAATCCAGTTGCTCCTGGGTTTCCACGCCTTCGGCGATCACCGCCAGGTTGAGGCTGTGGGCCATGGCGATGATCGCCCGGGCAATCTGTGCGTCCTGCTCGCCGGACGGCAGGCCATCGACGAAGGTGCGGTCGATCTTCAGCACATCGATGGGGAACTGTTTGAGGTAGTTCAGCGACGAATAGCCCGTTCCGAAGTCATCCACCGCGATGCTCAGGCCAAGGTTCTTGAGCCCGTCGAGTATCTGCATGGCTTCATTGACTTCGCGCATCAGGATGCTCTCGGTCAGTTCCAGCTCAAGGCACGCAGGGGGCAGGCCGGTGGTGTGCAGGATGCTGGCGATTCGCTTGCCGAGCTGGCCGTCCGAGAACTGCCGTGCCGAGATGTTGACCGACACCTTGGGCACCCGCACTTTTGCCTGATGCCATTGCTTGAGCTGGCTGCAGGCTTCGGTCAGCACCCAGTCGCCGACTTCGACCACCAGCCCAAGCTCTTCGAGCACCGGGATGAAGTCGTTGGGCGGCACCAGTCCACGGCGGGGATGACGCCAGCGCAGCAGCGCTTCGGCCCCGGTCAGACGTTTGCCATCGCCGCTGAACTGCGGCTGGTAGTACAGCGTGAATTCCTTTTGTTCCAGTGCGTGGCGCAGATCGCTTTCCAGCTCCAGACGTTCGAGCGCGGTGGCGTTCATGTCTGCCTGATAAAACTGGAAGTTGTTCTTGCCGCGTTCCTTGGCGTGATACATCGCGGTGTCGGCGTTCTTCATCAGCTGGCTCAGCTCATCGCCGTCCTGCGGGCTGAGGGCGATACCGATACTGGCAGTCACGAAAAACTCGCGTCCTTCGAGCACGAATGGCGTGACCAGGCTGGTGAGAATCTGCTCGGCCACATGAATGGCTCGGTTCAACGCGCTTTCCCGCGTAGGCCCTGGTTGCAGCAGCAGGGTGAATTCGTCCCCGCCCATGCGCGCCACGGTGTCGTCGTCCGTCACGCAGGCCAGCAGGCGCGTGGCCATTTCCTTGAGCATGCGGTCGCCGGCGGCATGCCCCAACGAGTCGTTGATCGGCTTGAAACGATCCAGGTCGAGAAACATCAGCACCACCCAGTCCTGCTGACGCTCGGCCTGTTGCAGCGCCGAATGCAGACGGTCCTGGAACAGGGTGCGGTTGGGCAGGTGGGTCAGGGCATCGTAATAGGCCAGACGATGAATGCGCTCCTCGCTGGCTTTGCGCTCGCTAATGTCGCTGAAGAAGCACACGTAACTGGCCAGGTCGCCTTCATCGTCGACCACGGCGGTGATGCCGACCCACGCCGGATAATGCTCGCCGTTGCGTCGCTTGAGCCTGACTTCACCTTCCCAGGTGCCGCGCTGGTTGAGCTGCCTGAGAACATGGCGCAGATGTGCTTCCTGCTCCACCTCTACGGTCAGCAGGCCGGGCAACTGGTCGAGCACCTGCGCCGCTTCATAGCCACTGACCCGAGTGAACGCCTCGTTGACCTGCACGATATAACCCGCGGGGTCGGTGATCAGAATGGCCGATGTAGAGTGCTCGAATACTGTCGCTGCCATGCGCAGGTCTTTTTCGGCACGGCGCTGCTGACTGATATCGCGACCGACACCCAGAAGCCCCTCGAAATTGTCATGCTCGTCCCACACCAGAACCATGCGCAATTCGACCGGGACCTTGCGCCCGTCGGCCCGCAGGCAATCGAAGAGGAACAGGCGCGGGGCGGTGTCGCTACGCAGTTTGAGCAGTTCGTCCGGTTTGTGCAGGAGTCTGCGGATGGAGTGAATCAGCTGGTCGAACCCGAGCAATTGCTGAGGGTTGGCGATGGTCGAAGCCCAGCCGTGCGTGAGGATCCACTCGGCGCTGTAGCCCAGCACGTTCTGCACCGACGGGCTGACGTAGTTGGGCTGGAGCTGATTGTCAGTGGAAAAGATAACGTCACTGATGCTTTCGGCGAGCATGCGATAACGCTGTTCGCTGTCGCGCAGGGACTGGCTGGACGCGACTTGATCGGTGATGTCCTTGGCGACGCCGATGATGCGCGTTACCAGGTCCTGACTGTCTCGCGCCAGCGCCTGTTCGCGAACGTCGAAGCACCGCCAGCTGTTTTCGCTATTGCGAAAGCGCAGCACACATTGGAGCAGTTCGTTGTGACCGTGGTGACGCTGACGCAGGCGCATGTCCTGATAGCGTTTGGCGTCGTCGGGGTGCAGCAGGATCTCCCAGAAAAACTCACCCATCGCGCGCAGTTCGGACTTGCTGTAACCCAGCGTATGGCCCAGATGGTGGTTGCTGTAGATCATCCGTTGGCTGAGCACGTCCTGCACGTAAAGATGGTCCGGCACGGTGCGCACCACGTCGGACCAGAAGCTTTCCCGATCCAGCAACGACAGTTCGATCTGTTTGCGGCTGGTGATGTCGCCAATGCTGAGAATGACGGCATCGAAGTCGTCGCGGCTTTCCGGCAGCCTGAGCACCAGCCACAGGTGCTGATCCTGGCCGCCTTCGCGGGTGCGCCGGATTTCCAGTTCCAGCCGCGGCAGCTTGTTCAGCACTGCGCGGATCACCTCGATACCGATGCCGGGCCGTGTACGTGACTCGCCTTCGATCAGTTGCTGCCATGCCTGTTCGCCGCCTTCGACGTTCAGCAGGCTCAGGGCAACCTCGTTGACCTCGTTGATGCGCAATTGCTGTAGCAGCCGGTCAAGGATGGCAGGCTGATTCTTGAGCAACAGGTCGAAGTCTTCGCACGTGCGGATCTGCAGACTTTCAAGGCTTTCCGGCAAGCCGGACATGTCCATGACGCAGATGGCCACGCCAGCCCCTTCGAAAATATCCCGATAACGCCGGCGGCTTTCGAGCAACTGACGCTGCCTCCCCCGCAGGCTCACCAGGGCCATGAGCGGCAGAATCGAAAACAACAGGCCGACAATGCACTTGCCCACCAGCGGGGCGAGCAGGTCCTGACGAGCCTTCTGCGCATCGAAAAGCCCGCGCAGTTGCCAGTCACTGTTGATCAGTGGCTGAAGCAAAATGGTTTCTGTATGGCCGGTGTCGGCGCCGTTTTCAGGCAGAGTCTCGCGCAGGATCACCCGTTGCGTGATGCGTTTTTCCAGGCGCCACAGGTGCTGGAAATCCTGGGTTGGCTGCTGGATGAAACCCTTGAGCGCGTCGGGGACCACCCGCCCCGCCCAATAGTCGCCGCTCGCACCGCCACTCTGGCGTATCAGCAGATAGATCTGCGAGCCGTCCTCATTGCTGGTGTAAAAGAACGGGCGTCCGATGGCCTGTTTCAAGGCTCCCTTCAGAATAGACGCGTCGCCGGTGATCTCTGAACTGTCGCTGATCACGTCTCCTGTGGGACTGAGGCTGACGACACTGCGCAACGCGGGCAGGGCGGTGCGCAGGCCGTCCAGCGTCGATGATTGATCGAGTCGCGCGCTCGATGACTGGATTTCTTCCAGCAGATTCATCGCGATCTGGGCGTTGAGTGCCATGTTCAAACCGAGCCGGTCCGACAGTTGCGTGGCGTAGTCGAGACTGCGCTGACGCTGCCGTTCCTGGGTTTGATGAAACTGCTCGATCAGTTGCCAGAGCAGCAACGCGATCATCAGCAACACCAACGCCGCCAGCACGCCTTTCAATGAGCCACGCAGAGGCTTGGCAGTACTGCTTTTGGCGGTACTCGAGGGCAAAGAGGAGGTTGATGTGGGCAAATCGTTGTTCCTGACTACTGGACTGAAGCAGCGATGCACTATGCAATATAAGCCGGTCGCCCAAAGGGCGGCTAGCATGCCTTGAGTTGTGGCAGAGTGCCAGTCCCGCTGGGCCGGATCGTTTGCCCTGCAGGCTGCATTCGGGTAGCTTTGCGCAACGCGCGGTTAATGCCCGACTCCTGCATGAGTGACTCCACTGTGTGCAAACAAGATCCAGCGGCCTGACTGTCCAGGCCCCGACTCTGTTCTCTGCCTGCTCTGATTCAAGGCGTGGAACGCTCATGCGGCAAGTCTGAAAGACAAATAAAAGCTTTTTTTCGGTTGGGGCTTTAAGCTCGCGCTCCAGATCGGTCCTTATCACAGACACCAGGTTTTCATTCCATGGCTCAATACGTCTTTACCATGCATCGGCTGAGCAAAGTTGTGCCGCCGAAGCGGGAAATCCTCAAGAACATCTCTCTGTCTTTCTTCCCGGGCGCCAAGATCGGCGTGCTGGGCCTCAACGGTTCGGGTAAATCCACGCTGTTGAAGATCATGGCTGGCGTCGACACCGAGTTCGACGGCGAAGCACGCCCGATGCCTGATCTGAACGTGGGTTATCTGCCGCAAGAGCCACAACTTGACCCCACCAAGACAGTGCGCGAAGTGGTCGAAGAGGCCGTCAGCGTGATCAAGGACGCACAGGCGCGTCTGGATCAGGTCTACGCGGAATATGCCGACCCTGATGCCGATTTCGACAAACTCGCAGCCGAGCAGGCCAAGCTCGAAGCGATTCTGCAAGCCAGCGACGGCCACAACCTTGAGCGTCAACTGGAAGTCGCCGCCGATGCGCTGCGTCTGCCAGCGTGGGATGCAAAAATCTCCGTGTTGTCTGGTGGTGAAAAGCGCCGCGTCGCCCTGTGCCGCCTGCTGCTGTCCGCACCGGACATGCTGCTGCTCGACGAACCGACCAACCACCTGGACGCCGACTCCGTCGCCTGGCTCGAGCACTTCCTGCACGATTTCCCGGGCACCGTGGTTGCGATCACGCACGACCGTTACTTCCTGGACAACGTTGCCGGCTGGATTCTTGAGCTCGACCGCGGCGCGGGTATTCCTTACGAGGGCAACTATTCGGGCTGGCTTGAGGCCAAATCCGATCGTCTGGCCCAGGAATCCAAGCAGCAGTCGGCCCATGAAAAGGCCATGAAGGACGAACTGGAGTGGGTTCGCAAAGGCGCCAAGGCGCGTCAGTCCAAGTCCAAGGCGCGTCTGCAACGCTTCGAAGAAATGCAGTCGCAGGAATTCCAGAAGCGCAGCGAAACCAACGAAATCTACATTCCGGCCGGTCCACGCCTGGGCGACAAGGTCATCGAATTCAAGAACGTCACCAAGGGTTACGGCGATCGCGTACTGATCGACAATCTGTCGTTTGCCATGCCTAAAGGCGCCATCGTCGGCGTGATCGGCGGTAACGGTGCCGGTAAATCGACCCTGTTCCGCATGCTGATGGGCAAGGAGCAGCCTGATTCGGGCAGCATCGAAATCGGTGAAACCGTGCAACTGGCTTGCGTAGACCAGAGCCGCGACGATCTGGACGGTAGCAAATCGGTATTCCAGGCCGTTTCTGATGGCTCCGACGTGATTCGCATCGGTAACTATGAAATCCCGTCGCGTACCTACGTGGGACGTTTCAACTTCAAAGGTGGCGATCAGCAGAAGTTCGTCAAGGACCTGTCCGGTGGTGAGCGCGGTCGTCTTCACCTCGCGTTGACCCTGAAAGAGGGCGGCAATGTGCTGCTGCTCGACGAACCGTCCAACGACCTCGACGTCGAAACCTTGCGTTCGCTGGAAGAAGCGCTGCTGGACTTCCCGGGCGCGGCCATCGTGATTTCCCACGATCGGTGGTTCCTTGACCGTGTGGCGACCCACATTCTGGCGTACGAAGACGACTCGCAAGCAGTGTTCTTCGAAGGTAACTACACCGAATACGAAGCCGACCGTAAAAAGCGTCTTGGCGATGCCGCTGCCCAGCCGCACCGCGTCCGTCACAAGAAGCTGGCCTGATCCGTCTGAAGGGGCGCCGTTTGCGGCGCTCCTTCAGGCTCAGCCTTCGTCGGTTTCGATCAGTACCACTTCGATCAACTGATCCCCCGCCGGTCGTTTCCACAACACCTCATCGCCCAACTGCGCGCCCAGCAATGCGCGGCCCAATGGCGAACCCCAATTGATCAGCCCGTTGGCCGCATCGGCCTGGTCTTCACCGACCAGTTGCACGCGCTGCCGGTTGTCGTCTTCATCGGCGAACGTGACCCAACTGCCAATCTGCACTTTCTCGGTCGACAGGGCGGGTGTCACCACCTGCGCGCTTTGCAGCCGCTGATTGAAATAGCGCAGGTCGCGCTCCAGATCTGCCAGCCGCTGCTTGTCGGCATTGTCGCCCAATGCACTTTGCGCGCTGTGCTGTGCCTGAAGGTCGCTCACGTGTCGTTGCAGCAGCACCAGGCCGTGGGCCGTGACGTAATTGGGTTGCTCGCTGACCAGTCGCTCCACCGGCTGACTGGCATCGGCGGCAGCATTGTCTTCGTTTACAAACGCGCGACTCATGAAGTGTCCTCCCTAATTGGGTTTGGGCCGTCGGGAGGCGTGATTGGTTTCGTCCGATTGCAGGCGGCGACGTGACAATCAGTTCGGGCGATAGGCTTTTGCAGCGCTGCGCGTCTTTTCCCGTTCCCAGTCGCGGTCACGATCATTGAATATCTGGCCCGGGTCGAAACGGCCCCGATTCTCCTGATAGGCCTGGCACTGACGAAAACCATCGGTCCAGCCTTCTGCGTAAACCTTGTCCTTGAGGTAGCGCGGTACGTCTTTCTTGAACTGCCCGGTGAACGCGCCTGCTGCCGCCTTGCCACTGCCGCATCCATCCTGAAAACCGTCGGCAAAGCCAGGCGGATAACCTTCAGCCAACATCTGGTCACGGGCGGACTGACAACCTGCCAGCCCGATGGCCAGCGACAACAACACCCAATGCAGCTTCATGGTGGTTTCCTCTACGTATGAGGAGAGTCTAGAAGCGAATATGTGAGTGATGTGTAAAAACGACGTGGGGAATGTGTGCGTTCGCGGACACGTCCGCTCCCACTGAGGGGAGCGTTTGCTCCCGCTGGGTGGAGTGGGGGCTTAGTAGTGATACCACTTCACCTCAAGCATCACTTCGTTCTGTGGCGAGCTCATCTGGCTGAATTCGCGCTGGGCGCTAAGGCGCAGGCCCAGGTTGCGGGACAGTTCCCACTGCTGATTGAGGCTGACGCTGCGGCGTACTTCGCCGTTGGTGAAATAGTCGCCCTTGGCTTCCAGACTCAGGTTGCCCAGCGGGTTGCGCCACAGCAGGCCAGTGTTGAACCCGGCTGCCGGGGAGATGAATTCGGCGAAGTCATTGTTGTGCTCGACGCGAACCGTTCCCAGCGCAAAGCCCAACACGTCATCGCCCAGTTGCCAGGTGCCGCCGCCGCCGCCGTTTACGTGGCTGACCAGGTTTTCGTCGCCATGCTTGCCCAGTACGCGCTCAAGGCCGCCGGTGACTTGCCATGACCATGGCTTGAGCAGTTCGGTACGCGGTGTTAGCGAGCGGATGGTGGCCAGGTCCAGCTGCTGAACCTGCCAATCGTTGCCTTCGTACTGGCGCACCTTGAGCTGCAGAATCTCGATCTGTGCGCCCAGCGGGAAACCATAGGCGTTATCGTTGAGGTCGTGATACGCCATGCGCAGGCCGTATTCGCCAAAGGCCCGGTCGCCACGCGTGCCGGCGCCCAGTTGCCAGGTGCGTGATTCATGGCCGTCTTCCGGCAGGCCGAGGCGCGGGATGTCCAGTTGCGGCGGCGGGTTCTGATTGATGGCCTGCAACAGTTCGAAGCTGCGCTGCGAACGTGCGGCGTCACGCTCCAGACCGTTGGCCCGGTAGCGTTCCAGACGATAGGCCGCATCCTGAATCAACGCACGGCGCTCTTGGGGCTGGGCCAGATACTCGCTGTCCTTGAGTTGTTTCTGGTCAGCGCTGACCTTCAGTACCCACTGCTGCTCGTCAGCGTCAAGGGGTTCGGCGCGGCTCAACAGTTCGCGTTCGCGAGAAGGCCGGTAATCGATGCTTTCCACCAGACCGGCAGCCTTGATCGCCTTGACCGTATCGGTCGGAATGGCGGTCAGGCCAAATTGCTCGGTCAGGTGCAGCCCCGGGCGGGCGACCTGCAGCAGTTCCAGCAGGCGGTAAGAGCAGTTCTCATCGAAGAAGAAATAGCTGAACTTGATCTGTTTCAGCTCCCAGACGTGTTCGACCATGCGCCCGGTTTCTTCGGGCGTCAGGTTCAGCCGGTACTCCCACAGATCGCGGTTTTCCAGGCTGCGATATTCCGACAGCTTCTCCTGATAGGGCACCAGCGCGAACAGGCCAGGATAGCCGCCCATCAAGCCTTTCCAGGCATAGAGAATGCTGTTGTCCATGCCTTCGATGTACGCGCCGAAATTGATCGCATAACTCAGCAGCGTCGTGTTGTTGCTTCGGGCGCTGGCCGGGTCAATCCGCAGCAGGGTATGACCAAACATCGAAGACGGGCTGTTGAGGTACGCCGCCGGGAAGATCAGCACCGTGCTGTCCGGTGCCACATCCTTGTACCACGCCTTGAATTCCTTGCAGTCCGGTGTCGGCAGGTTGGTCAGCTTCAACTGATCGCGCAACCAGCGGGTTCGTGCCGGATAAACGCATTGGGCATGCGTCTGCTCTTGAGTGACCGGGGCATAAATGGCATCGAGCGTCGCGCTCAGCTCAGCCTGCGGGTCATGGGCACCGTTGGCTGCGAGAAAAAATTTTGGATCTGTCACATAACTGCGCCAGCCGCCGAGTTTGCTTGCCTCGTAGTGGCCCAGTGAAATCCAGAACGGCTCGTTGGCCAATTGCTGCAAACGGTCAGCGGTAGCATGAGGTGCCGCACACAAGGGGGCACAGACAAACAGCGCCAGCGATACAAGACGTTTGAGCATAGAGGGCAACTAGTCAGAAAAGGGAATCCCGCCCTTTGCGAGGAAAGGGCGGGCGAACGACTTTAAGCCTGGGTAGCGTACTTGGCCAGGGTTGGATCGTTTTTCAGAACGTTGACGGTGTTGGCGTGAACGTCTTCGGCAGTGGCGTCAGCCTTGCTGAAGATTTGCGAGAAGTGCTCGTGAGTGACGGCGGCGAAACGTGCACGATCTTCTGGTGCAACGCCCAGCACGACTGCGTAGGTGGTCAGTGCTTCGCCTTGGCCCATGGCCATGTCTTTGGAAAGCTCATCCATCATGCCATTCATGGCCAGCCAGGATTTGCCGCCGTAAGTCAGGGCGCTGTTGGTGGAGCAGCCGTTGGTGCCGGACGTCATGCCGAAAGTGGCGTTGCCCGATGTGCCGTTGGTGGTAGAAGCCAGGAAGTGAGCGGGCGTGCCGCGTTGACCTTCAAACAGCATGTTGCCCCAACCGCAGTCCGGGCCGCCTGGCGCTTGGGCCATAGCGTTGATGGATACAGCGGCGAAGAGCGTTCCAAGAAGAATCCGTTTCATAGCTTTTTTCTCTTTATGTTCAGCCAAGGGTCGAGTTTCTTTGTGTGTCACACCAAACCGGATGGCCTTTTAAGACCATCCGCGCACTTTGGAGTTTAGGCACGTTCCAAGGGTTCCGTGATCTATTGCAGAATATTGCTCAAATTCGCATGTTTCATGTCACCGTAAATCCTTTGCTCAGGGTTGAAAACCAATCCTGTGGCCATGGCGATGAAAGCCTGCCTTGCAAGTCGTGTGCGGCGAGCGCCAGAATGCCGACATCTGCCCAGCCTGATGTAAGGAACACTGATGCCCGATTCTGTCGCAGCCAATCTACGCCTGGCGCCTCACGCGCTGACCCGTCCGTTTTCCGCTGAGCAGTTCAGCTTTTCGACCACCAACGATCTGGAACCCTTTCGCGGTGTGCTCGGCCAGGAGCGAGCGGTAGAAGCCTTGCAGTTCGGGGTCGCGATGCCGCGTCCCGGGTACAACGTGTTTGTCATGGGCGAGCCTGGCACAGGCCGTTTTTCCTTCGTGAAGCGCTACCTCAAGGCCGAGGGCAAGCGCATGCAGACGCCGTCGGACTGGGTCTACGTCAACAATTTCGACGAGCCTCGCGAGCCGCGCGCGCTGGAGTTGCCGCCTGGTAGTGCGCAGGCCTTCATCGCCGACATCGCCAGCCTGATCGACAACCTGCTGGTCACCTTTCCAGCCGTGTTCGAGCATCCGTCTTATCAGCAGAAAAAGAGTTCGATCGACCGTGCGTTCAACCAGCGGTATGACCGCGCACTGGACGTAATCGAGCGTCTGTCGCTGGAAAAAGACATCGCGCTGTACCGAGACAGCACCAACATCGCCTTCACACCGATGGCGGACGGCAAGGCGTTGGACGAGGCCGAGTTCTCGCAACTGCCGGAAGCCGATCGCGAGCGTTTCCATGAAGACATCTCGGCGCTTGAAGAGCGCCTGAACGAAGAGCTGGCCAGCCTGCCGCAGTGGAAGCGCGAGTCGAACAATCAGTTGCGTCAGCTCAACGAAGAAACCATCACGTTGACTCTGCAACCGCTGCTGGCACCGTTGTCGGAGAAATACGCCGAGAACGCCGCCGTCTGCGCCTATCTGCAGGCCATGCAGGTGTACCTGCTCAAAACGCTGGTCGAGCAACTGGTCGATGACAGCAAGACCGACGCCCAGGCCCGCAAACTGCTTGAAGAGCAATACAGCCCGAGTCTGGTCGTGGGACACAACCATGATGGCGGGGCGCCCGTGGTGTTCGAGCCGCATCCGACGTACGACAATCTGTTTGGACGCATCGAGTACAGCACCGATCAGGGCGCGCTCTACACCACCTATCGTCAGCTTCGTCCCGGCGCATTGCATCGCGCCAACGGCGGTTTCCTGATTCTGGAAGCGGAGAAAATGCTCGGCGAACCCTTCGTCTGGGACGCCCTCAAGCGCACGCTGCAATCGCGCAAACTGAAAATGGAATCGCCGCTGGGCGAGTTGGGCCGTGTGGCCACCGTGACACTGACGCCACAGGTGATTCCGTGGAACGTCAAGATCGTCATCATTGGTTCACGCTCGTTGTACTACACGCTGCAGGACCTGGATCCGGACTTCCAGGAGATGTTTCGTGTGCTGGTGGATTTCGATGAAGAAATCCCGATGGTCGACGAGACCCTCGAGCAGTTTGCCCAATTGCTGAAAACCCGCACTTCAGAGGAGGGCATGGCGCCCTTGACCGCCGATGCCGTTGCGCGTCTGGCGACCTACAGTGCGCGGCTGGCCGAGCATCAGGGGCGCTTGTCGGCGCGCATCGGTGATCTGTTCCAGTTGGTCAGCGAAGCGGATTTCATTCGTCAACTGGCCAGCGACGACAAGACCGACGCCGGCCACATCGAGCGTGCACTCAAGGCCAAGGCCACCCGCACCGGACGTGTGTCGGCGCGGATTCTCGATGACATGATGGCCGGTGTGATCCTGATCGACACCGAGGGCGCGGCGGTCGGCAAGTGCAACGGCCTCACCGTTCTGGAAGTCGGCGACTCGGCGTTCGGCGTGCCGGCGCGTATCTCGGCGACGGTCTATCCGGGCGGCAGCGGCATCGTCGACATTGAGCGTGAGGTCAACCTGGGCCAGCCGATCCACTCCAAAGGCGTAATGATCCTGACCGGTTACCTGGGCAGTCGTTATGCCCAGGAATTTCCGTTGGCGATTTCCGCCAGCATCGCGCTTGAGCAGTCCTACGGCTATGTGGATGGCGACAGCGCCTCTCTGGGCGAGGTCTGCACGCTGATTTCCGCGCTGTCCCGTACGCCGCTCAAGCAGTGCTTCGCGATTACCGGCTCGATCAATCAGTTCGGTGAGGTGCAAGCAGTCGGCGGCGTCAACGAAAAGATCGAAGGCTTCTTCCGGCTGTGCGAAGCGCGCGGTCTGACAGGAGAGCAGGGCGCAATTATCCCGCATGCCAACGTGACGACGCTGATGCTCGATGAGCGGGTGGTGCAGGCGGTCCGCGACGGCCAGTTCCATATCTATGCGGTGCGTCAGGCCGACGAAGCCTTGAGTCTGCTGGTGGGCGAACCTGCCGGTGAGCCGGACGAGCAGGGCGAATTTCCTGAGGGCAGCGTCAATGCCCGGGTGGTCGAGCGTCTGCGTGACATTGCGGAAATGCTCAGCGACGAAGACCTCAAGGAAGAACTGGAGAAGGAGCCTGCGCAGTTGCAGCCCGAGCTGAAAGCCTGATTCTGCCGTGGCGGACATCGGGTGATCGAAAGGTCACCCGATGTCCGTTCATCAGGCCCGATTTTGCAGCCCGACTTTTCTTCTATCCTGTCATCTGATCGTGGTGGCCAAATGGACTGGCACATCTTCTTGTGTGAAAACGGAGGGTGATACCGCTGCTGAAAAGGAGCTCGCCATGCCGCGCAGCCTCTGCCTCACCCGTCAATGCCTGGGGTTGATAACCCGTATCGAATGCCTCATCAGACCCGTTCCCGGCGATGAGGATGTGTGGATGCTGATGTTCGCTGCCGGCATGTCGGGCGAGCAGCCTTCGGCGATCCGCTCCCAGGGACCGTTCAATGGGCTGCCTGCTGCGCAGTCCATGCTGACCAGCATCGCCGAAAGCCTGACGCTGGGCGGTTACCAGACGGCTGACGACGTGCCGATCTGGACCCTGCACATGCAGGCCGAACTGCGCCGCATCAACAGGGGTGTCTCCAGCTATCAGCGTTCTTCCCCGTTCTGATACCTCCCGGTTTCTGTGCGTTATTTTGTCGCACAGCTAGAGCCGCACGTTCCCGCTGATATACTCGCGCGTCTTTTTCACCACACTTGCGAGTCTCAATGGAACGTTTCTTCGAAAATGCCATGTATGCATCGCGCTGGTTGCTGGCACCGATCTATTTCGGGTTATCCCTTGGTCTGCTGGCGCTGTGCCTGAAATTCTTTCAGGAAATCTTTCACGTCCTGCCCAACATTTTCAGTCTGGCCGAGGCCGATCTCATTCTGGTGCTGCTGTCACTGATCGACATGGCGCTGGTGGGTGGTTTGCTGGTCATGGTGATGATTTCCGGCTACGAGAACTTCGTCTCGCAACTGGACATCGATGAGGACAAGGAAAAGCTCAACTGGCTGGGCACCATGGACTCATCTTCGTTGAAGATGAAAGTAGCGGCCTCTATTGTGGCGATCTCGTCCATTCACCTGTTACGCGTGTTCATGGACGCGACCAACATCAAGACCGAATACCTGATGTGGTACGTGATCATTCACATGACGTTCGTGATCTCGGCCTTTGCGATGGGGTATCTGGACAAGCTGACCAAGCTCGACAAGCAGTCCAGGCACTGACCCGTCAACTGCATCACGCTTTGCCTGCGCCCGCCCAACGCTTGAAATCGAGCGTAAGGCGGGCGGTTTCGTTTCTGGATTGTTGTTTCGGGGTGCTGTAAAAAGTCCCTTTGCGACGCTTTCAGACATCACGAAAGAGGATCGATCATGAATTATCAGGAACTTACCGAGCACGCTCAGGCCGGTCGGATCAATGAGCTGAATCTGATCTCTATCGAGGGCGGTATCTACCTGCTGGAAGTGTTGATGCAGGGCAGCTCCGGAATGCTCAAGGACCCTGCGGGCAAGGTGCTGCACTTGCGCTCGGTCGAGCATGCGCGGGACTTGCTCAAGGATCTGCCCGCTGTGCCGTTTTATCTGGTCCACTGCGTGGTACACGACGAACTCTGCGGAATGCCGGTCAACGACCGCTCCGAGATGCGCATGCCGATCTCGTTTCACTCTTCCTGGTCCTGACGGCACGGCACGCTTTACGGCGGCGGTAGGGCCTTTCAGGCCAATTGTGCTAGTCTGCCTGCCCTTTTGTTCGGGGTACTCTTGAGCGAGTCGTGAAAGCCGTGCAGGTTTTTACGTTCGCCAACCGTGCGCCCCTTTGCGGAGCAGTGTCATGTCCGAAGTCAATCTGTCCACCGACGAAACCCGCGTCAGCTACGGCATCGGCCGTCAGCTGGGCGATCAACTGCGCGACAACCCTCCGCCGGGCGTTAACCTGGATGCCATCCTGGCGGGCCTGACTGATGCGTTCAACGGTCAGCCTAGCCGTGTCGGCCAGGAAGAGATGTCCGCCAGTTTCAAGGTCATCCGCGAAATCATGCAGGCCGAAGCAGCTGCCAAGGCTGAAAAGGCGGCGGGTGCCGGTCTGGCTTATCTGGCTGAAAATGCCAAGCGTGAAAGCGTGACGACGCTGGCATCGGGTCTGCAGTTCGAAGTGCTGACCACAGGCACCGGCCCGAAGCCGACCCGTGAAGATCAGGTTCGCACTCACTACCATGGCACGTTGATCGACGGCACCGTTTTCGACAGTTCGTACGATCGTGGTGAGCCGGCCGAATTCCCGGTCAGCGGCGTGATCGCTGGCTGGACCGAGGCGCTGCAACTGATGAACACCGGCAGCAAATGGCGTTTGTACGTACCGAGCCAGCTGGCTTACGGCCCTGAGGGCGTGGGCAGCATCGCGCCGCACAGCGTACTTGTATTCGACGTGGAACTGCTGGCCGTTCTGTAACGGTTTCAGGCGCTAAGCGAGGTTGCTGAACGAGTCATGCCGATTTGTTCAGCAACGCGGTTGTGCCGATGCTCCATGCTCAGTGCAGCTCGCCTATCGGGCGCAATGCCCGCGCATAACAGAACAGAAACAGATTTCGCACCAGTTCCTTGAGCACTACAGGCTCACTTGAGCTCAGGCCGTGCACGTCCAGATCGCCCTGATCGCGCAACTCTTCCAATGCCTCCTCTTCAAGCACCGCGCATACCTCTCCCGTTTCCCGATGAAGAATCCTCAGATAGGGGTGTGGTCGGTCCAGCCATGCATCGATCAAATAAGTCATGTTCCATCTCCTGTGTCGATCGGATGAGAATAATTCTTATTGAGATAATAGCAAGCCTCTATTGAGATTAATTCTCATTTTGCGTCGAATGGTTGATGTGGATCAGGTTTGATGGCCTGGGCAGCACACATTCAGTCAAGGACGGCCGGGCAATAAAAAGCCCGTCACGTGGACGGGCTGTGCATGCGACGCTGAATGATCAGTGAGTGCGGGCTACGGCGAACTCACTCAGTTCGGCCAGCGCATCGCGATATTCGCTGGGCGGCAGGGCATTCAGGCAGGCGATGGCCTTGGCGGCGTAGTCACGGGCCAGTTGAGCGGTGTAATCCAGAGCGCCAGCGCTTTCGACGGCGTTGCGAATGCTTTCCAGATCTTCAAGGCCGCCTTTCTGAATGGCCTGACGAACCAGTGCCGCTTGCTCAGGCGTACCTTCGCGCATGGTGTAGATCAGCGGCAGCGTCGGTTTTCCTTCGGCGAGGTCGTCGCCAACGTTCTTGCCCAGTGTTTCGGCGTCGCCACGGTAGTCCAGCAGATCGTCCACCAACTGGAACGCGACGCCCAGATGATCGCCGAACGTACGCAATGCTTCGCTCTGTTCTGTCGAGGCATTGCACAGGGCCGCGGCGCTGTGGGTCGAGGCTTCGAAAAGCATGGCTGTCTTGCCGCGAATCACTTCCATATAGGTCTCTTCGGTGGTGCTGGCGTCGCGGATCTTCGACAGCTGCAGCACTTCGCCTTCGGCGATGACGCGGGTGGCCTTGGACAGGATTCTCATCACGTCCATCGAGCCGAGCTCGACCATCATTTCGAACGAGCGCGAATACAGGAAGTCACCGACCAGTACGCTGGGAGCATTGCCCCACAATGCGTTGGCGGTCGAGCGGCCACGACGCATGCCCGACATGTCGACGACATCGTCGTGCAGCAGGGTGGCGGTGTGCAGGAATTCGATGGTGGCAGCCAGCAGGCGCACATCGTCGCCTTCGCGGCCCAAGGCCTTGCCACACAGCAACACCAGCAGAGGGCGCAGACGCTTGCCGCCAGCAGACGTAATGTAGTCGCCGATTTTCGAGACCAGCGGTACGCGTGACGTCAGTTGCTTTTTGATGATAACGTCAACGGCACTAAAGTCGTCCGCCACCGCGCGGTAGAAGGCTTGGGGTTGCATCAGCGACACGTGCTCCGGATAGGTTGCGCCGCATGCTAGGTCGCGGGGTAGAGCGTGTCAAGGTATGACGAGTGGCCCCTTGCAACCCTGGATTGCCTTGCGTACAATCGCGCACCCTAACTTTCCTGGGCAGCACCTGCCTTACGCAATTGCAAGCGGGCCGTTCCAGCCCTATGCAGCCATGCCAGCCGATACTCTTCTTATAAAGAGCTGGGTGAGCAGGATTTTCGGAGAAATACCATGTACGCAGTAATTGTTACCGGTGGCAAGCAGTACAAAGTCGCCCCAGGTGAATACCTGAAAATTGAAAAGCTGGAAATCGCTACTGGCGAATCCGTCACGTTCGACCGCGTTCTGCTGGTTGGCAATGGCGACGACGTCAATATCGGTGCTCCGGTTGTTGCTGGCGCTACTGTCGTGGCAGAAGTGGTTTCGCAAGGTCGTCACGATAAGGTTCGCATCATCAAGTTCCGTCGTCGTAAGCACCACATGAAGCGCATGGGCCACCGCCAGTGGTACACCGAGATCAAAATCACAGGTATTCAGGCTTAATTCAGCCTAATCCTCATTTGGAGAATTGACTCATGGCACACAAAAAAGCTGGTGGTAGTACCCGTAACGGGCGCGACTCAGAAGCCAAACGCCTTGGCGTGAAGATGTATGGCGGCCAGGCTATCGTTCCTGGCAACATCATCGTGCGTCAGCGCGGCACCCAATTCCACGCTGGCTACGGCGTTGGCATGGGTAAAGATCACACCCTGTTCGCGAAAGTGGAAGGCGTGATCAAGTTTCAGGTCAAGGGCGCCTTCGGTCGCCGCTACGTGAGCATCGTTCCGAAGACTGAAGTCTCCGCAGCGTAATCACGCAGTAGCTTAAAAGCCCTGTCTTGCGACGGGGCTTTTTCGTTTGTAGAGGTAGAGAGTCAGGTGAGTCTCTTGCAAAACTGTTTGTGCGGGCTGTTGTGATGTTGACCCTTGGGGTCGCTGGTTTCTGATCGGTATCGCAACGCTCATTTTTGCAAGAGTCTTATGTAATTTATGTGGTTCTGCTCGTCCCTGTGGCGGGAGGCGTGCGTTATGAAATTTGTAGATGAAGTTTCCATTCGAGTAAAAGCCGGTGACGGCGGCAACGGTTGCATGAGTTTCCGTCGCGAAAAATTCATCGAGAACGGCGGCCCTAACGGCGGCGATGGTGGTGATGGTGGTTCGGTCTACATGATGGCCGACGTCAACCTGAACACGCTGGTCGACTATCGCTACACGCGTCACTTCGATGCCGAGCGTGGTTCCAACGGTGGCAGCACTGATTGCACCGGTCGCAAGGGTGAAGAGCTGGTGCTGCGAGTGCCGGTCGGCACCACGATCATTGATGCGACCACGCAGGAAATCATCGGTGACCTGACCAAAGATGGTCAGCGCATCATGGTGGCGCAGGGTGGCTGGCATGGTCTGGGCAACACGCGTTTCAAATCCAGTACCAACCGCGCGCCGCGTCAGACCACGCCGGGCAAGCCGGGTGATCAGCGTGACCTGAAGCTGGAATTGAAAGTGCTGGCTGACGTTGGTCTGCTCGGGTTGCCCAATGCTGGCAAGAGTACTTTCATTCGTTCGGTGTCCGCAGCCAAGCCGAAAGTTGCTGACTACCCGTTCACCACGCTGGTGCCGAACCTGGGTGTGGTCAGTGTCGACCGCTGGAAAAGCTTTGTGGTCGCCGATATTCCGGGTCTGATCGAAGGTGCATCCGATGGCGCGGGTCTGGGGATTCGCTTCCTCAAGCACCTGGCGCGTACTCGTCTGCTGCTGCACCTCGTCGACATGGCGCCGCTGGATGAAACCAGCGCTGCGGATTCGGCGGAAGTCATCGTCAATGAGTTGGTCAAGTTCAGTCCTTCGCTGGCTGAGCGTGATCGCTGGCTGGTGTTGAACAAGTGCGATCAGTTGCTTGAGGAGGAGCATGAGGCTCGTAAGCAGGAGATCGTTGATCGCCTGGAATGGACCGGTCCGGTTTATGTGATCTCTGCCATTGCCAAAGAAGGCACTGAGCAACTGACTCGCGACATCATGCGTTATCTCGAAGAGCGCAGTCTGCGCATCGCCGAGGAGCCTGGTTACGCCGAAGAGCTGGCCGAGCTGGATCAGCGCATCGAAGACGAAGCACGCGCTCAGTTGCAGGCGCTGGACGATCAGCGTGCGCTGCGTCGCAGTGGCGTGAAGAGCGTCCATGACATCGGTGACGATGACTGGGATGAAGAAGATGTGGACGATGAAGACGGTCCGGAAATCATTTACGTCCGCGACTGATCGCTTGAAGTAAACTTGAACGCCGCTACGTCTGTTAGCGGCGTTTTTGTATCCCGAATTTGAAAACTCTCTGGCTAAGGTTGGATGATGATGCGCAGCAAAGTGACGGGTGCCCAGCGCTGGGTCGTGAAGATCGGCAGTGCCTTGCTGACTGCGGACGGCAAGGGTCTGGATCGCACCGCCATGGGTGTGTGGGTAGAGCAGATGGTGGCGCTGCATGAGGAGGGCGTCGAGCTGGTGCTGGTTTCTTCCGGAGCGGTGGCTGCGGGGATGAGTCGCCTTGGCTGGACCGTTCGACCCAGTGCGATGCATGAGCTGCAGGCTGCCGCCGCCATCGGTCAGATGGGGCTGGTGCAGGCGTGGGAGTCGAGCTTTGCTGAGCATGATCGACACACTGCGCAGATTTTGCTCACGCATGACGATCTGTCCGACCGCAAGCGTTACCTGAATGCGCGTAGCACGCTGCGTACGCTGGTCGAGCTGGGTGTCGTACCGGTCATCAACGAAAACGACACCGTGGTCACCGACGAGATCCGTTTCGGCGACAACGACACGCTGGCGGCGCTGGTGGCCAACCTGGTCGAGGCTGATCTGCTGGTGATCCTGACGGATCGCGACGGCATGTTCGATGCCGACCCGCGCAACAACCCTGATGCACAACTGATTTTCGAAGCGCGTGCTGACGATCCTGCGCTGGATGCGGTCGCGGGCGGCACGGGTGGGGCGCTGGGGCGTGGCGGCATGCAGACCAAGCTGCGTGCGGCGCGTCTGGCGGCGCGCTCGGGCGCGCACACCGTGATAGTGGGTGGTCGCATCGAGCGTGTTCTGGCGCGGCTCAAGAGTGGTGAGCGGCTGGGCACATTGCTCTCGCCCGAGCGCGGTATGCTGGCGGCGCGCAAGCAGTGGCTGGCTGGTCATCTGCAAACCCGTGGCACGCTGGTGCTGGACGACGGCGCGGTAGCGGCCTTGGCTCGCGATCAGAAGAGTCTGTTGCCGGTCGGCGTCAAGCTGGTGCAAGGCAGTTTTCGGCGCGGCGAAATGGTGGTCTGCGTTGCGCAGGATGGTCGTGAGATTGCCCGGGGTCTGAGCAACTACAGTGCCGTGGAGGCGCAGAAGATCATCGGTCAGTCGTCCGAAGCTATCGTGCGGGAGCTGGGCTATATGGCCGAGCCTGAACTGATTCATCGCGACAACCTGATTCTCGTCTGACTCAGGTCACTAACAGGCACTTCGCTAAAGGGAAGGCTCGATGCGCGTCATGAAAGGTGTGTTGGCTGCTTTGTTGTTCGTGCCGGTGCTGGTTTCGGCTGAAGAGATTGGTCAGGTGTCGACCGTATTCAAGATGGTCGGGCCGAACGACCGGATCGTGGTAGAGGCGTTCGACGATCCGAAGGTGGAGGGCGTGACCTGCTATCTGTCGCGTGCCAAGACTGGCGGGGTCAAGGGCGGCCTGGGTCTGGCTGAAGATCGCGCCGAAGCGTCGATTGCCTGCCGTCAGGTCGGTCCCATCCGCTTTAAGGAAAGCCTGAAGGATGGCGATGAGGTGTTCAAGGAGCGCACTTCATTGGTCTTCAAAACCATGCAGGTGGTGCGTTTCTTCGACAAGAAGCGCAATTCGCTGGTGTATCTGGTCTACAGCGACCGCATCATCGAGGGCAGCCCGCAGAATGCGGTAACGGCCATTCCGATCCTGCCGTGGTCACCTGCGCCGGCTCCATGATCTCAAGCGCTTTCGCGGGCAGGCTCACTCTTGCAGAGAGGGTCTGCCGGTAGGGGCAGTCCTGCTGGTGCATCGATGCTTTTTTGCAGGCAATAAAAAACCGACCCTGAGGTCGGTTTTTCAACAAACAGATTGCTTAGGCTGCAGCAGCAAGGTTCAGAGCCTTGATGTGACCATTCAGGCGACCTTTATGGCGAGCAGCTTTGTTCTTGTGGATGATGCCTTTATCGGCCATGCGGTCGATAACAGGTACAGCCAGAACATAAGCAGCTTGCGCTTTTTCAGCGTCTTTTGCGTCGATGGCCTTAACTACATTCTTGATGTAGGTACGAACCATGGAACGCAGGCTGGCGTTGTGGCTGCGACGCTTCTCAGCCTGTTTTGCACGTTTTTTGGCGGAAGGTGTGTTGGCCACCGTCGAGCTCCTCGAAAGACTTTGTGAAATAGCAAACAAAATAGGCCGCGAATCATGCCGATGAGTTGAACTCTTGTCAAGCGCAGTTAAGGTGTTCCGCTGAGTGGTCGCTGCATTTCTCCGGAGGATTCATTTCCGGCGTGCGACCTGTAAACTCGCGGCCTTTGGCTTCGGGCTTTTTAGCGGCGCGAAGTATCGCATAAATGGAGGGCTTAATCGCCCATCCTTTGCCAAGGCATTCAAGTCTTTCAATGAATCTACTCAAGTCACTCGCCGCCGTCAGCTCTATCACAATGCTTTCCCGGGTTCTGGGCTTTATTCGGGATACCATCATTGCCCGCACGTTCGGAGCCGGAATGGCCACCGATGCGTTCTTCATCGCCTTCAAATTACCCAATCTGCTGCGGCGCATCTTTGCCGAAGGGGCTTTTTCTCAGGCGTTCGTGCCAATTCTCGCCGAGTACAAGAATCAGCAGGGCGAGGAAGCGACCCGCACCTTCGTGGCCTACGTCACGGGGCTGCTGACGCTGGCGTTGGCGCTGGTGACGCTGCTGGGCGTGGTGTTCGCGCCCTGGGTGATATGGGCGACCGCACCAGGCTTTGTCGATACGCCCGAGAAGTTCGCCCTGACGTCGGAGCTGCTGCGTGTCACGTTTCCTTATATATTGCTGATCTCGCTATCGTCTCTGGCGGGCGCGATCCTCAATACCTGGAACCGCTTCTCGGTGCCAGCGTTCGTGCCGACACTGCTCAACGTCAGCATGATTTTTTTCGCGCTGTTTCTCACGCCGTATTTCGATCCGCCGGTCATGGCGCTGGGGTGGGCGGTGCTGGCGGGCGGTCTTTTGCAGTTGTTTTATCAGCTGCCGCACCTGAAAAAGATCGGCATGCTGGTGTTGCCGCGTCTGAATCTGCGTGATTCGGGCGTCTGGCGTGTGATGAAGCAGATGCTGCCTGCCATCCTTGGCGTCTCCGTCAGTCAGATTTCTCTGATTATCAACACGATATTCGCGTCTTTCCTCGTCGCTGGCTCCGTGTCGTGGATGTACTACGCCGACCGCCTCATGGAGCTGCCGTCCGGTGTGCTGGGTGTTGCGTTGGGTACGATTCTGCTGCCGATCCTGTCGAAAACCTATGCCCAGCGGGACCGTCAGGAGTATTCGCGGATTCTCGACTGGGGGCTGCGCCTGTGCTTCGTGCTGGTGTTGCCGTGCACCCTGGCGCTGGGTCTGCTGGCTGAACCGCTGACCGTTTCTCTGTTTCAATATGGCAAGTTCGATGCATTGGATGCGGCGATGACGCAGCGTGCGCTGGTTGCCTATTCGGTCGGGCTGTTGGGGATCATTCTGATCAAAGTGTTGGCTCCGGGCTTCTACGCACAGCAGAATATCCGCACCCCGGTTAAAATCGCGATCTTCACCCTCATCGTGACCCAGTTGCTCAACCTGGCCTTTATCGTGCCGTTGCAGCATGCGGGTCTGGCGTTGGCGATCAGTGTCGGGGCGTGCATCAACGCCGGGCTGCTGTTCTGGCAGTTGCGCAAACAGGCACTGTTTCAGCCGCAGCCGGGCTGGATGAAGTTTCTGTTCAAGCTGGTCATCGCCGTCACGGCCATGTCGGCCGTGCTGCTTGGGCTCATGCATTTCATGCCGGCCTGGGACGAAGGGCACATGCTCGAACGTTTTCTGCGTCTGGGTGCGTTGGTGGCGGCCGGTGTGGTCACCTACTTTGCCATGCTTCTGCTGCTGGGATTCCGGCTTCGGGATTTTGCCCGCAAGGCCATCATGTAAGCGGTATTTCAAAGGTGAGCGGTCGGGTTTGCGCGTTATGTGCCGACAGCTTTGATCGGGTCCCGGCGTGTTGCCTGTCGTCCGGGGCCGTGTGTGGTTATAATCGGCCACTTTATGAGCAAGAAGTGCGTTATGCAGCTGGTTAGAGGTCTTCACAACCTGCATCCCCAGCATCGGGGCTGCGTCGCCACGATTGGCAATTTCGACGGTGTTCACCGCGGCCACCAGGCTATCCTGGCGCGTTTGCGTGAGCGGGCTGTCGAGTTGGGCGTGCCTAGCTGCGTGGTCATCTTCGAACCCCAGCCACGCGAGTTTTTCGCGCCAGAGACCGCTCCGGCCCGTCTGGCACGCCTGCGTGACAAGCTCGAACTGTTGAGCGCCGAAGGCGTGGACCGGGTCCTGTGCCTGTCCTTCAATCAGCGTCTGAGCAAGCTCAGCGCCGCAAGTTTTGTCGAAACCGTGCTGATTGACGGTCTGGGCATTCAGCATCTTGAGGTGGGTGATGATTTTCGCTTCGGCTGCGACCGGATGGGCGATTTCGACTATCTGCAACAGGCGGGCACAACTTACGGATTTACGGTGGAGGCGGCGCAGACCGTTGAAATCGATGGCGTCCGGGTCAGCAGCACCAAGGTGCGTAAAGCCTTGGCTGCCTCGGATTTTGCCCTTGCCGAGCGTATGCTCGGTCGCCCGTTCCAGATCACCGGACGGGTATTGCACGGCCAGAAGCTGGCGCGCCAGTTGGGTACGCCCACCGCCAACGTGCAACTCAAACGTCGTCGCGTACCGTTGAGCGGGGTTTACCTCGTCAGCATGGACATTGATGGCAAGGCCTGGCCGGGCGTCGCCAACATAGGCGTGCGCCCGACCGTGGCTGGCGATGGCAGTGCCCATCTTGAGGTGCATCTTCTGGATTTTGCCGGCGACCTTTATGGCCGGCGTTTGACGGTGGCTTTCCACCACAAGCTGCGTGATGAGCAGCGTTTTGCCTCTCTGGAGGCGCTCAAGACGGCGATCAATGCGGACGTCGCCGCCGCCCGTGCCCATTGGCATGGTCAACCGCTAACCAAGAGCCTGAAATGACCGACTATAAAGCCACGCTAAACCTTCCGGACACCGCCTTCCCGATGAAGGCCGGCCTGCCCCAGCGCGAGCCGCAAACTCTGCAGCGCTGGGACAGCATTGGCCTGTACCAGAAGCTGCGCGAAATTGGCAAGGATCGTCCGAAGTTCGTCCTGCACGACGGCCCTCCGTACGCCAACGGCAATATTCACATCGGTCATGCCGTCAACAAGATTCTCAAGGACATGATTCTGCGTTCCAAGACCCTGGCGGGCTTCGATGCTCCGTACGTGCCGGGCTGGGACTGTCATGGTCTGCCGATCGAGCACAAAGTCGAAGTGACCCACGGCAAGAACCTGTCCGCGGACAAGACCCGCGAGCTGTGCCGTGCCTACGCTGCCGAGCAGATCGAAGGCCAGAAGTCCGAGTTCATTCGTCTGGGTGTGCTGGGTGACTGGAGCAATCCGTACCTGACCATGAACTTCGCCAACGAAGCCGGCGAAATCCGTGCGCTGGCTGAAATGGTCAAAGGCGGTTTCGTCTTCAAGGGCCTGAAGCCGGTCAACTGGTGCTTCGACTGCGGTTCGGCGCTGGCTGAAGCCGAAGTCGAATATCAGGACAAAAAGTCCTCGACCATCGACGTAGCATTCCCGATCGCTGATGAAGCGAAGCTGGCGGCTGCTTTCGGTTTGACGTCGCTGGACAAGCCTGCGTCCATCGTCATCTGGACCACCACGCCGTGGACCATTCCGGCCAACCAGGCACTGAACGTCCACCCCGAGTTCAACTACGCGCTGGTCGATGTCGGCGACAAACTGCTGGTGCTGGCAGAGGAACTGGTCGAGTCCTGTCTGGCTCGTTACACGCTGGAAGGCACGGTCATTGCCACCGCCACCGGCCAGTCGCTGGAACTGATCAATTTCCGTCACCCGTTCTACGACCGCCTGTCGCCTGTCTATCTGGCAGACTACGTCGAGCTGAGCGCCGGTACCGGTATCGTTCACTGCTCGCCTGCCTATGGCGTGGACGACTTCAATATCAGCAAGGCCTATGGCCTGAGCAACGACGACATCATCAGCCCGGTGCAGAGCAACGGCGTGTATGTCGAGTCGCTGGAGTTCTTCGGCGGCCAGTTCATCTTCAAGGCCAACCAGAACATCATCGACAAGCTGACCGAAGTCGGCAGCCTGATGAACACCGAAACCATCAGCCACAGTTACATGCACTGCTGGCGTCACAAGTCGCCGCTGATCTACCGCGCCACCGCGCAGTGGTTCGTCGGCATGGACAAGCAGCCCGCTACCGGCGATACGCTGCGCGAGCGTGCGGTCAAGGCCATCGAAGACACCCGATTCGTGCCAGCCTGGGGCCAGGCGCGTCTGCATTCGATGATCGCCAATCGTCCCGACTGGTGCATCTCGCGTCAGCGCAACTGGGGCGTGCCGATTCCGTTCTTCCTGCACAAGGAAAGCGGCGAGCTGCACCCGCGCACCGTCGAACTGATGGAGGAAGTGGCGCAGCGCGTCGAAAAAGAGGGCATCGAAGCCTGGTTCAAGCTGGACGCCAGCGAGTTGCTGGGTGACGAGGCGGCCAGGTACGACAAGATCTCCGACACTCTGGACGTCTGGTTCGACTCCGGCACCACGCATTGGCATGTGCTGCGCGGTTCACACCCGATGGGTCACGAAAGCGGTCCGCGTGCCGACCTGTACCTGGAGGGTTCCGACCAGCACCGTGGCTGGTTCCATTCGTCGCTGCTGACCGGTTGCGCCATTGACGACCATGCGCCGTACCGTGAGTTGCTGACTCACGGGTTCGTGGTTGACGAGAACGGTCGCAAGATGTCCAAGTCGCTCAACAACGTCGTGGCGCCGCAGAAGGTCAACGATTCGCTGGGCGCCGACATCATGCGCCTGTGGGTTTCGGCGACGGATTACTCCGGCGAAATGGCGGTGTCCGATCAAATCCTGCAGCGCAGTGCCGACGCGTATCGTCGTATCCGCAACACGGCGCGTTTCCTGCTCTCGAACCTGTCGGGATTCAATCCGGCGACGGACCTGCTGCCTGCTGAAGACATGCTCGCTCTGGACCGTTGGGCGGTGGACCGCACCTTGCTGCTGCAACGTGAGTTGCAAGAGAACTACAGCGAATACCGCTTCTGGAACGTCTACTCCAAGGTCCACAACTTCTGCGTGCAGGAGCTGGGTGGTTTCTATCTGGATATCATCAAGGACCGTCAGTACACCACGGCGGCCAACAGCACCGCGCGCCGCTCGTGCCAGACCGCGCTGTTCCATATCTCCGAAGCGCTGGTGCGCTGGATCGCGCCGATCCTGGCCTTCACCGCCGACGAGCTGTGGCAGTTCCTGCCGGGCGAGCGCAACGAATCGGTGATGCTCAACACCTGGTACGAAGGCCTTAGCGAAATGCCGGCCAGCTTCGAAATGGACCGCGCCTACTGGGAGCGGATCATGGCGGTGAAGACCTCGGTCAACAAGGAAATGGAAAACCTGCGCGCAGCCAAGGCCATTGGCGGCAACCTGCAGGCCGAAGTGACCCTGTACGCCGAAGACTCGCTGGTAGCGGATCTGGCGAAGCTGGGCAACGAACTGCGCTTCGTGCTGATCACCTCGACCGCCAGCGTTGCACCTCTGGCATCGGCTCCGGCCGATGCCGTGGTCACCGAAGTGGCCGGTCTGAAACTGAAAGTGGTCAAGTCCGGTCATGCCAAGTGCGCCCGTTGCTGGCATCACCGCGAGGATGTGGGTGTGAACCCTGAGCATCCTGAAATCTGCGGTCGCTGTGTGGACAACATCAGCGGTGCGGGTGAGGTGCGCCACTATGCGTGATTCCGCTCCGGGCCGTTTCGGTCGTCTGAGCTGGTTGTGGTTGAGCGTGCTGGTCCTGGTCATCGACCAGGCCAGCAAGTTCTACTTCGAAAACCGCCTGGGTCTGTACGAGCAGATTGTGGTGATTCCCGACTACTTCAGCTGGATGCTGGCGTACAACACCGGCGCGGCGTTCAGTTTTCTGGCTGACGGCGCTGGCTGGCAGCGCTGGCTGTTCGCCCTGATCGCTGTCGTGGTCAGTGGCGTGCTGGTGGTCTGGCTCAAGCGCCTGGGGCGCGACGACACCTGGCTGGCCATTGCGCTGGCGCTGGTGCTGGGTGGCGCGCTGGGTAATCTCTACGACCGCATCGTGCTGGGTCATGTGATCGACTTCATTCTGGTCCACTGGCAGAACCGCTGGCATTTCCCGGCCTTCAACGTGGCTGACAGCGGCATTACCGTAGGTGCGATCATGCTGGCGCTGGATATGTTCAAGAGCAAGAAAACCGGAGAGCCTGCCCATGACTGAACAGTCTTCCACTCAAGGCTCATCAGGCGAGTTGCGCATCGGCCAGAACACTCAGGTCACGCTGCACTTCGCCCTGCGTCTGGAAAACGGCGACACTGTCGACAGCACCTTCGAAAAGGCTCCGGCCACGTTCAAGGTCGGTGACGGCAACCTGCTGCCTGGCTTCGAGGCGGCCATTTTCGGCTTCAAGGCGGGCGACAGAAAGACCGTGCAGATTCTGCCGGAAAACGCCTTTGGTCAGCCCAACCCACAAAACGTGCAGATCATGCCACGCTCGCAGTTCGCGGGTATGGAACTGTCCGAGGGGTTGCTGGTGATCTTCAATGACGCCGCCAACACCGAACTGCCTGGCGTGGTGAAGGTATTCGACGATGAACAGGTCACCATCGACTTCAACCACCCGCTGGCAGGCAAGACGCTGAGCTTTGAAGTGCAAATCTTCGAAGTGAAGGCGATTCTGGCGTCCTGACCCCGATATCGAGCCCGGCTTCGGCCGGGCTGCTTCGCACGTAACCATGAGGCACAGCATGCAAATCAAACTCGCCAACCCCCGCGGCTTCTGCGCTGGCGTGGACCGTGCGATCGAAATCGTCAATCGCGCCCTGGAAGTGTTTGGTCCGCCGATTTATGTGCGCCATGAAGTCGTTCACAACAAATTCGTCGTCGAAGACCTGCGCTCGCGTGGCGCGATCTTCGTCGAAGAGCTGGATCAGGTGCCTGACGACGTCATCGTGATCTTCAGCGCTCACGGCGTCTCCCAAGCGGTGCGCACGGAGGCCGCAGGTCGTGGCCTGAAAGTGTTCGATGCCACCTGTCCGCTGGTGACCAAGGTGCACATCGAAGTCGCCCGTTACAGCCGCGACGGTCGCGAATGCATCCTCATCGGTCACGAGGGTCACCCGGAAGTCGAAGGCACCATGGGCCAGTACGATGCCACCAACGGCGGGGCAATCTATTTGGTCGAAGATGAAGCTGACGTTGCCCGCCTGCAGGTGCGCAACCCTGATTCGCTGGCGTTCGTGACCCAGACCACGCTGTCCATGGACGACACCAGCCGGGTCATCGATGCTTTGCGGCAGAAATTTCCGGCCATCGGCGGCCCGCGCAAGGATGACATCTGCTACGCCACGCAAAACCGGCAGGACGCAGTCAAGCAACTGGCTGACGAATGCGATGTGGTGTTGGTGGTGGGCAGCCCGAACAGCTCCAACTCCAATCGTCTGCGTGAGCTGGCCGAGCGCATGGCGACACCGGCATACCTCATCGACGGTGCCGAAGACATGCAGCGCGCCTGGTTCGACGGCGTCGAGCGTATCGGCATCACGGCCGGCGCTTCCGCACCGGAGGTGCTGGTGCGTGGCGTGATTCAGCAGCTGCAGGCCTGGGGCGCGACCGGCGCAGATGAGTTGGCAGGCCGCGAGGAGAACATCACGTTCTCCATGCCCAAAGAGCTGCGGGTCAAATCGCTGCTCTGAAACGGCTCAGCCGCACAGCGGCGATTCGGTTTTCCGGTCTGCAATCCTGACCCGGCCGGTCGCTGCCACTATCACCCGGTAGTGGCTGACCGGCTGGTCCCTGACACAGACAAACAGCGTTCCGTTGGCTCTGTTCACCAGCCCGCCCAACCCGTTGAACGTCAGGTGTTCGGCCAGTTTCCTGTTGCCGACGATCTTTGTGTTTGCAGTTCTGGCGCGCTCGATAAGCAGCACGTCGTGATCGTCAGGACCTTTGCCATTCGGGTCGAAGATGATCCGCCACCCCTTGCTCCAGTCGGCTTCAATGGCGTGAATCGTTACCAGTTGATTGTGAGTGATGGCGGCAACGCGAGCAGAGCGTATGCCACTGGCCAGTTCCTGAGCAGCGACAAGCCTGCGGTTGCTATCAATGATTTCCGTGACAGAAGGTGTCGCAACGTTGGCAAGAATGGCAACCAATGCAACGACGACCAACAATTCGATCAGTGTAAAACCTGACTGCTTCATTCTTTTTCCCTCCCTGGAAAGGCTGTTGCAATCGCGTTCGGGCGTTCGTCATCGCGAAACAACCGTACGTCCCGCTATAGATTTTCCGACGGCATTGCTGCCTTATAGTCGTAACGTCTAGGAGACACTCAATGCGTCATATCGCCAAGGGATTCAGCCTCATCGAATTGTTAGTCACTGTGTCCCTGGTGGGCATCCTGGCAGCTATCGCGATCCCGAATTTCGCCAGCACCCTGCAGAGCAACAAGGCCGACACCGAGCTCAATGATTTGCAGCGCGCGCTCAACTATGCGCGGCTTGAGGCGATAAACAGGGGAGTGACGGTGCGAATCGCGCCTACCAGTGGCACGGCGTGGAACACCGAGCTGCAGGTCTATCTGACTTCGGACGCTGCAACTGTCGCGGCTGATTCGACAAAGGTCTTGCGCAAGGTAGCGGCAATGAGCAGCGGCGGCACCTTGGTGGCGGCCAATGTCAATGCAATTGATTTCAATAATCTGGGCGGACTCGTCGCGCCTGCGACGGCGGTGGCGATGACTTACACGCGAGGCTCTATCATCCGAACCATGAATGTCTGTCTGACCGGCCGTATCGTACTCGGCGGAACGTGTTGATGATCCTTAATTCCCGACATCGCCAGCGCGGCATGACTCTGATCGAAGTACTGGTTTCGGTACTGATCCTCGCCATCGGTTTGCTGGGGGCGGCGGCGATTCAGCTCAACGCTTTGAAATACACCGACAGTGCCGCGATGACCAGCCAGGCCAGCTTCATCGCCTACGACATGATGGACCGGATTCGGGCGAATGTGGATGGTAATGCGGCTGCCAACCCAAGCGGAGTACTGGCAACCTACAGCCTGAATGGTCTGGGCTCTGCTCCGGTCGAGAACCTGAACGTTGCCCGCGACCAGGATCTGGCTGACTTCAAAAAGAACATCAACAACTTTGCAGGCTCTTCGGGAACAGGAGTCATCAACGTTGCCAACGCACCCGAGGTGACCATTACCATCACCTGGAACGACACCCGTGCGGCCAGTGCCAGCAACGTGGCGACAACCGGTAACGCGCCAACCACCCCGACCACCCAGACATTCACCCTGACTTCGCGCATCGGGGTGAACCCATGAGCATGAGAAAATCGTCCAGAGGCTTCGGTCTGGTTGAAATCATGGTCGCGCTGGTATTGGGGCTGATTGTCAGTCTTGGCATCGTGCAGATCTTCACCGCGTCCAGAGGTACTTACCAGAGCCAGAATGCCGCGGCACGGATGCAGGAAGATGCGCGGTTCGTGTTAAGCAAGCTGATTCAGGAAATTCGTATGACAGGCATGTACGGGTGCCTGAGCTTCAGTAACAACATTCCCGTAGCGCCTGGCATTGCTTGGCCGCCAGCGCTTGATAATCCGATCCTCTGGGATAACGCCAACAGGACGCTCACGCTGGTGACGGCCGACGTGGGAACCACCGGCAGTGCGCCGACCTGGACAATCGTGTCGAACTGCCTGACTACGACGCAGCTTTACGTCGGTGCAAGAACTCCTGCGACAGGGCAGACGGCGTTTCCGCTGAGGCAGTTGGTCTACGTCCTGACCGGAACCAATCTGATGATCAAATTCGGTACGGGTGGGGATCCGCAGCCACTTCTGCAAAACGTTGCCGATTTCTCGGTTTCCTTCGGCATGGCAGGTAATCCCATGTCCTATAAGACGGCGATCACCCCAGCCAACGCTGGCGACATTCGCAGTGTGCGAATCAACCTCACGTTACGTGATCCGGACAACCGGGTCGAAGACCAGACGTACAGCGTTGTCGCCTATGTGCGTAACCGCTTTTGAACGGGCCGAGCATGAACAAGACCTTTAGACTCAATTTGATCAGAAGCTTCCCGGCCCGTCAGAGCGGAATGGTGCTGCTGGTCAGTCTGGTGTTTCTGTTGCTGCTCACGTTGCTGGGGATTTCCTCGATGCAGAACGCCACGTTGCAGGAAAAAATGGCAGGCAGCGTGGTGGTCCGCAATCAGTCGTTTCAGTTGGCCGAAAGTGTGTTGCGTCTTGGCGAGTCGGCTATCAAGGCGGGCAGGGTGGTGCCGGCTGCCTGCTCGAGTCTGGCTACATGCGCGCCACCTGCCGAGTCTACCGTGGTAACTGCTGCTGGCCTGGGTGCATCCGGGGTGACCTGGATTTCAGAAGGAGGAGGGTTGTATGCCGTTCAAAACCTGGGGACCACGGCCGCTCCCATAAAGCGGCCTGCCTGCGCGAGTGGCGGTTCAGTTATTACGTTGTACCGGGTGACCGCTGTTGCGATAAAGGGCGGAACGTCGCGAACCGTGCTGGAGAGCATCTATGCCAATTGCTGAAGCGCTTCGCCGTGGAATGAAGTATGTCTACGGTATGTTGCTGGCGTTGTATCTGGCGTCGCCGGTCTATGCCTTCACACCGGCGCAGGTGCCGTTGCTCAGTTCCTCGGCGGTGCCGCCCAACCTGATGCTGCTCGTGGACAACTCCGGGAGCATGTACAACATCATCTGGGCGTCCGGGTTTGATCCGAACGTCAATCGCCCTGACATCCAGTATTACTCCACGCAGTGCCTGAGTGGTCTGATTACGGTTCCGTGTCCGTTCATAAGCACCATCTCGGGCGGGGATACGCTTTCAGTGGGCGACATAAACGCAACGGGTGTGGCCGGGATTTCACTGTCATGCCTGTTCGGTGGACGCGTGATCTTTCGCAACGGCATCAGGTACTGCGTCGTGCTGCCTGATCCTGCCGGAAATGGTCTGACGCGCTATACCGCAGACTATCTGTCGTATCTGATTGATCTGGTCACGCCTGGCTTCTTCGATTTCGGTGTGCGAAATTACACCAACGGCGTGATTCCAAACGATTTCCGCATGAATGTCGCGAAGACCGTGGCCACCAACCTGGTTTCCAACAATCTCACGCTGAGAATCGGGCTGGCGACCTTCAATGAGCCCAACAATTTTGACCTTGGACCGGGTGGTCGCATCTCCAGGGTTGTGAGCGATCTGTCGCCGGTGACGGCGACCACCTATCAGCCAGCAGTCACCCAGACACAGGCCAATAACAATATCAAGGCGCTTAAAGATGCGATCGCAGCGCTGAACCCGACCTCCAACACGCCGCTGGCTGAAACCTATTACGAGATCACTCGATATTTCCGCGGGATGACGCCCTTTTACCAAAGCGGTTCCACGTACACGAGCCCGATCCAGTACCGTTGCCAGAAAAACTATGGCGTAGTGGTTACCGACGGCTTGCCGACTTACGATCGTACATTTCCCACCAATGATCCGGAAGATGTCGCCGATACCACACGTTCGTTACCGAACTGGGACCTGAACGCGGCCAACGATGGCAACAACCTGTCGGGTGACGGAGAGGGCGACACCCTGTATCTGGATGACCTGGCCAGGTTCGCCTACGACATCGACCTGCGTCGCGATGTTTCGGCTGCCGGGGGCGATCTGACCGGCAAGAGCTGGGACACCGCAGGTTTCCCTAAACAAAATCTGAGTACTTACACCATTGGCTTCACAGCCAGCAACCAGATGCTGGTCGATGCGGCGAACGATGCTCACGGCCATGGAAAATACTTTCAGGCCAATGACAGCTCAGGGCTGAATGCTGCCTTGAACCTCGCGTTGAGTGATATCTATGCCAAAGCGGGTTCTGGCGGCGGGGGCGCTGCTAACTCTGCGACCCTGCAAGCAGGTACGCGTTTTTTCCAGACGTTGTATGACCCTTCCGACTGGCACGGGACGATCAATGCGTTCGATCTGGATGCGGCGACCGCAGATACCGGTACTGCGGTCTGGACGACCGATACGACTATAACCTCCAGCTCGGCTGCGCCTACTTTCGAAACCTGGAACACCGCCACGCTCGCCAGAGTGACTCTGGACTTCAATTCGATCTCGCAGCCGCAAAGGGACGCCATCAACGCTACCTTGCCAACGGGTGTCACTGGTGTTCAGCTGATTTCCTGGGCCAAAGGCACTGCCAATGCCGCTTTGCGAACACGTATACGTCTGTTGGGTGATCTGATCAATACCAATCTGGCCGTGGCGCTTCCGACCGAGAAAACGTCAACTGACATGGCGGGCAGCAATTCTTACAGTACCTACCTGGCGAATAAAGCCAGCAATATGACCTACAACGTGTTGGTAAACGCCAATGACGGTTTTTTGAATGTGATCAGTGCCGACAATGGCAGGCGCACCTATGCCTACATGCCCTCGACTGCGCTGGCATCACTGGCAACCGTGGCATCGACCAATTATGGTCTTGGCTTGCACAAATTCACTGCTGACGGTCAGATTTCGATATTCGATACTCAGGCAGGCAGCAATGCTTCATGGCGCACTGTGGCGGTGAGTGGTCTTGGCGCAGGCGGCAAGGCATTCTTCGCCCTCAAGCTGTTCGAGGGTACTGCCAATAACGTCAGTGCATTGTGGGAGGTCAAGGCACCTGACGTATCCACACCTACGAACGGTTTCAACAATCTGGGTTACACCTATTCGAAGCCCGAAGCGGCACGTATGGCGGACGGGACCGGGATTGTCGTTGTCGGTAACGGTTATGGAAGTTTTACGGGCAGGGCTTCGCTTTTTGTCCTGAACGCCAACACCGGAGCACTCATCGCTGAGATACCCACCCCGGTAACGGGCAGCGAAACCGATAACGGACTGTCTTCGGTCAGGCTGCGGGTCAATGCGCAGAACGTAGTGCAGGCCGCATATGCAGGTGACTTGAAAGGCCGTCTGTGGAAGTTTGATTTAAGCGGGACATCCGCCAGCAGCTGGAAGGTGGCTTTCAATGGTGCGCCGTTGTTCACTACGCCAAGAGGTGCGAACCAGCCGATCACCATTCAGCCGCTGATTCTGGATCACCCGCTAAACGGCAAGATCATCTATTTCGGGACCGGCAAGTTTCTCGAGACAGCGGACAAGCAGACGACAGCGCTTCAGGATTTCTATGCAATCTGGGACGCTGACACGGCGTCGGGCAACTATGTGGAAAGCAACTTGCAGGCTCAGGCAGTCACGGGCACGGTGACCGGCAGCGATGCGACCTACTTCACTTCCACTTCCAATGATGTTGACTGGGCGTCGAAGCGGGGATGGTTCCTGCCGCTGTCCACCGTCGAACCCTATGTTGGCGAACGCATCATTTATCCTGCCCAAACGAGCAGGGGGCGCATCATCTTCACCACTGCTGCCGTTAACTCGACAGACCCTTGTGAAAGCACGGGTACAGGACGTCTTTTTGAGCTGGAATCTGCAACTGGCAGTATGCTCAATTATCAGGTGCTGGACACCAACGGAGATCTGGACGTAAACACCCTGGACGTGCGTGTTTCGGGCCGTGCGGTAGGCAGTGGCATTCCGATTCTGGCTTCTATTCTGGCGGGAACGGTAAGTCTTGGAACCGATACCAACGGCAATCCAAAGGACCCGGAAGATCGGAAAATATTGATCGATTCCAGTGGCAACATATTAAGGCTTCCTGAGGACAGTGGCTCAGGCGCAAAAAATACATTCCAACGCATCATGTGGCGACAAATCCAATAGGGAAGCTGACTATGCGAGCAACTACCAGGGGCGTTACGCTGATCGAACTCATGATCGTCGTGGCGATTGTCGGTATTCTGGCCGCCGTTGCTTACCCCAGTTATACCGAGTACGTGAGGCGCACTCACCGGGCGGAAATCGCTAGCCTGCTGTCGGAACAGACGCAGGCGCTGGAACGTTTTTACTCGCGAACCGGGAGTTACAAGAACGCTACGGGCGTGAGTGGCGGTAATAGTTATTACACGATTGCTCCGGTCATCAATGACGCTGACTTCACATTGACGGCGACGCCCAGCGGCAACGCGATGATGAATGGCGACAAGTGCGGCAGTTTCGTCATCAAGAATACGGGTGAGTACAGCAACACAGGCGCGTCCAGCGGCGTGACCAAGAAAGACTGCTGGGGCCGTTAACCCTTTTCAACTTTCCCTGAGAGCAAAATGCCCAAGCAACACGTAGTGATCGTCGGCGGTGGTGTCATCGGTTTGCTGACTGCCTTCAACCTGGCCTCAGCGCAGATGAACGTCGTGTTGCTGGACCGGTCCGGCGTGGGGCAGGAGTCGTCCTGGGCGGGCGGAGGCATTGTTTCGCCGCTGTACCCTTGGCGCTACAGTCCGGCGGTTACGGCATTGGCACATTGGTCGCAGGACTTTTATCCACATCTGGGCGAGCGTCTTTTCCAGCAGACCGGGCTCGATCCGGAAGTCCATACCACTGGCCTTTACTGGCTGGATCTGGACGACGAACAGCAGGCGCTTGAATGGGCAGCTCGAGAAAAGCGGCCACTGAGCCGTGTCGATATTTCGTCGGTGCATGATGCGGTTTCGGTGCTTGGAGCCGGTTATTCAAGGGCGATCTACATGGCTGACGTTGCTAATGTGCGCAACCCCAGGCTGGTCAAATCCCTCAAGGCCGCTCTTATGGCCATGCCCAATGTCGAGATTCGTGAGCAGTGTGAAGTCAGTGGCTTTTTAAGGCGCGACGGCCGGATCTTGGGTGTGAGCACGGCATCGGGCGACGTTCGGGCTGACCGGGTGATTCTGGCGGCCGGAGCATGGAGCGGTGAATTGCTCAAGACCCTGGGGCTGGATTTGCCCGTGGAGCCGGTGAAAGGCCAGATGATTCTCTACAAGTGCGCTACGGACTTTCTACCCAGCATGGTGCTGGCCAAAGGTCGATACGCGATTCCGCGGCGCGATGGTCACATTCTGATTGGTAGCACCCTGGAGCATGAAGGCTTCGATAAGACCCCGACCGACGCCGCGCTGCAGAGCCTAAAGGCCTCGGCCATCGAGCTGATTCCGGCCTTGGCGGATGCCGAGCCTATCGCGCAGTGGGCCGGTTTACGTCCCGGCTCGCCTGAGGGAATTCCGTTCATTGGCCCGGTGCCGGGTTTCGATGGTCTGTGGCTTAACTGCGGGCACTACCGCAATGGCCTGGTGCTCGCCCCGGCTTCGTGCCAGTTGTTGACCGATCTGCTGTTGGAGCATGAGCCCATTATCGACCCGGCGCCTTACTCGCCCGCAGACCGTCTAAAGCGCTGACTCTCTCGCAGGGATGTAGCGCCTGGACCGCCGCTTTCGTGGACAAGTCCACTCCCACAATTTGAAACGTCCGCCAAACCCCGTGGGAACGTGTTCGCGAAGAGGGCAGTGCAAGATGCAGCGCATGAAATGCCGTCTTCGTGGACAAGTCCACTCTCACACCGCGTTCTGGTAGGAGCGAACTTGTTCGCGAAAGCGTTTGTCCCGTCACTGAAGATGCGGCATATGAAATGCCGGCTTCGTGGACAAGTCCACTCCCACACCGCGTTCTGGTAGGAGCGAACTTGTTCGCGAAAGCGTTTGTACCGTCACTGAAGATGCGGCATATGAAATGCCGTCTTCGTGGACAAGTCCACTCCCACGAAGCGAACGTCTTCGTGGGCAAGTCCATTCCCACTCTGGGTTTTGGTCAAGCTCAATCCAGTCCCAGCTTCTTCAGTCGATAACGCATCGACCGGAATGACAGACTCAATCGCTGCGCCGCCGCCGTGCGGTTCCAGCGGGTTTCTTCCAGCGCTTGCAGGATTAGTTTGCGCTCGACGCCTTCCAGGTAATCTTCCAGATTATCGATGTCGGCCAGATTCGGGCCGTCGCTTTCCTGAGGCTTGGCAGACTCGGCCAAACGCAGGTCGCTCGCATGAATTTCATCGTTCTCACAGAGCGTATACGCCCGTTCCAGCATGTTCTCCAGTTCGCGCACGTTGCCCGGGAATCGGTAGCCTTTGAGCGTGTCCAGTGCCTGCGAATTCAGGTTGGCCAGGGGCTGGCCGCTGTTGTTTGCCAGCCGCTGCAGCACGCTGGTGGCGAGTTGATCGATGTCTTCGCGCCGCTCACGCAAGGATGGCACGCGCAGTTCGATGACGTTCAGCCGATAATACAGGTCCTGGCGGAAGCGCCCGGCGGCCACTTCCAGGTTCAGGTCTTTATGAGTCGCGCACAGAATCCGCACGTCCACCACCTGTTCCTGCTGCCCGCCGACACTGCGAATGGATTTTTCCTGTATGGCCCGCAGCAGTTTCACCTGCATGCCCAGCGGCAGATCGGCGACTTCATCGAGAAACAGGGTGCCCGTATGAGCGGCCTGAAACAGCCCCGGCTTGTCTTCGTGAGCGCCACTGAAGCTGCCTTTGCGATGGCCGAAAAATTCGCTTTCCATCAGTTCCGAAGGGATGGCGCCACAGTTGACGGGGATGAACGGCTTGTCAGTGCGTGGCCCTTGCTCATGGATCAGTCGCGCCACTAGCTCCTTGCCGCTGCCGGACTCACCGCTGATATACACCGGCGCCTGGCTGCGTGCCAGCTTGGTGATTTGACCACGCAAGGCGCGCATGGGCGGCGAGTCGCCGAGCAGGCGGGTGTCGGCGGCGCGTGTCGGCTCGGCGGCAGGTGCGAGACGCAGGGCGCTGTTGACCAGTTCGCGCAGCCGGTTGAGGTCCACCGGTTTGGTCACGAAATCGAAGGCACCGGCTTTAAGTGCGTGAATGGCGGTATCCAGGCTGCCGTGTGCGGTGATCATCGCCACTGGAACGTGTGGATAACCCTGCTGAATGTGCTGCACCAGTTCCAGGCCATTGCCATCCGGCAGACGCATGTCGGTGAGGCACAGGTCGAACGGCTCGCGTGCCAGCCATTCAAGGGCTTCGGCCACATTTCGGGCGCTACGGGTGTCGAGCTTCATTCGGCCCAGAGTGATCTCCAGGAGTTCGCGAATGTCCGGCTCATCGTCAACGATCAGGATCTTTTGCCGTGGGGTCATGTTCAGCTCGGTTTGAACGGGTGGGCGAAGGTAATGCGCAGGCAACTGCCGCCGCCGTCCCGAGGGGCGTAATCAAGGTGCGCCTGATTGCTTTCGCACAGCTCGCGCGACAGGTAGAGGCCCAGCCCCGTACCTTTGCTTTCTGTGGTGAAAAACGGTTCGAACAACCTGTTCAGGTGCGCGCCGCTGACGCCCGGACCGTCATCCAGCACTTCCAGGGTTGGCAGGTCGCTTTTCGAGTGGTGATACAGCTTCAGCCACACTTGCGCAGAGGCCTGTGCCTGAGCGCTGTAACGCAAGCCGTTCTGCAGCAGGTTGGTTACCACTTGAGTCAACTGTTCGGGGTCCATGCGGGTGGTCAGCATTCCGCTTCCGATCTCCATGTGCACCCGATGGTCGGGTGATGCGGTGTTCTGAAACTCCGCGACGAAGCTTTCCAGCCAGCCTTTCAGGTCGAGCAGTTCGCGCTGTGCCTCGCGTCGTCTGGACAGTTGCAGCACGTTCTCGATGACCAGATTGATCCGTCGCGACTGCTCATGAATGATCTGACCCAGACGCCGGTCTGGCGCGGAAAGCTCTTCAGATTCGTTGAGTAACTGCGCGGCATGGCTCACAGCGCCAAGCGGGTTGCGGATCTCGTGGGCGATCCCGGCGGTCAGGCGTCCCAGTGCGGCCAGTTTCAATTGCTGGGCCTGGTGAGCGATCTGTGACAGGTCTTCGAGAAAGATCAGGGTCTGGCGCTGGTCGCCCCGGTTGAGCGCAGCAAAGCTGGGCTGCAGTTCAGGTCCGATGGCTGAGGTCGAAATGCTGCGCGGCACCATGATCGGATTGATCAGCCATTGGCGCAGGCGATCCACCAGTTGTGGGGAAAAAGGATCGATCACATGACCGACCAGTTGCTCGTGCCCCAGCAGGCTCAGCGCGCCCTGATTGGCGAGTAGCACCTGGCGACTGGCATCGAGTACCAGAATGCCGGTGCGCATGCGTTGCAGAATCAGGGCGTTGAGTTCTTCCAGGTTATCGACATCGGCGGCGCGCTGCTCGGCCAGCACTTCACTGTTGTGCATCCGCGAGGTGAGTGCCTGCACCAGCAGGGCGGCGGCAAAGCACAGAGTGCCCAGCGAACCGGCCTGCACGTAATCGTTGGACACCGAAGGCGTCGTGAAGCTGATGTAAAAGGTCAGGTAGATGATGCCGATGGCCGAAACGGCAGCGATCAACAGCCCGATGCGGCCACGTAGCAAAATGTTGCTGATCGCGACCGATGCGATCAACAGATTGCCGATGCCGCTGGAAGGGCCGCCTGCTGCGTAGAACAGACCGGACAGCATGAGCGCATCGGTCATCGCCAGGCTGAACAGATGGGACGGTCGGCTGGGCCGCTCCAGCAGCACCACGACCAGAATGTTGAACACCAGATACAGCCAGCAGCCCGCTCGAAACAGGTTCGTGTTGGCCATCTGTAACAGTTCGGTGTCCAGGCTGGTGGAGATCAGCGATACCAGCAGGACGCCGATGACCAGGCGATAAAGATGATAGAGCCGCAGAATCCGTTGCGCTTGGGGGCTGCCGAAGGAAAGTGTCTCAGCGGTCACGGGCCGCCGGGCCTTCTAGCCGGTGCGCCTCGCTGCAGTACCATTGTTGTTCCTGGCTCAAGGCACGGTCGCGAGGAAGATGAACGCCACAGTGTGCGCAACGCACCATGGGCGCGGCGGTGGTGTCTGGCGGCGCCGGACGGGATCGTGGCTTGGGGGGATTGAGCAGGCGTTTGACGAACCAGACCACCGCCGCGATCAACGCGGCCCACATTAATAACCGAACCATGACTACCAGCTTAGTGAGTTGAGTCTGCGCAGTGTAGCCAAGGAGCAGGCGTGCGGACAGGGGCGAGCGTGCATAAAAAAAGAGGCCTTGAAAAGGCCTCTTTTTGCTTGCCGGGCAGGTCCGGATCAGTCGAACAGACCCAGGGTCATGTAGCTGAACCAGGAGCGGCTCTTGGTGCCTTTTTCTTCGGCTTCCTTCTCGGCCTGCTCATCCAGCTCTGCCTGATTTTCCGGCAGCAGCTCTTTAGGGATGGAGTCCTTGGCGTCCTGATACTGCTTCTTGATGTCCTGATCGGCACGGGTTTCACCCGGTGGCAGTGGCGCGCTGCCGTCGATCAGGCCCAGCGTCGCTTTCGACAGCCACGAGCGGTTGTCCGCTTCGGCCTGGCGAGGCGTGAATTCGCCGTTTTCCAGTTGCGGGTGGTTCGGGTAGTTGGTTTTCAGCACTTCAAGGCTGGTCGCTGCCAGTTCGTCGAGGTGCAGACGCTGGTACGACTCGACCATGACCGCCAGGCCGTCACCAACCGAAGGCGTTTCCTGGAAGTTTTCGACCACGTAGCGACCACGGTTCGCAGCGGCTACATACGCCTGACGGGTCAGGTAGTAGTCGGCCACGTGGATTTCGTACGACGCCAGCAGGTTGCGCAGGTAGATCATGCGCTGCTTGGCGTCCGGCGAGTAACGGCTGTTCGGGAAGCGGCTGGTCAGTTGAGCGAACTCGTTGAACGAGTCGCGAGCGGCACCCGGGTCACGCTTGGTCTGGTCCAGCGGCAGGAAGCGCGCCAGCAGGCCGACGTCCTGGTCGAACGAGGTCAGGCCTTTCATGTAGTAGGCGTAATCGACGTTCGGGTGTTGCGGGTGCAGACGAATGAAACGCTCGGCAGCGGATTTCGCGGCCTCCGGTTCACCGTTTTTGTAGTTCGAGTAGATCAGCTCAAGCTGGGCCTGGTCGGCATAGCGACCGAACGGATAGCGAGATTCCAGCGCCTTGAGCTTTTCAGTGGCGCTGTTATAGCTGTTATTGCCCAGGTCGGCCTGCGCCTGCTGGTACAGCTCGACTTCGCTGAGGTTTTCGTCGATGACTTCCTTCGACGAACAGGCCGCAGTCAATGCGAGGATGGCGATCAGCAGCAGGTGTTTCACTTGCATGGCGGCTTGCGTCCCTATAACGGCCTGCTGTCTTGGGCGGGGCCGTCCTGTTATGATGAGCGCCCCGCGATACCGGCGGGACAAAAGACGCCGTATTTAACCACAAGCGCGCTGCCGAAACCAAAGGCTAGCCGCCACCTAGTCTGGTCATGTCCGAAAATATAGAACTCCGCGCAGAGGTGCCGTCCGAATTGGGCGGTCAACGCCTCGATCAAGTCGCCGCACAATTATTCGCCGAGCACTCGCGCTCGCGCCTTTCCGCCTGGATCAAGGACGGCCGCCTGACTGTGGACGGTGGCGTACTGCGCCCGCGTGACATCGTGCATGGCGGCGCCGTTCTCGAGCTGATTGCCGAGCAGGAGGCCCAGGGTGAATGGGTCGCTCAGGACATCGAGCTGGACATCGTCTACGAAGACGATCAGATCCTGGTCATCAACAAGCCTGCGGGCCTGGTGGTGCACCCGGCTGCCGGTCACGCCGACGGCACGCTGCTCAATGCCCTGTTGCACCACGTGCCGGACATCATCAACGTGCCGCGTGCCGGCATCGTGCATCGTCTGGACAAGGACACCACCGGTCTGATGGTGGTCGCCAAGACGATTCAGGCACAGACCCAACTGGTCACCCAGTTGCAGAGTCGCAGCGTGAGCCGCATCTACGAGTGCATCGTGATCGGTGTCGTAACCGCCGGCGGCAAGATCGATGCGCCGATCGGGCGTCACGGTCAACAGCGTCAGCGCATGGCGGTGATGGAAGGCGGCAAGCAGGCGGTGAGTCATTACCGCGTGCTGGAGCGCTTCCGGTCCCACACGCACGTGCGGGTCAAGCTGGAAACCGGTCGTACGCACCAGATTCGCGTGCACATGGCACACATCAACTACCCGTTGGTCGGCGATCCGGCCTACGGCGGTCGTTTCCGTATTCCGCCTGCTGCCAGCCTGACCATGGTCGATTCGCTCAAGACCTTCCCGCGTCAGGCACTGCACGCACGCTTCCTGGAACTCGATCATCCGACCACCGGCAAGCGCATGAGCTGGGAGTCGCCGCTGCCTGACGATTTCGTCTGGCTGCTGTCGTTGCTCAAGCAGGACCGTGAGGCCTTCATTGGGTGAATGACTGGCTGATACCTGACTGGCCTGCGCCAGCGCAGATCAAGTCCTGTGTCACCACCCGTTCGGGCGGGGTCAGCGCGACCCCGTTCGACACCTTCAATCTGGGCGATCATGTCGATGACAGCCCGGAGGCTGTTGCCAACAATCGCCAGCTTCTGACTGCTCGTTTGAACGTTGAGCCTGCCTGGCTGCGCCAGGTGCACGGCGTGGTCGTCGCTCATGCTGATCCGTCATGCGTGATGGAAGCCGATGCCAGTTGGACGGAAACGCCCGGTGTGGCGTGCACCATCATGACCGCCGATTGTCTGCCCGCGTTGTTCTGTCGTCGTGACGGCACGCGTGTCGCGGCGGCGCATGCGGGCTGGCGCGGGCTTGCTGCAGGTGTTCTGGAGGCGACTGCGGACAGTCTGCAGGCTCCGGCTGAAGAGATTATGGTCTGGCTCGGTCCGGCGATCGGTCAGCCGTCCTTCGAAGTCGGCCCTGAAGTTCGCGAGGCCTTCATGGCGCTTCATCCTGAAACGGCGCAAGCCTTTGTTCCCAGCGTCCACCCTGATCGCTTCATGGCCGATATCTATGCCCTGGCTCGCCTGCGACTGGCCGCCCACGGCATCTCTTCTGTCTATGGTGGCGGGTTCGATACCTTTACCGATCCGCGCTTCTTCTCCTACCGTCAGGCTGCCCGTACGGGCCGTTTAGCTTCCCTGATCTGGATCGATCACGCCTGAACACCTGCTCTTTTGCGCGAGCCAGCTAGGCTTGCCTGAGCGTGTGGCTGATCTGCATCAATCAAACCCGTCTTGAAACGCGCAGAATTGCCCGCATCTATTGCGCATCCATAAGTGTTTCAGCAGGTTTTCGTCACAGGTGTGTTCATTGCTCCGGCCTGCTTTTAAAGGAAGGTGACTATGCGTATCGACAGATTGACCAGCAAATTACAGTTAGCGTTATCCGATTCCCAATCGCTGGCGGTGGGTCTTGACCATCCGGCCATCGAGCCTGCGCATTTGATGCAGGCATTGCTTGAACAGCAGGGCGGTTCCATCAAGCCGTTGTTGCTGCAGGTAGGCTTCGACGTGAACAGCCTGCGCAAGGAGTTGAGCAAAGAGCTTGATCAACTGCCGAAAATCCAGAACCCCACCGGCGACGTCAACATGTCGCAGGAGCTGGCACGCCTGCTCAATCAGGCTGACCGTCTGGCGCAGCAGAAGGGTGATCAGTTCATTTCCAGCGAACTGGTGCTGCTCGCCGCGATGGACGAGAACAGCAAGCTCGGCAAGTTGCTGTTGGGGCAGGGCGTCAGCAAGAAAGCCCTGGAAAACGCCATCAACAACCTGCGTGGCGGCGGTGCGGTGAACGACCCCAATGTGGAAGAGTCACGCCAGGCGCTGGATAAATACACCGTTGACCTGACCAAGCGGGCAGAAGAAGGCAAGCTCGATCCGGTGATCGGCCGTGACGACGAAATCCGTCGCACCATTCAGGTTCTGCAGCGTCGTACCAAGAACAACCCGGTGCTGATCGGTGAGCCCGGCGTGGGCAAGACCGCCATCGCCGAGGGCCTGGCGCAGCGCATCATCAACGGTGAAGTGCCGGATGGCCTGCGTGGCAAGCGTCTGCTGTCGCTGGACATGGGGGCGCTGATTGCCGGTGCCAAATACCGTGGCGAGTTTGAGGAGCGTCTCAAGTCGCTGCTCAATGAGCTGTCCAAGCAGGAAGGTCAGATCATCCTGTTCATCGACGAGCTGCACACCATGGTCGGCGCCGGTAAAGGCGAAGGCTCCATGGATGCGGGCAACATGCTTAAGCCGGCGCTGGCGCGCGGCGAGTTGCACTGCGTGGGCGCGACCACGCTCAACGAATATCGCCAATATATTGAGAAGGATGCGGCGCTCGAGCGGCGTTTCCAGAAAGTATTGGTGGACGAGCCGAGTGAAGAGGACACCATCGCGATCCTGCGTGGCCTGAAAGAACGCTACGAAGTCCACCACAAGGTCGCGATCACTGACGGCGCAATCATTGCGGCGGCGAAGCTGAGCCATCGCTACATCACCGACCGTCAGTTGCCGGACAAGGCCATTGATCTGATCGATGAAGCGGCCAGCCGTATCCGCATGGAGATCGACTCCAAGCCAGAAGTTCTCGATCGCCTCGAGCGGCGCCTTATCCAGCTGAAAGTTGAAGCCCAGGCGCTCAAGAAAGAAAAGGACGAGGCAGCGATGAAGCGCCTGGAAAAACTCCAGGGCGAAATCGAGCGTCTGGAACTGGAGTACGCCGATCTGGAAGAAATCTGGACGTCGGAAAAAGCCGAAGTCACCGGCTCGGCGCAGATTCAGCAAAAAATCGAACAGTCCCGCCAGGAACTGGAAGCGGCGCGCCGTCGTGGTGATTTGAATCGCATGGCCGAATTGCAGTACGGGGTCATCCCGGACCTGGAGCGCAGCCTGCAGATGGTCGATCAGCACGGTAAACCCGAGAACCAGTTGCTGCGCAGCAAGGTGACCGAGGAAGAGATCGCCGAAGTCGTCTCGAAGTGGACCGGTATCCCCGTGTCCAAAATGCTGGAAGGCGAGCGCGAGAAGCTGTTGAAAATGGAAACCCTGCTGCACAACCGGGTCATTGGCCAGGAAGAAGCCGTGGTTGCTGTCGCCAACGCGGTACGTCGCTCGCGTGCCGGGCTGTCGGACCCGAACCGGCCAAGCGGCTCGTTCATGTTCCTCGGCCCGACCGGTGTCGGCAAGACCGAGTTGTGCAAGGCGCTGGCCGAATTCCTGTTCGACACCGAAGAGGCGATGGTGCGTATCGATATGTCCGAGTTCATGGAGAAGCATTCCGTGGCCCGTCTCATCGGTGCGCCACCGGGTTATGTCGGTTACGAGGAGGGCGGTTACCTGACTGAAGCCGTCCGTCGCAAGCCGTATTCGGTGATTCTGCTCGATGAGGTCGAGAAGGCGCACTCCGACGTGTTCAACATCCTGTTGCAGGTGCTCGAAGACGGTCGTCTGACCGACAGTCATGGACGGACGGTGGACTTTCGCAACACAGTGATTGTGATGACCTCCAACCTGGGCTCGGCGCAGATTCAGGAATTGGTGGGTGATCGCGAGGCGCAGCGCGCTGCGGTGATGGATGCGGTCAGCACTCACTTCCGCCCGGAATTCATCAACCGGATCGACGAAGTGGTGATCTTCGAGCCTCTGGCCCGTGATCAGATTGCCGGCATTACCGACATCCAGCTGGACCGTCTGCGCAAGCGTCTCACCGAGCGCGAGCTTTCGTTGACCCTCAGCCCCGAGGCGCTGGACAAGCTGATTGCCGTTGGCTACGACCCGGTCTATGGCGCACGGCCACTGAAGCGTGCGATTCAGCGCTGGATCGAAAACCCGCTGGCGCAACTGATCCTGTCGGGCGGTTTCGAGCCCGGCACCAGCATTACCGGCAAGGTCGTGGACGACGAGATCGTGTTTGCCTGAACGCCTCAGGTGCCTTATAAAGGAGGGCTCCTCAAGCAGGAGCCCTCCTTGTTCATGGCAATGTCAGCAGCAAAATCGCCTGTTGAAGGCGATCTGTAAAGAAATCGCAAATCATTGTCTTAAAAAGCAATTTAGAGGGTTGACAGGTGTTTTTAAAATTGTAGAATAGCGCGCCTCAGAGACGTGAACGCAACGATACAAACGGAGCGGAATCGTAATTGAGATTGAAATCAAAGAGTTAACAGCGATATGATTTCAATGCGGTAAGTGGTAACGTTGAATCTGAAATCGATAGTTCCGCGATAGCTCAGTTGGTAGAGCAAGTGACTGTTAATCACTGGGTCCCTGGTTCGAGTCCAGGTCGTGGAGCCAGATTTCGCAAGGTTCAATGATGTTTCAGTCGGGGTATAGCGCAGTCCGGTAGCGCGCCTGCTTTGGGAGCAGGATGTCAGGAGTTCGAATCCCCTTACCCCGACCATATTTGGGTCGTTAGCTCAGTTGGTAGAGCAGTTGGCTTTTAACCAATTGGTCGTAGGTTCGAATCCCACACGACCCACCATTTTTGGTTCCAAGGTTTACCTTGGAGCCGAATCTTAAAGATCTGATGCCACTTGTATCAGGTCGCAGGCAGCTGGTTGAGGTGCCTTGATTTACCGGGGTATAGCGCAGTCCGGTAGCGCGCCTGCTTTGGGAGCAGGATGTCAGGAGTTCGAATCCCCTTACCCCGACCAAACACTGTTGTGGCTGTATCTTTAGGACCTTGATGGGTGTTCATGTCTCAGTTTGAGGCAGGCTTTACCGTATGAGGGGTCTTATACCCAAACAAGCAGCCGTCTGTCGCGAAACATAGCGCCAGCAAGCTGTGATGTCAAATTGGAGCGCCCCGTACCGAGCGAAAGCTTGTGTACGGGGCGTTTTTTTTGGCAAAAAATGCTGTGCTGCGCGTGTATCGGCCCATATGAAGCAGTCATTAGGCCTGATAACTAAATAATCGGCATCGCGATGCATCTGCTGATAATGGCAGATTGAGTATTTTTACAAATATCCAACGCAAGTGATCAGCCTGACCTGCCGATCCATCCGGCCAATTCCAGCATTTCAGGGCGTAGATGCCGAGCATCCTGGCTTGGGACAGGTCTTTCCTCGATTACTGGTTCAGCACCAATTCCTCCGCCGGCAATGTTGTTCTGTACCCACCTGGTGAGTTCCCCCAAGCTTCTCAACAGATCTTCTGGACTGGAGCAGCCTAACGGTAGCTGGCTGACTGCGGTGTCGCGGTCACTAGTGGGTGAGGGCGTCTCGTCGCGGTTCACTGTCCTGGTATCTTGAGCATTTGATGGGCACATGGTCGAGACCGGTGTAGGCAGTGCGCGGGGCCTAGCCAAGGCCTGGCCGACTGAGCTTTCGGCTTCTGCAGTTGTTTCGCGAGTCGTAGTCGATGCAGTCAAGTCCTTAACTGGAGCAGATATTGATCGGTGTCTATCAGCACGCAGCGTCGCATCCGGTTTTGCCATGTAGCTGATTTTGGCCGGCCGCTTTCCTCGTTCGTTCATCACCTCCCGCATCATGTCGTAGTCGGGTTCGATGTAATCCATCGTGGTAGCTATATTCGAGTGGTTCAGCAATTTCTTGGTCAGATAGATGTTGCGCTCCGGTAGCGTCATTAGCTCACTGGCGATCGTGTGTCGGAAGCGGTGAGGCGTCATCCGTACACCGGTCATCGCAGTGAGTTTTTTATACATCGCCTCGACTTGGTTGGAGTTCATCTCATGGCGGCGGTAGTGGCCTGAAAATCTGTTTACGTTGAACAACTGGTCACCCGGCTGGAACCTCAAGGCCTTCGCTGCTTGCATAAGTGTTTCTAGCTGAGCCATCAGGCCGTCCGGGATAGGAATCAGGAACTCACGATGAGTCTTCTCCGTTTCGCCTCTGACTCTGATCAGCCGGTCGCGCAGGTATACATCCGCATATCTCAGGCATAGCAGCGCGTTGAGTCTGATCCCCGTGTAGTAGAACGTTTCGAACACGCTCAGCCAGAACCAGGCAGGTGTAATTTCTGTCCGTTTCGCGGTGGCACGCTCCTCTGCGGTCAGCATCCTCAGCCAGTTACGAGCGCGGACGCTTGCGTCGTTCGCAACTGTCTTTTTTGGGCGCTTGGGCGGCATCACACGCGTGTTTTTAAGTGGGTTAACAACCAGCTCCAGCAGACCGTGCTCGATTGCATAGCCGTAGATGGTGCGCAAATGGCTGGAGTACGTGTTCCAGCTGCGCTTGGAGATACGCTCGAGCTCAGACCTGCGCCAGTCAAGCATGTCTCGGTGGGTCGTCTCACAGGCAAGGCAGTCGCCGAAGAATCTGACGTAGGATTTTGTGGCAGCCCAATAGATCTTGACGGTGTCGGGCCTAAGGTCATGAGTGAGTATGTATTCCTGGGTCAGTTCCGGAAGCGTCATCGGTTTCATTCAGATGTGTCCTTGTCTACCAATTCTGCCAAGCTGATGACCGGGTTGTCATAGGGCACCTCGCTGAAAACGTCGTTAGGCTCTATGAGCAGATAGCCCCGCAGTTGCTTGCTTTTTCGTGGTCCTTTGACCAGGCATGTCCAGATGTTCAGGCCTGCGCCAGTCTTGCGATGTTTTTTCAGCTTCTCAAAAGAACGCTGAACGACCTGCCAAGCTTCCAGATCCCGCTCTTTAGCTTCACGCTCTATGCCCGGGTGCTCAAGTGCGTAACGTTTGAATATGTCCGGGCTCACCAGGAACGCAGTGCCATCCACGGTATGCACACGTGCCTTGGCATCATTGATGATGATCCTGTGGGAGATCACGCCCCCCTTCAGCCAGGTGAGGAAGTTCAAGCCGTGGCTTGAGCTACCTTCCGGCAAGACTTTTGCCGGCTCTTCGACTGGGGCTGTGTGGTTCTCTGCCTTGTTACCCACAAGCTGCCGAGGTTGGCTAAGATTGGTAGGTGCCGGAGGAGGGGGCAAAAACGGAATCTGATCGTCATCGCCTACCTGCTCGGGTGCTGGTTGAGTCGGTGCTGTCGCTACCGGGTCCGGGAACAGATCGAGCAGCTCGTCCAGCGCATCAAAATCTTTTGCTGCAGGAGGTGCTTGCTGAGGTGCAGGGCGCACTGCTGATGCCGCAGGCGTATTTTTGCTGTTCACCGGTTGAGATTCGTCGCCTCCAGCAGGAACTTGCTCGTTGTCATCCGCCATTGGTGCAGATTCCACGGTCAGCGTACCGGTATACGTCTCAGGTCTATCAGTGGTGTTTGGCCAGATCAGTGCCGGCGCTATTTTCAGCACTGTGAACGTGTTCTTCCAGCCACGACCATTGTCGATGCTGGCCTTCCAAATGGCTTTTCCCTCTCCGTTGGGCTGAATGATCGCTTGATCCTGGAGCAGATTGAACATTGGGGCGTTGGAAGAGGGGATGTGTTCGATACCCTGAGACAGCAGAAGTGCTCTGAGCTGATCTACAGCTGGCTTGCTGACAAGCCACAAGCCTTCCTGAGTCAGCCATCCGTCTGAGGGACCGTCGGGCTGATTCAACTTGAATTTATCCGCCACGAGCATCCTCAGGCCTTCAGCCAGCTGCCTTTGGATAGACTGCTTGGGCGCTGACATAGCTCGGCCAGGATTGCCTCCGAGTTCCTGTGCCACGGATGCCTGGTCAGCTTGGGAGACAATTTCACCAAGGATATCGGCATGCTCATACTGACCTGCGAACGCGAACACGAGTTGAGACCAGAGCTCGGGAAACCCGCTGAGCCAGTCCAATGCCTTCGCCGGAATCACATTGGAGTAGATCAGCGACGAAGCTGCTCCATGCAACCGATAGTCTCGACCTTTCACGTACTTGAATCGGTATGGCTGATCCAGAGGCCCGTGCCATGGATGCCAGATAGTGCCATCTGCGAGTTCAACCTTGACGTCTACCGCAATCTTTCCCAGGTCGTGGACGAGCGCACCATAGGCCGATGCTGCAGACCATGCTTCTGACTGAGCCGCTTGCGACTCGGGCGGCGCTCCGATGGGGAGCAGATACATTTGCCGTATCTTAAGTGCGTAGGCGACGATTTCGAGACCGTGATCCAGCATGCCACCATGATATGCATGGTGATGATTCTCAGAGGCTGGGAGATGCTGCACCAAGGCTGCGTAGCTCTTGAATGCCTGCATGTAAAGCGTCTCGAACTGCTCACGGGGCAGAGAGGTCCGCTGCCAGATGTTTTCAATCAACTGGCGCCGTCGGGAAGTCGACAGCAACGCGTCGGGAGATTCTGGTTTGAAAAAGCCTGCAGCAGCATTGGACGAGATCGGAGACGCTTTTCTTCGCGTGAAGAAACTAAGCATTTAGGCACCCATGATGAAGTCATTGGTGGGCCTTTTGCTTTATATGGCTCAGCGTGACAAGTCGAAACCTATATCCATCCTGGAAAGGTTATACACATAAGCCGTCACTCGATTGGCTGGGATCCAAACAGTGACAGAATCGGATGTTGCCACGCTTGCGTAAAAAAATGTAGCCTCCAAGTGACTGTTAAGTAACATTTTTTGTAAATTTCATTTTTATTGAGGACGCCTTTCGAACCCTTTCGGCATCCATTTCCGGCGGACTCGCCGGCCCTTTCGGGTAAGGCACTTACCCTTATTCCCCCATTCCATTCAAACCCTTCGCTTTGCCATTTGCTTCAGCCCATTTCGCCCTTTCGGTGCGGACTACCGGGGGCAGACGAATACGGACAGCCGTTGGTCGGGTCGAAGCCAAAGGCGTGGGGCAGTCAAAGCTCAACGGGCTGGATGAGCTCCGGTCCTTGATTCCGCACGTTCCCCACTGCGCGATCAACCGGGAACCATTCAAAATCGTCAACAATCCTGCAGTGCTCTTTTGCCAACGCTTCGGCTTTCTGCGGTGTAGTTTCGGAATCAAGCCATGCCCGCGCATCTTCTGCCGTCAGTACCACCGGGCGGCGATCATGAATGTCCACCATTCCCGAGTCGCTTGCCGACGTGATGATGACAAACCCGTCGCCATCATGCGGCTCAAGCCCTCTGTGGACCTGGGCCAATGCCGCGAAGAACATAGGCTTTTTACTCTTGAGACGGATGAAGTAGGGCTGCTTTTTCTTGGGGTCATCCGGGTCCTTCACCCATTCAAACCAACCGTTCGCTGGGGCAACTGCCCGTCCGGTAGGCCAGAGCTCTTTGAAGAACTTTCCCGTCATTACGGTTTCGACTCGAGCGTTGATTGGGGCTGGTCGTTTGCCTTTCGCCCAGAAAGGCTCCCACCCCCACCGAACCTTGTCGACACTCAGACCCCCCTCGGTGGGACGGATGATCTCAACCCGAGTGCTAGGAGCCACGTTGTAGCGCTCTATGGGCAGGAGGTCGTACCCATTGATCACGATCTGCTCTGGGGCAAGCTCCTTGAGGTAGTGGTCCATGGATTCGTAGATCGAGTAGCGTCCGCACATGATGTCACCCCAATGTCACTCGTCGAAAATGCCTTTCAGTACGATTGACCGCGCGCGGGCCAAAGAGTTAACTGTATATATATACAGCTAACTTTATAGAAAGGTCTTCATCATGAGCGTAGTCATTCTTGGTCCGTTGTCTGAAGGGGGTATCAAGCTACCGCTCTACTCATTTCAGGTGCCAGCTGGATTTGCTTCTCCCGCTGTCGATTACATCGAGAAGCACGTGTCCCTAGACGAACTGGCCGAGGTACGGGCACCGCATGTCTACCTGGCGAAAATTCTCGGAGACAGCATGATTGGGGCAGGTATTTTTGATAAGGATTTGATCGTCGTTGATCGCAGTCGCACTGCCGAGCATGGAGAGATCGTTGTGGCAGCGCTTAATAATTCGGAACCGATTTGCAAGCGGCTCTTCATGATGGATGGGGTTGTCAAACTTCAATCCGAAAATAGTGCCTACCCGTCCAAGCACATCCTGGAGGGTGACAACCTCGTCATCTGGGGCGTAGTGAACTACAGCATGCGCCGTCATGGAAAAGCATGAGGCTGTCTTCGCGCTTATCGATTGCAATTGCTTCTATGCCAGCTGCGAGCGTGTTTTTCGTCCAGATCTGGAGAAAACGCCCATCGTGGTACTCAGCAATAACGACGGTTGCGTCATCGCCCGTAGCTACGACGCCAAGCCATTTGTGAAAATGGGGGCTCCCTATTTTCAGATCAAAGAGGTGTTGCGCCGCCACGGCATAAAGGTGTTCAGCAGCAACTACGCGCTCTATGGCGACATGAGCGAGCGTGTCATGTCGATCATCGAGTCGATGGTGCCAGCCTCCGAGGTCTACAGCATCGATGAGGCGTTTGCAGACCTCACCGGGGTCCCTGGCGATCTCACAGCGTTCGGTCGACGCATCCGGGCGAACATTCTTAAATGCACTGGCATTCCTGTTGGTGTGGGTATCGGTCCTACGAAAACGCTCGCCAAGCTGGCAAACCACACTGCTAAGCGACTGCTATCCCACACAGGCGGTGTTGTAGACATTTGCGACCTGCATAACCGCAACTGGGTACTGCGTAATACGGCGGTCTCAGAGGTCTGGGGGGTAGGGAAGAAGATGAATGCCCACCTGGAGGCTATGAACATCCGCACCGCAATGGACCTTGCAACCGCCGACCCGCGTACTCTGCGCGACCGGTTCAGCGTGGTCATTGAAAAGACCGCACGTGAGCTGGCAGGTACTTCGTGCCTGGAGCTGGGCGAAGCTGCACCACCCAAGCAGGAGATATGTTGCAGCCGAATGTTCGGGAAACGGCTAACCACCATTCAGCCTATCAAAGAGGCGGTGGCCACCTACACTCAGCGTGCGGCCGAGAAGCTCCGGTCTCAAAACTCGCTGTGCAAGAAGATCCGCGTCAGCATCCGTACCGGCATGTTCAATCCGGAAGAAGCCAAGTACGCCAACGGCGCTTTGGTTGAATTGCCATACCCCACCAACGACGTGCGCTTGATGACCAGGGCGGCGACTGAGGCAGTGAATCGTTTGTTTCGACCGGGGTTCAAGTACAGCAAAGCTGAGGTTCTGTTGCTGGATCTGAGACAGCCTGGCGAATTTACGGATGACATGTTCGCTGCTTCGCAGCCGGCATCTTCGGAGAAGATCATGGGAGTCCTGGACGAGATCAATACACGCTGGGGCAGAGGGACTTTACGAGCTGGGAGTGTTCCTTCCAATCCAGAGTGGGCTATGCGTCGCGAGCTGATGAGTCAAAGTTATACGACCAGGCTCGATCAGTTGTGGGAGGTGAAAAGTGTGTAGCAGCTCTGGAATGGTAGGGATGGAAGCGCGGACGCACTTGGATTACTGGAACAGTATTTCATTTGAAAACACTGTCGTACCGAAGCGTTATACGGTCTGAAACAGTCGGCCGGCTGTTCGTCGGAAGGTTGATTTCTAAGGGAAAGTAGGTTGAATATGTGAGTTTATAGGTCTATAAATGATGTCAGAACGACATGTTGATTGAGTCACGAGGTGGCTATGAGCACAGTTAAAGTACAAGGCAGCGCTGCAATGCGGATCGGGCAGGGCCTGGGCCGTGGTGTGGCTGCAGTTTTGCGCCTGGAAAAAGCTTTGTGGTCATCGCTTGGCCGTGCCGGTATACCTGCACTTATTGTGACCGCTGTGAAGTGGAGTGCTCGGGTGGCTGTCCTCGGTGCTGGAGCGCTGCTCGCAACTTGGGGCTTGCTACAGCTTCTTGGATTGCTTGCCATCATCGCGATCGGAATCGGCATCTTTAGCAGCCCTTCGATTCAGCAGGGATCGCAGAGCGTCGACTTTGACTTGGATGCCAACAAGGCAACGAAGATCGAAGTCCGTGAAGGCTTGGATGGTTATGGGACTTATGTTGGTAGCCATCGGGTCGAGTAAGTGCGCCAGGTAGCTGTTTCAAACCAGTACCTGGCACATTACGTAGTCGGTCAGATCTTCCCTTTGGCTACTGACATAGCCAACTGTCCACCTTTCCCTCCAGCGTCCTGAGCCGCGCTAGTGCCAGTAGCCAATCCGCTCATCAAACTTCCTAGTTTCGCCCCACTCCAGCCCAACGCTACTATCCAAAAGCTGGGGAGCACGATGAACATCGCTCCCATCACGAAGTCCAGCAGCAGATCTCCTTGCGCATTGCTCGCTCCAAATACCGGGTCAAAATTGGTGTGAGGAACATTGCTGCCGATCCCGTTGCCGTAGAGGGCATCGAGAATCGTACTGTCTACCCATCGTGCGAGCTGGAACCAGAAGTCCACGAAAATCAAGGCAAATGCTGCGAAAGTCACCGTCATCACGACTTTCAAGTCGAACGCCCCGATCACCAGTACAAACGGAATGCAAATGATGAGAGCCATCTTTAGGAAGGCCATCACCATGGGCGCTGCTTGCCTAACACTGTCCATGGCTGGATACATCACAAGAGATCCTGCTGCCTGACCAGCTGTAGCTGCAAGGCGTGTGAAGTCATTTAGCACAGAGCCACCGACTTGACCGCCATAGTCTGAATAAACCTGACCCTGGGTCAGTTGCTGCTTCCTCGGAGAGACCAGATCCCGGATGACCGAGTCGCTCACTTCGGTCTGGGTCATGAATTTTGCCCACTGAGCAAGCTTGCTCAGCAGATCTGGACTTACCTGTTCCAGCAGCCTGGCTCTGAGCCCGACGCTTCCATCCGACCACCATTGAGTACATGTAGGAAACCCACCACCACCAGTGGTTTGTGGCAGGCCCGCGTCCCGGGTTGCGTCATAGGGCCATCTGGTTCGGGGAGTGTGTGACCTGAACCCTGAGAAACCATCGCTGTAATAGCCGGATGTTTGCAGGAAGAAGTGCGAACCGATCCAGTTGACGTCGTTGAATTGATCATTGCTGAGGGTAGGCTGGGTCATGAACAGCTTTGCGCGCGCACGTGCGTAGCAATCGTTCGTGAAGTCAGCGACCTCCTGGGCAAGCAGCGGATCGTTGATGCGGGCCTTGTTGACGTCCATCCGGACCTGTTGCAAGTCCACTCCACAGGGAATAGCTGCGACTGAGGCTGCAGTTGCTGCCTTGGACATCGCGTGCACAAATAGCCACCAGACGGGCACCGTAGCGCTTTTTCCGTTAAGCGTACTGAAGGAGGTTTCCCAGCCTGTATCAGCTGGATTGGGTATTGAGTATTGGCACTGCTCTGAGCGGCTTCGGTCGAACTGGATGGTATCAATGCTGACGTTTACCAGAGGCATGCAAGCCAGGATGATGACTAAGATTGCCGTATAGAACCGGTTTTCTACTCGGGCCAACGAGAGGACTCCCTTGTTGCCCTCATCAGCTCCCTCACCGCGGGCTCTGAGCCATTCGCTGATGACAATGGCGGCGAAGGGGGCTGCGAATAATCCGCTGTCCTCGATCATGTTCCAGATGCCGCCGTTTATGAGCCATCCAACAAGAGTCAGGTAATACTCAAGGTAGTCATTCGTGTGCAAGATCATGGCAGGTCAACTCCCGCTACAGTGGCGGCGCGGCGAAGCTCGAAAAGGAGAACGACGAAGATGGCCATGACCTCGCAGCGCCGAAGTCCCGAGGGGAATAGATTTGTGTCTGATGCTCGCTGTTTGAGGGTGCGCCTGAGCCTGTACCAGCCGAGCCCTATCGCTGCGTAAAGCGACAACCGCCAGACCAGCATGTAGTTGTAGTGCGCTTTTTGCCATTCCCTGAACTGCTCAATATCTCCAAAGAAATGCGCGATGGCTGTCATGAAAATCACAGCCAGAACAATGGTCAGCAAGACCGGCCAGGTGAGTGACACTAGCGCTTTCGCGCCCCTACGTAGCCATCCCTTGGCAACCGGCAATGAGCTCATGGTCAGTTACCTTTAGAAGGATTCTGCAGCTGATCGAGGCGGTCGGGCGTTGGATCGCCTTGAAATATGCCTTTGGAGCTGTCTTTCCGGCTCTGAGCCCTCTGTAGAATGGCTGTCGGTGAGTTGCTGGCCAAGCTGCGACGCATATCCAACTCGGTCTTGAGGTTGTCAATTTCCTGTTGCAGGCTGCTGTTCTGCTGACTGACCGCCTGCAGGGCCACATCGTTGGCGGCAATGTTCGGCTCTTTGCTGCCGGTAAACATGGTGCGCTGAAGCAGTAGTGCCTTGCCGAGAACCTCAGATAAAGCGACCTCTGAAGCAAGACGTTTTGCGAGAATATCCTGGTCATGCTCAGTCCTGAGTGCCTCGACCACTCCACGGGTAACAGGCAGAGAATCGCTGCTCGCTGCAGTCAAGTTTTCTGAAGTGAGGGACTTGCTGCCCGAGATCAATTCCTGCAGCGTCTTGAGCTTGGAGTCGTAGGATTCCTGGATGAGAGGAGTGAGCCCGACGCCGGCGGTGGAGGTTGTTTTGGTACAGTCCTCACAAGTGCGTTGTTGTTGCTCTCCCAGTACACGATTGGCGAACGTGGTGGCTGCCTGAGGCGAGGACCAGGTGGAACACACCATGCCGTTGTTGCAGGCCGACGGACTAATGGACGATGTATCGGCGGCGCCGCGTCCGTTCAGCAAGTTGTATCCCGCACGAGTAACGTCACCTACGACCTTGATAGGTTGCTGGCCAGATCCGCCGGCCTTATTTCCTCCGAGCCAGGTGATACCGTCATTCCCTCCCTGCTTTTCGACCTGTGCAACGGCTGAGACAGCATCTGTGTTCCCGTTTTTCACCGCCTGACTCATAGCCTGGCCCTCGGCGATCTTGTTCCAGCCCATCTGTCCTCCAGCGACATCGAGCATCTTGTCAGCAATGGCACGACAAGTGCCTTTGGAGCGGTCGAAGTCAAGACGACCCTGCAGAATGCCGTTGGTGAGCAGGTTGTACAAAGCCGGGTTAGCCCGCTGGATAATCAGTCCTGGTAGTGATGAAACGGCGCTGGTAGCGTTCGAGATCATCGACCCCATGATCGTCTGAAATCCGGAAGTTGCGCCATTCAACTGATTCTGGAGCGTGTTATTCATACTCATGTTTCCGCAGACCAGGTTGCTGTTCCAACCTCCGCCGATGCTGATGCTATCCATATTCCCCGCCGTACCCATCGTCACAGCGTTGCCGCCTCCAACGCTGTAGAGCACGTCGTCACCGATCACGCTGCCCGATGAGCTTGCATTGATTCCCGGGATTTCGGCGAGAGCAGTATGGGCCGTCAGGGTGCTCATGAATGCAATAGTCAGAAAGGCAGCGCGGCGCATAGTTGAAGTCCTCTTGATCATCATTGAAAGTCCGTACTGCCAAGAAAGGTTTGTCCTTCCCGCTTGCAGCAGGAATACGGGCGCCATAACGCCCAGGCGTAGCCACCATCTGTTGCCTGCACACGGGGCTGGGAGTTTGGAAATACCGCGCAGCTTTGACTGAGGGTCGGCGTGAGCTCTTGCCACTTACCGGTGGTGGCGTCGGTCTCGATCAATTCTCCTGCCGGCCAGTAGCCTGGTTGCGGCTGTGCCAGAAGCGGTTGATAGACATGAACCTGACCGCTGCGAGTGACCACGTCACCTGCACGCTGCGCGATCACGGATGCCGCCTTGTAATCGTCGGCTTGATGGATAAAACCACTGCGAGGGTAGACGCTTCCCCACATGTCCCCCGACGTCAGACCACCCACCTCTCGACGTCCGGGAATCAGTGCTTCTGGATACACTGATTCTGGAACGCCGTAACGCCAGGCGACAGTGTCCAAAGTGCTCAGCAGGTAGGGCATGTAGGGCGTGGCAGCACCCTGGCAGGCATAGCCCGAGGCGCTGGCAAACTTACTGAATGTTGCTCCTCCGGGGTGGCCTATGACGTCAGCGTTTTTGAATTTAGCCAGGCTATCTTCGTTGTTGTGATTGGTGGTTCCGTCACCGCCATCTTGGGCGTACGAAGTTGATGAGCTTAACGAAGAGACCTCAACCCACGGGTTTTCACCGGTATTCGAGTAGCTTGAGACCACGGCGTCTGGAACGAAGTGACGAACCTTGGTCGACGTCTTTACCTTGCATCCAAACGGGGTGCAGAGCAGCCAGTAGCAGATTCCAACCACCTTGTACTCCAGGCAGTCAGGCGACAGGGTTGAGGCGACCAGGGTGGCAGATGTCACCGTGCCCGCTGCTGCCGGCCAGGTTGAGATCGACAAGGCCAAGGCTGCCCACGCTGGAGGCTTTCGCAGGTTCATCGCGGGGCATCTCCCTGGCCAGATGCGTTCTGATGATTGGCGGCGGCGCGCCACTGGGCAATGCGATTTTCAGCCGCTGTAGCGTTGGTTTCCCCGTACACAACAAACTTGCGGTCGACCACCACTGCAGGCACCTTCGTTACCCCCATGCTCCAAGCGTCTACGAGGTCTTGTTGAGCTAAAGCCAGATCTCGTTGCAAGCGCTGCGCATCGCTGCTCTTGAGGCGTTGCTGCATGATTGCGATGGATTGTTGCTGATTAGCCGGTAGTCCTTCAGAGAGCTTGGCCTCAAGCCTTTCTGATTCGTCCAGGAGGATCAACCGGACACGTGCCGGTGCCTGGACTGGGTGGTTCCGGTCAGTAACGATCCACGTCTCTGCGTTAACGAAGGGGACCTGAATGGCCGCAATCAAGATCAGGAAGGTCATGCGGTTCTTGCAGCTGAAGCGATAGGGGCTGGAGGGGGGCATTAGGCATTACCTGCAGGTGGTGTCAGGTACAGAAAACGCGATTAATGAACTGTCGTCTGTAGGAAACCGTTATCGGGACGGTTGGGGTTTGATGGCGCCTGCGAGGGCCGAGCGGCCGCCATCGAGCAGCAGGCGCGGTAGTGTTTAGGTAAACAGCACTGCAAGCGGGCCTGTAATCTTAATGGAGATGTTTTGTGGTGGCGTATAGGTCCAGACACCTCCGCAATCGCCGTGCTTAAGATTTCCGATTACGGTAAAGTTGCTGGTCCATTGTTTGTCTGGAGTTTCGATGTCGCAGCTCAAAGAGTCAGGGTTGATCCCAGGCAAGGTCACGTCTCAGCACTTCGACGTGCTGCTGTCGTTTACCGGAATCAGAGGGAAGATGCTTGAGGCAGCGCTGCGTGCGCATTTCGTCGACGGCCTGTCTCAGCGGGATGCAATCCAACAGACTGGCGTGAATCAGAGCTTGCTGTCTCGGAAGGCTGCAGCGTTACAGGTCATGAGTGGGCGTCTTGAGGATGCATCAAAGTATTACCGATAACGGAAATAAAAAGCTTCCAGAGTATTTCCGAATACGGTAATGTGTCCTCATTCAATCGAATCACTGGGGGCAGCAAGTGAGTTCCAAGCCGCATAAAATCAAGCGTCCTGCACTAGAGCACATACTCTGTCACCTATCGCTGGAAGTGGCATTTGAAGTTGCTCATGCACGCTGGCCGGGCGTGAAGTTGGGGTACATCGGTACTGACCGCAAGACCTTCCAGCATTACTTTCAGGAATGGGGCAACAACGAGCCCTTCATTCTTTGAGCAAATATCGTCCATCTACACCACTAGCCCTGCCATCAAAAGCGGGGCAGAGGCCGTAGAAGGATGCCCCTTTGGCATCCAACTCCTTGAAGGGCTGACCCGATGCCTCTACCGAAACGCAAAAACATGACCCTGCGTGAGCAGGAAACCGCTGCTAAGGCCCAGTGCCACGACTGGAACACCACGCACCCTGAAGGGGCGGCCGTATTTTACGAGGAGCTGTTGGGCTCTGGTGAAAAAATCAAGACCAAAACCCGCGGCAAGGCATACGTCATGTGCTGCGAGCCGGTTATCATGGTGGAGGATGTTTCGGGTGCTGTATCCCTTGACCACTGCACTGTTGTTGCAGGGCACGCAGTTGCATAGGAAAAGACCTTATCGCACTCAGTACCTACCGCCGGCCTGGCTGCCGCTCAGCTTCACTCCAAGCCTCGCTTCGTGCGGGGCCTGGCCGGTAGAAACACACGACTTTTACACCAAAAAGACAGAAGGAACGTCTTATGAAATTAGCATTGACTCAATTGATTGCGGTTTTGGCTTCAATAGGTCTGGGGGAAGCAGGGCAGCGCACTGCAGATCTGGCATACACCGAGGCAGGTATTATCGCTCTGCTCTTGGGAACAATTCTGATGATGGCAGCCTTTGCGCGCGAGGTCTTTGAAGTGCTGCGTGAAAAGTCATTGGTATGATACGCAGGACTGCCTATCAACGATTCGGCTGTCGATAGCCCCACTCAGAGCGGAAAATAGACGATGAAAGACATTGACCCGATTGCCCAAATCTTGGAACGGGCCCGTCAGCGCATCGAGCAGGTGGCCATAGCTGGCGACCGTGAGGTGATGTTCCACAGTGCGGCTGAAGCTCAGGGTTGGATAGGGGCTTTGCAGGCAGAGAATTTGCTGGGTAATGAGCAATGCGAAATGCTTGATGCAGAATTGAAAGTGGCCGTTTCAAAGTGGGATGGTGGTCCAGAGTAAGTAATCTGGACCGACTATTGCCGCAAGGTCCTATCCGAACAGGAAATTCAGGCATGACCAATCTCTATGAAGCCTTGCGCGCAACTGCCAATAAGTGGCGAAAGATCAACCAGGATCACCGTGGCGGCATAGTGATGATCTGGCAAGGCACTGTGTACGGTTGGAAGGATTCATTGCGCGACGCGAGCCATGAGCGCCCAGGTGTATTCGCAGTGGATGAAACTGGCCACATTTTCATCGCCGCTGGAGGTGATGACTATAATGGTGCAAAAGGCTGGGTGGCGGCTGACCTGGACAAACAGTAGGGTGATACGATGAAAACGTTTCTGCTTTATTTAGTGCTCATTTTTGGGGGGACGGCTGCTGTCGTGGCCGGTGCGGTAGCATTGGGGTATGACTCGTTTAGCGCAATGACCGGCTGGGACAATACAGGGACCCCGGAGCTTGTATTCTTGGCCATCTGCGCTGTATTTGCGGTTGTATGCATAGTACAAGTTCGGAAACTCAACAAGCTCTATGGCCGGCGTTGAAACCCATCGAGTATAGGCCGGCGCTACCCGTAAGGTAGGCCGGACGTTTTCAAGCCGCCATCGCACTTGCCGGACTGGCAGTTCTGTGCAGCTTCGTTATCAACTTTCCTACAGCGGCCGCTATCGCTTCGAAAGCGGTATAGATGACAGATTGGCCCAGTATTTCGTGGCCTGTGGTGTTGGATACTCCTTCAACGATCTCAACCGGTATGGTTTTGACGCGAGCATGTTCGCTTACCGTCAGAAGCCTGCTGAGCGCCGGGTTTCTTGGGTGTCGAATAAATGGTTCTGTCGATCTTGCCTTCGCGTACCCACGCCCAATACAACCGCATGAGGTTGCTTCAGGTGTCAGTAGTTGCCTGCGAAAGCCCTTGCCGCTGGCGATATCGCGCTCCTCTTTACGTCCCAGGTAGTCATAGCACTTCCAGCTTTCATCAGTTTCTGGCACAGCGTCCATGAGATCCTTGAGTGAGCGCTCTTTTGTGCGAAGAGGGGTGATCTGATCCAGTGTCAAAGGCTCAAAAGCCCCCTCCGTGTATGCAACCAAAGCCATCCTGGACCTGCTTTCGAATGCCCCGAACACTGCTCCGTCGAGGATGCACTCGAACAGCCGGTAGCCCAATGACTTCAACACAGATCTGATCACTTCCATCGAAGTGCTGGTCTGGTAATCAGGTACATTTTCGACGATTGCCATGACTGGGTTGGAGTACCGGACAAAGTCCAGAAAGTCTATGAATAACGAGCCTGCGGACGGATGTTGTTCGGCTGAACTGAGTTTGTTTTTGGCCTTGCCTGCACGGGAGGCTCCAGTACAAGGAATGCCCGCAACAACCAAGTCACATTCCGGGGTACCCGTGCCGCGTTGCACGTCCCGAACATCTGCACAGATTGCGAATGAAGTGTCTCGCCAAAGCATCGGGTTGTTGCGCAAGCTGGCGTCCAGGTACTGATCTTCAACCTCAATACCAATCCTGACAAACGTATCAATTCCTGAGCGTGCCAGGCCGGCGTGTATCGCACGATCCAGCACGCCTCCACCGTGGAACAGACTGCATACCGCCAGTGGTTCTTGTGCATCGAGCTTGCGCTTCAGTCGCGCCAGGCGCTCTTCAATCCTCTTGTCATTGTCGAGGGGGGTGATGACGATCCTTCCCAAACGAATGACAACTCGGACTTTCTCTGCGGTCTTGAACAAGCTTCTGAGTAGGGCTGTCCGGATCTCGATGAGAGGCGTCGTGATTCCATTTTTAACCCGCCTGGAGACCGTGACATCGCCTGTGTTGAGCTCTGGTGATGTGGCAGGCACGAGTTCCAGCCTGGTCTGTCCTTCTGGGCGGATGAGTGAAAAGCGAGTTCCTATTTCGATGCCGGCATTCAATAGTTTTTGGCCCTCAAGCCAAATACGTGGGACGCCGCGGGCTTCCCCAATTTTAGGGGTGATGAGCAGTGAGAAGGTATTCATGTAGGGTTCTCGAAACGGGAACCCGGCCCAATGGGAGGATTCCCATTGGGTAGATGAAGTGAGGAGTGTGCAGCCACCAACGTCAGTTGGCTGCTCGCGCTTCCGGTTGCTTTGCGAGCTTTGGGGACGTTCACGCAGCTAGCTGCGTCGAGGCCACTAGTAGGTAGCCCTCATTACGGGTTTGAAGCTGAAGTTACCTATCCAGGTTCTTACAAGTCCGCCAGTTGTGTCAAGGGGCGCAATCGGTACAGCGAGACTATTCTAAATTGGCATAGGGGGCACAAGACGGCAAAAGCTCATCCTCTTCTCAGCTATTTCTCGCGGGACCATAGCCCATCGGAAAAAAAGCCGTTCTCCACCAAAGAGGCCATCCTTAAGAATACCGAGCGTCTGATTGTCAGAAGGGGGCTCTCCACTGATTTGACCGGCGATGAAATATACGTTCCCTTTTTGGACGGTGAGATTGAAACGGTCTCCGATAAAGGAGCCGCCTAACGGCGGAGTTTTAGCCTCAAAGACGTGGGTGCCCTCAGGCAGTTGGAGCTTCAGGTAGCCACCAGAAGGTAGCTCGGCCACTTGCTGTTCATCAATTTCGATATACAGGGTTACGTGGCGAGCAGCTCTGTGTATCGGACGATAAACGTAGACAGTTGCGCTATCATTATTTGCTTCTGCCGGCCCTCGATAGTAGGGCTGATGGTCTAGTGATGGACCGCTAGAGCAACCTTGCAGCAAGCCTAATATGCCCATCAGGCAAACAGAAAAAAATATACGAGACATCAGAAGTTCTCTCTTGACTTTCTTGTGCATTAAAAAAACGTTAGCCACCATGGCGAACTAACTCATTGCCGTCCCTTATCCTACAGAGGTCATTTATGCGATTTTTGGCTATCCGTACAGTTTAATGCTGGCAATAGTAAGCAAACCTGCATCCAAAGCAAGCGCGCTTGCAAGGCTTGTTCAAAGGCTGGATTCATTTATCTATCCCTCGTGCTGGCCAGCCAGTCCATTGCGGAGAGCAGCACGTCACCGTCAGGTGCACCCTGCAGCTTGATCGAGCGGCCAGATTGTTTGTCCTTGATGACCAGCGTAGGGGTGGCTGTGATGCCGTCCTGGCTCGCCTTGTGAGCCTGGCTAATGACGGCCTGTTGCACAGACGGGTTACTCGCAGCGCAGTTATCAATGAAGTGCTGTCGATCTTCGAGGCCAGGGATCTGCGGATTGCCAGCAGTTCCAGCACCGTTCGACCGAGTACGCTGATAAATGAGCTCGACTGCGAGCCAAAAAGCGTCATTGCCTCTCTCAATCCCCGCGCACTCAGCCCACCGAGCCTCATAGCTCGCTGCAGGCTCATGCATAGGTAGGGGCAGATGGTGCCACTGAAGATTCACGTCCGGATGCTGATCAATCCAGGCTTTGAGGCGTGGGAAGTAATCCTTGCAGTAGGGGCATTCCAGATCTGCATATTCGATGATGGTGAAACGCGCCTCACGGCTCCCGTAGACCCATCCGCCACTTTGTCTCTTCTGATCGGCTGCCGGCGCCACGGGGCCACCTGTGACGCCAGGCTTATTCTGCAGCTCGGTCAGCAGAAAAGGTGAGATAGCCAAGGCGACCGCACCGATGCAGTAGAGGATTTGCCGGCGCGTCGGTCGCTTCATGCGGAGGCCTCTTTGTCGAGGAGCTGTTTTGCCAGCAGCTCCTGATCCAGCAGCGTCAGAAGAGCTTTCTGGGCGCTTTCAGGCTGAGGGTGATGCTCAAGCCACTGATCCAAAGCTTTGTGCAGTTGAGACTGAATCTCTCGGCGATCTACCGCTACATGTTTGACGACTTGTAAGTGCTCGATCAGTACCGGCGCGCAGATTTTCAATGCGAGCAGGGAGTCTTCCTGCGGGCACTGAAGTATTTGAGTCAGACTGTCGATCAGGTTTTGAGTCAGGGCATCCATGGCTCTCATGCCAGGTTCTCCAATGCACGGGGTGTTGGGAATGTAATGTTCAGGGGTTCAATACCTCGTTTCCGGTCGAGATCTGCAGCTACTTCCAAGGCAGCTCCCAACTCGTCGACACCCATGGACTGCATCAGGTCGTAACGCTGTTTTTTCTCTTCAGGCTCGGTCATGGCCAATGCCAGGTACAGGCTCGGCGGAACAGCGCGAAACAGCACTTCCATCGATTTCGAAAGAACCACGCCTTCGGTGTATTTACCGCTCTCTTTGCGTGCTGACAGCATCAAGCCCTTCTGTGCAGGTGTGAGCTCACGGAAACGGGAGATCTTCTCCACTTCGTCAGGCGGCATGTTCAAGCAGATCCACCACTCGATCATGTTGAGCATTGGTGCAGTTGAGGGAGGAAAGTCATCCATGTTCTGTGTTGCCAGCCAGAACCAGGCCCCGAGCTTTCGCCACATTTTGGTGATCTTCATAATGTAAGGGGCGAGGAGGGGGTTTTTGGTAATGATGTGGCCTTCGTCTGTCACGTTGACCAGAGGACGGCCCTTGTACTGATCACGCTCCGCTATGTTGTTCACGGTGTTGATCAGCGAGATGTAAGCGATCGACAACTGGGCGTTGTAGCCCTCACGTGCGTAGGTGGCCAAGTCGACGATGGTCAGATCTGCCTCAGGCCAAGGCGTACCGGTACGGTTGAACATCTCCCCGTCGGCGCCCATGCAAAACATGTCCATGGCTTCGGCCATTTCAAGCATCCGATTGCGTCTGCCCTCCGGGATGGAGGTGTCTTCCCCGGCCGTGCGCAACGCATTACGGACATCTTCCGTGAGGACGGTGCGATCGGCGTCGGAGCAAATTCTGGCCGCTGCAAGGATGCACTGTCGGATTACGCTGCGGTCAGCCCGGGTAAGCCGAGCTTCCTCTTTTTCCTCACCGCCGGTGATCATCAAACGGGCTACGATTTCCATCTCGCCGAGGACATCCCGTTCATCATCGTCTTCATCGGGCTTGGCATTCATGTCCTCGTCAGAGCTCTCTAAGTCATCAGCGTCCAAGGTCTTGACCTGGCTCGGTGTGTTTACCAAGCGAATAGCGTCGGCGAACGGAGCCAGGCTAACGCCTGAGTTCGGGGCTAGCTTGATCCTGTTGACTGTCAACCCAAGCTTTTTCGCGAAATCCCCGAGTAGACCGAAACTGTTACCCGCCTCGACGATGAACAGGCGGGGAGCGTAAACCGCAATGAGCTGGTTGAGCAGGTTATTCAACGTGGCGGACTTACCTGCCCCTGTGGGGCCGAACAGAAACATGTGGGCATTCATCTGACGATCCAGCTTGTTGAATGGATCAAATGTCAGTGGAGCCCCACCACGGTTGAATAGCGTGATGCCAGGATGCCCGGTACCACTGGAGCGACCCCACACAGGGCACAGGTTTGCAACATGCTGGGCGAGCATCATCTGCACGTACCAGTCCATGGCTCGCTTTTGATTGACGTCGAAGTTCCCGGGAAGCCAACGGAGGTAGCTGTTGAGTGGGGCCACCTCGTCGTCAGATGCTACGGGTTCCATACCGGCACCCAGCAATGCGTTGGTCAACTGCATGCTGCGCGCGGTGAGCTGTGCTTCGTCATTTCCCTTGAGGTAAAAGGCGATGCTGCCTCGGTACAGCTTGTGCTCACGACCGATCAGTTTCCTGGCATCGTTTACCGCTTCGCGGGTGAGTAGTGAAGCTTGGTTGTCACCCACCGACTTGCGTGCCAGCTTCTCAAGATGAGCCTCCAGCACGTCCTGAGGGGTGATGACCAGGGTGATGGCCAACACAGTGTCCTCCGGCAACTTGTCGAACAGGGCATGCAAGGCATCACCGCCTTTACGTGTTTCGCCAGTCAGGTGGCCGGTCTTCGGGGCTTCGCGCAGCCGATCCAGCATGATGACTCTGTGAGGCTGGCCATCGAAGTACCACAAGCCTTTTTGACTGTCGGATTTTGGCTCTCGATAAAAGAGTCCCTGTGCGAAGTCGTCGCCAGTGACCAGTGGAAGATCCTCGCCGGCATCCTCTGTGCGTTTGTTCACCAGTTGAAAGAAGCGATCAAAGTCTTTGAGCGTCGTTCCCAGGTGATCGGGGTGAGGGTTGAACCACTGCAGGAGCCAGTGTCGGATGTCGTAACCGTCCATCCGTTTGCTTTTAATGCCGGCGTTGGCCAGACCTCCTGTGAAGCGCTGACAAATGTTGTCCAGGTGCATGGCAGGGGTTTGGCCACGGAACGCTGCATCACCGACTACCCGGCGATACACGACTACCCGCACTCTGCGCTGCTGGCCACGCCAAGGCAATTTTGAAACTGTGGTGTCTTCAAAAAGACCACCAGGTTTGGCGATTGCATCGAGGTGATGCTTGAACAGATCCAGATACAGCTCCGAGAACGGGCTGCCTTTAGCCTGTGGTCGGATGTATTCACGCAGGTTCCGAAGGTAGTCATCCCAGCTGGTTTCGTCCTTCGCGTAGAACTGCACAACCCAAGGTGAGGTATCGAGCTCGTCAAAACTATTTTGCAGCGCGTTCTCCAGGGAATCGCGCACCTTGCGAAGCCAGTCGGGATCACGGCCTTCAGTGCCGATCGGAGTCAGTTCGAAGAATGCTGCCAAGGATTTGCCATCCTCAAGCAGCATCGCTTGCTCCGCTGGCAGGTACTCAATCCATGGAAGGAGGTCTACAAAGCTCGGCTTGACGTCGTACAGCGCGGCGACGTCGCCAACCGTGGCAGGCTTCTGCTTCGGGTTTCTCCAATCGCCAGGCGCGGGTATGCCCTGATCCTCAAGTCGCTTTAGGTAACGCTCAAGTGCCGCATCCACATCGTTTTGATCTGAGGCTTTCAAATCCTCAACCAGATCATCTTCAGGCTGTTCAAGTTCGACCGCTGCAGGCTCGCTCAGCAGAGGGTCGCCCGCTATATCCGTCTGCGTAGCTGAATTGAGGGACGCGCGGCTTTTGAGCCGTTGAAAAAGAGTCATCAGTAGTCCTCAACCCGCTCGCCAGGCATGGCGTACTGCACACGCTGATAGAGCGGGAAAACAGTGGTGTAGCCAGGGACTGGTGCTGGATCGGAGCCCGCAAGGTGCGGAAACACGTACATGACAAGATCCGGATTGGGTAGTCGTTTGAACTGGCTGTAGATCTCGTTTTGAGCGGTACGGGTGTAGGCCGCGCTGTCCTGCAAGGGCTGGGTAGCACGTACATCGATTGGACGGCGCAACTCCGAGCGCGCATCGAGCAACTGCCGGCCACTAGCGCTTCCCGCCGAACCGGTCGTTCCTTGGTTCCAAACGTCCATCATGGTGTTTTGACCATGCGGCAGCATTTGCTCTTTGTTTGTCGAGCATCCAGCCAGCAAGCCCGCCGTGAGAAGGCAATACATCAGCGCGCTGCGCGCTGAGCCCAAGTGATCAATCCAGGTTGGCATTGGCATGGTTCGCTCCTGAGGCGTACTTGACCTTGCGGCCTTTGAGTTCGTAGTCAATTTCCAGCTCTTGATCGATATGCAGTGAGACTTGCGCACCAGGCAGGACATAAATGGCCGCGAACGCTTGTCCGTAGAGTTTGTTAACCCAGCTCGAAACGTCCGTGACTCCTTGGGTCAGGATCTTCCCCATCGCCTCGTTACCAGACAAACCGGTGCTACCAAGCGTCCCAGAAGCGTTCGAGACGTATGAGGAGGTGCTTCCCTCTGTCTTGATCAACGATGCTGCTCCAGCGCCTGCTGCGGTGATGAGGGCTTGTGAACCGATGTACTGCTGCGCATTGCTGCGTCGCTCGCCCGCAATACATGGAATGCCGTATGGATCACTGATCCAGCCAAGGCCACCCTGGATGGGTTGTTGGTCTCCAGAGTTGTTCTGGTTGTTGTTCTGTTGATTGCCACCCTGAACCGGTGCCGGCAACGTGCGGACAGTGCCGTCGGTAAACACGAAGGTCAGACTTTTGATTTGCCCACGCACGCATGAGAGGGTCCAGTCGCCGGACGCTGTACCGCTGGCCACCGCACCGGCTACGTCAGGAAGGTCGATGCCATTGGCAGTCAGGTTGTCCGGACCGATCAGCACCTTGAACGGGTAGGGGTCATTAACCGTCCCATCAACAGGAACCCGGCCGATCAACGCGGACATGGCCACCGAGCCCATCAACGTCGAGTTTTGAGGGAGGGTGTAGGCACGTCGTACCTTCTTACGCTCCTGTTGCTGGCCACCCATGTCATCGCGGACAGACTGAGCACCTGTCGTGAGCGCTTTCTGTCCTCGGTCCACGGACTCGCCGAAGGCTGTAGGAAAGCTGTAGGCGCTCGCGGGGACGCTATTGCCGGCAGTGATCGGTTTGCCATTGCTATCCAGGGCCGTCGCGTCCTGTGGATCGATCCACACGATGTCTGAACCGTTTGTTTCCGATTTGAACTGTTGGCCATCACCAGGCTGAACACCTAACCCAATCGGTAAATCCGAATTGGAATTATTGTTTTGTCCCATTCGGGTCAGTTCATCCATCTGTTTGCGCAAGCCCTCCAACACGCTCTGCTGTTGCTGCTGACTATCCAGCTTGAACTGTTCCTGGGCGTTTTTAAGGCGCTGGTCGACTGTCTGATCAATGTTTGCCAGTCGCTGTTTGAGGGTCTCGTTATCCTGTTTGACCGCAGTGTTCTGTGCGATGACGTCGGTGATCTGTTGCTTGAGCTCGCGTCCTTCAGCGACGACCGTGCGCAGCGTATCGCTCGGCGTGTCGCCTTCCACACCCAGGGCTTTGGCTTGCTCAGCCGTCAGTTTTGGAGCAGGGGTTTCGGTACTTGGTGCGGGGGCACTTCCCAGTGATTTGATGCCGACGAAAATCACAAGCAGGAGGAATGGAATCACCAGGTACTTGAGCAGCGGATTACCTTTCATGCTTCGCTCCTTGCGCTGCACGCGGATCTGCTTGGGTCGCCGAGAATACGGCCGCCTGTGTCAGCCCGTGTCCCCGCGTGACCAGGTACAAGGTCGTGGTGTCACTAGCATCGCCGCGTGATCCAAGATAAGGATGTTGGAACGCTGCAGTGACGAATTCACCCATGAGCTCTCGAGGATCAAGCGTGATCCGCTGCGCCGTCTGATTCTGCAGCTTCACGGCAGTCACCCAAAAATCATCCAGACGCCATGCGCCTAAGGGTGTGGACTTCACAGGTAGAGTGGGAAGCAAGGTCGCCAGATCAAGGCTGCGCTCAACCTTCACCTGGGCGATGCCGTCTACAGGCTCAACGGTGCGTAACGGCGCATAGAGCATCTGGGCTGCATAGCGGGTGAGGACGACTGGGACGGGCGTTTCTCGCTTGACCACTTCCTCTGGTTCATCGTCTTCATCGCTTGAACGGCTGGTTGAGTCCGTGTTCTTCGTAGTGGCCTTGGCTGAGCGTGCTGTAGCAGCCCCTCCATAGCGTGCTGATGATGTTTCACCTTCGACTATCTTCACCGGCTCGAGCGGCGTTTGATCCGTAGATGCCTCTGTAGCAGCGATGTCGACCAGAATGATCTCACCGGTCTTGGCGTTCTGCAGCTGAAGTCGAGTTGGCTCTATCGCTTCCTTCGCATATAGGTAGATCGCGCCCCCCGTACTCTGCACCCGCAGCTTTTCAGTCAGCGAACGCGGGAGTCCAACACGAACATTCTGATCAACGAAGACGATGCGTTCCTGATTGATGCGCAGTGGAATAGCCAGTGGCAACCGCTCCCAGCGGAGAATCTCGACCGCCGAGGCGATTTGGGCGTTGCCAGCCAACACCGCCAGTAATGTCGAGCATGTGATTACTCGCAAAACGCTCATTTGAAGACTCCTTTCGACGGAGTTGCGGGAGCTTCAACATTGCCCTCGATGCGTTGTGGTGCGCCGTTGTAGCAGTCCCAAGCCAAACCGAAGGGATTGGTTTCAGGGTCGACGTCCATACGTACAACGTGGAGTGGATATCTCGCGAGGGCACGCTTGACCAACTGCCCGCCGTAATACTCGTCTGCTGTTATATCGAGCGTCACAGTCCAATCGTCGATAGAGTTGGTCACCGTCCTGATCTCTGGGGAATCTCCATAGCCTCGACCTGGAATTTCGTACACGCCCCGGACGCGCTTGCGTAGCTCACCGCTAGACCTGCGCAGTTCAAAATCACTCTGCAGGTAATGCTTGCAAGATGGCGTGATGTAAGCATCCAGACGGGTGATATTTGCCTGGTAATCCTGCTCGCCGTCGACCGGCCACCGGTTCATTTGCTGAAAGATGTACAGGCCGAATGTGTATACCGATTGTGGAGGGACATCCCACCACATTCGCGTGCTTCCAGACCGCAGATCTGGCGGAACGTGAACGGTCAATTGCTTCGGCGCACTCCACCAGCCGAAACCAAGGCCTGCTGCCACCAGCGCGATCAAGACAATCGCTATCCTCAAGCTGTTGATGTGGGCACGTTGGGAGTCGGCCAATTTCAAGAAACGGCTCATTGTTGCTCGCTCCGGCGGCAAGTCCAGTTGCCTGATCGAAGTACCAGGTTGGCTTTGTTGAATGAGGTCGGGCCGAGCATGGCCGTCTGGAGCTGGACCCTGCGGTAGATCCATGTCTCCGGTCTACCGCGTTTGAGGCGTCGCAAGACCCGAGATGCGATGAGCAGTCCCAAAACTCCTCCTATCAGGGCGCACACCACGGGCATTGACGGTGTGATGATGAATGCCAGCGGCAGACCAATCACAAAGCCTATGCCGCTGCAGCCGAATACGGTCGCCCACATCTCATCCGCCGTAAGACCACCAATCACCACGGGCTGGTTATTCAAGCGACTGGGCAGAAAACGCAGGGTGCCGTCTTCATGCTGATCTTGCTGGAGCTCAGTCATGGGAGCCTCTACGACTTAAAGGATGTTGGTAGCGGTGGTGACCAGGTAGATCGTGACGCCGATCAAGCAAACACCGACTACAGCGGTACTGCCCAAGTCAGCCCATTTGGCTTTGCCCATGTGGATCTCGTGGTAGACGCCCAGCGCATGTCGCCCCACCAGAACGATGCCGAACGCGCACAAACAGAGACCCAGCAGCATGAAGCCGTCGTAGGCATAGTTTTGGAAGGTCTGCAGGAAGCTGGTCCCAGTGCCGCGCGTGGGGGCTTGGGCACCCGGTAGGGCGGCAAAACTAGTGCCAGGGGTAGCGGCCATCAGCAGGACCGAAAAAGGCCGGCGTTTCAAAAAGGCACGTGCCTGAGTGAACAATGAATACAGCGTCATCTTTATCTCCTTGGAAAAATCAACTCAACAGCATGAAAGTCATAACCATGAACAGCACGGCCCAGCGAGCGGCAGAAGCGGCAGCAGCCGATCTATCGAGGTTTCGGGTTGCCCAGCCGCGATAAATGCTTAGAAGAACCCAGACGCCCCATAGCAGGAGGATGCCCATCGCAATTCCGGTCCACAGCGTGTTGCTGCTGGCTGGTGAAAATCCGGCAGCGGCCTGAAAGGCACTGGTCTGGGTTGAGGACATCGTCATGGCGTGTGATCACCGCTGACGTTGTAATGGCCTGATATCTCGACGGGGTCGCGGGGCTGAGCCCGGGAGGGAGTCAGATAGTCCTGCAGGCCCTGGCGGATGCGAGCTATGTCGCTGACTAACCTGGAGTAATCCAGGTGATAGCGCTGAGCCGATTCACTGGGCAGGTCAACGCTGCGCTGTGCAACGGCCTCTAGCGCATTGAGCTGGCGAATCATTACTTCCACATTGGCTTGCTCGGAAGCCGTGCCGGCTGCTCGGGCATGCGAGGAAAGCAGCGGTGTGCATATGAGGACTGCAGACAGGCAGATCTGCACGCTTGAAAACGCTGGTTTGATCGCGGGGAGTTTGATTTTCACGTCGCGGGCCTTGGAAGCTGTAGGAATCTATGTACACAGCATGACCATCGGCCCGGATGGAATCAGTATGAAACCCTTTTTAGGTCTGAGGGGGTTTAGGTTGGCCTGCTAACTGCGCGTCCGGCCAGAGATTCAATGGAGAAAATCGTTTGGCGAGGCTTTAATGCACAGCATGCAGCGCTCTCAATGTTGAGTCGGAGCAGACATGCTGCGGAGAGCTTCATAGGGACTGATTGGAGTTATTGATGTGATGGGTAAAGCGCCAGCAAGCTTGTACAAATATTTAAGTTTCAGTGATCGTATGGTAGAGCAGCTGTATCACGGAAAGGTTTTTTACGCTGATCCAGGGACGTTCAACGATCCATTAGATTGCCGGCCTGTCGTAATCGCTGGTAACCAAAGCATTGAAAGACTGAAATTGCTTCTAAAGTTAATGGTCATTAGGCGCGTAGAGAAGGAGTCCTCTGCAGCGCTGAAACGCTTAAAATTGAAGGGGCAAAGACTCGACTTGCACCGAGCTCGACTCGGGGAGACCGAGGTACAGGATGCTATTCGTGGCATAGAGTATATGGCGACGGATCCAGAGATCACCGATCAGGCAGGCTATTATCAACGTGAGCTGTTGACGCTGATTCAGAGTGAAGTCAAAGACACACTTGCCACGGGCGTTCTTTGCCTCAGTGCGAATGCGACAAGCCCATTGATGTGGTCACACTATGGGCAGCAGCATCGAGGTGTGTGCATTGAGTATGACACTTCGGATCTCAAATCGACGCGTATCCATAAAGTCGTGTATGGCCAGAGCCGTGAAATACTAGCCGACGCAATTCTCCGGTGGTTGCAGGATGGTGACGTGCAGTCGCAGCTCGAGGTCGAGAGGGCCTCCCTACTCACAAAGTCGGGCGAGTGGAGATACGAGAAAGAATGGAGGTTACTCGCTCCCATCGGGTTAGACCGTAGCCCATTCCCCGTCAAATCCGTCACATTTGGTATGAACTGTCCTTCAGCAATTTTCGAGTCGACCATGTCGATGCTGGGTGGGGAAAAATCGACCATAAAATTTTGGAAAATAACCGAGCCGACGTCCAACTTTAAGCTCAAACGCGCGAGAATTCATTTCGACGACTCGATGAGACCTATGCTTGATCAAGATTATTCATGGCTTCTTGACGACTTGGACGATGCTCATGACGTTTAGGAGGCCCGCGACACTCCCTTCAAGTCATTTATCGCCAGAAAGCAGGTCGAAGTCCCATTATTCGACTTGTTGAATTCTCACGCAGCGTTTGAAAAAGAAAAGGAAGCCCGTACTGAGAGTGTAACCAAGCGCCCAGCCTTGGGCGTTTTGGTTGCCAATTTGCTCACGGCCGCGATTGATCTGCTGAACGCTCACCAGCTCCCATCCTTCTCTGCCATGTCGATTCAACACGGCCAGAGTTTCTGGGTCGCTCAGATACCTCTCAACATCCGGCTGGGTCGTCTCATCTATCGACTTGAACATCAACATGCCGCTGGTCACGGTTTTGTAGGGAAGGGGGACGAAGGTCTGGGTGTATTCATAGAGTGTCATCGGATACCTGCTGCGAGTAGATGGGGAAGGCCAGTTCATTTTTGCAGTCTCTAAGCGCTGGGCGAAGCGCCAAACCTATTCCATTTGGAAAATGGTATAGGTAGTGAGATATTTACTACGCCGGTCATGAGCCGGTCCACGCAGTTATATTCAAAGGGAACGTTGGGAATGCAGACGCTGGAATATCACAATTTTGAGTACAAAGGCTTCCACTCCATGGGAGCATGTTTTGTTCGTGTGCGTATCAAGGATGACGGGTTCCTTGTCTGTCTGATAGCTCAACTTCGTGACTACAATGGCACGTCAGTTACAAACGTCATTGAGGACATCATGTATGGTGTTGTTAAGCGTCTTGATTCTGAAAAAGCCCTTCCCAAGGCGCTTTCGTCAATGGATAAAATTCTTGAGCGTTCTGTTTGGATCGAACGATATGCCCCGGGTCTTGGCATCTCACCAGACGGTTCGTGGGCAATCGTTACCCTTGATTCCGAACGTAAACCGGATTGGACACACGCGAGCTTCGAAAGCGTTGTAGCGCATAGCGGTGTAGAACCTGGCTTCTTGGCTCTGACCGAAGAAGACTTGCGTCATAAGAAGTAGTTGGTTGGGGATGGGGCAGCGCATCAAGGTTTCGAGCGCTGCTTCATGTCTTTGAAGCGCTGCATGATGTCGATCACCAGCGAGTTGACGGCAAGAATCTTCATGGCTCGTGTGACAGCGACGTATAGAAGGTTCAGCTCATCGTCGCGTTTGCCTGCGTCGATGTCAGGTGAAAGCGGATCCGCAGAAAAGTCGTCATAAAGTCCAACGAAGTCCCACTCCAGACCTTTGGCTCTGTGCGCGGTGGTAAGGGTCACGGTTGCATCGAGCTCCGACGTGACAGATGCAGCACGCAGCTGCTCGATGCGTTGGGGCAGATCTGCATAGTTTTCGATGATTTTGATCGACCGCAGCATCTCAGGATCCTGCGTGGCCTTCGCGATCACGACATACTGGTCGTAATCGGCATAGTCGGTCAGCAATTTGCGCTGTTGGACCTGGTCATTCATATGCCGGCTGAAATAGAACAGGTCCTCCAGATCGCGCAAGGAATAGCTGTCGATCCCTCCGATCCACTGCATGCGGTGGTTTTGGTTGACCAGGCGCAGCGCGTTCTCGATCACACCGCTCACAGTACGGTGCAGGTAGGTGCGGTGAGGGAGGTCGTCCGGTAAGGCTCGTTTCACCAACGTCGGCTGTCCCAGGCCTTGCAGGGGGATCTTTTCACCCTTGAAGGAAAGGATGACGTTGGCCACGTAGGCAACTGCCGGTCCAAATCTGAAGCTCTGAGTCAGGAAGTGTTTCTCTGCGTCCTTCATCGCCGGGCTGTTTAAAGCATCCACAGCGCCTCTGAACCGATACAGCTGCTGATGCCGATCACCTACAGTGACTTGAGTTATTGTTTGGATCTGGACCAGGTTCGCGATGACCGGGTTCACGTCCTGCCCTTCGTCGAGCAAAATCGCACCGAAACGCTGGCTCAGATCTGGCTGGCTCATCTGGTACAGCTTCAGATAGCCATCGTGCGTCATGGGGACTGAGCGATCGTTGATATCGACCATCTTCTCCCAAACGCCTCTGGTCAGGTTGAGCGCTTTACTCATGTACTGCTGCTGGACCGAGGTCAGTCTGCGGTTGCTCTGGAATCGCACAAAGTGGTCTTCCAGCAGCTCCAGATCTTTGCTGGCCATGAAAGCATTGAGGGTCGAAACGATGTCTTTGGCCAGCTCCCAATCCTGGGTATTGATCGTCCTCGCGATGTCGGTCAAACGCAGATTGCCAGCCTGCTTGTGTTTGTACTGGCTGCCATAGACAGCGTAGGCAAGGCCGTGAGCTGTTTTGCAGGTCACGTTGCGTGGAAAACGGTTCTTTGCCGCGATCTCAACGGCTTTGTTGTAGCAGAGGTACAGCATTTTGACCGACGAATTATGCGTGGCGTAACCGACGAGTGTCGTTGTCTTCCCGGTACCGGCAAATGCCTGGACCAGTAGCTTCTTCGCGAAGGAGTGAATAGCTGGCAGTTGTTCTTCTGTCCATTGCATGGAGGGCACCTAAAGGTATTTTTTGAAGCTGGACGCCGTAATGCTGACCGCCAGGCCGAGCAGTGCTGCGCATGGCAGGAGCACCAACAATGGGCTCACGCTGAATGGCAGAGCCAGGTAGAGGCTCCAGGGGATGATCACCAGCGGCACCATCGTTGCTCGAGCTTTGTGATATAGGTAGCTGGACTCGCGGCCGGCACCGAACCGCCGCAAGTCTCTGCGTACCAGTCCGTCCACAAAACCAACAAACGCCGTCATCACAAATAACGGGATTGCGAGGGTCAGGATCACCAGGCGCACGCAAAACACCAGTGTCGTGTAGAGCGCCGCAAGGCCGTAATCCTGAAACTTGCTGACTCCCACGCCGAGCATGTAGCGCATATCGAAACCGCGTGATCGTTGTCCTGTCGCAGCATAATCAGAGGTGTGTTGAACCCAGTCCTGAAGCCCGGTCTTGACCACCAGCCAGTCATATGTGGTTTGAACCAGCCATGTCGCCGTTCGGCCTGGCTCTTGAACAACCACACTCTGCAGGAACCCCTTGGAGAGCCAGCTGAGTTCATGATCGAGCATTGCACGAGCATGCTGCCAACCGGCCTCCGGCCAGAAAAAGTACATGCAGATCCATTCGACGATGATGGCTCCCCCCAGAGAGAGGAACATCACTGCCGCGAATCGGAAGGGCAGGGTGAAAAGAGATCCTATGAACGACTGTTCGTGGTCTTGTTGCTGTTTCGCGCGATCGGCAACGTCAGCCATATCAGACGCCCCCTTGCCGATCGCTCAACCCGCCGAGAGTCATGCCGCATCCTCAGGTGCAGCACCGATTTTTTTGAAGTCGTCGAGCAGATCTGCAGGCAGCGACTCGTTGAGCGTCTGATAACCAGGCGCTGACCACCAGCCAGTGTCGTCGACCTTGCCCACCTGATACGTCTGACGCATGCTTTCCGCCAAGGCCTGCAGATCTGCCGGCATCACCTCATCAGGATCATGCCCGGGCAAAGGCATTCTTATTTTCCACAGATTGCCGCCCTCCATGAGAGCAAAGCATTGGCCCTTGGGGAGGCCGACGACATGCGCTGGCTCAATCATTGGCACGCTGACCTGCTGAACTTGGTCATGACTGGAGGACGTGAACGCGGTACTGCCCGTTGCACTGTCATTCGCCGAGCTGGCCGGGGTGGATGTGAAAACCTGAACCTTAGGCAACTGGTTTGTCAGCAGCTCGGCGGTGGACGTTTCGCGGACGCGCAGCATGAACACGTTGTTGAAGTTACCGATCACCTGGCCAGCCTTGGCCTTGTTGCCGATCTTCGCTTCGATATCGCTCATTGTCTGGGTGTAGGCAGTCACCTGCATGCCGGCACCACCACCCTTGTTGATCATCGGAATGAATTCCTCACCCATCAGCTCGTTGAACTCATCGGCATGGAGGTTGATAGGCACTTTGGTGCCAGGGACGCCGCCCGGTAGTCCGTCGTCGACACCGAACTTGTAGATATGGCCAGCGACCGAGACCAGGTCGGAGAACATAGAGTTGCCGACGGCAGCGGCGACCTCTGTGTCCGACAAGGCGTCCAGGCCGATATAAACCACGGCCTTTTTGCGGACCACCTGCATCCAGTCAAAGATCGGTCGAGGATCGTTCACGTCCTGATAGTCCGGCGAGATCAGTTCCGCCATGCGGCCTGTTGTCAGCTTCTCAAGCAGTGGCAGCAGCGAGGCGACGATCTTGTCGAAATAGGTCTTGTCGTAGCGGACCGCGCTGCGCAGTCCATCCATCACTGGATCTGCCACGCGCGTCTGAGACAGGTATTGATCGATGGCCACCACGCGGAACGGCCGACCCTTCATGTTGAACGGTACGTTTTTGTCGTTGAGCTTGCCCTCAATGGCGACGATCGCCTCCCAGGCCTTTGGATCAGATTCATCAAAGTATTTAGAGGCATACTCCTGGAAAATCCCTTCGATGTTGATCACGTGCTGCTGGATCTGGAGGTAGTCAGGTCGGCGGCCCAGTGCGACCAGGGCTCTTGCGATGATGTTCACGAAACGCCAGGCGAATTCACGGAATGCTGCCGAGTTTCCTTCGCCGGAGAGTTGGCCAGCGATCCGGGTGGCCACCTCCGAAATCCGACCAAAACGTCCTACGGCGTTGTAGCGTGCCGAGTGATCCGGCCAGCCCAGGTGGAACACATAGAATTCATTCAGGCGTCCGGCGCGTTTGGCTTCGAGATACATGCGCTTGAGCAGATCGGCGTCGCCCTTCGGGTCGAAGACGATAACGACTTCATGCTGGCCGTGTTTTTTACGCCGAATGTCCTGAGTGATGAACAATTCAGCCAGGCGCGTTTTTCCGACACGGGTAGTGCCCAGGACAATTGAATGGCCTACTCGCTCACCCAAAGGGAGAGAGACGTTCTCCTCGTATGGCTCGATGCCGTGCAGCCTTGGCAAACCGCCGACGGGGGGCAGAGGTCGCACAGGATTGATGGGCACGTCCCATGATGTGGCTCTGGCCAGAAGCCGGACCGGGTATGGGGCGAACTCAGCTCTTTCCTCAAAACGACGCGCTGCGCGGAAAAGGGGGGTAGCTTCAACGTAGCTGGCGTACTTCGGCAGGTAAGTGTCCATCAGCCGCTGGGTATGGCGCTGCTGCCAGCGAAAGCCAAGACCGATGAAGAGACGTTGATTGCTGACCGGCACTTCTTTACTGGTCATCGTGTAATGAGGCAGTCGACGGATGTTTCGGCGATAGCGCAGCACCTGCCATGCTTGTTTCAGACGCACTAAACCCAAAGCGAGAAAGCCCGCGGAGGTCACGATGCCGAACAGCGGAGTAAGCGCAAACGCCCAGGGAGCGAACACGCACAGGAATGCACCTGCAGCGCACACGTACACGGTGTACAGCTCTACGGCGGGTCTGAGCAGTGATTCAATGGCGTAATCGTGAGCCATAATCCGACCTCCTATTGCTCGATGGCGGTTGGGGTGATCAACACCGGATAGTGATTCAGGCCGAGTCGTTGAGAAAGCTCGTCACCCGATGCGGGGGACACGAGCGCGTCGGGCAACCAACTCCTGACTACGGCAAGTCGTTCTTGTGTGGCCACGTTGACCACCAGTCCTACGGCCTGCATCTGCTTCAGCACCGCACCGCGTTCTTGTAGCCATCGGCGTGATGTTTCATCGTCACCGATCAGGAACAAAGGCTGCAGGCCTGGCGCGTTGATGATTCGGCCCTGAACTGTCCCCGGAGTCATTCGAGTGGTGCGTACCGGCAAGCCCTGTGCTGCTACAGGATCCAGTTGCGAGGTCAGGTCATTTGAGACAGAAGAGGACGGCTCGGGATTGAGAGATCGATAGTAAGGCAGCGCTGAGTCACCACCTTTGTCTTCAACCACGGTGAGCTCTGCAGCTTGGCAGATCATAAATGGCAGGCAGAGCGCTGCGCCGAGGATCACTGATCGGGTCATGGATTGGTCACCAGCATTTGGATGCCGGTTACCCGGCTGAGATGTTTGGCAAAGGCCTTGCGGTAATTGGCGGCTGGAGCGCCGCCGGCAGGCCGGTGATAGCGTCCGGCTACGGTGATCCAGTCACCGCCAAGCGCGCGCAGTTCGGCGAGCATCTGGGCAGCTACATCGAGGTTCTTGTAGGGATTGAGCGCGTCGCACGGATTGCTTGATTTAAATCTCTGGCCGTTCCAGCCCATGTTGACCTGACCTAATCCGACGTCGACCCGCTTGGGACCCGCCTGCGCGAGTGCGATGATAAGTGCGGTGCAGGCATCGGCACGGGTTGCAAAACGATAACTTGCGCCGGCAACGTTCAGCGTCCAAGGCCACGGGACCAGTTGGCCCCGCAGTGGCGTCCCGCTTTCCTGCAGTGCCACCGAGTAGAGCACCTCCGACGGAATGTTCGCGGCGTGAGCAGCCAGTTGATAAGCCGGCGGCGGAAGCTCGGCTGCATGGCTTGTCAACGCGAAGCACAGCAGGGCAAGGCCTGCCCACGTCACTGACGCAGCCATTGCCCATTCACCTCTCGTACAACGGCCGGTAACTCGCCACCCAAGCTCAGGCCAAGCCAACGTCCACCGTCATGGTTGAGTGTGATTTGTCGGGTTCTGACATTCGCAGGGTCGATCCCCGAGACAATCGCCCAGTTACGAATTCGCTCATCGTCGTTCTGGCTACCCACCATGTACACGTCAAACGGCTGCTTCTGAGCTTGAAGGGCCTTAACCCGAACGGAGCACTCCGGGCAATCGTCCTTGACGAACACTGCCAATCGGCCATTGCCCTGGTTAGCAGGGCTCGCGGTCCCCCCCTGGGACGCCGAACTGGCGATGGGCATCAGATTGGGATAGAGGCGTTTGAAGGCATCGTCATATGCGCGTTGATACGCCAATTCTTTTGCCGTGCGCTGCGCCTCGGCTTTGACCTGGAGCTCTGCATACCGCCGGCGCTCTTCATCATTGCGGGCTTCGATACCCAATGCAGTTAGCGGATCCAGCCCGGGGGAATACACACCTCGTGAACTCTGCATCAGCGTTTGATAGCGCTGCCATTCCTGAGGACTGAGGTTCCAGTCTCGTGCCAGCATCTCGTCGCTCGATTGCGATTGGCTGTCCAGCAAAGCGCTCTGCTGCTCTCTACTGGTGGACTGCGCTGAACTATTGCTGGCGGCGTTGGCCATGCCAGTTGCTGAGAGCAGGATCACTCCCGTCAGTGTGAACATTCGCAAGGTGTAAATGGACATGTGAACCTCTAAGGGCGCAGGGGCAGTATGCGGGTGGAGCCGTTGATGCTGAACAGGGCGCGCGAGTCATCCAGGCTGTTGAGCTGCCAGTTGCTCCCCGCGACCACGTCGCCCGGGCGTACCAAGTTCAATTGACTCAGTTGAGTGCTGCCAGGCGGGGCAACTGACAAGAAACGTTCGCCCCCGCGATACTCCACACCCACGACCGAAAACGGTGGAGGAGCCTCCGGAACTTTGGTTTGTGCTGTTGATTTGCGGGAGGGGGGTGGAGTCTTTGGCTTGGCTGCCGTGATTTGAACAGATGCTGGTTTAGCCGCACGCAGGTCTTGGAGTTTCACCTGCAGCTCCTCGATCCGAGCCCCCATGACCACAACCTCTTCCATTGTGGCACCCTGCTGGGCAGCCTCCTTCGCCGCCTCCTGCACCTGCTTCAGGAGGGCTTGAACGGCATCGATGCGGTTGGACAAAGCCTGCTGGCCGGCTCTGAAATCATCGATGGTCACGGACTTCATCTGGCTGGCGGCATCGAGCCGGTCATCCACGCCATTGATGCGTTGGGTGATGGCGTTGACGGTTTCCAGGTTTGCAGCGGACTCAAAGCCGGCATTGAGGTGGAAAATCTGCCACTGCTGGTAGACCAACATGCCGATCAGCACGATCAGGGTCAGTATTTGCAGGATGGCAGCGCGGGAAAGAGAAGGGCGCAGTGGCAGTTTCATGAAGGACCTCACTCAAGATGTGAGGCAGGTTCGCAAAAGCGATCATCAGAATCAGTACCAAACCGTTTTTGGATTGCGTTGGGTTTCCGAGAGAGAAATTCTCCTCCTGGGAATTCGCGAACATTCTCAGGGATAACCTCAGGATTTCGGGCTGATCTACGAGGGTACTCAACCGGTCAAGGAGGTAAGTCTTCTTGCGCAAAAGTTTGTTAGGATGATATCGTACGATACAGCGCTACGCTCCACGCCTTCCGGGCTGCTGAATCCAATACGTTGGACACCGGCCTGGTCATCGACTGATGAATGCGTTGCCAATAGCTGGGAAAGCACCAGAAACGTATTCGTTTCAGAGCAGCAATCCTTTCTATTGACGCTGAGGGTGGAATAAGCGATAGGCTGCAGGAAAGGGGAATCAATTAATTGATTCCCCTTTTTTTTCGATCAAAAAAAGTCGTTCATGAACATGTTCAGGTGAGACGTTTTAGTGACCTCACGGGTCTCATTATGGCAATTCACAAATGCTCCCTTAACCGATGGGTTTCGCCCCGACCCGCGATTCACGTTGAAGTGCCTGAGAGGATCATCCACTTTCCTGCCGAACCTGAATCTGCCGTTGAGGTCACAAGACTTAGTGTGAGGTTCACCTGTTTGGAACTGTGAGTGATGTTCTTTCCCGTATAAAAAATGCTTATCATCATCATCTATAAAGAAATGTGTTCGATCCTTGTTTTTACGCCTGGGTTTCCGTCTCTTTCTGCGGATGTCTGTCAGTAGAATCTCTACCTCTTTGATAAAGGTGTCACTGTGTGTTTCACAACGTACCTTGTCGAGTAGTTGGCGCCATTCATCAGCATCAAAGTTCAGGGCTGGCAGGATCGAGACAAGGTAATTTTCGCCCCTTGCATTGAGCTGCTTGAAGGCACTGAAGTGATTTAGGAGCCGAGACAGATGATGTTTTAGAAATGGCGCAGGATTCTCAACTCGTTGGGGAATTTCCAGTCTATAGCTGAAAAGCGCCGTTGGAGTGAAGTCGATTTTAGTCGCGCAAGCGTGATCCGCAATTACGAGTAGAGCGTCATTGCAAGCTGATTTTGCGTGAAAATAGTCTTCTAGTGTGTCCCAATGCCCAACCTCTGGAGTACCCAACTCAAGTTTTATTGCTGTTTCACTGAGGTTGGCGGGAAGGGCGACGCCATTGCGGAGCTTTATGAATTCCTTTCGAAGAAAGTCGTTCGTGGTTGCCAGCGCAATGAAAACGTTCATGGCATGCGGTGCAATTTTGCCAGCACAGAGACTGGGATATTGAGGTTTACTAGATCCTGATCATCTAGCTTGCTAAGGATGTCGAGTAACCGGACTGCGTGGCTGTCACCGGTGTACTTCTGCTTTTGCTTTACAGCATCCTCCTCTTGCGGAAAATCGTAAGACTCTTCGGCGGGAATAAGCCCAATCTTCGCGCGGTGCTGCGGGTGAGTGACAACTTTGAGGTGGCCTTGTTCGGCTAAGGTGCTTACAAAGGCCTTCAATGAAGTATTTCCAAGGATGGACTTATAGTCTGCTATTCCCTTCTCGGACAAAGAACTGGGTAGGTTGCTCAGCAACAACGGGCTGCTGTAGGCCGCCCAAAAATCCCGAGTCGCGTGGATCAGCGTGTCTTTGAGTTGTTCGTTGTTCATCGTAGGTCCCTCCAAATGAGGGCACATATTCTCCTTGAAGGATGCTTAAGGCAAGTGGCCATGTGGCATGCGCTTCAAGATAAAGACTAGAGTAAGCGTCTGTTTACATGACTCGAACCCCATGGCCTGCGGCGCTGGGGGCAGGAAGTGTGTTGCTTGGAGGCACCCGAAGGATATAAAAATGGCCACCCGAAGGTGGCCATGTTCAAGCGTTGATGAGTTGTCTGGCGAGTGCCATCTCTACGGAATCACCATCCTGGTTCAGTGAATCCAATCCAGACTCTGGAACATCCCCTGAAGTGCTCTGCGATACGGCGATCTTCTTGGCCATCAGTTGCAGGCAGGTAATCTGAGAACTGCCGATGTAGCCGAAAAAGATCACCCGGACGTCCTGCTTCTGTCCGATCCTCCATGAGCGCCTTGCCGCCTGTTGCACCGTGTAGACGTTGTAACCCGTCTGCATGAACGCAATGGTCGGAAAGTCCAGCAGGTCCAGACCTGTTTTTACGAGCTCCGGGTTGGTGATCAGTACGTCGACGCCTCGATCAACCTGGTCAAGGATCCAGTCCTCGCGCCTGGCGGTGTCCACCGATGCACGCAGCACTGCCACCTTCAGTCCCGATTGCTCGAGCACCCGCTTCATGCGGCTCGTGGTGTCTCTGGTACCCGTGTAAACCGAGTAGGCCAGAACCTTGCGGTTCCGGGCTTTTTCAGCAAGACATAGGTCCAGAAGGGCCTGTTCCTTCGGCATGAGCTCGTCATCATCGAAGACCGACGGCACGAAAGCCAACGTGTCTCTGGATCGAGGATGTTTCACCACCTCAGGTCGAAAGCAGCAGTCCGGCCATGCCAACAGCACGTTCAACACCACCCCTAACAGCGTCGTATCTCTACGGGCCAGCGCCTGCCGAAGCTCGGCGGTCAATGTCTGGGCAAGCTTACGGTGAGCCGCCTCCTGGTCTGGAGACATCGGTACGTCAATGAACTCCTCCCGGTAACCAGGTAGCACGTTGCCGCCGATATCCTTGAGTTTCAGGAACACAGTGAAGGGTAGAACGAAGCGGTGAATGCCTTTCGGGCCGAACCCCGGAGCTTTGACCGTCCGCACTGAGAGTTTCTTACCTTTGGCAGTCTTGTGAGAACTGCCATCACGCTCGGTGTAGATATCCTTCAATACCCCGTGATCCCGCATAAAAGACATCGCCGCCGGCGCCATGCTTCCTCGCGCGTTGGGCTGATAGCCGTCCTCGATCATACGTCTGGTGAGGATTCGGAACAGGAGGTAGAACAGATCGTCTGCATACCCGCCCATCAGAGTGCCGGTCAGCAGCACAGTCTTTCGTGCTTTGGCTGCGAGCACGCCCATAGCCTGACCTTGTGCCGATCCACTGTTTTTGTACTCGTGCCCCTCGTCCACGACCAGTAGGTCGAAGCACCCATAAGGTAGGTAGCGCTTGATGAACTCGGTGGGTTGGTAACCCCCTTCGCCGAACCCGAACTCGATGTTCGCCATCGCACGCTCCATGCGCTTGGCCTGGCGGTCGCTGAAGATGAAGTTGCCTTTGGCGTCCATCAGGTTGATGAACTCAGAGACATTGTCCAGGAGCATCGAGGCGAGAAAGTCTTCGCCGAAGTCAGATAGAAGCCGTTCTGCACGAACAGGTCCGATTGTAGGGATGCGACACATCGACTTTAGGATCGTGTTACGGCGGCTGCCGCCATCCGATTTGCCCGGGCGCATCAGCGTCCATAAAGCGGCATCACAGTGTTCGCAGCGTCGACGTCGCTCTTCACGCTGAAATTCATCAGCGGTGATCAGATTGCCTTCCTGGTCCTGGAGCAGACGCCCACAATCTGGACACGCTGCCAGGCTCCTTCCACCGCCGGCACGTCGCTGCCAAAAGGCCAGACGCCAGTGGAACCCCATCCGCATCCGCACACGGCCGAGAATAAAGAACTCCTGACGTCCGTCGTAGGTATCACCCAGTTGATCGCGCAGCTTCAGCAGCTTGACCAGGGTATCCGGTCCGTTGAGCACCCAGACGCGAGCGTCTGGGATGGTTTCGAGGATTTCGCGCCGCCACTTGTAGACCAGGTGCGGAGGCGCGATGACCATCGTCCTGCGATAACCAGCTCCATGCATGACTGCAGCGAGAGCGATGGCCATCATTGTTTTGCCTGTCCCCATCTCGGCATTGATGATGCCAGCCTGCTCATTCTGATCGAGCAAAAGCGCGGCAATTGCCTGGACCACTTGAGCCTGGGCAGGGAAGGGCTGTCGTTTGAGGCCGTCCAGCACCCACTGCCGAGCCGGATTGTCGATGCCGGCGTAAACCGGTGGGTTGGAGCGGTTGAGTGACTCCAGGAGTTCGTCGCCAAACTCTTCGATAAACTCAGTGAGCCCGATGTTCAAAGTTGGCACACAAGGGTGGCCTGCAGGCGCAGCCAAAGGCAGGTCGTTCATGATGTTTCTCCACTATTGGGTTAAACAGGGCATGCACGACACCACCAAGGGTATTGTTCATACCCTGAGGTGCGGTTAGATGATTGAAAGGTGTTGGTAAAGTTTCTTAGTAGTCAGATGGCAACATGACTGTTGTTGCTGAGCGATCAGACTCGGTAATGATCCAGAGTCTGGTCTCATCCTCTGCGTCGATGTCATACCCGGAAAACAATCGGCCATCAGCACTCAGTGCTTGCTGGTTGCTGTCCCAGTCGTCGTTCGAAATCTCGCCCCAATCGCCCGTCGCGTGACGCCGCAGGTACTGCCTCACGTCGAGAGAGCTATTTTGAAGCAGACTTTGAACGCTGTGCGTGACCATCACACGGCCCAGTTCAATTGAAGCGTTCTGACTACTTGCAGCAGTGTTTGAGGTGGTTTCGTGTGTAGCTGGTGTTGTCGCATCCGAGCTGATGGTCAGTGCGTACCCTAGATAGGATGAGCCTGGCGTCATATCCCATGCCCGAATCCTGGGCACAAAACGATCAGTCAAGATCCGTGTCTCAAACACGTTGCCGTCCTCGTCCTCAGTGAATTCGGTCTTGGGAACCTTATCCTTGTAAGTGTCGCCCTTGAGCACCAGGACACGCCCGGAACGAGAGGTCACTACACCAGTTATGGCTCCAGCAGCGAGTGCCAGTGCCAAGTGCCACCGTGAAAGTGCCTTCACCGGGGCCCGCGGTTGAGCGCCAGTCTGGCCAAAGTGCAGCGTAAAATCAGGCCATAGGCCTCTCAGACGAAGAACCTCTTCACTGAATTGCTCGGGTTCAAGAGTGATTCGGTAGAAGTGTTCCAGTTCATTAGCGATCGGTAGGACAGCGTATTGCTCCCATGGCCAAGTGGCCGGTAGCAGATCAGCAGCTTCTTCCCCGGATCCGATTGCCCGCAGATACTCACGCATCGCCGCCAGTTCCCGGGATCTTGCCAGATCCTGACGCCGTACCCTGATTCCGAATATCACGACCTGTTTGAACGTCCGGTCTACCGCGGCGCAGATCCGCAGCCCGGTAAAGTGATTGGTGAGCCAGCCACACAGCTCGTCGTCCAGCACGTAGTGAGGAACGATGAATACCATCACCCCTCCGTACTGAAGCAACGGCAGTGACCGTTGGTAAAATGCCTTCTCCAGCCTTTTGCGGCCGCTACCCTGGTACTGTGAAGCGCCAGAGTGATCAGCGACCAGATCCCCGTAAGGAGGGTTGAGCCAGAGCAGTCCGAAGGACTGTCGAGAGATCATGGTGTCCATCAAGTCACCCTGCAGCACTCGGTCCAGCAACGTTTTCGAGTGATCAGCGCGCTCTTTGTCGTACTCAACCGCATACGTCTCTGTTCGGTCTCGCTCCAGCCGGTGTGCGACCTCAGCCAAAGCCACTCCTTCTCCCGAGCACGGATCAAGAATCCGCATCCGTCCCGAGGCCGCCGGCAACAATGCCTGCAGAGTGCGCTCCAGAGTCAGTTCGTCAGTCGGGTAATAGCCGTTGCGTGCAAAATTACGGGCAAGCCGTGAGAACATCAAAGCCATGGTTGGCTCCTTGGACTGGTGGGCGTGAACTACGCCGTAACTTCAGTGGTGAGCTTCCCTGCGCGAATGAGTTCGCCGAGAGCTTTTTCGAGCACGTCCAGCTGCAGCGACAAACGCCAGGCTGTCACCGAGCCAATAGCTCCCGGTAGCGGGTGCAACATGTTGTGCGCAGTAAGGACCTCCATCACCGGCTCACGCCAATGTGGAAGGAACGGAAGAGGGCAAGTGTCTACGATCAGCGGCCACAACCTATCGAACGGGTCTTGGGCTTGATTGATGAGCGCGTAAGCAGAATGGTTTGCTCTATCCGGCTGCGAGCAACGCTGATCGAACAGCCATAAGTGCAGCAGGCTGCCGAAGAGCGTTCCGCGAAGCTGGCGAGTGGTGCGTTTTTCCAACAGATCCGTATTAGGGAACACCGGGATGCGTTGGTCATTCATGACGATGTGGAACTGGTCCAAGCCGTTCTCGGTGGTACCGAGTGTGAGTCTGGCCAGAAACTCCTGCATGGCCGTGTCGCGGCCCCAGGCTGATAGGAATATCAGGTTTCGCTGCTCGTCACAGACGCACGCGTCGACGTACAGATCCGGGCATTCTTCGATGTGAAAGAGTTGAGTGCGGTTCGGCATTAGGTCCTCCAAAACACGAGGGGAACCGCCCTGAGGGGCGGTGATGCCCCTCGGGATTCAATGTGTTTAGCGGATAAATTCGGGTTTATCGATTGCCGCCCGAGTTTGTTCTTCTGTCTCGTACTGCCAGCGACCATCAACGAACGCATCGCGGTCGAAGTCGTAAACTTCAAACATGACGTTTTTGTCGCATGGGTTTAGATGGGTGCAATACAGCTCACCCTCTGAATTCAAACCGGCTGCCCAGTGAGCCCCCAGTTTGAGTCGGTAACCCGGTCGACTCTTCAGCAGCATCGTGTATATCTCTAGGATCTGATCGAAACTCAAAGGCTCAGCAGCCACGAGTTTTTTCTCAAGCGGATCGAAGGTTACGGTGTTTGTTTGATACAACGGGCTTTGCCCAGCAATGAACATCTCGCATTGGAAGCGCGGTCGCATTGCTATGGCTGCGTCTGCCTGTTCTACGGTCAAGTCAAGTTCGTCGACCAGAATGTTCCAGATTTCAGAGTCAGGCGCTTCTTCGTTGTTGGTGAGTTGATCCTCAATGATATCCAGGATCGCTTTCTTGATATTTATGAAAAGCGGATGCATGTGATGCTCCTTCAGTTAGTAATGAGGAGCACCCATGAGGGAGCCCTCAGGGGATGTAAAAGTAGAAAACGCTCAGTTCTGAGCAAGGTCAATAAGTGCTGAGATTCCAAATCTGCAGCTTGAAGTCAAGCTCATACCCGAGCTCGCCAAGGCGAACACATTGTTGCCGCAGACGCTTACGGTCTACAGTTGTGTCCAGCTTGACTGAACGTCCAATCGGCCAGATCGTGCCGAACAGCTCTGCATCAGCCTCATGTGCGGTGACCTGTTTCTCAGGCTCGGATCTCGACATCCCGAACGGTGCGTCACTGCCAGCAGAAACTGATCTTCTCGGAGTTGTTTGAATAGTCGGGCGAGGTTTGGTTGACGACGAGCCTCCCGAGGCTTCTTCGTCGAGTGGGTCAGTTTCGTTGTTGGACAGCCTCTCAGCCTCGTCTGCGCTCAGGTTGGCCACATCGTCCAAAGACATGCTGTCCAGCCTGGCGCGGACTTCTACCACTAATCTGCCGCCGTTTGTGTAGTAGGAGGGACGAATTTCGGTGATAACAAAATCACCTCGATATTTGCCCTCGTGGTACTGGTCCAGCAGCGCGTCCTTGATAACGAACTCACCGATGGACGTCGAAAGTCGCCCAACGTTGAAAGCGCCGTTGCGACCGCTGATGGTGCGTATGGCCAAATAGCCGGGCAGGTTGATCATGACTACTCCGGATTATCGGGCAGGCCACTAATATGGGAGCCCGAAAAAAAGCCCGAATATTCGGGCTTGTTCGTGGTTGCAGGTTGCTAACTGGGTCAGCAAAGATAGAGCGGCTTTTCATCCCTCAGCGAAATACACAGGTACGAATTACCGTGTACTGCATCAATGCGATGGAGTTTTAGCTCCAGCCATTCACGCCCTGAGCGGTCACCGTTAGGTGGGAAACGATAGATACCGAAGTCTATCTGGGTTTCATCGGGTTGCAGGTGGAGTTCACGATACGCTTCGAGTACGACTTCGCCTAGGCGAGTGCCGACTTCTGCAATATGTGATGGGGCTTCCAAGTGAACAGATTCATTCCATGCGGAAGGCGTCAGCACAACTGGCAATTTCAGCAAAGTGGATGGCAAGTGGTTTATGGCGGTGGACATAGTAGTTCTCCAGGTGCGGGTAACCACCTGGCCCGACCGGGTGGTGAATTACCCGGTCAGGTTGGTTTTCGTTCTTGAGAACGTTTGGTTAGAGTCTTTCTGTCACAGCGGATGGGCTATCAGGATATATATCTATCCCGCACCATTCCCGAAGAGTCCAGTAAGACCTGAGGAGTGCAGCATCTTCAATATACGAGCTGTGGTCCGGTGTGAAATTCTCAACGTGGTCCAATAGGGCCAAGTCTTCGAGCTTGTCCAGGACATCCTCCCAATACAAACTGGAAAAGCGATCCGGAGGCGTATCTTTGTTCAAAACCTGTTGATAGATACTATCTTGAGTGTGTGCTTTTGAGATCAGCAAAGCGAGCTCAAGTCGCAAGGTAAGTCTATTAGTATTACTGTCCATAGGAGCTCCAATATAAGGGCCCCGGACCCTTAAGGGTGGGGGCCTTAAGGGTAAAGTAGAAGGTTTAGTGTCAAGAAGTGATCACCATACCTGTCATTGCAAGAAAAGTGGCGACCAGTCCTCCTGCGCCGATCTGTGTCAGTAGTTGAGCGGAGAGCTGTTGTCCAAATTCCAGAAAAAATATGCTTAGCACTGTAAGCACGAGTGTAGCGATAGCGAATTTCATGAAGTCGTTACCTACTATGTGGAGAAAAGAAAAGGCGCCTGCAGGGCGCCTTGAGGTTGTAAAAAATCTATCAAGCGGCTTGTTTCTCTCCTCGTCCTGCGCGAGCTGGTTTTGCTCGTGTTGGCTTAGGGGGAGTAGCAGCTGGAGTAGCCACATCAGTTGGTTCGCTGGAGGCAGACGCCTCGGATTGAACGACTGGGGTAGCTTCGGACTCTGAACTTTCAGAAGAGGCAGGTGCTTCTTCTTTCTGCGGAGCCTGATAGACGTATTCACCTTCAACTTTGATCCAGGCAAGGTACAAGAGACGGCCTTTGAGGCTGACACCTGCTTGGCCCTGCTTAGCACCACTGCTGTAAGTAAAAACATCAGCCCAGATATCGCCGATCCGGAAAGAGACAAGAACCTTCTTCTCGGCAGCAACAGCTTCCTGGCAACGGCGAATCAGCTTGTCAGCTTCAGCACCAACCACGTTGCAGTCAATGTAGGCGTACTCAGGTTTCTCAGATGTGCCTTTGAGGGCAGCTACTGTCACAGCCATGAAAGGAGCGCCCTTACGAGGCTTCACTTCACGAATGCGGTTGAGATAGCCAATGCCGACGGTGTGCAGGTCGAAGTATTTGGTTTCGTTGGTAGAATTGCTCATGATGTATCTCCAGTTTTGAGTGTTCAAAGCGGAGATACACTTCGCCCAGGGGGAAGGTATTCCCCGCATGGGTGGTAAAGCGAAATTTTACGACAATCAATGCATGAATCTGAACGCAGTAAGCATAACGCCTACAGCAGCAGTCAGCATGACGGCCATACGAATGGTGAGTTTCAGTTCGAGTCTAGACTCGAGAGTGTCGATGTCGGCTTTTGTCGCGAGTTGCGTTTGCATATCCGACTCCAGAGCATCGACGACTGCAGCGGCGCGGTCTTCCGGAACATCGATTGAAATCAATGCTTGGTACAGCGCAATACTGCTTTTCATGAAGGTCTCCTGCTGGGCACGAGACCAACCCTACGGGAAAGGTCCCGATGGGGTGAGAGAATCATTGTGCATCCATCAACCAGATAAACTGATCAACCGTTCGCGCTTCCGAATGCTTTGCGAACTGGGGGTTGGATTAATGCGAAAAACGCATCGTAGTCATGAAATCCAGACTACCTCGGGCATGTTGCTGACAACGTCAGCGGTACATGGCTTTAGAATCCTTTAAGGGCGATTCGTTTGTCAACCCTCCAAATGAAAAAAGCCCCTCAATACATGAGGGGCTTGCCAAGGGTGGGGAGTATTAGGCAATGAGCTGGTCCAAAGGACCCATCACAGGGGCCTTGACTGGTGGTTCAGCATCCTGCTTTTGGGATGTTTCAAGCGCCTTCGATGCGCGAGATTTCCGGGGTTTCTTTACGGGTTTGGCTTGAATTTCTTGCATGTGGTGATCATACCAGCCAGCAAGATCGACGTGTTTGCATCGAGCCAATGCCGGCAGGCGGTATTGTTCCCACTGTTCGTTGGACATCACAGGTTCAGGCATTGTCCTGACTTGCTGTGGTGCGACTTGCACTGGTTCAGGATTAGGCTTATGAGTGACTGCACGGATGCATTCACGCAATGCTGTACCAACCATAACGCCAAAACGAAAGCTTGCTGTACTCATGATGTTTCTCCAGGGAAAATTGCGGAGAACACCGCCCGAGAGGGGAGTGATTCCCCGCTGGGTGAGTGACGCGTTTAATGTGCATCCATCGGCGTTTGAAACACCGATCGTTCGCGCCTCCGGAAGCTTTGCGAACTTTAGGTTGGATCAATGCGTAGAACGCATCGTAGTCGTGAGATCCAGACTACTTTCGACGAATAGTTGATAACTCCAACGCCTTAATCCACAAAGCTTTGAGGAGGTTACGGATAGGTTTGCTTGCGTATAACATTTCTTGTTGACGCCATTGTTCATTCATAAGCTCCCATTCCTCATCACTCATCGCGAGGGCTGGATCACTTATTTCAAAGACTTCAGCATCAGTAAGGTCACAATCTTCAGGTCCATAGTGCTCATAAACCTCTGGCCCAGTGAACTCAAAACAACCGCATGGGCAGGTGTCTTCAGTAAGACCGTGACTGCAGATTCCATGGCTTCGATTAATTTCCCTTGCCGCCTTGATTTCTGACGGGGAAAGATAATCATAGTCCAAGCGTGCATAGGTAAACGCATCTGCTGCTTCAAGCGCCAGTTCGTCATCGCCGAAAGTCTCAATCATCTGAGAGCAGAAATGCTCAAAGACCATCGTTTCGTATGTCGGAAATTGACGGCATGCCTCGCCATAAAGCATATCAACGCGTTTCGTGATTTCAACATTCTGAGATGCTGAGTGCATAGCCGTGTGATTCGACATGGTCAGTCTCCGTTCAAATAGTAGAAAACGGAGAAACTTGTCCCTAAGGGAAAGTATTCCCCGAGGGCAGGTGAGTTGTATGACATGACTCAGCCAAGCCGAGTGCAGCGTTGCGGGCGATGTGAAATATGCATCCATCGGTAACCAATACCGATCGTTCGCGCCTCCGGAAGCTTTGCGAACTTTGGGCGGGATCAATGCGTGGGACGCATCGTAGTCGTGAGATCCTGACTACCCGGGCATGTTGCTGACAACGTCAGCGGTACATGTCTTGAGAATGTGAATTCTTTGAAGGCTTGTCAAGCACGAGCTGTCGGGTTTGGCCACGACCAGCGTGAGATGCTTGTGTCAGAGCTCTCTACGACAGTATCTTCCTTCTGCTTGACTTGGTTCGCAGGCAGCAACCACGGCATTTGTCGCATCAATCACGGACTGCAGTCGACGTGTGATCATCGGGATCTCATCATGCTCCAAGGCTCCCCCTACTCTCAGAATCGCAGCGAGTTCTAAGGCTGCCTGAGCCGCTTGGTTCTCAACTGTTTCTGGTCTTACTGGAGATTGCTTAGACGCAAGTTTAGTGATCATCCAGTCAAGCACTCCCTTCAGCACACTCATGTTAATTCCTAATATTGATGAACGCAAAATACAGCGTTCCTTACTGACTCAGTCCCGCAAAAGCGAGGCGTAATTAGAGCTTGTTTTATTCACGCGAAAGAACAACCTGTTGGAGGAATTTCACGCGAACAGACGCTTTATCTGGCTGGAGAAACAATGTTGTTCTAACGCTGACTCAATGGGAATCGTGCTGAGAGCTATCTCATTGAAGACGCTAGCTCTCAGCCGATGTGTACTTTGCAACAACTTGTAAAGTTTGCCACCTGTGAGCGCTAGCTCAGCGAGGATCCCTGGGCATTGATCGCACGCATTGCTACATCGACATCACCCGGCCCGTTGTCGTGGCTTGGGCCAGTTATCAAAAGGCACGCATTCGCGCACAAAGGGAACCCGTTTTTTCACCGGTGGGCGCCGGCAGCGAAAAGTGGCTACCTCGGAAGGTAACCTGGTCATCCAGCGTTGCGAGATGACCAGGTTACCTGCCGAGAGAGTCGGAAGCGTTTTTAAAAAAAAGTGGACCGCAACACCAGTGCGGCCCTGAGACGACTATGCATCGAACCTTCTGTGAACTCTGTGTGCCTATGAACCCGCTTTCACGAGTTAGACGGCTGCGTGTCTGCTACTGAACAGGGAGACACAGGGAGAATTCACAACAAGATCTGTACGCCCCTCCCGATGCTTTGCGTACTTTGGGGGAGGAGAATGAAGGCAAGGCCGACTTCTCCAGGGTGTCACTGATGACCGTCAGTGACCAGCGGGGTGGAACTGGTAGTAGCCCCATTGTGGCACATCATTTGTAACCCCGCTATCACCAGCCTCTCAGCTGCTCTTGACAGTAGCGGCTCGGGGCTTGGCTGACTTGCCAGGTGATTTTTTCTTCCCTGTACCAATGTTCACCGTACCTTTGCATTCGGGGTAGCGGGAACACGCCCAGAAAACGCCTGAGGATCCTTTACGCTGCGAGGTTTTCGCACTGCACAAAGGGCACTTGGGACCTTCGGGCACTTTGATCGACAAGGTGGTGCCTTTGTATTGTTCGACGAGCCTGGTGATCCAGCTCGATTGTCTGGCGATAAAATCATCGAGCGTCAAGGTGCCTTGCTCGATCATCGTAAGCGCTTGCTCCCATATCGCAGTTGTGCCGGGATCGGCCACAGCAGGAGGGACCGCATCAATTAGCGAGAATGCTGCTTCAGTTGCTCGCAGCGCGCTACCTTTCTTGATGAGTGACCCTCGGTCTATCAAGCCCTGAATCGTGCCTGCGCGAGTTGCTTCAGTACCAATACCGGTGGTTTCCTTGAGCTTTTGAGCCAGTCGTGGATCCTTCACCAGCTTGGCAATGGTTTTCATCGCTTTGATTAATGTACCTTCGGTGTAAGCCTTGGGCGGCTCAGTTTTCAGCGATTTGAGATGCAGGTCCTGAACGTCACACCGAGTGCCAATTTGCAGCACTGGCAGGATCTGAGAGCGGCCGCCACTGTCATCAGCCTCTTCTTCGGACGATGCAGAAAAAAGAACCTTCCAGCCTGGGACCACGATTCGCTTGCCCACTGCTTGCAGTAGAACGGCATTGCATTCGAAGGTGGCCACGGTCCGGTCGTACTCATGGGTAGGCAGGAACTGCGCAAGGAAGTGGGCGCGGATCAATTCATAGACCTTGCGTTCCTTCTCAGACATTGCTGAAAGGTTTGCAGGTTCAAGCGTGGGGATTATCCCGTGGTGGGGACCAGTGATTTTTTTGTCATTCCATGCCCGGGAACGTTGCTCCGGGTCGATCAGTTGCAGCGTCTTGCCGATGGATGGATCAGTTCGATTCAGAGCATCGAGGACCATCGGCACTTCGTCAAACATGCTCTCCGGCAGGTACCCGCAATCGGTCCTTGGGTAGGTCGTCGCCTTGTGAGTTTCGTAAAGTGACTGTGCTACGTCCAGCGTCTCTTGCACACCCATCCCAAACTTTGCAGAGCACACCTCCTGCAGGGTGCTCAGATCGAACGGGAGCGGAGCTGGATCCTTGCCACGCTTTGTATCAACAGAAACTGTTGAGGCAGCCTGACTACTTTTCAGCGCGGCCAGTGCAGCAGCTGCAGCAGCTTGATCAAGGCAACGGCCTTCCTCATCTACCACGTACTCATCGGCGACCCATTTCGCTAAGAACGATTGTCCTGCCGTCCAGAGCTGAACCTCGACACTCCAGAACGGTTTGGGTATGAAGTTCGAGATATCCCGGTCGCGGTCGACCACCAGGCGAAGGGTCGGTGTTTGGACACGGCCCACGGAGAGCACACCGGTGTACCCGGCCTGTCGGCCGAGCAGGGTGAATAGCCGCGAAAAATTCATACCGATGAGCCAGTCCGCTCTGGAGCGAGCGAGCGCCGAGAGGTACAACGGGTAGGTTTCTGAGCCTTGCTTGACGGTGTTGAGCGCTTGGCGGATGGATGCTTCATTGAGCGCAGACAGCCATAGCCTCTGAATCGGTCCTCGGTACCCACAATACTCGATCAGTTCGCGCGCGATCATCTCCCCCTCGCGGTCAGCGTCTGTCGCAATGACGAGCTCGGTAGCCTGCTTGAGAAGCTGCTTGACGATCTTGAACTGACTGGAGGTTTTCGGCTTTACGAGCACTTTCCATTCAACAGGCAGGATTGGAAGTGTATCCAGGCTCCAGTTTTTCAGGTGATCGCCATAGGCATCCGGTGGAGCCGTTTCCAGCAAGTGCCCAATTCCCCAGGTCACGGCCACACCATTGCCCTTGATGCAGCCGTCACCTCGTGTCTTGGCCCCGAGTACGGCGGCGATGTCTTTACCCTGGCTGGGCTTCTCGCACAGATACAAACGCATAAGGACTCCGATGAGGTCGTTTTACTCAAAGGAGAAACATTGCCTGCTTGAGAAGTTATGCGCCTTAGAAAACCCTATACTGGTCCAACAGGGTTATCTGAAGCGCCTCACGCGTCCACCGAATGCCGTCATTTATCCTATGATGTTGATTTGAACCTGCTCAGGTCTAACATGGTAGAATTTCGAAACCGCAAGCTTTGCATCCTCCAACGACATTGCCTTCCTTAAAACTCCGTCTAGGTCGAAGACCTCTGGAGGTTTACGAGATCCATTTAGAAAGGCGTCAAAGTCTGTCACTTGAGAAGATGTCAGTTCCGTACCTGGACGGTAAGTATCCAACAAGTAATTTACCTGCTCCTTGGATAATCCAACTGTCCCCCCTATTCTCAGAGTCCAGTCAATCATCTTGCCTTGCGATCGGTTTACTATCCTCCGGTCCCATCCTGTAACTTTGTAAAGTTCTGCGTCCCCATCTTTATTATATTCAACTACATATTGAATGCGAAGTGCATCCTCGTCCTGAATCTTTTCTGGAAGCTTCATCTCCCAATCTGGAACTGAAACAAATCCATAGGGGTACTCATTCTTTTCATCATATTGGATAACGTAAACTCTTGGTCCAGTCATTGACGCAATTCCTTTTGATAGTGGCGATTTGATAATAGCAGTGAGATTCCTGATAGCAAGCCTGATGACTCTGCACTTTTGATGATCGGTAGGAGGTGCGCTTCGAGAGAACCTCCGATCCAAGCGAAAGCTAATTTAGGGTGATAAAATACGTTATAAAACAGATGTTTTTCTATATTTATCATAGACTTAAAATTTAATCTGTCTAAGAGCAGCAACCCGAACCAGTCCCAGCAGCCGGTTCAAACAGGGACTCTACGATCGTGCAATCTGGAGTGCTCGAGCCTAAGCAAGTCGACTCGCACCTGCCTGCCATCGAGAGCAAATCGATCCTTATTTGCTGGAGCTTGGCTACCTTCGCCTCTACTTCCGCTAGGTGTTTCCTGACGACCGACAACGCATCAGCGCACGGACGCTCAGCATCTGCTGCGAGCGCTATGAGTTCTCGTATATCGTCGAGGGGAAAGCCCAATTCACGGTTCTGGCGGATGAAGATGAGTCTTGATCGATGCTTCTCGGTATAGATTCGATGCCGCCCTGCTGACCGCGTAGCCGGGGGTAGAAGGCCTATTTTTTCGTAGTAGCGAATCGTTTCAATGTGACAACCCGTTGATTTCGACAGTGCTCCGATTCCTAGCATGCAGACTCCCAAAGATTTTGTTTGAACCTGTAGTGGCTACAGATATTAACCTTCTCAGTCGAGAAATGATCACTCACGATTAAGGGCATTTTGTGGACAGAGAACAGCTAGAGAAAAACCAGATTCCCGTTTACTTTGTGGCGGTCATTATCGCGGCCATTGGAGGCCTGCTCGCACCTCACGCGGCTCAAGCTTTAGGTGCAATGGTGACGCCGGCCATAGCAGTACTGATGTACGCAATGTTTTTACAGATTCCGTTCTTGGATCTCCGGGACGGGCTCGCCAATAAGCGCTTCATGGCGGCGCTGCTGACCGCGAATTTCCTAGCCATTCCCTTGTTGGTCTGGGCGTTGACGACGGGACTAAGCAATCATCCCGCGATTTTGGTAGGTGCTTTGCTGGTTCTGCTGACGCCTTGTATCGATTATGTGGTGGTGTTTACCCATATCGGGAAGGGCGATTCCAAACTGATCCTTGCAGCCACTCCATTGCTACTTTTGCTCCAGCTTGTGCTGCTGCCGCTGTACCTTGCCTTCATGCTGGGCGACGACTCTGCAGTAGTCATATCCATCGGCCCATTCATTGAGGCCTTTGTGGTGCTGATCGCCCTGCCTTTGGTTTTGGCGATAGCAACGGCTGCCGGGGCGAAGCGGTCGCGCTTTGTTGACGGCTGGAATAGCGCATGGGCTTGGATGCCTGTGCCGGCTATGGCTGCTGTGCTAGTTGTAGTGATTGGCTCGCAGATTTCGGCAGTGGTCAGAGACATAGATAAGCTGCTACCTGTGATTCCTGTCTACATCGGCTTCATGCTCCTGGCTCCATTGGTGGGTGCGCTGGTTGCGCGAGCATTCAAATTGCCAGCTATCACTGCCAGATCAGTTGCATTCAGTAGCTCGACACGCAATTCATTAGTCGTTCTACCTCTAGCATTGGCTTTACCCGAAGAAATCAGAGGGCTAGCTGCAGCTGCGGTCATTACTCAAACGTTGATTTAGTTGATAAGCGAGCTGATCTATATCAGAGCCATTCCTGCGTTGGTGTGGCGCAAAATTTAGGTGCCTATGACTTATCCGCCCGCGCCGTAGCTACTCGTTGGGCCTGTTAGCGCAATGCGCTAACAGGCTTGTGAGCCCAAGGCTAAATAGACCGCTGGTTCACCCGTTTGGAAAGGGCCTCGGCGTCTTCCTTGCGTTCCGAATAGCGGTCTACCAGGTAACTCTCTCGACCTCGTACCAACAACGTGAATTTCACCAGTTCCTCCATCACGTCCACTACCCGATCGTAGTAGGCAGACGGCTTCATGCGCCCGGCTTCGTCAAATTCAAGGAAGGCTTTGGGTACCGAGGATTGATTCGGGATCGTGACCATACGCATCCAGCGGCCCAGGATACGAAGCTGATTGACCGTATTGAAGGACTGGGATCCACCACATACCTGCATCACAGCCAACGTCTTGCCTTGCGAAGGTCGTACTGCGCCCAACGCCAAAGGGATCCAATCGATCTGCGCCTTGAACACGGCCGACATTGACCCATGCCGTTCCGGCGAACACCACACCTGACCCTCGGACCACAGCACCAGGTCGCGCAGCTCCTGGACTTTTGGATGTTCCACCGGTGCATCATCAGGTAACGGCAAACCTGAAGGGTCGAAGATGGCCGTCTCTGCACCCATGAGGTTCAGGAGTTGCGCTGCCTCTTGGGTCAGCAACCGACTGAACGAGCGCTCACGGGTGGACCCATAGAGCAACAGGATGCGAGGCTTGTAGTCGGGCTGCATACCCTGGCCAAGCTTCTCAGGCGTAGGCGCATCGAGCAGAGTTAGGTCCAGGCTGGGAAAGTCTTCCGGATATTCGGATGTAGGCTCGATCATTACAATGCTCCAACCCTGTCCAAGGCATGCTTGAGCTCTGTTGAACTGAGCGCGTCCAAGTCCAAAGCAAAGAAGGCCGTAAATCGGTTCCGGATAGTTGCCACGGTAGCATCAAAGGCTGCCTGCTTCTCCTCATCGCTGCCAACGACATCCGAGGGATCAGACAACCCCCAATGACTCTTGATAGCTGGGCCAAAATAGACGGGGCAGGGCTCGCCTCCAGCCTTGTCACAGACGGTGATCACAACGTCAGGCGGATTGTCCTGGAAGCTCTCCGAGCCCTTGCTATGTAGCCCTGACGTATCGATGCCGAGCGCTTGGAGGGTACTGACCGCCTGAGCATTGAGTCGTCCGCTCGGAAAGCTGCCGGAGCTCACTGCTGTGACGCCTTCAGGGGCCAGGTGGTTGAACAGCGCTTCAGAAAGCACGCTCCGACAGCTATTGGCGGTACACATGAAAAGGACTTTCATCGATTACTCCTAGGCTTGGATGCTGAGCCACAGGGCGAGTGCGGCCAAGGTAATAAGCAGAACAGGGATGGTTAGCAGGCTGCCAACCTTGAAGTAGAATCCCCACGTGATGCGGATGTTTTTTTGAGCCAGTACGTGGAGCCACAGCAACGTGGCCAGGCTACCGATCGGAGTGATCTTGGGCCCCAAGTCGCAGCCGATGATGTTGGCGTACACCATGGCCTGATGGACCACGCCTGTGGCCTGACTGGCCTGGATCGATAGGGCACCGAGAAGCACGCTGGGCATGTTGTTCATAACAGACGACAGCAATGCAGCCACCACGCCGGTACCCATAGTTGCAGTCCACAGGCCCTGTTCAGCGAAGACATTGAGCAGAGACGTGAGAGCGTCCGTGAGCCCTGCGTTGCGCAGCCCATAGACCACCAGGTACATCCCTAGCGAAAACACCACGACCTGCCACGGTGCATTTTTGATAACCGTACGGGTAGAAATAACGCGACCTTTGCCGGCTATCACCAGAAGGATGAGTGCGCAGCTGGCTGCCACCGCACTGATGGGGACCCCCAGCGGCTCCAGCGCGAACAGGCCGACAAGCAGTAATGCCAAGACCCACCAGCCGGCTACGAAGGTAGCCTTGTCACGGATGACAGTCTCAGGTGCATCGAGCTGCTGCGGATCGTAGGTGGTGGGTATGTCGCGCCGATAGCACAGCCACAGCATGAACAAGGTCGCCATCACGCTGACCATGTTCACGGGCAGCATCACCAAAGCATATTCAGCGAATCCGATTTGGAAGAAATCCGCTGACACGATATTGACCAGGTTGGACACCACCATCGGTAGGCTCGCGGTATCCGCGATGAAACCTGCAGCCATGACAAAGGCCAGGGTGGACGCCGGGCTAAAGCGCAAGGCTGTGAGCATGGCAATGACGATGGGGGTCAGGATCAACGCAGCGCCATCGTTTGCAAACAGGGCCGAAACAGCGGCGCCCAGCAGGATCATCAGGATGAACAACCGGATGCCTTTGCCTTGGCCCAACCGTGCCATGTGCAAGGCAGCCCACTCAAAGAATCCGGCCTCATCCAGCAACAGGCTGATGATGATGACGGCGATGAAAGTAGCCGTTGCATTCCACACGATGGCCCACACCGTGGGTACGTCGCTTAGGCCAACCACACCAGTGAGCAAAGCCAGTACTGCACCGCCGGCGGCGCTCCAGCCAACTCCCAACCCCTTCGGCTGCCAGATGACAAGCGTAAGTGTCAGGACAAAAATTGTGATTGCAGCAACCATATGGGTACTCTCAAGCGAAGTCAGCAGCACGCGGCCTGACGGACGGGACGACCTTCCATTGATGCAAGACGGCTTGCGTCCTGATCGATCCAGGACTGGTTAGCACTGCGTGTTATCTGGAGCACTTCCAAGACCCATTCGGGCAACTGGGTATGTAAGCGGTAATAAATCCACTGTCCCTGACGACGGTCCTCTAACAAACCGCAATTACGAAGTTGGGCTAAATGGCGAGAGATTTTCGGCTGACTATCATCCAGCGCCCAAATCAGCTCACAGACACAAAGCTCATCTTGGGCAGTGAGCATCAGCATGATGCGTGTACGTGTTTCGTCCCCAAGACATTTGAAGACGGTCGCCGGTGACAGATCCATGAGCAGTCCTAAGAGATGTGAATATTCGAATATACGAATATACACATTCTTTTCTGATCGCGCATCGTAAGGAACGATTTTGTTTATGCCGTCCTGTCAAGACTGAAGCTCCTAAGTAGGTCGATTTATGACCTTTGGCGCCTGATCAGACCCTTTGGCTAATTAGTGGTGATAAAATAGGTTATCACCAATTATTGCCGTTTATCCGATCTGCGTACGCCGATAGCTTAGCGCGTTGCTTTGGTGACTGGGATGACCATCAGTGATCGTAGCTGTGCCAACAGAGAGATAGATATGCATGAACTGACGAAAACCGCCCAGAACGATCAGCGCAGGCTGACGTCAGTCGAATTTCAGACACTGGCCCGGGTGCCGGCCGCAGTCGAGTGGTTTGCCAACCTCGACAACCCTCGCACACGACGCGCCTACCAAAATGACTTAGAAGACTTCTGCGGATTTGTCGGTTTGGCTTCGGCCGATGAGTTTCGTGTGGTGACCCGATCGCACGTTCTGGCCTGGCGTGCCCAGCTAGAACATCGCGGCTTAGCGGGAGCGACGATCCGGCGCAAATTGGCCGCGCTGGCCAGCCTTTTTGATCATCTCCTGGAAAGCAATGCAATCGCCGGCGGCAATCCCGTGCACGGAGTAAAACGGCCGAAGATTGAAAGCAACGAAGGCAAGACTCCGGCATTGGGCGATCACCAGGCCAAAGCGCTGCTCGAAGCCCCGGATGAAACGACGCTCAAAGGGCAACGCGACCGAGCGCTATTGGCTGTTCTTCTTTATCACGGGCTACGCCGCGAAGAAGCGGCGCTGCTGCAGGTGAGCGACATTCAGGAGCGCCGCGGTATTCAGCATCTGAAGGTTCACGGCAAGGGCGGCAAGGTGCGATACCTCCCGTTGCACCCGATCGCAGCCGGGCGTATTCATCAGTACCTGGAAAACTCAGAGCATCATCTGGCCGAACGGAAGGTGCCACTGTTCATGCCGCTGCGAGGTAAATTGACCGGCGCCGGTATCACGGCAAACGGCATCTATGCCGTCGTCACGGCCTACGCGAAAAAGGCCGGGATTGAGGTCGACGGCCTTGGGGTTCATGGACTCCGAGCAACGGCAGCCACCAACGCCTTGGAGCATGAAGCCGATATCGCCAAGGTCCAGGCCTGGCTGGGTCATGCCAACATCAGCACGACCAAGATCTACGATCGGCGGGAGAACCGGCCGGAGGATTCACCCACCTATAAAGTGAAGTATTAATTGAAGTGATCGAGGCCTAAGCGGCAGCTCACCCACGCGCACTGCCGAGGATGTGGTGCAACGCTGCCCATGGATGATGACCTTCCACATCGCTGGCTGGACAGGTGTCGGCATGTAGAAAGGGGCTTTCGCTGTCTTCCAGCGCTTGGCTTTCCATGCAGCCAGTGCATACAGCACGTCCGGCAACGATCGACCATCGACCGTTCCATTCCTCAACACCTCGTTCAGTCTCCACTGTTTCGACTCCTCAGCGTACGTTTGTTAGATGCTGAAGGTAGCGCTGTGCGGGCCGGTTTGATACGCCCAAAACCATACCCTTGTTTTGAGTTGTAAGCCATGCGCACCAACCAATAAAGCGACGCCTGTTGGTCGGCTTATTAACGGCAGCTTTCGGCCATAAGCAGACCTTCGCCCGCATATTTACGATGCCCTACCGTTCTAATTGGCGTTGCCTCAGAATATCGGTCCACTGGCGGCTGGATGGAACCACCATGCGCATCGTCACAGACTCCCGGCCAAACGAAATCCTCAGGCTGGCGTTACAGGAATACGTCCAAGGTGTACCGTACCTCGGCCCCATTTTTCGTTGAAATGATCCATCAAAGATTTATGAGGCGCGGCGGCTGTATGTTGGCGAAAATATCAGGTGTGTATTCTTCTGGTTTGCGCCACTGACAAAGCCAGTGGCGTAAGCCAGCCTATTAATTATTTGACGTTACGGCTTGGCAACGTGCCAGACTTGGTTGACGCCGTCACCGGTTGTATCCCCTGGCTTGGTATCTTTGACCCAGCTGTAAAGTGGCATGCCTTTGTATGCCCATTGTTTTGTGCCATCGTCTCGAGTGACGACAGAGTAATCATGCCCCGCTTTCGCGTCTGCGGATACCGGTAAAGGTGGCCAGTTTGAAGCGCATGGCCCATTGCAGACCGACTTGCCCGAGGTGTCCTTACCGAAGGTATAAAGAGTCATTCCTTTCGCGTCTACGAGTACTTTTCCCTTGTCCGTTTCAGCAAGCTTGACTGGCGCATCGGCGAGCGCCAAACCCGACATGCAGCTGGCGGCAACAGCGACGGTGAGAATCATCTTTTTGAACATATGTATTTCCTTTGGTCATTTTTAATTTTTAGAAGACCCACCTGCTTTTGAAACGGCAAGCGATCAGATAGTAGACGAGCCACAAACAGGTTAATTCGATTCCGTAGAAAAAACGTCCCGATATCATTTTTTGCTGGAATGCTGGGCTCCCCCCCCCCGGACCCTGTGCCTTCCTCAATTGAGCAAAGCGACGCTCACGGTCAAGCATCACTAGCTCATCTCAATGAGCGACGGCGATCCATCATCCAGGACTCATCATTTTCACTCATTATTATTCACTTGGTCGTGGAGTATCAGCAGGCCCCCATGAAGGCCTGCGCTGTTCAATCAGTCGGCCTTGAGCGTCGACACCACCTTGTTGCTGGCGAGATCGACTGTGGAGATACTCAAGTCCTCATTGAGGACATACGCCTTCGACTTGTCTTTGGTGAAGACAATGGCTTGGCGGGGTGCCTTCAAACCGGTCACAGTGGTGGTCACTTTCAGCGTTTTGGTGTCGATCACTGAAAGGCTGTTGTCACCGAGGTTACCCGAGTAGACGTGCAGCCCGTCTGGAGTGAGGGCTGCGCCGTAGGGGTCTTTGCCAACCATGACGGTGGTTGTGATGGCGCGTTTTTGAGTGTCGACAACTGCGATGCTGTTACTGCCGCTGTTAGCCGCGTACAGCGTATTGCCGTCCGCCGATATGGAGATGGCGCGCAACTTGTTGAAGCCAGTGATCTCACCTTCAATCGTATTGGTCTTGCTGTCGACCAAGGTAATTTTGTCCCCAAGAAAGTTGGTGACATAGACGGTTTTGCCGTCAGGGCTTACTCGGATGCCCTGGCGCGGTTGGGAGAAGCCAAGTACCACAGCTACTGGCCGCTGGTGATCAAGGTCAATGACCGACAGCGTGCTGGCCGCTTCATTATTGACGTAGAGCAGGCTTCCGTCCTTGCTGAGTGTGGTACCAAAAGCACCTGCGCCCAACGGAATATCTGCGATCACTTTTAAAGTCTTGGTGTCAATCTTGCGCACGACCCCCAAACTGCTGTCGGAGAGGTAGAACACATCGCCAGTTGGCGAAAACACAATATTTCGCGGCGTGACGTAGCCGGTGAGAACCTGGCGAACCTTACCGGTTTTCAAATCATAAACCACTACATCTGGACGCTGACTGTAAGAGACCACCGCCGTCGTTTCATCAGGGCTGACGGCCAGCGAGTTGTTGTGAATATCGCCGTCAAACGTCCAGCGATCTTGCGCGGCCCACGCGCTCATCGATGCGGCCAACGCAACACCCAACGTCAGGGCTGTGACGGTTTTCTTTATCACATTCATCAGAGTTTCCTCATAGGGTAAGCAAGGCACCCAGTCGCGCCTTGGCATATACAACTCGTTCATCGCTGCAGGGCAATGAGTTGACTTTATGCGTCGTTGATAAATTCCGGAAACAACTTGTTTTGGTAGCTCTTACCTGTTTTATAAATAGGTCTAGCTATTCCTGGCTCACGAATTGACTGCAGTTTTCCCAGAATCGCTCAAGCCCAGGCGAGATGTATTTGTCCCGGTGGCGGATCAGAAAAAAACGTCGGATCAGTGCAGGCAACGCGTGCGGCAGTTCAACCAGAACTTCAGAGGCCAGTAGATCCCGAACGACCCAGCGGGACAGGCAACTGATGCCGATGCCTTGTGCGAGGGTATGCTTGATGGCCTCTGAACTGCCGATCTGGCGCGTTTCGGCGAGATCGTGCAAATGACGCAGCAGCAATTGTTCGACTTCTTCACGGGTACCAGAACCTGGCTCGCGCAGTAGCCATTCAGCGGTACGAAGATCATCAAGTGTGACCTGCTGCTTTAGTGCCAAGGGGTGCCGTTGGCCTGCGACAATAAGCAACTCATCAATAAGCCAAGGCTCGGCACTGAGTTCGGGCAGGTGGCAAGGCCCCTCGATCAGGCCCATATCAATCTCGAAATCAGCGACTCTTCTTGCGATAGCCATGCTGTTGGCCATGTCGACATCGACCCTCAAATGTGGTGTTGATTGACGTAGCTCACCGAGAATCAATGGCAGAACATAATTGCCTATCGTGGTACTGCATCCTACCCGCAAGCGTGTCTTCAGCCCGGCATGGCCGGGTAAGAAACTGGCCTCTATCTGTTGTGCATTCTCAAGCATCCTTCTGGCTTGAGGCAGTAAGGCATGGCCGTTATCGTTCAGCACTAAACGCTTGCCTACACGGTCGAACAGCCTGGTATCCAAGGCGCTTTCCAACTCGTTCAGTGCGGCGCTGGTTGCAGATTGGGACAGTGACACCGAAATGGCGGCGCTGGTGGTGCTACCGTGCTGCGCGACGGCGCAGAAAATTTGTAGCTGGCGTAGGCTTAGCTTCAAGTAATCTACCTTCTTAATAGGTAATGTAAACCTATACTATCCGTTTTACCGCTATGCCCATCAAGCTATACTTCAACCATGTCATATTGTAGGCACACTTAAGCGGGAGCGCGAAAATGAGTGAGACACGACTCGCAGCTATAATGGGCGGCAGCCATCCACTGGCGGCTTTGTCCAATCCACGAGAAGCGATCCGGCAGTTCACACCCAACTGGTTCGCCGCCACGATGGGCACCGGGATTCTGGCGCTGGCTCTGGGCCAACTGCCCTTTGTTGCGCAGTGGCCCAAAGCGTTAGGGGAAGCCTTGTGGTTTTTTAATATCGTGCTGTTTTGCCTGTTTACGCTGATGTACGCGAGCCGTTGGGTATTGTTCTTCGATGAGGCCAAACAGATCTTCGGCCACTCCACTGTATCGATGTTTTTTGGAACTATCCCCATGGGATTGGCGACCATCATCAACGGTTTTCTCCTTTATGGTTTGCCACGCTGGGGGGGTGGGGTAGTCGCTTTAGCCGAAGTGTTGTGGTGGATCGATGTCACCATGGCATTGGCCTGCGGGGTGCTGATCCCGTATATGATGTTTACTCGCCAGCAGCACAGCATTGATCAGATGACAGCGGTATGGCTGCTGCCAGTAGTTGCGGCTGAGGTGGCTGCCGCCAGTGGCGGTCTATTGGCTCCTCACCTCGCTGATGCGAGCGCACAGTTCACCATGCTCATCACCAGCTACGTGCTGTGGGCCTACTCGGTGCCCGTCGCCTTGAGCATACTGGTGATCCTGTTACTGCGCATGGCGCTGCACAAACTACCTCATGAAAGCATGGCAGCATCAAGCTGGCTGTCTTTAGGGCCGATCGGTACCGGGGCTTTGGGGATGTTGCTGCTGGGCAACGATGCTCCAGCAATCTTTGCTGCTCATGGAATGGCAAGCATCGGCGGCGTAGCCGAGGGCATTGGCTTGATCGGTGGTGTGCTGTTCTGGGGGCTGGGATTGTGGTGGATGGTATTGGCGCTGCTAATTACCGGGCGCTACTTCAGGGAGGGCATTCCCTTCAACCTCGGCTGGTGGGGCTTCACCTTTCCGCTGGGAGTGTACGCCGTAACAACCCTCAAATTGGGCTCTATGCTGCACCTCACGTTCTTTAGCTTCTTTGGCGTGGTGCTGGTGTTGATGCTGACTGTCATGTGGATGATCGTCGCGGCTAAAACCCTGGCTGGTGCCTATCGCGGCAACTTGTTCGTCTCGCCGTGTATCCGCTCGCTGAGCAAGGCGAGCAAAACCTGAGCCTTTGGCTACTTGATCGACTGTTTGGCGTGACGCAGTGTGGACAAAATGCGCTGCCTAACATTCGGGTGAGTGCAAACAGAAAGGGGACTTGGGTGTGGCATTTCCAGCAATGAAAAATTAGGAAAGGCGAGCCGAACACGCGGTATGGCTTTTTGGGCAACACGTCCGGCAAACACGATAGTGACGAGATCAGGGAAAAGCGTCAGTAGCGTGATCAGCATCTCGATACCTTCCTCAATTTGCGCTCTGCGGAGCGGACCCTTGGGCTTATCGAGATCTGGTAACCAAGGGTACAAATTCCAAAGGACGGTTTTGTGACGTGCCAGTCCAACCTGCTCAATGAAACCTTTCAGGTTGCGTTGTGCAGGCCCCGGATTGTCTCTTGAGACATACCGTGGAAGACTGACCGTTCGAGCGGGCGATTCCAACAAGATCAATACCCTTGCGAAGACGCCGCCATCCAGTGGATCGAAATACGGTAATGTTCTTTCGCCCGTGGACTGGGCCATTACCCAGCGCGTCAATTCAGCAGTTTTCGGCAGCAGCAAAAAGTCTTCTCTTACCTTCAGAGAAATTTCCTGCTCTGCGCTCTTCTGATTGAGTAACACTACTTGGAAGCCTCCTTCTTCAGGTTATAGGCCGCTACCGATTTACGAATATCTTCCCGCGCTTCGTCTGCGCTCCCCCAGCGGCCCATTTTCACCCACTTACCCGGCTCTAACGCTTTGTAGTTTTCGAAGAAGTGCTGAATCTGTGCGAGGAGTAACGCAGGGAGGTCAGAGCATTCCTTTACATTGCTGTACATAGAGCTGAGTTTTTCATGAGGCACTGCGATTACCTTGGCATCCGCACCAGCTTCGTCCGTCATGTACATCACACCTACTGGGCGACTGCGGATGACAACGCCAGGTGATACCGGGTAAGGGCAAATCACGAGGACGTCCAAAGGATCGCCGTCATCGCTCAAGGTATTTGGAATGAACCCGTAGTTAGCCGGGTAGAACATCGGCGTGCTGAGGAAGCGATCAACGAAGATCTGTCCACTTGGCTTGTCCACCTCGTACTTGATCGGCGAGTGGTTTGCAGGAATCTCGATAACGGTGAAGAAGTCATCGGGGATCGCGTTACCAGCTGGAATATCCGTGTAGCTCATGCTCATATCTCCAAGCGTCTAGGAAAGGCCAATGCCACTGACGTTTTTGCCAACAGCTATACGTGGTTCGTTTTTTTACGGTAACCAGTCCAACAGGTTTACCGGCGATAGGCCGTCAGCGCACGAATGCATCATGTCCTGCATAAAACGCACGGCTGCCAAGATGCTCTTCTATTCGCAGAAACTGATTGTATTTCTCGACCCGCTCCCCCCGGCATGGAGCTCCTGTCTTGAGATGGCCAGTCCCCATCGCGACAGTCAGATCAGCGATGGAGCTGTCCACCGTCTCCCCGCTACGATGAGAAACCATCGCCCCCCAATTTGCCCCATAGGCCATTACGATGGCGGCCTTGGTCTCAGTCAGGGTTCCGATTTGATTGGGTTTGATCAGTACGGCATTGGCGACGTTTTCTGTGATGCCTCGCTGGATCCGTTCGACGTTGGTGACAAACAGGTCATCTCCAACCAACTCGATCCGGTCACCCAGCGCAGTATTCAATAGCTTCCAGCCCGCCCAATCGTCTTCCGCGAGGCCATCTTCCAGTACCGCAATCGGGTACTTGTTGACCCAAGAGGAATAGAGGCTAATCAGCTCCTGGGCATCGACCTTACGACCTTCCGAACGCAGATGGTAAAGACCGTTTTCATAGAAACCGCTGGATGCTGGATCGATAGCGATCTCGATCTGAGATCCAGGGGCGTAACCGGCTCTTTCAATTGCCTTGATGATCAGCTCAATGGCATCTGAGTTTTTCTTGAGCGTCGGAGCAAAGCCGCCTTCATCTCCGACCGCAGTTGAGTAGCCGGCGTCCTTAAGCACTACTTTCAGCTCGTGGTACACCTCAGCGCCCCAACGAAAGGCTTCCTTGAAACTGCCAGCCCCTGTAGGTGCAATCATGAATTCCTGAAAGTCAGGGCCTTGCCAGTTGGCGTGAACACCGCCATTGAGAATATTGAACATCGGGACGGGCATTCTTGCTGCTTGCTCGCCGCCCAGATATTGGAACAAGGGCAAGTTCAGCGCAGAAGCCGCCGCTCTGGCAACGGCGAGGCTCACGCCCAAGATCGCGTTTCCTCCAAGCCTGGATTTATCAGAGGTTCCATCCAGCTTAATCATCAAATGATCAATTTGTTCCTGGTCAATCGCATTCATGCCCCTCAGAGACTCAAGTATTTCGGTATTCACATTGCTAACGGCCTTTAACACTCCCTTGCCGGAGTACCGCTGTGTATCTTTGTCACGCAACTCAACTGCTTCGTGAGCGCCTGTAGAGGCACCGGACGGTACTGAAGCCCGGCCCATGGCGCCGCACTCCAAGGTGACGTCGACTTCAACGGTAGGGTTACCGCGTGAATCGAGAATTTCACGTGCATGAATGGCCTGGATTTGCGTTTTCATTGATCTTCTCCAAGTAACGATTCGGGAACGTCATTAACCATTTGAATCTGTTGAGAGGCCTCTATGTCGGACGTCAGCTCTCCATGAGTATCCTGAACAGCTGCACTGCCGACACCGCAATTGCGGGAACCAAGAAGCCTCCAATAATTAGTTCAGGAATCTCTCCCACCAAGGGCATGAACTGCCCTCTTTTTGCCATCTGGAAAAGCTCCATCATTTGGTTTGAAGCAACCATTACAGAGCAGCAATACGCCGTCTGGGCTTGTAGCCTGACGCGCCTTTGATTTAGCAGATGAAAGGTCAGCAAGGACACTCCAACGCTTACGATGAAAAGCGCGGCGAACTCATAGACGGATCCTGTGAAAAACCTGCCCATCACAAGCCCGAATACGATGCTCAGCGTCACTGCGCTCATGTGGTCTCCCAATTCTCTAAAATGATTTTGATGAGCCGACGTCGGTGAGCTCCATTTCGCGATCTCATCTTTGGATTGCCAACCGCCATCGCGCTCACTGTTGCTGTGCTCTCAGCTCGTAGCCCGGTACGCAGGTCTGGGCTACGTCGGCCTTGCAGGACTTCTCACTGGGCATACGCAGCGTGACCAATGCGCCTTCGAGCGAGGTGACGATGTACCACCCCTCGCTCGAGACCTTTTGACTACCTGCGATGCCGGCCAGAAAAAGTGACCAGAAAACCAGTCCTACGAGGAGCTGCCTGTTGTCATGAGCCCAGTTAGCGGGGGCTGGCTGTGGGCGTAGGTTATAAACTCGGTACATGGCGTTTATCCTTTTTATTGGTTGTCCAACAAGGTGCGTTTTTTAGTTTTTCGCCTGGCCCACTCGACCGTATTCGATGGGCAATTTGATATAGCTCAGTGAAAACGACTCCTTGGCCAATGCCTCCAGCAACCTGTCGCACCCAATTTCATCAGTGGATATAGTCACCGTGACGGGATGGTCGGCACCGCCGAGGAAATGCGCCGTATGCAAATGCCCCAAATGATCTAGCCCCTCTGTACCGCTCACCAACGTCGCACCCAACGCGCCCTCTCGCTTGGCGAACTCGACCAACCACTCTCCCAGTGGAAGGTGCTGGTAGTTGGTACTCTGTTCGGTGAAAAAAGTCAGTTGAAAGCCGTTCATAGCTACATCCTCTAATGTCGCGAGTGACCGACGCTTCGGTCGGCCTTACCTCTTCATTTCCGAGCTTTTTTCAAACTGAATTACGACGCGTCAGTGAGCGGTAACTCACATAAGAAAAGAACTGCTCGCACTTTGCGTAACTCGTCAGCGTGGTCGCGCAGGTATGCGCGCAGCTTGTCCTCTGTATCTAGCAATTCCAGACACTGGGGATGACGCATATCGCCAAGCTCCGGGTGATGATGGGAGATGCGATGGCCTGGCAAATAACCTGCAGAAATCGTCTTGAGCATGACCTGCTCAATTTTTGCTTTTTGAGCAACTTTAAGGAGGTGCTGGGCTAGTGCAGGTGCGCTTAGGTGGTGCCAGAAGCTGGTCACGCGAGCCCGGCTAGCGCCAGGAAAATAGAGTTGCAAAGCTGTCAGGCGATCTTGGTGATGTTCAATCATTTCTCTTCCCCCGCAAGAGTCACTTTCCGCTCGCTGGCGGATTCACTTTGAGCATGAAATTGCTTGATATCAGAGAGCCGGATTTCCTCCGGAAGAGGACGGTGATGCTTGCTGTGGCCGACGCGCTGGGCGTGATAGATCCCGGTGTGTCCGGATACGAGGTAACTTGCGATACAGGCAATGGCTGCAAGCGGAGCAATCTCGGGCCCGAAGAGCTCCATGGCCATAACGATGGTTGCCAGTGGCGTATTAGCTGCACCGGCAAAGACGGCGACAAAGCCGATACCAGCCAGCATGCCGAAGGGAAGGTGCAAGAGGGGAGCCAGCGCATTCCCCAAGGTGGCGCCGATGTAAAACAGCGGTGTCACTTCACCGCCTTTGAATCCAGTGCCCAAGGAGACAACGGTGAACACCATCTTTCCAAGCCAATCCCAAGGGGCCATTGGCATTTGAAAGGATTGGACGATGCTCGGAATGCCTAGCCCGATGTACTTATCAACGTCGATGTAATGGTTACTACCGAGCGCCCACACTACGACTGCGATCAGCAGGCCGCCGGCGAAGGGTCTTAATGGTGAATAGGTGATAAGCCGCTTAACGAAGGCTCCGAGCTTGTGGGTCGCGGTCGCGAATAGCAGGCCGGTAAGGCCAAAGACAATCCCAGCTGCCACCACAGCCATGACGCTCCACAGCTGCACCGGAACCACTTCGCCAATGACGTAATGCGTGTGAACCACGCCCCAGGCTTGCCCCACCTGGTCAGCAACGATTGCCGCAACCACGCAAGGGAAAAGCGCGTCGTAACGCATACGTCCAATGGCCAATACTTCAAGTCCGAATAAAGCCCCGGCAAGAGGGGTGCCGAAGACGGACGCAAAGCCAGCACTGATACCGGCCATGAGAATCACCCGACGGTCTTCGCGGCGCAGACGGAAGACATGCGTCAGTTGATCGGCAAGGGCACCGCCCATTTGCACCGCCGTCCCCTCACGTCCCACAGATGCACCAAAAAGGTGGGAAACCACGGTTCCAATCAGCACCATCGGCACCATGCGCAAAGGCACGATCTTCTTAGGATCATGGATCTCATCGATGATCAGGTTGTTTCCGGCATCAACGGGTTTGCCTATCAAGTGATATGCAAGTCCCACAGCAAAGCCAGCCACCGGCAGGAGCCAGATCACCAAAGGATGGGTTTCTCGCCACTGGGTGGCATGATCCAAGGAAAGGAGGAATAACGCAGAAGCAGAGCCTGCCAAAAGAGCTACAAGACCTGCAAGCGCAAGCCATTTCGCTATATAGGGCAGTAAGTCGAGTTGTTCAGGTCGTCGAAATTTAGACATTTGGCCAGCCACAAAAAAGTAAGTGTGCCTGACCAAAAAGGGAATCTGAGCGCGAACGCCTACAGACCTGATTGATCAGGTTTCTGTAGGCATCATCAGCTGCTACGGGCGCAGCGGTTGGTTAATGGAGGAATGCCATCTCCAATGCGCCGATCTTAGCTAGGTCTGTCCAAAATGTAAAATCGTGTTTCGGAGTACGAGGCAAGCGAAGGCGTCTTCGAGTCACCGCTTATGAAAGAGGGCCAAACTAGGTGACCTCTGTTCCGACGAAGCCCAGCTCAACTGGGGTTTTTATGTAAAACAACGAGATATCTTCAAGCTCCAATCGCTTGAATAACTGTTCAGATTCGTCCTCGGTAATGGCCATACGAATTTCGGTAGGCTGATCCGCTAGTTCAAAAAAATGCGAGGAATGCAGCCGGCCGGTATGCCCAAAGCCTTCGATACCTGTGGACAGGGTCGCACCCCGCAGTCCCATTTCTTTCGCCAAATCAACGACCCAGTCGCCGAGCATCTTTCCCTGATAGCGACGATTCTGTTGAGTAAAGAAAGTCACCAGAAAACCTTTCATATTCCTCTCCTCAGCGCGTGCTGATTATTTGATAGGACAAGCCCGGCAGCCGTCATTACCACCGAGCCCACGACGTGTAGTGAAACTGAGCCTAGCGCCCGGAGCAGCCTACCTTCCTGAATCAGGGCAATTGTTTCTACGCAAAACGTAGAAAAGGTAGTTCGCCCTCCACAAAATCCCATGATGATCAGCAGGCACCACTCAGGACTCATTGTGGGGGAAGCGGCCAAAAATGCGATAGCCAGGCCGATGATGTAGCCACCAACCATGTTCGCCACCACAGTGCCTGGGTGATGGCGCTGCCCAAGGCGTATGTATCGAAATTAGCGAGTCTATGCAGAAGACATAAGCTCGCTAATTTCGATATATATCTCCCTCATAAACCATACGACGTCAATCTCCGGGCGCCCCCACAAAAACCAGCTAAAGAACCCAATGCGCCATAATCGGTTCTTAAAGCTGCCGCTCCAGGCCCTGAGGACGTTCCTCGCTGATGGAGCGCAGAAGCCTTCAGAAGCTAATCGCAATTGGTGGTCCCTCCCGCGCAGACCTTGTGTGATCAGGTTCGCCAACTGCGTCGATCATGGGTTTATGGCGAGGGGTTTTACGAACTCACGCAATCTGACTACCCAGTCTGTGCACCGAGCGATATTCCATCCGCTCAAAGCCACATATCAATCCCCATTATCACAGCTGACAGGCAGTTCTTCGGTACGTTATGCGCACTGGATACAGCCTCGGTCGTACTGAACGAGCAGAATGTCGTCAATACGCTTGAGCTGTCTGCTCAACTGATTGCTTCAAATTTGGACCTTCATGATCGCCTTCAGCGCAGTGAATCGCAGTTGGGCGAGTCCGTCGAACTTGGGCGGCTGCGTGAGCAGTTCGTCGCGGTACTCAGCCATGACCTTCGCACCCCGCTAAGTGCCGTCAGACTGAGCGCAGACGCCTTGCACGGTGATGTCTCCGAGAACCGTCCCGAGTATTGGCTGACGCCATCCGAACGAGCGCTGTAAGCATGTCGGCATTGATCGAAGACGTTTTAGACTTTACGCGCTGTCAGTTGGGAGGGGATGTCAGCATTAGACTTCGCCGGGTTGTAGACATTTTTGGAGCGCTTGAGCCTGTGGTGCAGGAAGTGCTCTTGGCCAATCCACAAGCAAACATTGTCTTTCACCACACTGGTGCGGCGGCCCTGCTATGTGATCCAGGCCGGATCAAGCAACTGATGTCCGATCTGATTGCCAATGCTGTGGCCCACGGCCTAAAGGGTGGGCCTATCCTGATCAAGGGACAGGTCAACCAGAGCACGCTGCAGTTAACGTGCACAAATGTTGGACAGCCTATTCCCGAAGCGCTGCTTGGCTCACTTTTCGAACCCTTCACTCGGACAAAACGCGACAGCCCCTCCGAAGGATTGGGACTGTACATCTGCTCGCAGATCGCTAAGGACCCTGTGTATCGGCTTTGCGATCTGGGCCCTACTGTCGCTCACCGATCTGGCTCTGCCGCTTTCGTACTGCCTGGTGTTCGGCGCGCTGATTTCGCCGACAGACCCCATCGCGGTCATGGGCGTTCTGAAATCCGCCGGCGCGCCCGCCAGTATCGAACTGGTGATCTCGGGCGAATCCCTGTTCAACGACGGCGTCAGCGTTGTTCTGTTTTCGCTCATCCTGGCGATGATTGTCAGTGGTGACGCACCCTCAGTGCTAGGCGCCTCACAACTACTGGTAGAGGAGGCAGGCGGCGGCGCATTGGTTGGCGCGGTGTTGGGCTACATCACCTATCGAATGCTCAAAAGCATCGACAGCTATCAGGAAGAAGTGCTCATCACCTTGGCCGCAGTACTTGCCGGCTACGCTTTAGCGAGTCATCTGCACGTCTCGAGCCCGCTGGCGATGGTGGTAATGGGCCTCATCGTTGGCAATCAAGGCCGCTCCCATGCCATGTCGGAAGAAACCGAGAAGAACCTTGATATGTTCTGGGAGTTGACTGACGAGATTCTCAACGCGGTTCTATTTGTGTTAATTGGCCTGGAGGTAGTGCTGATCCACTTCTCAGGTACGCTTGCTGTCACGGGACTGGCCGTTATCGTGCTGACATTGCTGGCCAGGCTGCTGACGGTCGGCGCTCCCGTTGCAGTGCTGGGCAAACGGCTCCTTACCAACGTAAGAAATACGTTATCGGCTCTTTCGACCTCAGGCGGGCACATGAAGATTTTCAGCAGGATTCTTGGTCTTTTTAGTAGACGGCACTGCGCGAGTGTGGTGATGCGTCCGGTCACCCTGGTGAACGAGCGCACCGAATCGCAGCCTGGTCATTTCGTGTTTCCCGGTACTGACTTCGTCGATCACATCCAGGTCGATGGCCAGCGTGTGGGTCAGATCGACTACAGCATCAATCCGCTGCGCGACCGGCTGTACATCAACATGATTGAGCTCAGGCCCGGTAGTCAGCGACAGGGCATCGGCTCGGCCGTCCTCTGGCATCTTTGGCAACTGCACGGGCTGCCCATCGTGCCGCTGTACGAATACACCACGTCGGAAGGATTCTGGTGCCAGGCACGTGCGCGCCTCGGCGCAGCGGGTGTGAAGATTGAGGCTCAGTTGCGCGGTGTCAGGCAAATGGAGCTGGAGCAGGAGCGTTGGCAGCACCTGGTGCCAGAGCCGGAACACAAGCGCCTGATCCGCGAGTTGATGGCTTCCCCCGAGTGGCCGGCCATCAAAGCGCGGCACGATGCGGAGCGAAATGCGTGAGCGAGCTGGTGGTGGCCAATGCCGGCGAGCGGCGACTGACTGCACTGGAATTCCAGGAATTGGCCTCAGTGCCGGCAGCGGTCGAGTGGTTCGCCAATATCCGCAACCCCCGCACGCGCCGTGCGTACCAGGCCGATCTGCGTGACTTTTGCAGCTTTGTCGGCCTGGCCGGTGCCGAAGAGTTTCGCGCCGTGAACCGGTCTCACGTTTTAGCCTGGCGCGCCCAGCTCGAGCGGCGCGCTCTTTCTGGGGCCACGATCCGGCGCAAACTGGCGGCGCTGGCCAGCCTCTTCGATTACCTGCTTAACAACAACGCGCTGGCCGGGGGCAACCCGGTGCATGGGGTCGCACGTCCGAAGGTGGAAACCAACGAGGGCAAGACACCAGCTCTGGGCGACGACCAGGCCAAGCGGCTGCTTGATGCGCCAGACGCCGAATCGCTCCAGGGCGTGCGCGACAGGGCCATTCTGGCGGTGCTGCTATACCACGGATTGAGGCGCGAGGAATTGAGTCTGCTGCAGACGGGCGACCTGCAGGAGCGCCGCGGTGTGAAGCACCTACGGATCCACGGCAAGGGCGGGAAGATCCGCTACCTGCCACTGCACCCAGTCGCGGCTGAACGGATCTACGTGTACCTGGTGCGCGATGGTGATCGAGCGCTTACGCCTGGCGCGCTGTTCCGCTCACAGCGAGGAAAAACGTCGGGTACCGGGATTACAGGGAAAGGGGTTTATGGCGTGGTAACAAAGTGGGCCAGTGCTGCGCAAATCCGCGTCGACGGGCTTGGGGTCCATGGCCTGCGCGCAACTGCGGCGACCAATGCGCTCGAGCATGACGCGGACATCGCCAAGGTGCAGATCTGGCTGGGGCACGCGAACATCAGCACGACGCGTTTGTACGATCGGCGCGGTCAGCGACCGGAGGATTCACCGACTTTCAAAGTGAAGTACTGAGACGAGCGCTGGTGAAAGGTTCGGTTACTGATCGCCTGCATAAACTCAGGCGAGCCCAATCCATCCAGCCTCAGAGAGGCGCTAAGTGTGCGTGGGCGGACTTTCGGCCTTACCTCCTAATCGGCTGGTTGGGCCTGAGCTGTTTTCTCTATCGTGGCCTTATCGCCAGGCGTCACTTGAGTGTGTTTCGCAGCCATAGCCTCGACGAAGGCCAGCATGAACAAAAAAGCCCCACAGCTAGCAGAGATGACCCCGAAGATTACCGCCACGACATTGCCCTGCATCCCTCCCACAACAGCTAGCAGCGACATGGCGACCATCGAGCCAAACCAAAAGGCGGTCGTAACGTATCTTGTCTCTATCCAATTCATTTTCAACGTCAATCCCATCAACCTGCTACTGCACCAGCAGCATGGTAGTAGTTGAAGGCCAAGGCGATATGTCACCCTTTCCTCATTGGTAGGCGACAGCAGCTCCAGTTGGAACTGCCGCGGGCAGCGTGACTCCCACATACCCTGAGCTTGGTGTGAGCAGGCTACCGGAGGATGCAGTGCCGATGGCCAGCGATCCACCAGTCAAATTGATCATCTCTGAAACAAGACCGGGAGGAGGGGATCCGACGAACGCGTAACTTCGTCCAGCATCGATCACTCCCTCCACCCCAGGGTAACGCGCGTACCAGGTGGGCAGTGCCAACTGGTTATCGGCCACCGTTCCTGATGCAGCTTTGTGAGCGTAGGCATACTCGGCCAAGGCATTTCTGTAGACGAGGACGTTATGAGCAATCAAGGAGATTTCTACGGTCTGGGAGCTCTGTTCTGCCTGGTGTGACTTCTCATAAACCATTCCGAGCACTGCTGTAATCACCACCATTGCAAGCCAGTAAATGTTCACTCTACGTCCTCGATGACAGTTATGAGCCTGGTCAGAACTGACAACAGAAAATGGTGGCGTAATCGTTCTGGCCGACCACGATTCCTTGGGTACTGCTGAATCGTTGGCCTGAGCCGGCCGTGTCCCAACCAACTTTTGTGTAGCCGACTGGGCAAGCGTAGGTAGTGACGTCGTTTGCGTCGTAGCCGGGGATGGTTTTTGCCGTGCAGGTAGGGGCACTGGAACCGTTCACCACCCAGACCTGGTTATCACAAGAAAGGGATCGACCCGTACTGGTTCGACCAACCATACCGTTTGCAGCACAGGCAGTGCCGGCAGTTGCAACGCCATTCAGCTGCAGGTATTCACCGACGGTCGCGCGACCTTCCGAAGTCACTGTCCCACCCCGGATGTTCCCGGCTGTGTAGAGGCTCTTGTCGCCGTAGACCCGAACCCAGTCCGAGTCACTCATGTACCAGCCACCACCCCATTTTTCGCTGTACCAGCCGGTGTCGCCCTGAGTGCGAAACCAACCGCCTGTGACAGTCTCGCCTGATATGCGGGCAGCCGCCCCCGTGAGGTTGGCCGAGGCATTCACCGACTGCGCGTATACATCACCTGCAGCGATGACGTTGCTCTGGGCTGTGACGCTCCCCGACGCACTCACATTCCCCTGGGCTGTGACAGATCCCGAGGCACTCACGTTGCCAACGGCGTTCACTGACCCAGCAGTGTCGACATTACCTCCAACCGTCACTGTTCCAGAGGCGTTCAATGCAGCCACATCGTTGACATTGTTTCCTCCCATACTGAGCGCCGTGTTCATGCGATTGAGTTCAGGCTTTCCTGGGATGGCGTTGCGGTACAGGTAGTCGTTGGAGAGCGTGCCATCCTGGAGAAACAAGGCACTTGCAGTGTGGCCAACGCCTGGGTTGATCCCATAGTTGCTCAGCGCAAGTTGCCAGCCGCCTCGTACTCCTTGGATAACGCCGGTGTTGTTGAACGGGATGAAGCCACCCGGCGCACCCATATTTTCCGCAATCGTCCGGGTACCGATCTCATCGATAGCCTGGCCACCGGTAGTGATCACGATGGATTCGAGCTGGTTGACGTTGACCCTTCGAGCAAGCACCACGTAGCTCTGACCGAATGCATTTGTGTCACTGAAGCTGGCTGGCAGATAGTTGGTGTTGCGTAGCATCTGAGGGGTAATCGTCGCAGGCGTGGTTGTGCCCGCCGATCCATAGACCGTTGCGAAATTGTCCTTCAGGTATTTAGAAGCGGCCTCTGCGATCTGCTGCTGTTGCTGAGCTGCGATTTGATAGTTCTGCGCATCCATCCTGTCGGCCATCAGCGAGACGCCTATGGCCGACGCAATGGCGAAAATGATCAGGCCGAAGAGCAGCTCGATCACCACAAAACCATTCTTTCTGGTCTGGCTATGCTTGAGAACATTCATCCCCAGAGGCTCCTGTTCGATTGTTGATCCACATCCTGGCTAATCATTGCGATTTGATTTGATCGGATCTTCTCTCGAATACCAGGGCCGTCAGGTCCAGTCAGTGAAAGGCTCTGGATCTTCAGATGTCGCATTTCGCCTTCACCTTCGAGGGCAAGCGCAGCTACAGCTACCAAACCCTGTGACAGAATTGATCGGACGTTGCTGATGGCCGGCTCCGCAAGAGTCGCTACTCGCTCGATCGCCTGCGGTACTGTTCCCGCGTGAACTGTGGTGATGATGAACAGGCCATTGATTGCCGCTCGCACTGCCTGAACTGCCGTGGGGGTGTCTCTGATCTCACCGATAAGCATCATGTCCGCGCCAGAGCGGAGGCCTCTCATCAAAGCCTCCTCATACCCGCCATTGCGTCTCGAAACCTGCATCTGGATGCAACGACCAGGTCCGTGACGACCGTTCAAATCTGTCTCAGCTGGATCCTCTGCAGCCAACGCGATCCCACCGCACGCATTTAGCCTGGCGATGATCAGCGAAGCTGCGCTTGACGTCTTACCGGTGCAAATCTCGCCGCAAAAAATCACCAGGCCGCGCACCTGCTTCGTAAGCAGCGATTCGACAAGGTCTTCAGGAAAACCCAATTGGTCGAACTGCCGGACCTGCGCATTTGATCTGCGCAGTACGAACACGGCCTGGCCAAAGGCATCGGGTATCTGAGTGACGCGAAGCACCGTTCCTTCTTTGATCAACGAGAACTCAGGATCCTGATGCACTTCAAAATGCTTTGCGCATTCCTCCCGTAATAGCAGGGCGCTTTCTTTCCAGTTTTCCGGAGCCTCGACACGTCCGCTCTGGCCATCCAGGCCTTTTACGTCCGTAAAATCCGGCCCCAAGTAGAGGTCACTAAAAGGCGTGTCGATAATTGGGTTCATGCTCAGTAGGCCGTCCAAGCCAACGTGTTGCTATCAGTAGAGCAGCCACTGGTGGCAGCAGCTGAACTCACCTCGCCGTTCACAGCTGTGCCGCCATTGATAGAGGTGGTGACCTTCTGCCCGCGTCCAATCTTCGTGGCCAGTGTCACACAGGCATCTTGGGGCAAACCGGCCTCGGTCACGGTGAATGTCATCCCGTTGGCAACCACAGTGACCTGGCCACTCCAGGCGTTGTAGAGCTTGCCGCTGGAGAACGACATATTGGGCAGGCCACGTATCGAGCTGAGCTGGGCGATCAGATCGGTCCCTGACGCTCCGTAACCGGTACTGCCTTTGAGCTTGCGAGTGTTCGCGATCAATTGACCGACGTTACCCTGTTCGTTGTTGACGTCCGAACTGCCCATCGCGCCCCAACCGTTGTAAAGGGCGTAGCCCATCCCGATCAGGATAACGATGAGAACGAAGAGCAATTCAATCGAGATATAACCGATCTGGTTCGCCCGAGCGGAGTGAGTGGTGTTTTGCATGTGTGTGGTCCTGGGTATGTGGGTAACGGGTGTAGTGCTCAGTGCGTCATGCCTTGTGTGGCATTGCCGGTCATGCTGTAGGCCCCGACCATGACCAGAATCATCAACAGGCCGATCAGAACCATGGATACGAGGGACAGTGTCTTTGCGTAACGCTCGACCTGTTTCAGTGATATCTCCAACCAGCGAAGGCTGTAGCGGTGCACTGCAGCCGAGAAGCTCTGCGTAGTGGAGAGAACAATCAGAAATTGAATCGCTTCGTGGTCTGGGAATTCATGCCCGGAAAGATCTAAAGCCTCCCCAAAGTTTTTACCCATCCGAACCCCGTAGTGGGCGGCTTCCAGGCGTTCACGCAGCCACGGATTTGCCCCACGCTTTAACGTGTCCAACGCTCCGAGCGGATCGATGTTTGCTCGCAGCATGACCGCGATATTGAGGAGGAACGTTGAGCCGTGGAGCGCTTTGTAGATTGACCAGGGAGGCAATATCTCCAGCCTTGTCCGCCAAGGGCCACGGAAGTAAGGCAGAGTGACGACACTGGTGACAACCAGGACTACCACAAGGCACAAAGTCAGAAGTCCCCAGTTAGTCACAAAGGTGGCGATCATGTGCAGAACCATGGGTGCGCCGGACCAGGCTTCTGGGTTGGATGAGCGGCTCATGGCCGGCACCACCCGGGTGGCGATTACGTTCAGCAAGTAGGCCATCAGGCTCCAGACAAAAACCGGGTACGAGGCCGTTGAGACCACCAGCTTCATCACTTTTTGCCGAGCTTCGATGATCCGCACGCAGTCGCTGAATGCCTGGATCAAGTTCCCTGACTTCTCGCCGGCGCTGATTACGGCGTGCTCCTGATAAGGCACCCAGTTAAGGCAGGCCTGGGCTAGCGTCTTGCCGCCGTCCACAGCCTTGCCTATGCCATAGCTGGCAAGGGCAATCGGATGTCGAGCACGGCGGCCACCGTCACTGTAGATCGATCCGATACGATCAAGAGCCAGGTCGAGAGGCACCCCGTTCTCCAGCAGGGCGGTCATGCTCTCGTAAAGCCGGATACGCTCATTGCCTCCGAACTGGTTTCTGTAAAAGCCTTCTACAAGCCCTGACCAGGCGTCCATCGCCTTACTCAGCATGGGCTTCAACCTCAGGTGGCTCGGCATCCAGCATGTAGCTGTCAAAATCCACTGGCCCGACTACGGCCTCTGCCATGCGCGGATCGATCAGCCCCGCATTGATCTTGATGAGCGTGTGGGCAACCTTCGTGATACCACCCATGTGCTTGACCCAATACTGGCGCGCTGCGCTTGGTCCGTTCTTGCGGATCTCCTCCATGAACCGGTGGGTCGGGAGAAGAATCTCTGCGACAGCGACCCTGCCGTTGACCCCGTCACGGCATAGAGAGCAACCTGGCCCAGCCAAATAAACCTGATCGAGCACGGTCATCTTTTCAAGCCTCTCGACCAGCTGCGGATCCAGGGTACTGATCTGGCTGCGCGCAGGCACGCGACACTTCTTGCACAGCGTTGGCAAGAGTGACTGGTTGATAAGACCGACAATGAGTGTTGGGTCGGTGACCAGGCTTGTATCTGCACCCATGTCGATCAGGCGAGGAATTGCTGCTACAGCGTTGTTGGTGTGCAGAGTCGATAAAACGAGGTGGCCGGTCATCCCCCCGCGCAGTGCCCCCTGAGCTGATTCAAGGTCGCGAATCTCCCCGTACATCAGTATGTCGGGGTCGAGTCGCACGGAGTTTGTAATGGATTCTCCCCATGTCTCATTGCTGCCAAGAGGGGACTGATTTGCACGCATCGGATACTCGGGCGGGTCCTCAACGGTCAGGATATGTTTCGTGCCTTTGCACTCTTCAGCCAGAAGGTTGATCTGCACCTGGAGCGACTTCGATTTCCCTGATCCAGTTGGACCGGTCAATATGATCACGCCGTAAGGAAGGCTTCGCAGCCGCTTGAACAGCAAATTCTGTTCTGGCAGAAACCCCAGATCGTCGACTGACTGTTTCTCCTGATCGTCATAGATCAGTCGCAGCACCATCAAAGGCCCTTCGACCAGAGGGCGTGTAGCTACACGGGCTCCGGACAGTCCCAATTGATCGAGGAAGGTGCGAGCCATGCGCGCATCTTGTTTCAATTCCGGTTGATAGTAGCCCTCAGATTTGACGTCGCACATTGAGTTGAAGAGTGAAGAACAGAGCTCGTTACCTACGGCGCTCTGGATCTGCCCGTATTCCCGCAAGAGACCGTCCTCACGGAACTTGATGTAGGTGATTTCGTGGCCAACGATGAAGTGAACGTCGGAAGCACGGCGTCCATGGGCCGCGCCGATGATGCGAATCACCTCTTGTTGGCGCTGGGTACTGTCGATAGATCCGGCGAAAGCTTTGCCCGCATTCTGGTACAGAGACTTGATATCGCTGAGCGTGCTGCTGATGGTCTGAAACGGCACGCCAGCTCTGTCCAGGCGGTCCATAAATGCCATCACATAAGGGTCGTGCATGTGCTGAGACGAGACGAGCAGTTCAGCTTCATCAGCCTCTGGGGCAGGTGCCAACAAGGCAACCAGCTGACGCAACTCGCTGGTAATGTCCCCCCACCGCTGTCCCTCAGCAGTAAGGACTGTTCCGACCACGTCAGATTGCATGGCGATGGTTATCGGTTGCACGACTGCGGTTGGCCGGGTGACCTGGCGTGCCAACGGATCAGCCTTGATGTCTGGCTCAATTCGTACCGCGCCGCTCATCGCTGTAACTCCTGCGACATGCTGGACAGCGGACTCGTAACCGAGGGCTGGCCGGGAGCTATAGGCTTGAGTGTCTGCAGTGACATTTGGGGTGCGTCGACCGAACCAATCGGCGCCCGGGTCGAGAACCCTAGTGGATATCGGCGTCCGTCATGGCCCAGTACAACGCTGTCGAGAGACACGCTGATTACCTTGAACCCTCCTGGCAACTCGGCATTGCCAACTGATGCATCGACCTCGAAACCACTTCCGTACAGCAACGTGGCATATAGAGCGTTATTCGTCCTGAACACGGTCTTGACCACTGGCAACTGCGGTGTGCTGTTGCTGGCCGGGGCGGGCGTCGTGTAAGCGTTCTGCGTAACCTGAACCGGCGCGGACGTGGTCGTTTTGGCCCCGTTTACGATGTCTTCCTTGGCACGAGCTCGCGCCGCCTGTGCCGTGAAGAGCAAGGTTTCACTCTGCACCTGGGACAACTCGCCAATGTTGATCCGACTGAGGTCGTTGGGGGATGGATCCGCCGCGACGGCCATGTTGCCGGCAGCCACGCACGACAACAGTAGGGTCAGCAGAGTTGAGGCGCGAGTGTTAATGCACATAGAGGTCACCTATGACGTTCCAGGTTAATTTGCCGTCTTGAAAGTCGGTTTTGATTTCACGCAGGCGCATTCCAGTGCTTTGCACGCCTTGAAGAACAGTCGCTGGCGGCAACAGGCTCGTGTAGCGGATTTCGAAGTGTCGGTAATCCGGGGGAGGTGGTGGTGGAGGCGCGGGTTGGCCAGGCAAAGCTGGTGGCTGGACAACCGTCACAGGTACTTCCGTGATCTTGGGCTGCAGGTCTTGGGCTTGCAGCCATGAAGTGATGCTGTCCAAAGCTTGCGTTGCCGGGTTCAGAGCGTCATCACCCGCCAGCGGCAGCTCGAACGTGAGCTTCACTGCGGCCATGTTGCCTTCGTCGTAAAACGCTGGCGTATCAGCAAAGTAGCCCGCCGTAGCTGCGCTGAAAGCCATCGTGGTGCTGTTGCCGGTGCGGTTGTAGTTGGCCGACATCAGCGTTCCGTCGCATTTAGCGGAAACGAATAACCACCCTTCGATTGCCGGTGGTAACTGGTCAATTGCGCCGTTACAGCCTTCAAGAAATACTGGGACAGAAGGCTGTTTCACCCACGGATGTACAAGCGCCTCGATCACAACTGGTGCGTTTGTTCGCTGGTTCAGGGCATCCAATTCAGCTTGCCTTGCCGCCTCTGCCGCTTCCTGCGCCTGGCGAGCAAGTTGCAGCTTATGTTCGTTCCACTGGTGCCACCCAATCAGGCCGGCCACGACCAAGGCACCAATCACCGCGGCTTTCATCAACTCCTGTCTGGACAGGCCGAATGCCAGCGGTGTCAGCTTGTATTCGCGCTTGAGGTTTGATGGCTGCAACAATGTTTCAGGGTCAAATTGTTCGCCACCGCGACCAAACTCCGGCGGGAGAAAGATCTTGTCGAAGCTCATGGAGCGGCTCAGCTGCTGAGCCACTTTCTTTTTTATTTCCTCACTGCTACCTACCAGGTCAGCGCCCGGGATGACCGCGCCTCGGTACACTGCGACCAAGGCGTATCTGTCCTCGGTATTTTCGATCTTCCAGGCAGCAAGCCACGATGCGCCCAGCTGCCCAGCGAGTGCGGCTGCAAGCGAGTACATGCCTTTGACTGCACCGTCATTCTGCGAAACGAATCCAGCCTGAATCACAGACTCGGTATGCCTGATAGCAACGATGTCCATTTGTTGGGTGCGACCGAACTGGCGTGCTTCTTTCATGTAGCCGGTAAGGCTGCCCAACGGGTGCCACAGCAGGCCTGTCACGAAAGATCGACCGTGATAAGTCAGAATCTGAACTTTGCCGTCACTGGGCATTTGAGCGCGCGGCGCGCGTTTTCGTAACAGGGAGAGCAGGTTCGCCATGTCAGTTGGTCACAATCGGGGTGATCAACACCACCAGAACGCTTTTTGACGAGGTGCGTTTACGCCCACCTCCAAGACCGAAGAATCCCGGTGAGCCTGTGCCGATCTTGTCCGTGTTGTCGCTGAGCTCCTCAAAGCCCGACAGGATCAATGTCTGGCCGCTGCGTAGCTTCACCTTAGGTGACAGACTTTTCGCATCGTAGTTGGGGATCTGAACGCTGGAGCCGTTGCTAGTGAATGGCTCGAAGGTAGGTTTGGAGCTCATATTGATCGACACCATGAGCAGCATCTCATCGTCGTCCATCAGGCGCGGTTGCAGCGTCATGTTGAAACCGGAGGTGATCGTGCCAGGAGTAATTGCTGTGCTGGAGCCTACTGATGCCGTGGTGTTGGTCTGAACCGATGGAATGTAGCCTTGAACGTTGCCGATCTGCAGCGGAGCAGGCTGCAGGTTCAATGTGGTTACAGACGGTGAGCGAACATTCGAGATCCGGGCCTGTTCTGCGATTGCCTGGATGATCGCGTTGGAACCTGCCCAGGCGGAGTTGGCTGTATCGACAATGCCGACAGAGCCAGAGATTGCGCTGGAGCTGATGCCTGGCACAGTATTCGAGAGAGACAGGCCCCACTTTGTGCTCAGCGAGTTGTAGACGGCCGCCCAGTTCAAAGCCAACTGATCGGTGTCGGTCAGAGTCGCCTCAAACACCTTCACATTGAACAGTACCTGTTGGGTGATCGCGTGGTTGGTCTTGGCCAGATAGGTCTCAACGTTTGCAAGCACGTCGGGCCGGTCTGTCACGGTCAACGTCCCTGTCGAGGGCGACAGATACATACGGCCAGGCGGCGACGTACTCAGCATGGCTCTCACGTTGCTCTGGATGTCAGTCAGGATCGATGTGTTGAGCGTGACGGTCGTGCTCTGGTTGCTGCCCGAGTCACCCGAAACGCCTGAAGAACTGCTGCCTGACGACGATCCGCTCGACGAACCGCTTCCCGAGCCTGAGGAGGTGGTCATACCGGATCTGACGGTGCTTTTGATTTCCTGCACGTCTCCAAATGCGTAGACGTCGAACACCTTGGTATCGAAATAGCTGACCTGCACTGACCGTGATGTGGGATTGAATCGATAGGTGAGTCCCAACCGCGCGGTGACCTCATCCAGCAGACCCGAGGCTTTCCCTGAGTAGCGCAACCCACTGACGAGGTTCGGTGTCAGCATGGATGCGAAGTCAGAACTTCTCCCCTGAGAGGGCTGCGCCAGGTTGGAGCTGCCTGTAATGCCAGCAGGCAGCAACCCAGCGAGACTGTCAGGGTTTGGGGCCGTGCTGATTGGAGGCGCATTGTTGCCCGGAGCGGGTGCATTAGCGTTCAGCAGACCTGGATTGAGGGCATCGGGCGAGACCAGTACAGGGATCTCGCACTGTCTGGAAATGTACTGGGCAATTTCAGCAATTCCGACACTGCCAGCAGGCCGATATGCGACCTCACAGTCATACTTGGAGGGGATGCCTCGTCTCGCAACAACTGGCTGCGTTGAAACCCAGGGTTTGTCGCTGAATATCACTGTGTCCCGACGTTCCTGTTGCTGCTTGTTACGCTGTATAGCCGCGTAACGGCCGGCAGAATCGGCGGTAGCCTCTGCCCGTGCAGCGGCTTCATCCACCCGTTGGACTGAGCAGGCTGATGCCGATAGAACAGCGAGACTCAGAGCGGTCTGACGCATGAAGGGCATGCTCATTTTTTCCTCTCCGATACGTGCAGAACCTGCTGACCATTGCCCTCATTACCGTCCACCACAAAGGACCGTTTGGCGTTGTCGTACAGTGGGAATATCTGCCTGACCGCCGAACTGAAGGAGCCTGTGAAACTCAGCGGTGCTTCGATGGGGTAGTCCAGGTCCTCCGGTACCCAGATAACCTGCCAGCCGGCCCGCTTGGCCCAGTCTTCAACCGATTGACGCAAGGTACTGCCCACAGGTGCATTCCACGTTTGCTGTGGCGCAGCGGTTGCTACGGGTTTCGCTCCTGGTTCAGGCTTCATAGGAGCCTGGCTGGTCGAAACGATGCTCTTGGTGACGGTGGTCTGAGATGTGGCCTTCGCCGGAGCCGCGCTCACAGGAGTCGGCTTTTGCTGTGTAGGGGTGCCTTCCTTGGCTGGGGTGCTGATGGATGCAGCTGGTTGCGCTTTTGCCTGCGTGACGACCGTGGTTTGCGGTTGCCCTGCAGGCGATGTGTCCTTGCTGAATGGGGTTCCGGTTGCCGGGGCAGTTACAACAGTAACGGCAGAGGAGGTGCTGGCTACCGAGGTTGATCCAGTGCTGGCCGGTTGCGCAGGTTGAGCCAGTGCCACGGGCTTAGACGTCTCTGGCAGTTGGTAACCTGGCCGCAGTACAAAACACACACCGCGCGTTACTTCGTTGACCTTGACCTGCCATGCCGGACCGGCCAGTACCTGCAGCGTGTTGCGCAGGCTCATTGGGCCGAGCTTGTACTGGGCAGCCGGAAGAGGACGTGTGAACAAGATGTTTACGTGACCGGTGCTCGGTGGGCACAACGTGTAGCCTGAGCGGCTGACCACATACTGCATCGCGTCCTGGACGGACGGATGCATGTTGGCGGGAATGCTGACATCGATGATCTGGGCCATCAGATCGCGTTGCTCCGCTTCCGGAGCGGTATTCACCAGGGCGTAGCGACCATAGCGGACCATTGGCTCCTGACCGGACTTTGCGCCACTTGAGTACAGGTCTGGCGAGAGCAGCTCAGGATTCTGGCTGCTGTCGAAAGCAGGTCCAACCGGTTTGTCCGCTACAGACGTGCATCCGGCGAACAGCGCGAGTATGGAAAGTGTGGAAAGCTGCCTGATCATGTGTGCCTTGACCCCATTTCTTGATGGTGGCCAAGGTGCCAGCGCTTAGGTTGCAAAGCACTGCTAAACCCTTAACGGATCGATTCAGGTTATTCGAGCAGGCGTGGGGATAAGGGAGGGTGGG
>NZ_MUIO01000089.1 GCF_002087235.1 Pseudomonas floridensis | reverse complement strand
ACTATTTTGAGGGTGATCTACATGATTTTCTAAAAAATGTTATATGTTTGCTAGATAAAGAAATGGAGGGCTGGAAGCGTCAGGTCTTTTCGAACCTGACTGGGCGTTAGTGTCGGCGCACGTTGATGCGTTTTCTGCATAGGTTTTTTGGTTTGGTCATGTTGTGGAGGTGAGATATTCAGATATTTCCAGCTTTCCGTTTTTGGGGCCACAGGGTGTGGCCTGTTTCTTCGTGATGAACAAAGGAAGGTTTTTATCGATGTTTGTCTGAGGCAATGAAAGCGTATGCGGGTGAGGGGGGTAAGCCTAATATATTGCATTCTTTTCAGGCGGGAAAAATAAAACACTTTATTCGTGCCCTATTACACCTGAAGGCTTGTAGTACGCAGATTCGCCTCTTGGCCAAGATACGTCTTTCGTCGAAGACTATCTTAGCGACGACTTTTATGTGTTCCTGACAACAGTGCCTGGATTGCTCGAACAAAATAGAATCGCCTGTGACGCAGGCTTTTCAGACTGTCCGGATTGGTAGGCCAGATGCGATCAGTATTCAGCACGCAAGTCTAAAAATCAGAATGGCATCGCAAGGATGCCGTCCCATCAAACCCCCGCCGCCAGATTCGGCCGCTTTCGCTGCCACTCGTCATTGGATGGCGCACCTGGCTGCCGAAGGGCAGCGCCATCTGTCATTGCAGCCAGAATCTTGATTGCGCTGTCGCCACGTTCGATGGCGATGCCGAACTGCACGCTTTCTATCAGGCGGCGCAGGCGTTCCGGGTCGTTACGTTGAGCGGCGCTGATCAGGCGCTTGGCGACGACGCCACGTTCGTTGGAGAGCGTCAGCATGATGCTGCCGTCCAGTCCTTGAATGCTCAGATTCACCCGATAGTCCGGATGGAAAGTGTCCGTGATCATCTGAAAAGGATTGTCCATATCATTTACCTGCTCAATGGTTCTGCATAAGTTGACCGGGTTTAAGTCCTTTTGGTTCTCAGCGGCCGATCAGTGGCTTGGCCGTGGCTTGGGTGTCGCCATCAGTGCGTTGCACGGTTCGGGCCATTTTTCAGGAGTGGCCTTTTGGCGTGCGCAGGACAGGTCGCCGCCAGCGCTGTATTTCGCAGGGAGTGGGTACGTGAACAGTTTGTCGATGGCCGTGGCGCAAAGCTCACGAGCGACGGCTTCAGGCCTGCCTCGCGCACTGACCGGCGGGTGATTTACATAGGACAGATTCCACGGATTGTCAGACATTCAGACGCTTTCCTTTTCCGGTCAGGCATTCGCATTTGCGGGATAAAAACCTCGTTTGGAGGTGTTCCGAAAATCACGATGTCAGGTGTCCTGTACGGCCGTTGAAGGAGGGTGGGATGCATGCTGTTCGAGTGATCATGCGATGTCGGAAGGCAGGTTAACGGCCTCCGTTTTTGCTCACAGAAGAAATGGACATGGCGCTCGATATTGGTTTGTCACTGGATGTTAAATTCGATGGACGGCACCGAGACGTCGAGCTGCAGCGTCGCAAAGCGTGTCCCGGGTGATACAAAGCTGTGCGCCGGGCATTTGTGGTGCGCACCGATCAGTCGCAGGGTGAATCACTTTTCAACGCTTTTGACTGACCTGCATGCGCATCACGAAGAAGGGCGAACCCTCGCAGGTTCGCCCTTTTTGTCTATTGTGAAACCTGTTCAAGCAGCGAGCCGAAATCAGCTCAAACGAGCGGCTTCCTTCTCCTGCTCTTTCTCCAGAAATTCCTCTTCAAGCAACGCGTCCGGGCTGACCGAATCGTCGTCCTGCTCGGTCAGGACCGGGGCCGCGCCGCGCTTGCCGCGCAGTTTGCCAAACAAGTGTTCAAGGGCATGGTCCAGTTTCACTGCCGCGCCATCCACCGCCTGATCTACCGTATCGGCCTTGTGGGAAACAGAAATGGGCTGGTGACCTTTTGGCCGGGCTTCCATCTGGCATTTGATGTCATGCGGGCCGGGCTTGTCGCCGTTTTCATCGCGGATATGGACTTCCACGCGAGTCAGGTATTCGTCGTAATGTTCGAGCGTGCTTTCAACGGTGGTACGAACCCACTCCTCCAGTCGGATACTGCTTTCGATGTGATTATCGCTATTGACCTGGATTTGCATAGTTAATCCTTATTAGGGCTTGCTCGTGTGAGCCTGGACTGTGCGATTCCTCGCGGAATTCGGTTTCGTTTGCGCTCATTCACAGTGTTGGCGGCAATGACCCGACAATTCAACCCCAATATGGAAGAAATATTTCGCAGTATAAAAAAACAAGAAATGTTTGAACGAAAGTTTCCCCCTTTTGCCCGGCTCATTTCCTACCCTATGCCAGATGCAACCCACGAGGCTCTGCAGGCTGCCCGGCCCAGGCACATCGATAGGCCGGTGCAAAACAAGGGAGGTAGAGCGACGTTCCCGTGCGGCGCATGGGAACGATCGATTACATCAGGAAAATTGCATCAAAACGCGACTGAGGTCTGGACGTAGACGGTGCGTGGTTCGCCGACGTATTTGCCGCGGTTGTTGTCGTCGAACGAGCGGGTGTAGTACTGGCGATTGAAGATGTTCTTCATGCCCACAGCCACGTTCAGGTCGGAGAGTTTCGGACCGAAGTCGTAACCGGCTCGGGTGCTGAACAGCATGTAGCCGGGGATGCGGCCATTGCTGCCGTCGGCAGTTTCGGTCGAGGTGTTGGCATTGTCGGCGAACTGATCACTCTGGAACGCGCTGTCCAGATTCAGCTTCCATGGACCTTCGGTGTAGCTGACGCCCAATGTGCCCTTGTGTCTGGACGAGAAGGGTACGCGGTTGCCTTTGTTCGGACCGTCCTCACGAATGGTAGCGTCCACGAACGCGTAGGTGGCGTAGACATCGTAGCCCGCCAGCGCCGGGTTCAAACCTTCCAGCGCATAGTTGACGCTGGTTTCGATGCCTTGATGGCGCGTTTCGCCTCGGGCAATGACGGTGTCGTTGGTCTGGTTGCTGTCGTACTGGTTGTCGAAGTTGATCAGGAAGGCCCCGATCTCGGCGCGCAGGTTGCCGTTGTCATAACGGGTGCCCAGTTCCCAGGTGCGCGCCTTTTCCGGCTTCACTTCACCGCCCGTCACGCGGTTGGGCATCTGGCTGTACTGCACGCTGCCGAACGAGCCTTCGGTGTTGGCGTACAGGTTCCAGGTGTCGGTCAGGTGATAGAGCACGTTCAGCGCAGGCAGCGCGGTGTTGTAGTCGCCTTGGTATTTGACGTTGGTCAGGTTGTTGTTCTGCGCGGTGTCGATCATTTCGTAGCGGATGCCAGGTGTGATGGTCCACTTGCCGATGTCGATGCGATCATCGATGTAGAACGCATGGGCTTGGGTCGAACCACGAGTGTCGCGGTCGTTGCGACTGGCGGTGGTCGGTAACTGGCCGGTCACCGGTTCGCGGTAGCGCAGCTCATGACCGGCCTCGTTGACGTAGCGGTAGCCGACGCCCACTTCATGCCAGGTTTCGCCCAGCGCAAAGCCTTGGGAGAAACGGGTTTCCAGACCGCGCACCCAATATTCGCGAGGCGACAGGGACACAAAGCTGCCCTGGTCCAGATAGCCGCTGCGTAGGGTCTTGGTGAAAAAGGTGTTGGCGGTGAACACCCGTGCGTCCTGCTCGTAGCGATAGCCGAAGTTGAACATCGTGCGACGTCCCCAGAACTTGTCCTTCAAACGAGTCGACTGGTACGGGTCGGCGTCGTAGTCGGCCACACTCAAGCCGCCCGGCATCTCGGCTTCGCCGTCGTAGTACTGAGCCATGGCGTTGAGGCTGTTGGCCTCGTCGATCTGGTATTTACCCTTGAGGATCAGATCGTCGATCTGCGTGTCGCTGTGTTCGCGCCAGTCGCCGCCGCGCACCCCGGAGTACAGAATCGCGCCGCCCAGGCCGTTGTCGTTGGTGCCGCCCGCCAACAGGTTGCCGGTGGTCTTGAAGCCGTCATGGCTGGAAGACGGGCTGGTTTCAGTCTGGATGCCGCCCTTGAGCGTCGGCTCATCGGGAATGGCGCGGGTCACGAAGTTGACGATACCGCCGACGTTCTGCGGGCCGTAACGCACCGCGCCGCCGCCGCGCACCACGTCAACGGCGTCCATGTTGCCCATGCTGACCGGCGCGAACGACAACTGCGGCTGGCCGTAAGGCGCGAACGGCACAGGTATACCGTCCATCAACACCGTGGAGCGCGAAGCCAGACGCGGATTGAGGCCGCGAATACCGAAGTTCAGCGCCATGTCGTGGCTGCCGGTGCCATTGTTTTCCGGGGCGTTGACGCCGGGAATACGGTTGAGCACGTCACGTGCCGAGGTCGCGCCGACCCGCTCGAATTCTTCGCGGCGTATCACGTCACGTGCGCCGGGATGTTCGAAAACATTGGTCTGCTGCGCCTCGCCCAGCCAGTCGCCGACCACTGTCGAAACGCCGAGCTCGATCGGTGCGCCGACGACGCTGGCCGACTGCACGGTGAAGCCATTGTTGCCATCGGCCACGGCTTGCAGCCCGGTGCCTTCGAGCAGGGCGTTGAGGCCTTGCTCGGGCGTGTACTGACCTTCCAGGCCGCGGCTCTTCAGCCCGCTGGTGACTTGCGAGCCATAGGAAATCAGCACGCCCGCTTCCCGGCCAAACTGGTTCAACGCTGTTTCAAGTTCGCTTGGCGCGATGTGGTAGACCTTGGGCGCTACATCGGCGGCCTGAGCCATCGACAGGCTGCCCACCGAAAGGCTGGCGCCGAAGATGACATGGCGCAGCGTGCGAACCATCGGGGAAAGTTGGGTAGGGCGGGCTGACATGCAGGAGTCCTTTGACCGGAAGATTGAAGAGCTTTCCCTGTCTGTCACGCGAGTGGCTGAAAACGGCTCACGAATGTTCGACTATTTTTTGCTGCGCGATTAAACAGGCTCCGCGCGCAGGCCTGCGCAACGATCAGAAACCGGAGCGTTTCAAACCCGTGCCTGCACGTTCACCCAATATCGGGTAAAGCGCTGCACGCGAACCGGCAGGGCGATTTCCAGCATGTCGAGTATCCGTTCGCTGTCGGCCAGTGGATAACTGCCCGAGATCAACAGGCTGGCGACCTTGGCGTCGCAGTGCAGACGGCCGCGGCGATAGCGCCCCAGTTCCTCGAGAAAGTCGGACAGCTTCATGCGCGACGCCACCAGCATGCCGTCGGCCCATGCGCCGCTGCTGGCATCCACCGGGCGAACGCTGCCCCAGGCGTCGCGGTTGAAGCTGACTTGTTGCTGCGCCTGGACGGTCAGGCCCGAACCAGCCCGGTCAACCGGCAACAGGTTTACCGCTCCGGCGAACACTGCCAGCTGCGTGCGGCCGTTCAACTGCCGCAGATTGAAGCGGCTGTTGCCGGTCGCGGCGTTCACCGTCCCTTCGGCGGTCAAAAGGTTCAGCGGTCGTGCGTCCGCCGAGGCGGTCATCAGGATTTCACCGGACAACAGCTGAATCAGCCGCTGTTGCGTATCGAATTTCACGTCCACGGCGCTGGCGGTGTTCAACTGCACCTGACTGCCGTCGCTCAAAGCCACCTTGCGCTGCTCGCCCACGCCGCTGTTGTAGTCGGCGAGCAAGGGTTGCAGCGCGATCTGTTCACGCAGGCTCCAGCCCGCCACCGAACCTGCGCCCAGCAGCAACAACAACTTGAGGGCATGACGACGACCGGCGGATTTCGGCGCACCCAGCGCTGCATGGGCCAAGGGTGACGAGAGCCCGCTGAGGCGCTGGTTGACGCGCTGGATATGCGCCCATGCCCGCTGATGTTCGGCGTTGCCATTGAGCCAGAGTTGCCAGGCCTGCTGACGACCGGCGCTCAAGGCACCCTCCTGCATCTCCAGCAGCCAGCCGACCGCCTGCTGTGCAACCACAGGCGAGATGTCGGATTTGTTCAGCGATTCGCTGTTCAGGTTCATAAGGCGAAATAGCAGCGCAGCGCGGCCTTGTTGAGGTGACGCTTGACCGTCGCGATGGAGATGCCCAGCGCGGCAGCGATTTCACCATGACTCAGGCCATCGACCTGCGACATCAGAAAGGCGCGCTTCACCGCCAGGGGAAGGTCATCCAGCAACTGATCCAGCTCCACCAGGGTTTCGAGAATGATCGCCCGTTCTTCTTCCGACGGTGCCACGCATTCGGGCAATTCGGCCAGCGCCTGATAGTAGGCGCGCTCCAGATCCTGACGCCGGTAGTGATTGCACAGTACGCGCCGGGCAATGGTGGTCAGAAACGCGCGCGGTTCGACGATCTGTTGCGTGTCGCGGGCGCCCAGTACCTTGATGAACGTGTCCTGCGCCAGATCCGCCGCGCTGTGCGGGCAGCCGAGCCTGCGTCGCAACCAGCCCGTCAGCCAGGCATTGTGCGCCCGGAACAGGCCATCGACGGTGTGATTGAGAGCAGGGTGGGCGGTGGGCATCACGGAGAACAATCCACGAGGACTCATTGATGGCGTGGATTCTGTCAGACTCTTTTGCGTATGAGAATATTTATCATTAATATTGCGCTTCATTCGTCCGTTTGATGACGAATCGAGACTGGCTGGCGATTTCACCAACCCCTTGCGGATGCGTGCTCCGGCTTTCCACCGTTTTTTGTACCGACGAAGACGCTCCGATGGATCGCCCCTCTGCCGTAACCGCCCCAGCGGTCAAGACACACACCCCCAAAGCCAAGAGGGTGACTGTCGCCTATCGACTGGCGGTAACCTCGCGCGCGCTCGCCGCAATCTTTGCCGGCTACCTGTTGGCGTCGATCACCAGCGTCTGTATCACGCAATGGCTGCCAATGCCCCGCGCCGAGGCAGTGGTGACCGGCATGATGCTGTCGTTTCTCGCGTATCTGGTGGCGGTGCTCTGGTGCTTCGCCTGCCGTACCGCATTGCAGGCCTGGGTCGGCGTATTGCTGCCCTGCGTCGTACTCGGTGCCGCGTATGCCATCAGTCGGTGGTTGTCATGAAAGAGGGCTTCCGTCAGTCCATGGCCTGGCTGCACACCTGGATCGGCCTGCTGTTCGGCTGGCTGCTGTTCGCGATATTTCTGACCGGAACGCTTTCCTACTTCAAGGACGAGATCACCCAGTGGATGCAGCCGGAGATTCCAGCACGCCCGCTCGATGCCGGCGCGAGCGTGCAGATGGCCCAGACCTATCTGCAGAGCCACGCGGCAGGCGCCACTCGCTGGTTCATCAACCTGCCCGACGAGCGTACGCCAGGGTTGTCGGTGGGCTGGTTGCCGCAAGGCCAGCCCGGCCAGCGCAACAACTTCGTGCGCAAGTTGCTCGATCCGCAGACCGGCAGCGAAGTGCAGGCACGTGAGACACGAGGCGGGGAGTTCTTCTACCGTTTCCATTATCAGTTGCAGATGCCTTACCCGTGGGGTCGCTGGCTGGCAACCACGGCGGCCATGGTCATGTTCGTCGCACTGATCACCGGCATCATCATTCACAAGAAGCTCTTCAAGGAGTTCTTCACGTTCCGGCCGCGCAAGGGCCAGCGTTCCTGGCTGGACGGGCACAACGCGCTGGGCGTGCTGGTCCTGCCGTTTCACCTGATGATCACCTACAGCAGTCTGGTGATCTTCATGTCGATGGTGATGCCGGCGAGCATCCTGACTGCGTATGGCTCGGCCCAGGCGTTTTACAGTGAAGTATTTCCGCCGCCGGGCGCGGTCAAGGCCGAGGGCACGCCTGCGCCGCTGATCGCGTTGGCGCCTCTGGTCTATACGGCAGAGTCGCGTTGGGACAGCGGGCGGGTCGGGCGTGTCATCGTCAATCATCCCGGCGATGCCGCTGCATCGGTGCTGCTTACCCGCGATGACAAAGGCAGCATTGTGATGGAGCGTGGCGGTGCGCTGACCTTCAGCGGCGTCAGCGGCCAGTTGCACAATGAAGTGCCGGAGCGGCCGATGGCGTTGCAGGTGTCTGGCGCGATGTACGGTTTGCATGTCGGTCACTTCGCCCAGCCGCTGCTGCGCTGGTTGTACTTTGCATTCGGCGTCGCGGGCACCGCCATGATTGGCACCGGACTGGTGATGTGGCTCGGCAAGCGGCAGCTCAAGCACGCGAAAAGTGGTGTGCTGCCGCTTGAGCTGCGTTTGGTCGAAGTGCTGAACATCGCCAGCATGGGCGGCTTGATGGTCGCGGTAGCGGCGTTCTTCTGGGCCAACCGCCTGATACCGGCCGGTTTGAGCGGGCGCGCCGATTGGGAGGTAAGCGTTTTCTTCACGGCATGGGGTGTATCGCTGTTGCATGCAGCGGTGCGTCGTGGTCGCCGCGCCTGGCGTGAACAGCTTTGGCTGGGCGCGTTGCTGTTCAGCGCATTGCCGGTGCTGGATTTGCTGACCGGTGCTCGCTACCTGCTGAACTCGCTGGCGGCGGACAGTTGGGTCATCGCCGCCGTTGACTTGACTGCGCTTGCGACCGGTCTGTTTCTCGGCTGGACGGCAACGAAGTTCAAGGCTTCGCCTGCCAGCAAGGCGCTGCGCCCGGATAGCCAGTCGCTGCAAGCCAGCCCGCAGGAAGCAAGCTGATGCTGCTCGCGGTGTCGTTGTGCTACCTGGGATTTGTCGCGCTGTGTCTGTCGATGCCGCGCCATTACGGCGAACTGTGCACGGGGACGCTGACCCGGCGTCGTCGTTTGACGCTCAAGCTGATCGGCTGGAGTGCGCTGCTGCTGTCGCCCTGGCCCGCAGTGGCCATCGATGGCTGGGCCATCGGTCTGGTGCAATGGTTCGCGTTGTTGATGGGCAGTGCGGTGCTGCTGGTCTCGCTGCTACCGTTTCGCCCGCGCTGGGTGTTGTTGCTGGCTGGTTGCGCGTTGCTGTTCAGCCCTCTGGTTGCAGTGAACCCACTGCTTTAGGCCGTTGCGAGCGCCAGTCGGTATTCGCCCGGCGTCGCGCCCACGGCCTGGCGAAACCGGTTGCTGAAATGGCTGGCGCTGGCAAATCCGCAGGCCAGCGCAATGTCGCCCAACGGCTTGTCGGTGGTTCGCAGCAGGCGTCGAGCCTGTCCCAGCCGACGCGCCAACAAGTACTGATGAGGCGGCAGGCCGAAGCTTTCGCGAAACATGCGCGCGAAATGGTATTCCGACAGTGCGCAGAGACCGGCCAGTTGGCCGAGGCTCAGCGGGTCGGCCAGATGCGTCTCGATGAAATCCACCAGAAGCCGCCGCAAATGGGGCGCCAGACCACCTTTCAAGCGCAGGCCGTCGCGCTGCCCGGTCTGGCTCAACAGTGCATGGCCGATCATCTCGTGGGCCAGACTGCTGGTCAGCAGACGTTCGCCCGGTTCGGCCCAGTTCAGGCGGATCAACTGCTGAAAACGTAGCGTCTGGACGGGATCGTCGAGAAAAGTGTTTTCCCGCAACTGCATTTCCCGAGGCTCGCGATCCAGCAGGGTGACACAGCTCAGCGCAAACTGTTCGGCGCTGAAATACAGGTGCGCCAGACGGATTTCACCGTTCACGATCCACGCTGATTCATGTCCGGCGGGCAGGATGCAGAGTTTGCCTGGCGCGCCTTTCTGGTCCGGGCGGTCGCGGCGGAATGTGCCGGTGCCGTCTTCGATGTAGCACGACAGCGTGTGATGGGTCGGGGCGTGATATTCCTGCGAGTCATGGCGGTTGTTCCACAGGGCTGCGACCAGACCGTCGCCCAGCGTCGCACTCTGTTCGAGACAGGAGTGGGGCGAGCTATTCAAGGCCTGGAAGACCTGGATGGATTCAATGGATGACATGACGGTTCCTCTGTGCCGCTTATCCTACCCCCGAGCGGTGCGGCTGCCATCATCGCGTCGATCAAATGCGCAAGATTGTGCAAGCGTGCCTGACGGAGCACGCCGCAGACTGGTGGCTCATCAAGGAGCCTGCGTCATGAATATTTCGCTTTATCTGCTGACCGTGCTGATCTGGGGCACGACCTGGATCGCGTTGAAACTCCAGCTCGGCGAGGTCGCGATTCCGGTGTCGATCGTCTACCGCTTCGCACTGGCGGCGCTGGTGCTGTTCGCGATCCTGCTGATTACCCGACGACTGCAACCGGTCAATCGTCGTGGTCAGTTGATTTGTCTGGCGCAGGGCGTGTGCCTGTTCTGCGTCAACTTCATGTGCTTCTACACCGCCAGTCAATGGATCCCCAGCGGCCTGATCGCCGTGGTGTTCTCGACCGCGACATTATGGAATGCGCTGAATGCACGGGTGTTCTTCCGGCAGAAGATCGCGGGCAATGTACTGGCCGGTGGCGCATTGGGGCTGCTGGGTCTGGGTTGCCTGTTCTGGCCTGAGTTGTCCGGACATGGTGCCAGCCACCAGACCCTGATGGGGCTTGGTTTGGCGCTGCTGGGCACGTTGTGTTTCTCGGCAGGCAACCTGCTGTCGAGCATGCAACAGAAAGCCGGTCTGCGTCCGCTGACCACCAATGCCTGGGGCATGTTTTATGGCGCGACGATTCTGGGGATGTACTGCCTGCTCAGCGGTACGCCGTTCACCTTCGAGTGGGACACCCGATACGTAGGCTCGCTGTTGTACCTGGTCATTCCAGGGTCGGTGATCGGTTTCACTGCTTATCTGACGCTGGTCGGCCGCATGGGCCCGGAACGCGCAGCCTACTGCACGGTGCTGTTCCCGGTGGTGGCGCTGAACATTTCGGCGTGGGTCGAGGGTTATCAGTGGACGTCGGCAGCGCTGGTCGGGTTGGCGCTGGTGATGGTGGGCAATGTGCTGGTGTTCAGGAAGGTGAAGCCTGTGATCGGACCGGTTGGTGCAAAGCTGGCTTGAGGATGGCCTGCCGACGCAGAACGTCGGCAGGCCCGCAGATGAGCGCGAATCCAGTCAACCCTTCCACACTTGCGGATTGACCAGGTCCTGCGGCCGTTCACCCAGCAGTGCACTGCGCAGGTTGTGGTAGGCACGGTCGGCCATCGCCTGGCGGGTTTCGGTGGTGGCTGAACCGATGTGGGGCAGGGTGACGGCGTTCTTGAGCTGGAACAGTGGCGATTCGCTCAGCGGTTCCTTTTCATAGACGTCCAGACCTGCGCCGCGAATGATGCCGTTCTGCAAGGCTTCGATCAGCGCCGGTTCGTCGACAATCGGGCCACGGGCGATATTGACCAGAATGGCGCTCGGCTTCATCAGGCTCAGTTCGCGGCGAGAGATCAGGTGGCGTGTCTTGTCGCTCAGCGGCACCACCAGGCAGACGAAATCGGACTCGGCCAGCAACTGATCCAGGCTGCGGAATTGCGCGCCCAGCTCCTGCTCAAGTTCCGTCTTGCGGCTGTTGCCGCTGTACAGGATCGGCATGTTGAAGCCCAGACGGCCGCGCCGCGCAATGGCCGCGCCGATGTTGCCCATGCCGACGATACCCAGCGTCTTGCCGTGCACGTCGGTGCCGAAATGCGGTGCTTCGATGCTGCGTGTCCACTGGCCGGCCTTGGTCCAGGCGTCCAGTTCCGCGACGCGGCGGGCGCTGCTCATGATCAGCGAGAAGCCCAGATCCGCCGTGCTTTCAGTCAGCACGTCCGGTGTGTTGGTCAGCATGATGCCGCGCTCGCTCAGGTAGCCAACATCGTAGTTGTCGTACCCCACGGAAATGCTCGAAACCACTTCCAGGCGGCTGGCATTGGCCAGTTGTTCACGGCCCAGCTTGCGGCCTGCGCCAATCAGTCCATGAGATTCGGGCAGGGCTTCGTCGAACTGGGCATTGATGTCGCCCAGCTTGGGATTGGGCACGACCACGTTGAAGTCCTGCGACAGGCGTTCGGCCATTTCAGGGGAAACACGGCTGAAGGCGAGTACGGTTTTTTTCATTGGGCAGTCACTCTCGAGCGGGTTGAATGAGTAGCACGCTAACATTCCTGCCCGCTGTTTGGCAGCCGGTTTTTGCGGTTGTACGACGTCAGGACATGCTCTTCAGTGCCTGTACGTGCAGATCGGCTTCATCGGCCGCGAGAATTTCCGGCAGCGAACCGCGCAGGTACTCGACCCAGGTCTTGATCTTGGCATCTAGGTACTGGCGCGACGGGTAGATGGCGTACAGATTGAGTTCCTGCGAGCGATAGTCGGACATGACGCGTACCAGCGTGCCGTTGCGCAGGCCCTCGATGGCCGAATAAATCGGCAGGATCCCGACTCCCATGCCGGCGCAGATCGCGGTTTTCATCGCATCGGCCGAGTTGACCAGCAACGGCGAGGTGGTGATGGTGACCATTTCCTGGCCGTCCGGACCGTCGAATAGCCATTTCTCCAGCGGGAACACCGGACTTACCAGACGCAGGCACGCGTGGTTCAGCAGGTCCGCCGGTTTCTGCGCCGTGCCGAAGGTCTTGATGTACTCCGGCGAGGCGCAGACGATGCTGTAGGTTATGCCCAGACGCTGCGACACGAACCCCGAATCCGGCAATTCGCTGGCCAGCACGATGGACACGTCATAACCGTCCTCCAGCAGGTCTGGCACGCGACTGGTCAGGGTCAGGTCGAAGGACACGTCTGGATGACTGCGCCGGTAACGGGCTATCGCATCGACCACGTAATGCTGACCGACCCCGGGCATCGAATGCATCTTGAGCTGACCGGCAGGGCGGGCATGGGCGTCGCTGGCTTCGGCTTCCGCCTCTTCGACGGACATCAGGATCTGCTCGCAGCGCAACAGGTAACGCTTGCCCGCTTCGGTCAGTGCGATGCGCCGCGTGGTGCGGTTGAGCAGGCGCGTCTGCAGGTGCGCCTCAAGGTTGGAGACCGCGCGCGATACATTGGCGGTGGTGGTGTCGAGCAAGGCGGCTGCCGCAGTAAAGCTGCCCGCTTGCGCCACGCAACTGAAGGCGCGCATGTTTTGCAGGGTGTCCATGAAGGCTTCTCTGAGTAGATGGCAAATTGTGACATGAAGTAACTGCGGCGTGTCAGCCCTACCAACGGATTATCACCGTTTCGGTAATAAAGATTCACATATCTCCCCGCTTATCGCCATGCCGGGCGCCCCCTAGAATCGCCGCCATTCAAGGCGTTTCATCACCGGTCGGGAACTCGCAGCTGTGCCGCGTCGCATCATCAGAGGGCTCAAGCCCCTCGGTCTTCTGGCTTTATCGTTCGTCATCAGCGGCTGTATCGGAACCGGCGGCATCGGACCCAAGGGCCAAGCGTTGTCTGCCGACAGCCTGGCCACCGACACGGCAATCCAGCGCGCCGCGCTCAGTGCACACTGGCCCGCCGAGCACTGGTGGCGTGTGTATAACGATCCGCAACTGGATCACTGGATCGAACTGGCGCTGCTTGGCAGTCCCAGCCTGGCCATGGCCGCAGCGCGTGTGCGGGAAGCCAGAGCGATGGCGGGCCTGGCCGAATCCGCCGAGTCGTTGCAGGCACAAGGCACAGCCAGTCTGGCGCGTCACGACTGGCCGAACGATCAGTTCTACGGCCCCGGTGCCCTCGCCGATACTCGCACCTGGGACAACAATGCCTCGCTGGGTCTGAGCTATCCGTTGGATATCTGGGGACGTGAGCTTAACGCCAGCGAACAGGCGCTGGATATCGCTCACATGAGTGCAGCTGAACAGCGTCAGGCCCAGCTCGAATTGCAGGAAAACATCGTTCGCGCTTATATCCGGCTATCCCTCGATTTCGCGCGTCTGGATATCGCCGAGGCGACCCTGGCCCAACAGCAGCAGATGCTGGATCTGGCGCAGCGTCGACTCAAGGGGGGCCTCGGCACACACTTTGAGGTCAGTCAGGCCCAAGCGCCGTTGCCGGAAAGCCATCGGCAGATCGATGAGCTGGAAGAAGCCATTGCGCTGGGCCGAAATCAGTTGGCAGCGCTGGCGGGCAAGGGGCCGGGCGAAGGCGCGACCTTGCAGCGCCCCAGCCTGACATTGAATACCGAACTGAAGCTGCCGTCGGTGTTGCCTGCGCAACTGCTGGGGCAGCGTCCTGATGTGGTCGCCAGTCAATGGCGGGTAGCCGCGCAGGCGCGAGGCATCGACGTCGCGCACGCCAATTTCTACCCCAACGTGGATCTGGTCGCCAGCCTCGGCTACATGGCCACGGGCGGCGGCATGCTGGAGTTTTTGACCGGCAGCAAGCTCAGCTACAAGGCAGGCCCTGCTATAAGTCTGCCGATCTTCGATGGCGGACGTCTGCGCGCCGAGCTGGGCAAGGCCGCGGCCGGATATGACCAGGCCGTCGCGCATTACAACCAGACCCTGGTCATGGCACTCAAAAGTGTTTCGGATCAGTTGATTCGTCGCGCTTCTCTGGACAAACAGCAGGTGTACGCTGCCGAGTCAGTGGCCTCGGCGCGCAAGACTTACGACATTGCCCTGATTGCTTATCAGCGCGGGCTGACCGATTACCTCAACGTGCTCAACGCCCAGACGCTGCTGTTTCGTCAGCAGCAGGTTCAACAGCAGGTCGAGGCCGCACGCCTGACCGCCTACGCCGGGCTGGTCGTGGCGCTGGGTGGCGGACTGTCGGCGGATGGGGCTGTGCCGGCCACGCTTGCACGGGCCGGCCACTGACATGATCACCTTTGCTCAGCGTTTCATCGCATTGCCCTGGCGTCGGGAGTTCAACAACTGGGCGCGCAGCGACGGCGTGACGTGGATCTATATCGGCAAGGTGCTGATCGCCGCCTTCCTGACCTACTGGCTGGCGTTGCGGCTTGAGCTGCCACAGCCGCGCACGGCGATGATCACCGTGTTCATCGTCATGCAGCCGCAGAGCGGCCAAGTGTTCGCCAAGAGTTTCTATCGGCTGCTGGGTACGTTGGCGGGTTCGGTGATGATGGTAGTGCTGATGGCGCTGTTCGCGCAGAATCCGGTGCCGTTTCTGGGCTGTCTGGCGCTGTGGGTCGGGCTGTGTTCGGCGGGCACGGCGCGTTATCGCAACTTTCGTGCGTACGGATTCGTGCTGGCGGGCTACACCGCTGCGATGGTCGGTCTGCCGGCGCTGGCGCATCCGCAAGGCTCGTTCATGGCTGCGGTGTGGCGGGTGCTGGAAATCTCGCTGGGCATTCTTTGTTCCACGGCTGTCAGCGCGACGATCCTGCCGCAGAGTTCCAGCGCGGCCATGCGAAACGCCCTCTACCAGCGCTTCGGCGTGTTCGCGCGGTTTGTCGTTGACGGTTTGCGCGGCACCCAGGAGCAGGACGCTTTCGAAACCGGCAATGTGCGGTTCGTGGCCGAGGCCATCGGGCTGGAAGGGCTGCGCAGCGTCACGGTCTTCGAAGACCCGCACATGCGGCGGCGCAATGGACGGCTCAACCGCTTGAACAGCGAGTTCATGGCCATCACCACACGTTTCAATGCGCTGCACCAGTTGCTCGACAGGCTGCGCAGCGAACGGGCAGATGCGGTGATCGAGCGTCTCGAACCGGGGCTCGCCAGCCTGGCGTCAGTGCTTGAGGTGTTCGCCGATCAGGCGCTGACCAGCCCCGATGCCGCCAGGCTGGCGACCCACCTGGAGCGGTTCAAAACGCAGTGGCCCGAGACGGTGAGAGGCCTGCGCGCCGAGTTCGAATGCATCGACCCGAACGACGCCCAATGGCTGGATTTCCATACCGCTTTCGAGCTGCTGTATCGATTGGTCGACGAACTGCTCAATTACGCCCAGACTCACGCATCACTTGCCGATCACAGGCACGAACGTGAACAGTGGCGCGAGTCGTTCGTGCCGCGCACCCACTGGATGGCGGCAGCGGCGGCCGGGCTTCGGGCCAGCTGTGTGGTGGCGTTGATGAGTGCTTATTGGGTGCTGACCGCCTGGCCGAGCGGGGCCTTCATGACGCTGGCGTCCGCTGCGACCGTCGCGCTGTCATCGACCACTCACAACCCCAGGCGCATGTCGTTCCAGATGGCCAGCGGTACGCTGCTGGGCGCGGTCCTGGGCTTTGTCGAAACCTTCTTTCTGTTTCCGCAGGTCGATGGCTTTCCCTTGCTGTGCTGCTTGTTGGCTCCGGTGTTCGTGCTCGGTGCGTTTCTCGGGTCTCGGCCGCAGTGGACGGGTTACGGGCTGGGGCTGTTGATCTTTTTCAGTATCGGTTCGGTGCCGGATAACCTGACGGTCTATGACCCGTACACCTTCATCAACGATTACCTCGCCATGGTTCTCGGCATGTTGGTCTGTGCAGCGGCAGGCGCAATCATCCTGCCGCCCAACAGCCGCTGGATGTGGCAACGGCTGGAGCAGGCGTTGCGCGATCAGGTGGTGTTCGCGATCAGTGCACCGTTGCAGCGGCTGAGTTCCAGTTTCGAAAGCCAGACCCGCGATCTCATGCATCAGGCGTACGGCCTGGCCATCGGCAGACCTGTCGTGCAGCGTGAGCTGTTGCGCTGGATGTTCGTGGTGCTGCAGATCGGCCACGCGGTCATCGAGCTGCGTCGCGAACAGGCCGTGCTGCCGATTCACCCCAGCTACGCGCAGTATCAGCCTTGGCGCATCGCGTTGCGGGTCATGGGACGCGCGTTGGTCCGCCTGTTCATTCAGCCAGACGAGGGCAATCTGCAACGCTGTCTGCGGGCAGTCGATCATGCGTTGGCGCGGGTCCGGGAAGCCGATGAGCCGTTCGCTTCGCATTTCGACACCTCGGTGCTGCGGCGGGTAAAAAGCTACCTGCACTTCATCCGCACCTCGCTGCTGGATCCCCAGTCGCCCTTGGCCGCTTACGGCCAGCCACCTCGTTCAGCCAGAGTGCCGCATGCCGCGTGAAATCGCCTTTCATGGTCTGTACCTGCCGACCATTACCCTGATGTTCCTGATCGCAATGGTTCTTGCCTGGGGGCTGGATCGCCTGTTGTCGGGACTGGACCTGTACCGTCACTTCTGGCATCCGGCGTTGTTGCGCCTGAGCCTGTTTACCTGTTTGTTCGGCGCGCTGGCGCTGCCTTTCTATCGTTGATGCCGGATCGGGAATTGTGCATGAAAAAGCTTTTCAGTCTGACTGCCACGCTGCTGATCGTGGCCCTGGCGCTGTGGGTCGGCCGTACGCTGTGGGTGCATTATATGGATACGCCCTGGACCCGCGACGGTCGGGTGCGCGCCGATATCATCAACGTGGCGGCCGATGTTTCCGGCACGGTGGTGGACGTGTCGGTGCACGACAATCAACAGGTGAAACGCGGAGACCTGCTGATGCAGATCGACCCGGAGCATTACCGGATTGCCGTCAGACAGGCCCAGGCACTGCTCGCCTCGCGCAAGGCCACCTGGGAGATGCGCAAGCTCAACGCCAAGCGACGCACCGACATGGACGAGCTGGTGATTTCAGCGGAGAACCGCGATGACGCCAGCACCTTGGCCAGCGCCGCGCTGGCCGACTATCAGGCAGCGCAGGCGCAGCTCGAAGCGGCCGAACTGAACCTGTCGCGCACCCGCGTGCTGGCCTCGGTGGATGGCTACGTCACCAACCTGAATGTGCATCGCGGTGACTACGCGCGAGTCGGTGAGGCAAAGATGGCAGTGGTCGACATGAACTCGTTCTGGGTCTACGGCTTCTTCGAAGAAACCAAATTGCCGCACCTGAAGATCGGCGATCCGGCGGACATGCAACTGATGAGTGGCGAGGTCATTAAAGGGCATGTCGAAAGCGTCGCCCGCGGCATCTACGACCGCGACAACCCGCAAAGCCGCGAGCTGGTGGCCGACGTCAACCCGACCTTCAACTGGGTCCGCCTGGCCCAGCGTGTACCGGTGCGTATCCATCTGGATCATGTGCCGGAAGGCGTGTTGCTGTCGGCGGGCATGACCTGCACGGTGATCGTTACGCCGGGGTGAAAGCGTTCGAAGTCGTTCGGGCAGGCAGTGTTCGTTCATACCAATGTGTAAGTCTTCGATTCCGGTACTACCAAGTCGCTGCCCAACAAATCACCTGTGATTTTCGCTTTCTGGCCACTCTTGAAATTCATCGTGTCATCAGGGTGGTCGTTGGAGATCGTCACGAGCGTTGCCTGGCCGGAGATGAACGGTGAATTGCCGCTGGCCAGAGGTCGGAGGCTGCCGTCCGCATTGGCCAGATTCAGCAAGACCAGCGTACAGGACGTGTCTTCGAACGCTGGCAGTTCAATCGTGATCTTATTGTTGAGGTTAACTTCCAGAATTTCTTCCGTGCCGACTTTTTTGAGCGTTGCCTCTTTGACGAACGGCGCGAGCAGAGACGGTTTGGATGAAGTACTCATGTTCGATACCTGCAAGAAAATGACGGATGAGTCGAGAAATGGCTGACTCCCTGACAAATTAGGTTGGGTGTGCTTCGCCGTCTACTGACAGAAATGACAGTAACAAGAGAAACGAAGCAACCCTTTATCCGGAGCCGATCGTTTCTCGCGCCGGATGCAGGACGGCCTCAGGGAACCTGACATTACAACGAAGCATTCAATCCGAACCGTTTGCGCAGACCGCTTTCCAGTAATCCTTTGGGCAGCAGCCATGACATCAGCGGCAGCACTCGCGAGCCGTTGCCCAGGCGCAACAGGCGTGGCGGGTTGGCTTGCTGGACGGCTTTGAGCAGGTCGTGTGCGAAATCGGTGGCCGGGGTGGGGTTGTCTTGCGAGGCCTTGGCGCGTGCGCGGATGCCCTCGCGAATCGGCCACCAAGGCGATTGCTCGCTGATCAGCTGTTCCGCTTCGTGGCTGGCGTTCTTCGCGAAGCTTGAGGCGATGGCGCCGGGCTGGACTTCCATCACCTGCACGCCGAAAGGCGCCAGTTCCAGACGCAGCGCGTCGCTCAGTGCGTGCACGGCGGCCTTGGAGGCGCAGTAGGCACCGGCGAACGGCGTGACCAGCACGCCCGATACACTGCCGATATTGACCACCAGTCCTTTGTTGCGGCGTAACGCCGGGAACAGCGCTCGCGTGACGCCAACTACCGAAAACACGTTGGTTTCGAACTGCCGCTGCAAGGCCTCCACGCCGCCATCGAGCAACGGGCCCATCGCGCCATAGCCAGCGTTATTGATCAGCACGTCCAGCCCGCTGTGTTCCAGCCCGGCGGCGAGTTGCTCCAAAGCCATGCCGTCGTTGACGTCCAGTTGCACGGCAATGAAACCGGCGGCACTCAGTGTTGCGACGTCTTCCGGTTTACGTGCCGTGGCCCAGACTTCGTAGCCGTTGGTTTTGAAGGCATCAGCCAGGGCGCGGCCTATTCCGCTGGAACAGCCGGTAATGAGAGCGATGGGCATGTCGAGGTCCTTGTGGGTCAGTCCGAGAAACTGCCTTGCAGATGTTCTGCGCGAAACTCCAGGGTTTGTGGGCGATAGCCGTTGCGCAGCGCGGGCAACGGCACGCAGTCCTGCCACTGTGCGCCCGCCTGCAACTCGCCCGGGCCGCGATAGCGTGCAGAGGTGTAAGTGTTGTCCGCCAGATTGACCGTATCACCCGGCGCATAGGCGGCTATCCGCCAGCGTAGCGCCAGCAGCGCGGCCTTGTTGTGATTGGTGACCGAGACTTGCAGCGGTCGATCCGTGGGGCATTGTTGCGGTGAATGAGTCAGACGGATATCCAGTTGCTCCAGCTGGCGGGTCTCGCGGCTGTCCTGCCAGATCACCACAGCCGCCACGATACCCAGACCAACGGCCGCCGCCAGCGACACAGGCAAGGCCTTGGCCGGATAGCGCAACAGCAGAATGAGCCAGGTCAGAATTAACAGAATGCCGATCAGCATGCAGCGGGTCTCCAGCGTGGGCAGTGCTGGACATCCTACAGAACTGCGGTGCCGGTTGACCAATGAGGCCGGACGAGGAGGGTGGGCTGAATCACGACTTTATCGCAGGTTACAAAAAAGCCCCCGACAGCTTCTTGCGGATGGGATACGCAAAAAGCTGTCGGGGGCCGGTGTTCTACCGCTTTTTCGCTAACCCGTGATCAACGCGCGATGGTCTGCGTTTTTACACCGGCTTCCAGCGCGCCCGAGCGGCCGTAGATATCTTCGAAACGCTCGATATCGTCTTCGCCCAGATAGCTGCCCGATTGTACTTCGATGATTTCCAACGGGATCTTGCCTGGGTTTTTCAGGCGATGGACCGAGGCGATCGGGATGTAGGTGGACTGGTTTTCGGTGAGCAGGAACACGTTCTCGTCACAGGTCACCTGCGCAGTGCCGGATACCACGATCCAGTGCTCGGCGCGGTGGTGGTGCATCTGTAGCGACAGGCATGCGCCCGGCTTGACCGAGATACGCTTGACCTGGAAGCGGCCGCCCATGTCCACGGAGTCATACGAACCCCACGGACGGTACACTTCAAGGTGGTTCTGGGTTTCGGTGCGGCCCTGTTCGTTCAAGGTGTTGACCATCTGCTTGACGCCCTGGACCTTGTCCTTGTGGGCAATCATCATCGCGTCCTTGGTTTCGACGACCACGATGTTGTCCAGACCGATCACCGACACCAGTTTGCCATTGCCATGGATCATGCAGTTGCGGCTGTCCTGAATCACAACGTCGCCCTTGGTGACGTTGCCATTGGCATCTTTGGCGTTCACTTCCCACAGCGACGACCAGCAGCCGACATCGCTCCAGCCGGCCGACAGCGGCACGACGCAGGCGCGCTGGGTTTTTTCCATGACCGCGTAGTCGATGGAGTTGTCCGGGCAGCACGCGAAGGTGGAAGCATCGATTTCAACGGCGTCACCGTCCTCGACACTGCGCTCAAGGGTCAGCAGGCAGGTGTCGTAGATGTCCGGATCGTGCTTTTTCAGCTCTTCCAGGAAGCGGCTGGCGCGGAACAGGAACATGCCGCTGTTCCAGTAGTAACCACCGGCTTCGACGAACTCGTTGGCACGCTTTTCGTCAGGCTTTTCGACGAATTGCGACACGCGGCTTACGCCTTCCGGCAGCAGCGCGTCGGCGGTGGATTTGATGTAGCCATAGCCGGTCTCCGGTTTGTTGGCCGGCACGCCGAAGAGCACCATTTCACCACGCTCGGCGGCGACGGTCGCCAGTGCCAGAGCGCGTTGCAGGGCTTTCTGATCTTCGATCACATGGTCGGCCGGCAGCACCAGCATCAAGCCGTCATTACCTTCATTGACCAGTTTCATGGCGGTCAGGGCCACGGCCGGCGCAGTGTTGCGGCCGAACGGCTCCATGAGAATCGCCTGGGTTTTCAGATTCAGCGCCGCGAGTTGCTCGTTGACGATGAAACGGTGTTCCTTGTTGCAGACCACGATGGGCTCTTGCATGCCGTCGAACACCAGACGTCCCAGCGTTTGCTGAAACAGGGTGTGCTCACCGGTCAGTGCCAGGAACTGCTTGGGGAACTGTTTGCGCGAAAGCGGCCAGAGTCGTGAACCGCTACCACCTGACAAGATCACTGGAATCATTTTGTTTCTCCAATAGCATTCAATATGGGCTGTACGTACTGACTGTCGTTTCTGTCTTTTTCTTGTTCCGCACCGGCCGGTTCAAGGCATTGCCAGGAACCGGCCAGCTTTATCCTTTAGCGGGTTGCTACCGGTGGCTTGACCCACACTGGCGAGAGGCTGCTGCCACTGCCGGTGATGTACAGAACGGCGGCTTCGCCGCGCTCCAGGGCCACAGGTTTCACATCGGTGACTTTCTTGTCGCCGTCATACAGCGCCAGACTGACTTTTACCGGGTTGATTTCACGCTCGCCGGTGCCCTTGGCTGCGACGGTCTTGACCACATCGGTCTTGCCGTCGGCGGTTTTCAGAGTCAGTGCCTTGTCGCTGAGGTTCTGCACGCGAACCAGGGATTTCTGCTTGTTCTTGAACGGTGGTTCTTCGATCAGTTGAGGTTTGCCGCTGGCGTTATTGACCAGGGTGTAATAGTGATCGCCCGCCAGTTTCACCGGCACGCTCTGGCTGCCCAGTTTGGCGGTGTAGTCGCCTTGTGGCATGAAGCTGAACGCGGTGCTGCCCAGTGGCGCGACTTCGTTCAGGTTAGTGTTGCCGACGCTGGCGCTGATTTCTGCGTTGCTGGCGTTGTAGACACGTACGAAGGTCGAGCCTTTAGGCGCAGTCGGGCCGTACAGGGCGGAGTCACCGGCGAAGGCTTGCAGGGACATCAGGCCCAGACCTGCAGCCAGTGCGCAGGTTTTGAACAGGCGGTTCTTCGAACGGTTTGCAGTCGTGTGTTGGGTCATGAGTCAGTCCTCTCAGTTTTGCGCCCGGTTGGGCGACTCGGATGGGTTGGCGTTCAACGCCACGTTGTCTTGGGTATTCCGCGATTTTTTCAGCTCGGCGATCCACTGTTGATCGAACTCGCCAAGGTCGTTGTGAGCCGGCAGGTAGCGTTCCGGGAATTCCCAGATGACCACTTGCGGCGGGGTGTTCTTAAAGGCATCGGTCTGCAGGTACTTGAGCATCGGCAGGATTGGGCCGTGGCCGTCTTCGGCGTAGTTCACGACGTCGCTGCGCAGCGCTTCTTTCAAGGCGCCCACGAAGTTCCAGTTCGGGTTCGCGCTGTAGCTGGTGCCCACCAGGCCAACCGGAATGTCGCTGTCTGCGAAGAGTGCGTCATCGCCCGCCGGTTCGCCCTGGACCGGATCGGTGCTGCGCTGCTGCAGCTCGTCAGGCTTGGGCAGCATGTTGCTGAACAGCGGATCCAGCGGCAGGAAGGTGGTCAGGTCGCCTTTGTACGGCTCGCTGCTTTTGGCCTGGGTGACGAACTGTTCAGGTTCGCCTTCCAGCGGGGTCTTCTGGGCAATCGCTACGCCCAATTGCTGCGCGGCCACTTCGGCACCCATCGGCGTCCAGTGCGTGTCGGTGCGCAGAAACACCTGACCCTTCTGCTTGGCAGCCTGCAGCGGTGCCAGCAGGTCCGGCGCGAAAATCCCGGCCTTGGCGACCTGCGCGTGGAACTGCTGATACAGGTCGGCATGCAGGCTGGCCGGCTTGTTGTCACCGATGTGTTCCGGGTACAGACGAGTCTTGGCCGGAACGATGGCCAGAACCAGTTTGGTGCCCTGTTTTTCCAGCGCGTCACGTACGCCCTGGATCAACGCCAGGTTGTCCGCTTCGTTCTGCTCGCCGTTGGCAACGGCATCGAACTCTTCATCGGTATACAGCCACTGGTCCTTGCCGAGCACGACGCCGGGACGGCCTTCGTTGAACAGCTTGTAATCCAGCGCCGCCCAGAGGTTGGTGCCCAGGCGCTTGATCGGAAACTCATCGTCGTAATGGGTTTCCGCCGCCTTGGTCCATTTGCCGTTGAGCACGGTGGTCTCGGCCGAGGTCGAGAACGTGCTGAAGCTGCGCAGCGACCAGGCACCCAGAATCAACAGCAGACCCAGGAAGATGGCGATGTAGAGGATTCGTAATGAACGGGTCATGTCAGGCTCCTCAGAACTGGAAGTAAAGGAACGGCGAGAAGCTCTGCGCCGAAAGTTTGAGAATCGACGCCACGAACAGCAGCAGAATCAGTGCGCGCATGGCGTAGCGTGGCCAGTCGGCAACCCAGTACGCCGGTTGCACGTTGGCTTCGCTGCCCACGGTGTAGCCAGGCAGATGCAGGCTGCCCGGTGCGTCGCCGGGAACGGCCTTGATGGTGCCCGGTTGCGCGGTGGCAGGGCCGTCGGCCTTGGCGCTCTTGCCATCGTCGGCCTGACGGTTCTGGTAGAAGTCACGCAGACCGAAGAACGCCAGGGTTGCGTAGGCCAGCACCAGGGTCGCCACTTGCAGGCCGGTCAGGCTTGCGCGGTTGAGTTCGGACAGTTCCCACTCGCCGAAGCTGAACATTGCGCCATACATGCGGGCCGCGACGTGCAGGTTTTCTGCGCGGAAGATCACCCAGCCGATCACCACCAGCAGGAAGGTCAGCGCCCAGCGGATTACGTTGAAGTTGTACGGCTTGGTGTTGATGCCCAGCGCTTTTTCGATCGCCAGCCACATGCCGTGCCAGGCACCCCAGATGATGTAGGTGACGTTGGCACCGTGCCACAGACCGCCCAGCAGCATGGTCAGGAACAGGTTGCGGTAGGTCGCAAACTTGCCGCCACGGTTGCCGCCCAGGGTGATGTACAGGTAATCACGCAGCCAGGTGGACAGGCTGATGTGCCAGCGCCGCCAGAACTCGGTGATCGACTGGCTGATGTAGGGCTGCTTGAAGTTTTCCATGAAGCGGAAACCCATCATCAGACCCAGACCGATGGCCATGTCGCTGTAACCGGAGAAGTCGAAGTACAGCTGCGCGGTGTAGGCCAGTGCGCCCAGCCAGGCATCGCCCGTGGTCGGGTTCTGCAGCGCGAAGCAATGGTCGGCCACGACCGCCAGGGTGTCGGCGATGAACACTTTCTTGATGAAGCCCTGCATGAATCGCGTGGCGCCTTCGGAGAACTTGTCCAGCGTGTGCGTGCGGTTGTTGAACTGGTCGGCCAGGTCGCGAAAGCGCAGCACGGGACCTGCGATCAGGTGCGGGAAGATCGCCACGAACGCCGCGAAGTCGATCAGATTGCGCGTTGCCGGGGTGTCGCCACGGTACACGTCGATGATGTAGCTGATGGACTCGAAGACATAGAACGAGATACCGATCGGCAACAGCACGTGCGTCAGAATGAACGGTTCCAGACCCATGGAGGTCATGGCCGCGTTGATGCTGTCCACGCCGAAGTTCGCGTATTTGAAGTAGCCCAGAATACCCAGGTCCACCACCACGCCGAGCAGCAGCCAGCGCTGTGCCGGTTTGGTTCGCACGCCTGCTGCGCCCACCCTGAGACCGATCCAGTAGTTCCAGACAGTCACGCCGATGAACAGCGCCAGGAAGTCCACACGCCACCAGGCGTAGAAGATGTAGCTGGCGATCAGCAACAGCAGATTGCGATAGCGTTGCCCGCTCAGGTAGTACAAGCCGAGAAAGATCGGCAAGAACAGGAACAGGAACACGTTGGATGAGAAAACCATCCTTATCTCTCCGTTTGTCCAACATTCAAGGGCCCAAAGCCCCCCCAAACCCCCCATGAAAATATGGAGGTTGTCGCATCGTTACAGCTTCACTCGTAAGCGCGAACCTGCTGGCGAAGAGCACTGTCTTCGCGAGCACGCTCGCGCTCACAGGGGTCAACCCTTACTCAGGAACCCTTGTCACTCTTGTCGCCTTTCTCATGTTCCGGGTCGTAGACCTTGGTCAGGTCACCGCCCAGGCGGAAAGTCTTGAACGGCTGCTTTTCGTGTTTCTCTTCAAGCGTTTCGGCGTTGCAGGTGTAGAGCGCGCAGTAAGGTTCCAGCCAGGCGAATTTCGGGTCCTTTTTCAGGTCCGTCATGTCCTGCTTCTCGCCGTTGTGCTCGGCGAACATGGAAGGATCTTTCACGCCGGCCAGTACGCGGTCAGCCAGTCGTTTCAACGCACCGTTGTTTTCCGGACGCAGATCCACACCATTGGCCTGGGCGAAGCTGGCGATCATGGCCAGCGGCGGCAGGGCGTAGTTGTGATACGAGAGGGCGCGTTGGCGGCGCTTCATCTCGTTGGGCAGGAAACCGTCCTTGTCCACCTGATTGGCGGCAACCTTGAATTCCTTGATCGCCCAGTCGAACAGGTCCTGACGGTTGGTGGCGACGGCGGTTGCCATCACTGACCAGGCAGCCCAGTACGAGTGGTTGTTGATTTTTTCCAGTGGCAGGTTGCTCCAGTCGCTCACCACCTGATCGGCCAGCTTGCTGAACCAGGCTTCGATGATCTGCGCATCCTGCTGACGGTTGGCCAAGGGCTTGGAGTCGGAGAACTTCAGGCGCAGGTAAGCCGACGACATGCTGCCCAGCGCCCATTTGCGCATGGACTTGCCGGTGTGGTTGAACTCGCGGGATTCCAGCGCATCGGCCTTCGCCCAGGTGGTCATCATGTTCAGCGCACAATCGAGCTGCTCCGGACGACCGTCGCGCATGTACTGCATTACGACCTTGCTGACGCCGCGTTCAAGGGTCGTGATGTCCTTGGTCGCGTCGCGAAAGGCTTCTTCGGACTTCAGGTTCAACGTAGCGCGAGCCTTGTCCGAACCTTCGTACTTACTGCGAAACACCAGCTTGTCGGTGTATGGCGTCGGGATGGGATCACAGGTGAAATTGTGATCACCGGTTTTCATTTTTTCGATCGGTGCGTCGTAACCCTTCGGTGGAACCAGCGTCGCTGCTGCGGACGCACCCATCGCCCAGGCCATCGATGACAGGATTGCCATCGACAGCAGGGTAGGGCGTATCAGTTTCGGAGTCTGCATATGTCACCTCATAGTCCGGCTTGAGCGGTGTGTTTCGCAGCGCTCGGGAACACGTTGCGTTTGCATACTTTCGCTTCGACTTTCTGTGGTTCAGCGCCTGCTTCCGGTCCCTGGATCTCGAGGGCCAGCAACTGCTGATCAGCCCAGTCCTCGTCTTCGCGCAACTCAAAGGCGAAGCGTCCATCGGTGTCAGAGGTTTCCGGTTTTTCGATTTTCAGGTCTTCGTGACGGCCGTTCATGTACCAGAGTCTGGCCTGAAGGACTTTCACCGACGTGTCATCGAACCGGATGTCGATCTGGTTCTTGCTGTTGCTGATGTCTTTGATGCCGTTCTTGCCGTTGACCAGCACTTCGTTGGTGCCCGGCTTGAGCGTGGTGCTGGCACTCATGACCGCCGGTTTGCCTTCGCAACCGTTGTCCAGCAGCGCCATCATCTGGCGATAGATGGTTTCCTGATCCAGGCGATACAGCGGCGAGAATTCCCAGATGAGAATCTTCGGTGGACGCTTCTGGAAGTCTTCACTGCCCAGATACTGCAGCATCGAGCCTTCCAGACCACCGCCCGGGAAGGCGACGTTCAGCACGTCGGCGCCGAGGTATTCCTGCAGGAAACCGCCGAAGTTGTAGTTCTTGCCACTGTGACTGGTGCCGACCAGGGTGATTTCCGGGTTGCCGGAATCGCCGAACAGGTCGCCGTCACCGGCTTCGCCTTTCGGCTCGGTGGTGAACTGGTCCATGTACTGAATGGCGTAACTGGTGCCACACAACTGGCCCGCCATGTTGTGCAGGGTGCCGGTCTTGCCCATGCGTCCGGAGATGTGGCTTTCGAATTCACGCTTGGGAATGTCTGCATAGCCTGGGACTTTCTTAACGGTCTCGGCCACGATCTTCGCCGTGCGCTGCGCGCCATAAGGTGTCCAGTGCTGGTCGCCACGGAAGTAGAAATCGTGTGCCTGTTGCTCGTTGGTCAACGGCGACAGGTCTGGCACCCAGTAACCCATCTTGCTGAAGCGACCGAGCATGGCCTGATAGTTTTTCAGGGCCTTGTCGTAGTCGTACTTGTCGCGTTCAGCGGGGAACAGCTTGTTGCGATCCACCAGGCCGCGCGTTGGCTGATAGACCACCACCAGCTCGACACCCTTGCTTTTGAACGCATCGTGCAGTTCTTTCATGCGGCGATAGCCGGCAGGCGTGGTGTCGAACTCGGTACGCAGGTCTTCCTGGGTACGGAACAGCCAGTCGCCCTGGGCCTGAACCAGCGTGGTGAAGTTCTGCTGGTAGCGCGTGGTGTAGTTCTTCGCATCGTGTGCGGCCGGGCACAGGCTGCAGCAAGGTTCGGCCTTGAAGGTCGGCGCCTGCGAGTCGTCTGCGCGAGCGACACCGGCTGCGGCCATCAGGGCGGCGGTGAGGCTGGACAGGCTCAACAGCTTGATCAAATGTGCGTGCATAACAATACCCTTCCTCATTCCCGCAGCTCGGTCTGGCTTTCGACGGGGTCGATCAATACGGCTTTCTTCTGGCGTACCAGCAGGTCGAGGATCTCGTTCTGACGTTCACCCAGAATGCCGTTGAGGCTGATGCCGACTTCCTTGGTCGGGGCCAGCATCGAGACGCGATACAACTCGACACTCAATGGCGAGTCGATGGACAACGGGCCGGAGCCGTTGCTGGCCAGTTCGCCGCCGACCATGATCAGCGACACCTGGGCATCGAACGGGTCGAGTTCGATGTCGCGGTCGGTGTCGCTCAGGTCCTTGATGTGGCCGTAGACGCCCATCAGCCCGTTACCGGTGGCGATGTTTTCGTACAGTTTGATGTTCACGCTGTTGCGCACGCGGATACCGTGGCGGCGGTTGGCAATCACACGGTTGCCCCACAGCAGGTTGTTGCCGCTTTCGTACAGGGTGATGCCGTCGGTGTGGTTCTGATAGATCTCGTTATAGGCGACGATGTTGCCCACACTGTTCCTGTCCAGGACCACGCCGGACAACTTGTTGTCATGGCTCTTGTTGCGAAAGATGAAGCTGTTGTCGACTTCCCGGGAAATAATGATCCCGTGCTTCTTTTTGGTCCCGTAGACGTCGTTTTCGGCAATGATCAGACCGTGGGAACGGTCGTGCGGGTCGATGCCGTACACGATGTTGTCGCGGTAGGTGTTGCCCTTGACCACGAAGTCACGCGTCTCGTAGCAGTAGAAGCCGTACCACATGTCCGAGAATTCCGAGTCGATGATCCATCCGGTCGGCTCGGCGCGCTTGAGGATCTTCGCGGTGTTCGGCGTGTACTGCGAAATACTCACGCCATAGGACTTGCTCTGGTCGTAGCCCATGCTCGCCATTTTGGTATTGGCGATCCAGGTTTCCGAGCCGCCCCAGGTCAGCACGAACGGACGAAACTCGTCAGGCTTGCGATAGGTCGCCAGACTGTTGCGGCTTTCGCTCCAGGCATTGACCTGGGTGTGGGTGATCAGCATCTTGCCTTCGCTGACGATGAACGAACCCTTCTCCTGAGACAGACGCAATTCCTTGGTCTTGCTGTCAATCTCGAAGATGCCGGTCTGCTTGATCAGGATCGGCAGGCGCGCCACGTAGACACCCGGCGACACTTCGTCGAGAAACTGCCTGGGGACTTTCTTCACCAGGTCCTGAAGGTTGACGTAACCGTCGGAGATCATGATGGCTTGCGGAATACCCTTCTGACGGGCAACCCACTCGGCCATCTTGTTGTCGCCGCCGATGAATTCCTTCAGGCCGGTCTCTTCCATCATTCGCGAAACAGTGACCTTGCCCGGCTTGTTGCGCACGATCTTTTTCAGCGCCGCGTCCGCGGTGTAGCCGCTCAGGTCCGGCAGCACTGGCTTGGCCATTTCCAGCGGCGCGGTCGGCGGGCTGGTGATGGTGTAGGACTTGGCCTGTTGCAGCTCCTTGACCACCGCCTTCGGCGCCTCGGGTGTGACAGGCGCGTTGGCCAGTGCCGCGCCGCTGGCCATCAGCATCGCGCTGCTCAGCACGGCGCTTTCGAGCAGGGCGTGCGGCCAGGTGCGATTGCGCCCGTTGCTTGCTTGACTGTTCATCTGTGGCACTCCTTTGGCGGTTCGCATCAGAAGCGCCAGATGACGTCGACGATGGCGCGGTGCATGTATTCATCCACGCCGTTGTGGTACGCATCGCCTGGCTTGAAGACACCGGCGCGCAGACGCACCAGGGCCGACGGTTCGTCGAAGGACTGACTCAGCGAGGCTGGCAGCAGACCCTGTTTGAAGTACTTGGTCACGACCAGGTCCATTTCCTGACCCAGGTCCTTGCGACCATCTTCCAGCGGCAGCGAGCTGAAAGTATTGCTGTCGCCGTTCTCGCGAACCGCGTTGATACCCGAGCCACCAATGCCGGTGTTGCCGTCCACGCGGCGGAACTTGTGGTAGATCAGCGAGGCGTCGTATTCCTCGTTCATCTGCCAGGAGGCGAACAGCGAGCCGGTTTCCACGTTGGCCATTTCGCCCTGGAAGGCCTCACCGAAGCGATGGATTCGCGAGCGGGTGCCGGTCCAGTTCGAACGGTTGCTTTCCAGACCGTTCTGAACGTAGTCCTTGCTGGCGCGCGAGTAGGCCGCACCGACTTGCCACTGTGGATCCAGGCGCAGGCGCAGGCCCAGGTCGGTGGCCCAGCCGTTCATGTCGCGGCTGTTTTTCTCACCGGCGAAGTACTGGTCGTTCACACCGTTGACGCCGATTTCGTCACGGGTGCCGTTGAGCCAGGTCAGGCTGCCCCAGTAGTTGAGCTGATGGGTGTTGCGGTAGTTGTAAGCATCGCTGTCAGCCTGCAGACCCAGCCAGGTCAGGTTGCCGTTGGACGTCTTGTCGAGGTCGTCGAGCTCCTGGCCCTGATCTTTGAGCTTGCCGTCGTCGTGGCTGTAGTGCGCACGAACGCCTGCCCAGTGACCCGGTGTCCACTGGTAGCTGGCCGAGCCGAACAGATGCTGGCGGTCTTCGTCGTCCGGCGCCAGTTCGGTCAGGTCGGTGCGGTACTCGCTGAAACGTTGTGCAGCGCCCAGTTCGGCACGCAGCAGCGTGGTGTCGAAGGTCCAGTTGACGGCTTCGATGTTGGTGTCGTGCCATTGGCCGTCGTCATTGCGCAGACGCTGACGACCGACTTTCAGGATCTCGCCAGGGTAGGGCGTGAAACCGCTGTAGCCGATCCAGAATTCGCGCAGTGCTGCGTAGGTTTTGTCGACTTCGCGCTCGCTGGCGGTGCCGCGAGAGACCTGAGTCTGACCGTCGCCTGCGCCGGTGGACTGCTCCAGCGGGTCGGTCTGAATGGTGTCGGTGGCGGTGACCACCTGACCCATGGCGTAAGCACTCCAGTTGCCGCGCTCGCCGTAGACCCACGGACGCAGGTCCAGGCCCAGACCGCTGACATCGCCGCCCGAACGGGTGCCCAGATCGCGGTCGTCTTCAAGCTGGCCGGTAGCTTTCACTTCCAGACCGAAGTTCTGTTGTTCGGTCAGCGCTGCCAGCGTCGGGCAGGCCCAAAGCAGGCTGAAGCCAAGGCCCACGCCAGCGGCCATCAGGGGATTCAACTTCATAGTGCTTCCTCACCGTCTTTTTCTTCTTGCAGGGCCTGCATCGCCATCGCGTTCTGGTTGGCGGTTGCGCCCCGGACTTTTTGCTCACGTGCCAACAAATCCTTGGCGCCGGCGAGCTTTTCAGGCGGCAGTGTGGTGCTCAGTTGCTGGGCCAGTTCGGTGGCCTGCGGTGTTTCGGTGGTCAGTGCCAGCTGGGCGAAGACCCAGGCGTTGACCGGGTCGGGCAGGGTGCCCTTGCCTTGGGAGAACAGTTGCGCGAGGGCGAAGTCGGCGCTGTTCTGGCCGCCACGTGCGGCGATCAGCAATTCGTCCACGGCCTTTTGCGAGTAGACCTGGCCCAGGTAGCCACGGCGGTAGATCTGACCCAGGTAGTAATGGGCGGAAATTTCCGTCGCAGCGGCTTTCTTCAAGTGCTCTTCAGCCTTGAAAGCATCGGGCGTCACCCACTTGCCTTCGTAATACAGGCGACCCAGCAGCAGTTCGGCGCGTGGCTGGTCGGCCGCACGGCCGTTCTCCAGGTACTCCATCATCTTGTTGACGTCGCCGAGTTCGGGGAAGTCGTAAAGCAGCTTGGCCAGCGTGACCCACGACGCCGGGTAGCCCGGCGCGATGTTTTCCAGCAATTGCTGGGCAGTCTTTTCGTCCGGGGTGCCGATGGTGGAGTCGCCGAGTACGCGTGCCACGCTGTCCACGCGCTGGGCGCTGATGCGGCCCGCAGCGTATTCGCTTTTGAGGCGCTCGATCAGCGCTGCCTGAGGCTCGGCCTGGCCGCGTGTCTGATAGACAGTGGCCAGTTCGACGTAGCAGATGTCGGTGGTGTTCAGCGCCTGCTTGCAGATGCTTTCGACTTCATCCAGATGCTGGTCGTAAGTGCCTTGAGTGCGATACAGCAGCACTTGGGCCAGACCCGCTTCAGGGTAACCGGCGGCGCGCCACTGGCTGATCTTCTGCTGGGCATTCACTTCCGGGAAGGTATGCGGGTATTGCAGGTAGAGCATGGCCAGCGGAACCAGCGTGCCGGACTCGCCATTGGCGAAGGCTTTCTTCAGCAGCGCTTCGGCTTCGTGGCGCTCGGCATCGGTGGCATCCGGCTTGGCGGCGAGCAGACGGCCCAGACGCGATTGCGCCCGGGGCGAAGTCTCGGCGGCCGCGCGGTAGGTGGCCTCGGCCTGCTTGAGCAGCGCCGGGTCGCGGGTGTTGACCTGAATATCCGCCAGACCAACCTGTGCATCGCTGTAGCCCAGGTCCGCCAGCTGCCGATAGTTCTGCTCCGCCAATGCAGTGTCGCCGTTTTTCAGGGCTTCATTGGCAAGACGTTGATCGGGCAGGCCGGCACAGCCGCTCAGGCCGAGCGCGACGGCGAGGCTCAATAGCGTGGGGGTCGACAGGCGTCGTAGTGGGCTGTTCATGATTACAGACCCGCGGCCATGGCTTTGTCGAGCAGCCAGTTCACGGATGGACCGCGATCGCTGACGACTTCGACAGGACGACCGGCGAGCGAGCTGCTCAGGCTTTCGTCAGGCTTGATCTGGACACGAATGTCGGTGGACAGGTCGGTGTCACTCAGGTTGGCGCTGCTGACGATCTGGCCGGTACGCAGTTTGTCTTCGCCAGCGATCTGGAAGCTGACACGGGTGCCTGGCTTGACGTCGTTGAACTGGCGATAGGTGAAGCGTGCTTCAACGGTAGCGGGCGCGTTGCGTGGCACCAGTTGGAAGATCACCTGACCTTTGCTGGCGTACTGACCGTCGGCGACCAGTTGGCGGGCAACGACACAGTCACACGGGCTGGTCAGGGTGCCGCTCATCTGCTTGCCATACAGCTCTTCGATCTTGGCGGGCTGCAGGTCTTCACCGGTCAGGCTGCCTTTGAGCATTTCCAGCATGCTGGTGTTGAAGGTGGCCAGTGGCGCGCCTTTGGTGGTTTCGCCGTTGGGCTGAACCAGGCTCTGCACCGTGCCTTCACGTGGCATGGTGATGTCCATGCTCGGGATCGATACCAGGCCGGCCGACGCGTGGCTGACGAAATACAGGCCGTAAATGGTCTTGAAGATGAAGCCGAATGCAGCCAGACCGACAATGAAGATACCCAGGCTGAAGGTAACGGCACGCAGGCGACCCATCGCGCTCATGCCGCCGTCGTTGCCCTTGACCTTGCGCGCCTTGGTGAAATTGTCGCGCTGCAGGGTTGCCAGCACTTCGCCCAGGCTGACGATGTCGCCGGACAAGTGCGAGGTGATCAAATGGCGCAGCGTGGCGATGTCCTGGGCTTCCAGGTTCTGGAACTGGCAACCGACACGGCCGCTGGCGCTGTCCACCGAACGGACTTGCAGTTCAACGTCCATGGCCAGACCGAGGTTATCGATCAGGAACTGCAGACGGCCCTTGATCACTTCACCGGCAGTGTACTTGTGGCCTGCCGGGGCAATGAAGCTCAGGCCGCCGGCCGACAGGTCTTCGATACGCACCAGCGGCGCGTTAGGCTGATCGTTCAGCAGGCGCAGCTTGGCAGGGATCTTGACCCGGGCGTGTTGGCGCTGGGCTTCGGATTCATGTACGACGTTCGCATTCACGGCTGTATTCATGGCTATTTTTCCTACTTAAGCGATTAATCCGTTGGCCCGGTCAAACCATCGTCAACAGCACGGCGACGAAGATGGTGCCAGCCGAGAAAGTCATGGTTCGGGACGACCACGTGTTGAACCAGCCCTGGAAGCTGGCCATGTCGCGGCTGAGTTTGGTGTCCTGGCGCGTCCAGGACTGGCGGTCCAGGCGGAAGAAGACGTAAATCTTCATCAGGGCGCCGACGATCTGGTTGTAATAGAGAATCAGGGGGTAGGCGGGGCCGATCCTGTGTCCCGAGAAGGACAGCAGCAGCGTGAGGATCAGGCGGGTCATGCCGATCCACAGCAGGTACATCAGCAGGAACGCTCCGCCATACTTGAAGCTGGCGATGATGGCGACCGTCAGACCGAGGATGGAGGTCCACATCGATACACGCTGGTCGAACAGCACCACACTGGTGAACAGCCCCAGACGACGAATGCCCAGGCCCAGCGCACGCGAGTTCTGACGCAGGTTGTTGCCGTACCAGCGGTACATCAGCTTGCGGCTGGCCTTCAGGAAACTCTTCTCGGGCGGGTGCTCAACGGTGTTGATTGCGGCATCCGGCACGTAGAAGGTGTCGTAACCCAGGCGCATCAGGCTGAACCAGCTGGACTTGTCGTCGCCGGTCAGAAAGCGGAACGTGCCCAGACGCCAGTGCTTGAGCGAGTCGCTTTCCACGTCGGCGATGAACTCCGGGTCGGTGACTACGGTGGCACGGAAAACCGACATCCGTCCGGTCATGGTCAGCACGCGCTTGGACAGGGCCATCGAGCACATGTTGATGTGGCGTTGAGCGAAACGCAGCTTGTGCCACTCGCTCATGATGTAACCGCCGCGCACTTCACAGAACTCGTTGGTGGTCAGGCCGCCGACGTTTTCGAACAACTGGAACCACGGTACGGTCTTGGCCACGACGCCTTCGTTGAGAACGGTGTCGCCGTCAATCACGGCCACGACGGCGCGTTCATCGGGAAGGTGGCGCGAAATCGCACGGAAACCGTATGCCAGACCATCACGCTTGCCGGTGCCTGGAATACGCACGAAGTCCAGCTTCACACGCTCCGGCGGATTCAGCCGGGCCCACATTGCCTTGACCAGCAGTTCGTCGGACATTTCAACCAGCGAGCAGACGATGGTGGTCGGCAGGCCGCAGTTGATTGCTTCACGCATCACCGAGCTGTACACCTGAGCGGTGGTCAGCGCGTCGATACGAAAGCTGGTGACCATCAAAAACACATGGGAAGGATCCGCGGCTTTACCCAACTTGCGAACTTTGCGACGCAAGTGGGGATACACCACATATAAAAAGATCATTCCGCGCACAAAGTGCGTAATACCCATTGAATAACGCCAGATACCCACGGCGCCAATCAGGAATATAAAGTTCTTAGACTGGGAGTCGAAGATACTGGTGGGCAATGCCGTGGCAATGCCCATTAATAAACTGAGATAGAACAGCCAACCGGCGGCCTGTAGCAGGCCGTTTTTTAGCCTCTGCATAATCTGTATCCCTAAGTCAGTTGCAAGCCTCAAGCCCCAGGCCCAAGCAGTGCTTGAACGAGTGGCCTGGAGCTTGGCGCTTGTGGCTTGCGGCTGATTTACCAGCAGATACCTTCTGCACGGCCTTCTTCGCTGGTGGCCTTGGACATGAAGCCCACCAGGTCGATGACGCGCTTGCCTTCAGGGGTCTGGTTGGCGAGGGCGCGGAAACGCTCGTCGCGGTTGCCCAGGATGATGACGTCAGAGTCATTGATGACTTGGTCGAAGTCGGAATTCAGCAACGAGGAAACGTGCGGAATCTTCGATTCGATGTAGTCCTTGTTGGCGCCGTGGACGCGTGCGTATTCGACGTTGCTGTCGAAGATGCTCAGGTCGAAGCCTTTGCCGATCAGCATTTCGGCCAGCTCTACCAGCGGGCTTTCGCGCAGATCGTCGGTGCCGGCCTTGAAGCTCAGACCCAGCAGCGCAACTTTGCGGCTGTCGTAGCTGGCGACCATGTCGAAAGCGTTCTGCACCTGAGACACGTTGCTGCGCATCAGGGAGTTGAGCAGGGGAGCCTCAACGTCCAGGCTGCTGGCGCGGTAGGTGAGGGCACGGACGTCCTTCGGCAGGCAGGAACCGCCGAACGCGAAGCCTGGACGCATGTAGTACTGGGACAGGTTCAGCGCTTTGTCCTGGCAGACCACGTCCATTACTTCACGACCGTCGACGCCGACAGCCTTGGCGATGTTGCCGATTTCATTGGCGAACGTCACCTTGGTGGCGTGCCACACGTTGCAGGTGTACTTGATCATTTCGGCAACGGCGATGTCCTTGCGGATGATCGGTGCGTCCAGTTCTTCGTACAGCGATTGCAGGGCATCACCCGAGGCTTTGTCGAACTCGCCGATTACGGTCATTGGTGGCTGGTCGTAGTCCTTGATCGCGGTACTTTCACGCAGGAACTCAGGGTTTACGGCAACGCCGAAGTCCACGCCGGCTTTCTTGCCTGAGCAGTCTTCCAGGATCGGGATAACGACGTTGGCAACAGTGCCCGGAAGTACGGTGCTGCGCACGACGATGGTGTGACGAGAGGTCTTTTCACGCAGGACGTAACCGATTTCGCGGCACACGGATTCGATGAAGTCGAGTTCCAGATCGCCGTTCTTCTTACTCGGTGTACCCACGCAGATCATCGACAGATCGGTCGCGCGAATCGCTTCGGAGAAGTCCGTAGTACCACGCAGTTTGCCAGTACGAATACCTTGCGCCAGCAGGTCTTCCAGACCCGGTTCAACGATAGGTGATTTGCCGTTATTGATCAGGTCGATCTTGGTGCTGGAAATATCCACACCGACAACTTCATGACCCCGTGCAGACAGGCAACCGGCACAGACCGCACCGACGTAACCCAAACCAAAGATGCTGATACGCATCGTACTCTCCTCGATGTTCACGCCATAAGTTGGCTGGATATTAATTTTGGCCAGCAGATGTCACACGCGAGCCGTGACAGCGTGTAAGGCCATCTAACTAACGCAGGCATATTTAATGAGTGAGTGCCCAAACAAGCGTGGCGAACTCAAATGACACTAAGTGCAAGTGGCAAGTGACCTGTCCTTCTGGGCAGGGCCCTGCTCTCTTGGATGTAGTAAACCACTCCATGTATAGCGATCGACGGCGGATCAGGAGCTGAAAGCCGCTGGCCAGAGCCATGGCAGTCCTTGTCGAGTCCTGCGCGCCACACCGTGCCGGTGCTTCGCCTGTCTATCTACTTCAACTAGTGATGTGAGTTTTAATTTCAGTACCTGCAGTCGTGTCCGCCGGATCAGGACGGCTTGCTGGTAACTTCCCTTTATCCTCTTCGCTCTGTAGGTGATCTCCTACAGGGTGGCCGAGAATTGTTACGGGATGTAGGAGCGTAAGGTTTCCCATTTAGTTCCGGGCCGCTCGTCCTCTTTTGGAGATTTTGATGTATCGGTTTTGTGACATAAGCGGTTGCATACTGATGGCATACACTGGCAAAACCCTTAATAAACGGGGCGTTTGCGTAACTGGATATGAAAGTGCCACTAGTGCGAAAAGCTAAAGTGCCAGCACGTAAAAAATTTGTTTATTTTTTGAGAAAATTATCTTGTAGGACAAACGTTACGTTAGTTGACGTTTATCTGGCGTCATAAAGCCGTCGTGCGAGGCGTGAGATAGGCTGCCCATGTTGTACAGCGGGCGAGCGCTGCACAACTTTGACGCCATTAGTGGTCCGCGCTATCGCGCAAAAAGACCAACTTGGAAGGGGAAGATTGTTCTGCGTTATAACGATATCCCTGCGCGTCGAACGCTCTAAGCGCTTCCGGGCTTTCGATACGCTCCTCTATGACGAAGCGGCTCATCATGCCGCGTGCTTTCTTGGCATAGAAGCTGATGATCTTGTACTGGCCGTTCTTCAGGTCCTTGAATTCGGTATCGATGACGCGCGCCTTGAGAGCCGAGCGTTTGACCGCCGAGAAATACTCGGTGGACGCCAGGTTGAGCAGCAGGTCGTCACCCTGATCGGCCAATGCTTCGTTCAGCCACTCGCTGATGCGCGTACCCCAGAAGGCATAAAGGTCCTTGCCCCGGGCGTTGGGCAGACGCGTGCCCATTTCCAGCCGGTAAGGCTGCATCAGGTCCAACGGACGCAGCAGGCCGTAGAGTCCGGAGAGCATGCGCAGATGATCCTGCGCATAGCTGAGCTGATCGTCGCTCAGGGTTTCTGCCTGGAGTCCCGTGTACACATCACCCTTGAATGCGAGCAGTGCCTGCTTGGCATTGTCCGGCGTGAACGCAGGCGTCCAACTGCCGAAACGAGCGGCGTTTAGCCCGGCCAGTTTGTCGGACAGGTGCATCAACTCGGCAATCTGAGCGGGCGTCAGTTCGCGAAGCTGGCCGATCAGTTCCTGGGAGTGGTCCAGATACTGGGGCCGGGTGAAACGTTCGGTGGTGGGCGGTGTGTCGAAATCGAGGGTTTTCGCTGGGGAAATCACCATCAGCATGAAGTCGTCTCCTTTTATCGTCCGGGGATTCTAGGGGCTGACGGCGCGCGACTCCAGCTATGGTGGCGATAGAGACAGGTTTGGTCTGGGTGGCGGCCTGTGCCGGGATTTGTATGCATGCCGACATAAGAAGCGTGACCCATATCAGCTATAGTGGCGCGCTGGACATGGCGCGACAGTCGACAAAGAGGGTTTTGGTTTTGCGTATCGTTTTAGCAGTGTGCGCGTGTCTGTTATGGGGCCAGGCCCAGGCGGCCGCGCCGGTAATTGCCACCCTGGACCGCAGCGTCTGGCCCGAGCGCCTCGAGACGCCGGCCCTGTTCGATGTCGCGTCCCGTGCGGAGATCCTTGCCTTCGCCCATCAGCTGTATTTGAGTGAAACGCTTGATGAGGAGGGACTCAAACAGCGTCTTGGTCTGCGCTATGTGAACGTGTCGTCGCTGAATGTGGTGCGTCACCGGCTGTGGTCGCGGCTGCTGGAAAACTATCAAAGCGCCCAGAAAAGCTGCGAGCAGGACGCCAACTTCTGCGTGCTGGTCGAAGACATGGATCAGTTGCGTCAGCGGGCCGAGGAATATCAGGTCGCCGATGATTCGTTCTACGCGGCATGGGCAAAACCCAGTGCGATCTTTCATCAGCGTTACCTCAACGAGCTGCTGTTCATGGCTGCGTTGTTTCCGCAGACCAGCAGCGAGATCGAGCGTTACAACTCCGATGAAATGAGCGGCGACGAGATGCCCGACCGCACCTTCAAGCTCAATTTCGACAGTGGGCCGAGTGTTGCCGATGGCGCGACCGACTGGCTCGCCGACTTCATGCGCCAACAGAAAATGACAGCCACTTTCTATGTGTTGGGAAAAAGTCTTCAGGCTCGCCTGGACAGCACCTCGGCGGCTAGCCTGCAAGGACTCTATCGTCAGCAGTGTGTAGGTATTCAGGGTTGGGAATACCGTTCACACAGCCAGTGGGTTGACTGGCAGGATTCGATTCAACGCAGTTCAGCGCTGGTCCAGCAGATTCTCCCGGATAACTTCGTGCCGCTGTTCCGCCCGCCTTACGGGCATCGGCGTGCCGACAGCGGCGATTATTTCCGTGCTCAGCACCTGCGCGTGTCGCTGTGGAATATCGATGCGCAGGATGCCACCGGCCGACTGACGGCCGATCAGGTCGGGGATCGGGTGCTGACGCTGATGCTGCTCTGGCGGCGGGGTACCGTGGTGTTCCATGACTCGGCCAACAGGGCGCAGTCGGCACTGCCGTTATTGCTGGCCAATACCGCGCAGAGCGAACTGATCTGGGATGACTGTCGAAATCTGTATGAAACGCCCGAAGAACAGGGGCTTGAGGGCAGTGAGGATGAGGCACCCGAGGGGGAATAAACGCTAAATCGTCTGTAGCTGACTTCCGACTGTAAACGCGCTGAGAACGTCCGCCAAGCGCTATTCGTCATCCTGTGAAATAAACTTCAAAAAACTGTCAAAGAGCTTTTTTCTGTCATCCCTTTTGCTGTATTACGAATACAGACCGCCGAAACCTGCAACACAGGTGGCGTCTCCCAAGACCCACCTTGAGCGACACTTCTCCCCTGCCTGAAGGGAAGAAACCGGCGGCCTTTTCGTGGCGCAGTACTGTCGTGGTTCTGCGTCGCCTGGCTTCTACAAAGGTGAGCGAGTATGGATGATCACGGACGCACCCCTTCCACTAACCAGCCAATCCTTTACGTGCTCGATACCAATGTATTGATCCATGACCCCAACGCACTGCTGAATTTCGAAGAACACCACGTCGCCATCCCCATGACCGTTCTGGAGGAACTGGACAAGCTCAAGGCAGGTAAACATTCAGTGGCCGCCGAATGTCGGCAGGCCATTCGCCTGATCGACAAGACACTGGGTGAAGCGTCTCCCGAAGAAGTTGAAAAAGGCGTACCGATCGACCGTGGCACCGGTGTCTTCAAGGGCTTTCTGTCGATTCTGATGAGCAAGCGCGAGGAACCCAACAGCCTGCTGCCTGAGCACCTGAACGACAACATCATCATCAACCAATTGATCGACCTGCACGCGCGCAACAAGGACTTGAGCGTGGTGCTGGTGACCAAAGACATCAACATGCGCCTCAAGGCCCGTGCATGTGGCATCGCGGCGGAGGATTACAGCACCGACCAACTGGTGGACGACGTTTCGCTGTTGTCCCGTGGCTACCACGACATGACAGGCTCGTTCTGGGACCGCGTCAACAAAGTCGATACCCGTCAGGAGCGTGGGCGTACCTGGCACCGCGTACAGTTGAACGAAAGCCTGCCAGCGGTTCACATCAACGAGTTCATCGTGGATGAACAGGGTTTCGTCGGCTGGATCAAGGGCGTCAGAAATGACGAACTGCTGATTCTGGACATGCACCAGGAGCCGCTGCTGCATCAGGAGGCCTGGGGTCTGAAGCCGCGAGACATCTATCAGGGGCTGGCGCTGTTCGCGCTGCTCGATCCGGATATTCATCTGGTCAACCTGTCCGGTGCCGCCGGTTCCGGCAAGACCATTCTGGCCTTGGCAGCTGCCATCGAGCAGACCATGGTCACCAAACGCTATCGCCGCATCATCGCGACCCGCAGCGTTCAAGGGCTGGATCAGGAAATCGGCTTTCTGCCGGGGACTGAAGCGGAAAAGATGGAGCCATGGCTTGGTGCGATCACCGACAACCTCGAAGCCCTGCATATGGATGACGAGAGCACCCACGGCAGCGTCGACTACATCCTCAGTAAAGTGCCGCTGCAGTTTAAATCACTCAACTACATCCGGGGTCGCAGCTTTCAACAGAGTCTGATTCTGATCGATGAATGCCAGAACCTGACACCGCACCAGATGAAAACCATCATCACCCGTGCCGGCGCCGGTTCCAAAGTGGTCTGCCTGGGCAACCTGGCGCAGATCGATACCCCTTACCTGTCGGCCACCAGTTCCGGGCTGACCTACCTGACGGAGCGTTTCAAGGATTTCCCCAACGGCGTGCACATCACCCTTCAGGGCGTGCCACGCTCCATCCTGGCCGAATACGCAGAAAGCCATCTGTAATGCCGTCTCCCACTCCTGCAGCCTCTGGCTGCGGGAGTGGGGCGGTTCCTGATTCAGGTTCCTTCGCGGACAAGTCCCACGGTCGGTGGTGAGCATGCGGACCGCTCTTGTGGGAGCGGACTTGTCCGCGATAGCGTCGGCCCTATCCTTTGCGTTTAGGTTTACAATCGCCGCTCCTGTTCAGGAGTAGAACTGTGCTCACTCATCTCGATTCTCAAGGTCGCGCCAACATGGTCGATGTCACCGATAAAGCGGTGACGTCCCGTGAAGCCGTGGCCTGCGCCCTTGTGCGTATGCTGCCTGCTACGCTGCAAATGATCGTCAGCGGTGGTCACCCCAAAGGCGATGTGTTCGCCGTGGCCCGTATCGCAGGCATTCAGGCGGCGAAAAAGACCAGTGACCTGATCCCGCTCTGCCATCCGCTGATGCTGACCAGCGTCAAGGTCGAACTCGCGGCCGAAGGCAACGACGCGGTGCGCATCACGGCGCGCTGCAAGCTGGCCGGGCAGACCGGTGTGGAAATGGAAGCGTTGACAGCTGCCAGCGTTGCGGCGCTGACCATTTATGACATGTGCAAGGCGGTGGACCGCGGCATGGTCATTGAGTCGGTCCGCCTGCTGGAGAAGCTCGGTGGCAAGAGCGGTCACTTCATCGCCGGTGACGTGGAGGCGTCTCAATGAAGTTGCAGGTTCAATATTTTGCCCGCTATCGCGAAGCGCTGGGGCTGGACAGCGAGCGGGTCGAGGGGGATTTCGCGACGCTGGACGCCCTGCGCCAGCATCTTTTGCTGCGTGGCGACGCCTGGCAAGTGCTCGGCGAGCAGAACCTGATGTGCGCTCGCAATCAGGAGTTGTGCCCGCTGGACGAGCCTCTGCAGGACGGCGATGAGGTTGCGTTCTTTCCTACCGTGACCGGAGGCTGATCATGACGGTTCGCGTCCAATCGACAGCGTTCGACCCCGGCAATGAAGTCAATGCGCTGCACGCAGCCCATGTCGGCATCGGCGCGGTGGTGAGTTTTGTCGGCTACGTGCGCGACTTCAATGACGGTCGTGACGTGTCAGGGATGTTTCTGGAGCATTATCCGGGAATGACTGAAAAGGCTTTGGAGAAGATCGTCACCGAAGCCGGGCAGCGCTGGCCGCTGCTCAGGCTCGAAGTGTTGCATCGGGTCGGTGCGCTGGAGCCGGGCGAGCCGATCGTATTTGTTGGCGTTGCCAGCGCACATCGCCAGGCCGCGTTCGAGGCCTGTGACTTCGTCATGGATTACCTGAAAACCCGCGCCCCGTTCTGGAAGCGTGAAAACACCTCGGAAGGCCCGCGTTGGGTAGAGGGGCGAGCCAGCGATCACGCGGCGGCTGATCGCTGGAAATAGGTCGGCCTGTCAGGTCGTGCGGCGCACCACGGGGCGCAGCAGTTCAGTCGGCGGCGTTTCGCAGCTGATCTTGCGGCCCAGCTTTTCTTCGATGGCAGGCAACTGATACGAGTCGTCTTCACCGGCAAAGCTGATCGAAACACCCTCGGCGCCTGCGCGACCGGTACGACCGATGCGGTGCACGTAGTCATCCGGCACTTCCGGCAGGGTGAAGTTGATCACGTGGCTGATGCCGTCGATGTGGATGCCGCGACCGGCCACGTCGGTGGCGACCAGTACGCGAATCTTGCCTTCGCGGAAGCCTTCCAGTGTCTTGATCCGTTTGTGCTGCGGCACGTCGCCGGACAATTGCGCTGCGTTGACACCGTCGCGCACCAGGCGCTCTTCAATGCGTCGCACTTCGTCCTTGCGGTTGGCGAACACCATCACGCGTTCCCAGCCGTTATCGTTCACCAGGTTGTACAACAATTTGTACTTGTCGGCACCGGCCACGGCATAGATATGCTGTTCGACGTTGTCACTGGCAACGTTGACCGATTCGATCTCGACGATGGACGGATCCGTGGTCCATTGCTTGGCCAGGTTCATCACGTCTTCAGTGAAGGTGGCCGAGAACAGTAGCGTCTGGCGTTCACCTTTGTGCGGAGTCTGACGAATGATCTGACGCACCTGGGGAATGAAACCCATATCCAGCATGCGGTCGGCTTCGTCGAGCACCATGACTTCGACCATGTCCAGATGCACTTCGCCGCGCTGGTTGAAGTCCAGCAGGCGGCCCGGCGTGGCGACCAGGATGTCGCAATGGCGCGCTTCGAGCTGCTTGAGCTGCTTGTCGAAGTCCATGCCACCGACGAACGTCATGACGTTCAGGTTGGTGTACTTGGTCAGGTCGGCGGCATCCTTGGCGATCTGCACCACCAGTTCGCGGGTTGGCGCGATGATCAGGGCGCGTGGCTCACCCATGTAGCGCTCGGCGGGCGGCGGCGTCTGGGTCAGTTGCTCAATGATCGAGATCAGGAACGCGGCCGTCTTGCCGGTGCCGGTCTGGGCGCGGCCAATGGCGTCCTTGCCCTTGAGGGTGTAGCCCAGAACGCCTGCCTGGATCGGCGTGCAGTACGGGAAACCCAGATCCTGAATGGCGTGCATCAATTCCGGAGCGAGGTTGAAGTCATGAAAACGGGTCTTGCCTTCCTGCGGCTCGACGACGAAGTCTTCGAGTTTCCAGGCAGGGGCGGGCGGTTTAACCACGCGTTCGCGACGTGGGCGCTCGGTTTTCGCTTTGTCGGCGCGCGGCGTTCTGGCTCTGGAGGGCTCTGCAGTCGTGTTCTCGCCAGTCTTCTCGGTGGGTGTCTGGGCAGGACGCGCCTGACTCTGGCCTTTGACGGGCTCGGCAGGGGCGGATACTGGGGGTGTCGGAGCGGGCGCGAGTTGTCCGGCCTCGCTTTTACCGAACATCTTTTTGAGTGCTTTGAGCACGGTCATCTCGTCAATTGGTTAAGGAATGTACGCCGAGCAGTGTAAAGCAAGAACCGTGCTCGGCGTAGTGTCATGCACGATGCGCTACAAAAGGCTGCGGGCCAGAGCGCTGCGAAGCGACTGTCAGCGAAGCCTTTCAGCCAGCCAGACGCCGATGTCGTGAATTTCCTGCGGTAACACTTGGTGCCCCATTGGGTACTCCTGCCAGTGTGCGGTGACACCTTGCGCCTTTAGATGTTCGTAGGCGGTCCGGCCCATCACGTTGTGCACCACTTCGTCGTGTTGACCGTGCAGGCAGAGGGCGGGGATGCGCTGCTGGCTGGCAGAAAGCGTCATCTGATTATTGAAGGTCGGCGCATAAGTCGACAGCGCCAGCACCCCACCGAGCGGACCCTGCCAGCGCAGATAACCGGCGTGCAATACCACCGCGCCGCCCTGGGAAAAGCCTGCCAGAAAGATCCGCGCCGGATTGATGCCACTGTCGCGCTGTTGCTTGATCAGGTTCAACACCTGTTGCGCCGAGGCTTCCATCTCATCGTGATCGATGGCGCGGGCCTCGCTGCTCATGGCTTTGATGTCATACCAGCTCGGCATTTGGTAGCCGCCATTGACTGTCACTGCGCGCATTGGCGCCTGCGGCAGAACGAAGCGTGTGGTCAACAACGACTCCTGCAAGGCTTCGGCCACCGGCAGAAAATCGTAGCGGTCGGCACCCAGGCCGTGCAGCCAGATGACGCACGCATCGACGGTGCCGGAAGGTTCGAGGATCAAAGGGTCGCTCATGACTGCTCCATTTTTGTGCGCGGGCGCTTTTTGGGCGCATTAATAAAGTGCGCGACTTGTTTAAATATGAAAGAAGATGTCGCAAGGGTACAAGTTTTTGTCTTGACCTGTCTCTAATTCGACTTAGCCAGCATGCTGGTACGGGCTTTGCTACAGCACGACTGGAGGCTGACTGCTCTCATCGTTCGGTAACACTATAAAGCTATTACTTGTAACGGTCGAAAAGCAGCACGAGAGTCCAAGCGTCAGGATTCGCGGCACGATTCCACCTGCACCGTTAGGGTTCGGGAAAACACGGGGCTACAGTCTTAGGGACCGTTTCGAATGATGCAGCTCGAAGGGCAGAACGATCTTCCCCGAGGTGCATGATTCAGGTCCGGTGCGCATGACCCAAAAAAAAGCCAGCACGGGTCATTTATGCCTCACAAGGGTGCGATGCCACTGAAACTCCCACACAACAAAGAGCAAACTGGAGATTTTGAATGAAGATGTTGAAATCCACCCTGGCGGTCGTAACAGCAGTAGCAGCACTTGGTGTGGCCGGGGCTGCCAACGCAGGTGCCACACTCGATGCTATTCAGAAGAAAGGGTTTGTTCAGTGCGGCGTCAGCGATGGCCTGCCAGGTTTTTCCGTTCCTGATGCGACCGGCAAGATCACCGGTATCGACGCCGACGTATGCCGTGCCGTAGCTGCAGCCGTGTTTGGCGACGCGACCAAGGTCAAGTTCAGCCAGTTGAACGCCAAAGAGCGCTTCACCGCGCTGCAATCGGGCGAGATCGACATCCTGTCGCGTAACACCACCTGGACCAGCTCCCGCGACTCGGGCATGGGCCTGGTCTTCGCTGGCGTGACTTACTATGACGGCATCGGCTTTCTGGTAAACAACAAGCTTGGCGTCAAGAGCGCCAAGGAACTGGACGGCGCGACCGTGTGCATCCAGGCAGGGACCACCACCGAGCTGAACGTCTCCGACTACTTCCGCTCCAACGGCCTGAAATACACCCCGATCACGTTTGACACTTCCGACGAAAGCGCCAAGTCGCTGGAAGGCGGTCGTTGCGACGTACTGACATCCGACCAGTCGCAGCTGTACGCACAGCGCAGCAAGCTGGCCAAGCCGGATGACTACGTCGTTCTGCCGGAAGTGATCTCCAAGGAGCCGCTGGGCCCGGTCGTGCGTAAAGGCGACGAAGAGTGGTTCTCGATCGTCAAGTGGACCCTGTTCGCCATGCTGAACGCCGAAGAGGCCAAAGTGACCTCCAAGAACGTCGAAGCAGAAGCCAAGTCGACCAAGAACCCTGACGTTGCCCGTATGCTCGGCGCTGACGGTGCCTACGGTGCAGACCTGAAGCTGCCTAAAGACTGGGTTGTGCAGATCGTCAAGCAGGTCGGCAACTACGGCGAGATGTTCGAACGCAACCTGGGCGAGTCCACCCCGCTGAAAATCAAGCGTGGCCAGAATGCTCTTTGGAACGCTGGCGGCATCCAGTACGCACCACCTATTCGCTGATTGACCCGGCGCCCGGCAGGCTTTTGAGCCTGTCGGGCGTTGTTCTGTTGGATTTTTCCTGGGGCATTTCATGGAAAAGCAAATCGTCGCACCCAAGCAAAAGCTCACTCTGAGCGATCCGAAAGTGCGCGCGTGGTTATTTCAGATCATCACTGTCATTGCGGTGGTCTCGTTGGGCTGGTTCATGTTCGACAACACCCAGACCAACCTCCAGCACCGGGGTATCACCTCCGGTTTTGGCTTTCTCGAGCGCAGTGCCGGTTTCGGCATTGCCCAGCATCTGATCGACTACAGCGAAGCGGACAGCTATGCCCGCGTGTTTGTCATCGGCCTGCTGAACACATTGCTGGTCTCGGTCATCGGTATCATCCTGGCGACATTGCTGGGCTTCATCATCGGCGTTGCCCGCCTGTCTCCGAACTGGATGATCAGCAAGCTGGCAACGGTGTATGTCGAAGTCTTCCGCAACATTCCGCCCTTGCTGCAGATCCTGTTCTGGTACACCGCGGTCTTCCTGACGCTGCCCGG
>NZ_MUIO01000088.1 GCF_002087235.1 Pseudomonas floridensis | reverse complement strand
TGCAGCTCAGGCTCAGCATGCCCGGCCGCTGATCGTCACGCGCCACCAGTTGCGCAACCAGATTCAGGCCGCTGGCGTTGATGTCCCGGGCGGCGTGGCTGTAGTTGCTGCTGACGTAATCCTGCTGGGCGGACTCGCTGTTGAGCAGGCTGCCCGGCTGCATGAAGAATTGCTGGACGCGGATATTGCCCGGCAGGCTGTCGCGACGCAGCGCGGCCAGAAAGTCCAGTTCCGGGTAATCGCCAAACGTACGTTTCAGAAACGGTTCCAGAAAGCGCGCCTGCAAGCCTTCACCTGGCGTCGGTCGACCCAGGCTCAATGCGGTGTAGATCGTCAGCCGCCGCTCGGGCAATTCACTGATCCGTTGATACAGCGCGTTGACGAATCGATTGGGCTTGCCCAACCCCAGCGGCATGCCGAGGTGAATATGCTCGGGTAACTGTGCCAGAACGTGGTCGACGGCTTGCTCAATGGAACAGGACTGCGGCATCCGAGCTCTCCTGAATTGTTATTGGACGCAGCTTGGACAGGTGGAGGCAGGAAAGTGCTGCATATCGCGTGGCCGTTGTGCTGATCGTTTTAGCTGGCGCCCTCATCCACACGTCTCGTTGAGTGCATGCAAACCTCGTGGAAGAGAGCTTGCGCGCGAAAGCGATAGAGGCTGTATCGCCGGTGCCAGCAAATCGTGGGCGAGCGTGCTTCTACAATATTTGTTGGTTGCGCTGGTTTACTTGAGGCCCGACATCTTCTGAATCGCCCCTTTCAGCTCTTCGTCAGAACAATCGCCGCAGGTGCCTTTCGGGGGCATGGCGTTGAGGCCGGTGATGGCTTTGGCCAGCAGCCCGTCGATCCCGCCTTCTTTCTGGGAGCGCTCGGTCCAGGCGGCGGTGTCACCGATTTTCGGCGCATTGGGCATGACGCCGCTGTGGCAGACGTTGCAGTGCCTGGCGATCACATCATCCGCTGAACGGGCACCGCCACCGCTCAACGAGCTGACCACCTGCACGCCGGGACACTCCTTGCCTTGAACACAGACCTGTCCAACCGGGTCGAGGCGTTTGGCGATTTCTTCGTTGCTCGCCGCCTGAGCGTTGACGACCCAGAATGCCAACGTCGCCGCGACGGCCAGAAACTTGTTTGTCAGGTTCACGCTTAACACCCTCAAGGTGACTGGTTCACGCCTGCGGGAACAGGCGGGCAGGCTGAAAAAGTATAGCGGTCGGTCGGACAGGCCGAAATGCGCCTGTAGTCGGAAAGACTGGCTGGCGACGAACACCAAACGCGGCGATTTCGCGGCAAACCGCCATTTCACATGGGCCGCAGACGGATTGGGTTCAGAAGTTGGCGGGTGTGGCTGCGCTGATCAGTCGCGCCGGGGCGTCGAACGGATTGCGGAAACGGTGCGGGCGAGTGCTTTCAAAATAGTAACTGTCGCCCGCTTCGAGCAGGTAAGTGTCCAGACCGACCACCAGTTCCAGACGGCCTTCGACGACGATGCCGGTCTCTTCGCCTTCGTGCACCAGCATTTCCTCACCTGTGTCGGCACCCGGCGGGTAGGTTTCGGTGAGAAAGGCAATCGCCCGGCCCTGATGCGACTTGCCGACCAGCTTCATGGTCACGGCACCGTCCGAGATATCAATCAGTTCGCTGGCCTTGTAAACCACCTGAGTCGGATTTTCGGTTTCGACTTCTTCGGAAAAGAACTCGACCATCGACATGGGAATACCGCTCAGCACCTTGCGCAGGGAGCTGATCGAGGGGCTGACGCTGTTCTTCTCGATCATGGAAATGGTGCTGTTGGTCACGCCTGCCCGCTTGGCGAGTTCACGCTGGGAGAGGCCTTTGAGCTTGCGGATTGATTGCAGTCGTTCACCCACGTCCAATGCGGTATTCCCCCAGATTTAGTCAGGTCAAGTCGAGATGAGTGCCATCATGGCAACAGCGTTCGATATTTACAACACTCGACAGGCCACCGGACGTCACTGGGGATTAACGGCCAGACGCGGGCTCAATCCTTGGGATAGAGACGTGGAACACGGCGCAGATTGCAGAATATCTGGTAGGGAATGGTCCCGGCCCGAGCGGCAACGTCACTGGCCAGCACGTTCCGGCCCCACAATTCGACGCGGCTGCCGAGGCCGGCCTGGGGCAGTCCGGTCAGGTCCACGCTGAGCATGTCCATCGACACTCGCCCGACCAGCCTGGACGGCTGGCCATCGATGAACACCGGCGTTCCGGTCGGTGCCTGACGTGGATAGCCGTCGGCGTAGCCCATCGCCACGACGCCGATGCGGGACGGCCGGTCGGTCACGAAGGTCGCGCCATAACCCACCGGCTGGCCAGCGGCCAGCTCGCGGACACTGATGATTTTCGATTCCAGGGTCATGACCGGCTGCAAACGATCAGCCAAAGGCTGCGGCTCGTCGAAAGGCGTGGCGCCATAGAGCATGATGCCGGGGCGCACCCAGTCGCTCTGAATGGTCGGCCAACCCAGTACGGCGGGAGAATTTTTCAGGCTGGTTTTTGCGGTCAGGCCCCCACGCGCCTCGTCGAACACAGCAACCTGCGCGTCGCAGGCCGCACAGTGCAGCTCATCGGCGCGTGCAAAGTGGCTCATCAGCACGATTCTGGCCACTTTGCCGGTCGCCAGCAGGCGTTGATAAGCACCGCGGTACTCGGTCGGGTGCAGACCGACGCGATGCATGCCGGTGTCGAGCTTGAGCCAGACGGTCAGCGGCCTGCCGAGGCGCGCCTGCTCGATCGCTTCGAGTTGCCACATCGAATGCACCACCGTCCACAGATCATGCCGGACGATCAGCTCCAGTTCGTCGGCTTCGAAGAAACCTTCCAGCAGCAGGATCGGCGCGGCAATACCGGCCGCACGCAGTTCCAGCGCTTCTTCGATGCAGGCCACCGCAAAGCCGTCCGCCAACCCGTCCAGCGCCTGGGCCACACGCACGGCACCATGGCCGTAGGCGTCGGCCTTGAGCACGGCAAGTGCCTTGGCACCTGAGCTCTCGCGGGCCAGTTGGTAGTTGTGACGCAGGGCTTGAAGATCGACAAGGGCGCGGGCTGGACGCATGGGGACGGTATTGCCTGAAAAGGGTGTTAAAAAAGCCCGACGCCGAGGGTGCGTCGCCGGGCCAAGGAAAACATTACGGCAGAGCAGCGACCACTGACAGTTCGACCAGAATTTCCGGTTCGCACAGCTTGGCCTCGACGGTCGCCCGAGCAGGCGCGACGCCTTTGGGCAGCCATTTGTCCCAGACGCTGTTCATGCCGGCGAAGTCGGCATCGATGTCTTTCAGGTAAATCGTCACCGACAGGATGCGGGTCTTGTCCGTGCCGGCCAGGTCGAGCAAACGCTCGATGCTGTCCAGGGTCTCCTGAGTCTGCTTCTCGACTCCGGCGGTCATGTCGTCTCCCACCTGGCCCGACAAATAGACGGTGCCGTTGTGGACGACGATCTGACTCATGCGCTCATTGGTGAGCTGGCGCTGGATTGACATGCTTTGCGTTCTCCTGGGTACTGCCATAACGAGAGATATCGAGGCCTTCGGCGCTGATCTGGGGTGTCTTGCGGGCCATCAGGTCGGCCAGCAAACGGCCGGAACCGCAGGCCATCGTCCAGCCCAACGTACCGTGGCCGGTGTTGAGGAACAGATTGCGCAATGGCGTGGCACCCACGATCGGCGTGCCGTCCGGCGTGGTAGGACGCAACCCGGTCCAGAAACTGGCCTGGGTCAGGTCGCCGCCCTGAGGATAGAGGTCACCGACGATCATCTCCAGTGTTTCGCGCCGACGCGGGTTGAGCGACAGGTCGAAGCCGGCGATTTCCGCCATGCCGCCGACGCGGATACGGTTGTCGAAACGGGTGATCGCCACCTTGTAGGTTTCATCGAGGATGGTCGACGCCGGAGCCATGCCCGGGTTGGTGATCGGCACGGTCAGCGAATAGCCCTTGAGCGGATAGACCGGCGCCTTGATGCCCAGCGGCTTGAGCAGCCTGGGCGAATAGCTGCCCAGCGCCAGTACGTAGCGGTCGGCGGTTTCCAGCTTACCGTCGATCCAGACACCGTTGATACGGTCACCCGCGAAATCCAGACGCTCGATGTTCTGCCCGTAGCGGAACTCGACGCCCAGCTTTTCGGCCATCTCGGCAAGGCGGGTGGTGAACAGCTGGCAATCGCCCGTCTGGTCGTTGGGCAGACGCAGCGCGCCGCTCAGAATGCCGGTGACACTGGCGAGCGCCGGTTCCACGCGAGCAATACCTTCGCGGTCGAGCAACTCGTAGGGCACGCCGGACTGCTCAAGCACCGAGATGTCCTTGGCGGCGTTATCCAATTGCGCCTGAGTGCGGAACAGTTGCGTCGTGCCCAGGCTACGGCCTTCGTAGGCGATACCGGTTTCCTGACGCAGTTCGTCGAGGCAGTCACGGCTGTACTCGGACAGTCGCACCATGCGCTCTTTGTTCACGGCATAGCGGCTGGCGGTGCAGTTGCGCAGCATCTGTGCCATCCACAGGTACTGATCGATATCGGCGGTGGCCTTGATCGCCAGCGGCGCGTGACGTTGCAGCAGCCACTTGAGCGCCTTGAGCGGCACGCCCGGCGCGGCCCACGGTGATGCATAGCCTGGCGAGACCTGTCCGGCGTTGGCGAAACTGGTTTCCATGGCAGCAGCAGGCTGACGGTCTACCACGGTGACCTGAAAGCCTGCCCGCGCCAAATAGTACGCACTGGTTGTACCGATCACACCACTACCAAGGACCAGAACGCGCATGTCGATGACCTCATCGCGGATATCCGCTGACGTTTTGAAGTTTTAAGCAAGGATGTGACCAGTATATGGGGCATTGGGCAGTGCTTTTAACCGTATAAATGCTTATATTCGGCGGTAATTCTCGGCAATAAACAGTTTCGTAGAGGGGACTTCACGCGTGCGCACCCAACACCAGTCAAAACGTGAGCTGGACAAAATCGACCGCAATATCCTGCGCATCCTTCAAGTGGACGGACGGATCTCGTTCACCGAACTGGGCGAGCGGGTCGGCCTGTCCACCACGCCCTGCACCGAGCGTGTTCGTCGGCTCGAGCGCGAGGGCATCATCATGGGCTACAACGCACGGCTGGATCCGCAGAGCCTCAAGGCCAGCCTGCTGGTGTTCGTCGAGATCAGTCTGGATTACAAGTCGGGCGACACGTTCGAAGAATTCCGCCGCGCCGTCTTGAAGCTGCCCCATGTGCTGGAGTGCCATCTGGTGTCCGGCGACTTCGACTATCTGGTGAAAGCGCGCATTTCGGAGATGGCATCGTATCGAAAGCTGCTCGGCGACATCCTGCTCAAACTGCCGCATGTGCGCGAGTCCAAGAGCTACATCGTGATGGAAGAGGTCAAGGAGAGCCTGAACCTGCCGATTGCCGACTGATCAGGTGTTCAGACCAAAACCTGCCGGGTTGAGGCGATGTACGCGTGCACCTGCTTTTCGACACGAGGATAGATCAGTTCCACCGGACGTCGGCCGTTGGGGCATGGCAGGGTTTCGGTGGTGCCGAACAGCCGACAGATCAGCGGACGCTCGTCGTACACCGTGCAGCCCTGAGGCCCCAGATGCACGCAATTCAGCTCGTTCAGGGCGGCATCCTGCTCGGCGGCAGTCTTGCGCGGCAGGCGGGCCATTTCCTCGGAGGAAGTCGTCACCGGCCCACAGCAGTCGTGGCAGCCCGGCACGCACTCGAACGAAGGAATCTGGCGGCGCAGCTCGCGAACTTTCTGAAGATTGCAGCTCATTGAAACGTTCACCCGGACACAATGCAGCGGATTTTGCCTGAGTTGGCAGGCTCACGACAGCAGCTTATCCTCCAGACACTTCAAACGCCGCCAACAGGACATGTCCATGAACGCCCGCGTCCAGCAACCCGCCTGGCAACATGCGCACACCGCCTCCTACTATGCCGCCAGCAGCCATCCTCAACCGGATTACCCGGCGCTGCAGGGCGAGGTGAAGGTCGATGTGTGCGTCGTGGGCGGCGGATTTTCCGGGCTCAACACCGCCATCGAACTGGCCGAGCGCGGCCTGAGCGTTGCGCTGCTGGAGGCACGCAAGGTCGGATGGGGTGCCAGCGGGCGCAATGGCGGTCAGTTGATCCGCGGCGTAGGCCATGGCGTCGAGCAGTTCGCCAATGTCATCGGCAGCGACGGCGTGCGCCAGCTCAAGTTGATGGGTATCGAAGCGGTGGAGATCGTGCGCCAGCGGGTCGCGCGACATGGCATTGATTGCGCGCTGAAATGGGGTTACTGCGACCTGGCCAACAAACCACGCGACCTGGCCCATCTGGCCGAAGACGCCGACGAGCTGCGCAGCCTCGGTTATCGCCATGAGCTGAAGCAGGTGCCCGCGGATCAGATGCGCAGCGTGGTGGGCTCGGATCGTTATGTCGGTGGCTTGATCGATATGGGCTCCGGGCATCTGCATCCGTTGAATCTGGCCTTGGGCGAGGCGGCTGTCGCGCAATCGCTGGGCGTGCAGCTGTTCGAACATTCCGAAGTGACGCGCATCGACTACGGCGCGCAGATCAAGGTGCATACCGCGCAAGGTTCAGTGCTGGCGAAAACCCTGGTCCTGGGCTGCAACGCCTATTTGAAAGACCTGAACCCCACCCTCAGTGGCAAGGTGCTGCCCGCCGGAAGCTATATCATCGCGACCGAACCCTTGAGCCCGGCGCAAGCCGCTGAACTGCTGCCGCAGGACATGGCGGTCTGTGACCAGCGCGTGACCGTGGATTACTACCGGCTCTCCGCCGACAAACGCCTGCTGTTCGGGGGTGCGTGCCACTACTCGGGGCGCGATCCGCAGGACATCGCTGCCTACATGAGGCCCAAAATGCTGGCTGTATTCCCGCAGCTGGCCGACGTGAAGATCGATTATCAGTGGGGAGGGATGATTGGCATCGGCGCCAATCGCCTGCCGCAGATCGGTCGGCTCAAGGACCAGCCGAACGTGTTCTATGCCCAGGCCTATTCCGGACACGGCGTGAATGCCACGCACCTGGCGGGTCGGCTGCTGGCCGAAGCCATCGCCGGGCAGCACAGCGATGGCTTCGAATTGTTTGCCCGCGTTCCACACATGACCTTCCCGGGCGGCAAGCATCTGCGTTCGCCGCTGCTGGCGCTGGGCATGCTCTGGCACCGCCTGAAAGAACTGCGCTGAACCGCGTCAGGTTCTCCAGAACGCCTTCATCCCTTCCGAACGCGCCTGTTGGAAATCGATGCCGATGTCCCGAAGCTGATCGTCAGTCAGTTCCAGCAGCGCACGGCGGGAAGCCCAGCGATGACGGTACAGCGCCCAGCGGCTCATGCCTTTCGGCGCGCACACCGGGGCGATGTGAACGGCCTTGCTCGCAGTCGGCCGGGACTCTTGCAATTCCTGGCTGTGAAACGCTAATCGTACGTCGCTGAACCCATTCATCGCTGGTTCCTCCATCCTGGTGGGTGTGAGCCCATGATGAAGCGAGTTACCAAAGCATTACAGATTCAAAAACCCTTTATATTTTCCATACAGATCATTCAAATCGCTGCCTGAATGCTGTATTTTCGCTGCATCTGTATTGTTCTTCCCCGCTTCACCTACCCGAGCATGCGCCATGACGCTTTACGTCAACCTTGCCGAGCTACTAGGCTCGCGGATCGAAAAAGGTTTTTACCGACCCGGCGACCGCCTGCCTTCCGTGCGCGCACTCAGCGTCGAGCATGGGGTCAGTCTGAGCACCGTCCAACAAGCCTATCGGGTGCTGGAAGACAGCGGGCTGGCAACGCCCCGCCCCAAATCCGGCTATTTCGTCTCGGCCAGTCGCCAGGCTCCGGCGCTTCCGGCGGTAGGTCGGCCGGTTCAGCGGCCGGTGGATATCTCGCAGTGGGATCAGGTGCTGGACCTGATCCGGGTATCGCCGATGGAAGCGGTCACCCAACTGGGACGCGGCATGCCGGACGTGACCGGTCCGACGTTGAAACCGTTGATGCGCGCATTGAGCCAGTTGAGCCGCCATCAGGACATGCCCGGTCTGTATTACGACAATATCTACGGCGTCCATACACTGCGTGAACAGATCGCGCGTCTACTGCTCGATTCCGGCTGCAACCTGACCGCCAACGATCTGGTCATCACCACCGGTTGCCACGAAGCACTGTCGGCCAGCGTTCGCGCCATCTGCGCGCCGGGAGACATTGTGGCCGTGGATTCGCCCAGTTTTTTCGGTGCCATGCAAACGCTCAAAGGCCTGGGCATGAAGGCCATGGAAATCCCGACCGATCCGCTGACCGGCATCAGCCTGGAAGCGCTGGAGCTCGCGCTGGAGCAGTGGCCGATCAAGGCTATTCAGCTGACACCCAGCTGCAATAACCCGCTGGGCTACGTCATGCCCGAAGCGCGCAAGCGGGCGCTGCTGACACTGGCGCAACGCTTTGACGTGGCGATCATCGAAGACGATGTGTATGGCGATCTGGCCTACACCTACCCTCGCCCGCGCACCATCAAGTCCTTCGACGAAGACGGTCGCGTGCTGCTGTGCAGTTCGTTCTCCAAGACGCTGGCCCCGGGCCTTCGGATCGGCTGGGTCGCACCGGGCCGGTATCTGGAGCGGGTTCTGCACATGAAATACATCAGCACCGGATCCACCGCGCCGCAGCCGCAACTGGCGATTGCCGACTTCATCGAGGGCGGCCACTACGAGCCGCACCTGCGCCGCATGCGCACACAGTACCAGCGCAGCCGTGACGTGATGATCGACTGGGTGATGCGCTATTTCCCGGACGGCACGCGGGTCAGTCGCCCGCAAGGCAGCTTCATGCTGTGGGTGGAACTGGCCGAAGATTTCGACACCCTGCGCCTCAATCGCGCGTTGCTGAGCAAGGGCGTACAGATCGCGGTGGGCAGTATCTTTTCCGCCTCGGGCAAGTACCGCAACTGCATGCGCATGAACTACGCTGCCAGACCGACACCGGAAATCGAGCGTGCGGTGCGCATCGTGGGCGAGACGATTGCGCACTTGATTGCGCAAACTGACTGACCCTGGCAAATCTTTCCCGGTTTCGGCGGTCTTATCGCCAAGTCGAACCCAGCCTGATGGTGAATATCAATTTGAAGCACTCATGGACCTTGCCCTTCTCCTTGCTGGTTGCGCTGTGCGTCAGCGGTTGCGCACATCAAGCCCCGCTCGGTGAGCCAAGCCAGGCCGTGCCGTCTTCGGAATCCGCCTTCGGCCGCTCGATCCAGGCCATGGCACTGCCTCATGAAGGGCGTTCGGGCTTTCGTCTGCTGCCCGACAGCAGTGACGCTTTCAAGGCCCGCGCCGAACTGATCCGCAACGCCAAAACCAGCCTCGATCTGCAGTACTACATCGTCCACGACGGCTTGAGCACTCGCGCTTTGATCGACGAGCTGCTCAACGCGGCCGACCGTGGCGTTCGCGTGCGCATCCTGCTCGATGACACCACCAGCGACGGCCTGGATCAGGCCATTGCCACCCTCGCCGCGCACCCGAACATTCAGATTCGTCTGTTCAATCCGCAAAACCTGGGGCGCGAAACCGGCATCACGCGCAGCCTGGGGCGGCTGATGAACCTGTCACGCCAGCATCGGCGCATGCACAACAAGCTATGGCTGGCGGACAACAGCGTGGCGATCGTCGGCGGTCGCAACCTGGGTGACGAATACTTCGATGCCGAGCCCAACCTGAACTTCACCGACATCGACATGTTGAGCGTCGGGCCGGTCGCCGAGCAGCTTGGGCACAGCTTCGATCAGTACTGGAACAGCACGCTGAGCAAGCCCATCGACGACTTCATGTATTTTCTGCCGGACACGCAGGACCTGGCCGAGGCCCGGCAACGGCTTGCGATCTCGCTGGAGCAGGCGCACCAGCAGCACAAGGCTCTGTATGAAAGACTGATGGCCTACAAGACCGAACCGCGCATGAAGACCTGGCTGAACGAACTGGTCTGGGCCTGGAACCAGGCGCTGTGGGATGCACCGACCAAAGTGCTGGCCCAGGGCGAGCCGGATCCGCACCTGTTGCTGACCACGCAACTGGCCCCGGAATTGTTGAAGACCAGTAAGGAGTTGATGCTGATCTCAGCGTACTTCGTGCCGGGTCAGGAAGGGCTGCTGTACCTCACCGGTCGCGCCGACGCGGGGGTCAACGTCAGCCTGCTGACCAACTCGCTGGAAGCCACGGACGTGCCTGCGGTACATGGCGGTTACGCGCCTTATCGCAAGGCGCTGCTGGAGCACGGCGTCAAGCTGTTCGAACTGCGCCGTCAGCCGGGCGACACCGAAACCATGCGCGGCAGCGGACCGCACCTGTTCAGAAAAAGCCAGTCGCTGGTCAGCTCCGAATCCAGTCTGCACAGCAAGGCGATGATCTTCGACCGTCAGAAAGTCTTCGTCGGCTCATTCAACTTCGACCCGCGTTCGGTCCTGTGGAACACCGAAGTCGGGGTGCTGGTCGACAGCCCGCAGTTGGCCGAGGAACTGCGTGAACTGACACTGCAAGGCATGGCGCCTTCGCTGACCTACGAAGCCAGGCTTCAGGACGGCAAGGTGGTCTGGGTTACCGAGGACAACGGCGTGATCCATACGCTGACCACCGAGCCGGGTGACTGGTGGCGCCGCTTCAACGCCTGGATGAGTAAAGCGATTGGCCTGGAGCGGATGCTCTAGGCCTGCACCGCGCTGACGCCGAACGCACCGCGCCTTGTGGTCAGAATCAGCAAACCGAACGCACCAGCCGCCATCAGTAGCGGCAAGGCGTCGATGCTGACCCATTGACTGCCCGCACCCGCCGCCAGAGGTCCGAGCAGGCAGCCAATACCCCACAATTGCGCAACATGCGCGTTGGCACGAACCAGCGCGTCATCACGGTACCGCTCACCGATCAGAATCAGCGACAGGGTGAACAGGCCACCGGCGCTTGCCCCGAACAGCACCCACAGCGGCCAGATGATCACGGTATCGACCAGCAGCGGAATCGCCAGACTCGACACCATCAGCGCAGCCGCACAGCCGGTGAACAGCGTGCGGCGTGAAATGCGATCGGCCAGCAGGCCGATCGGCAACTGCAGCACGGCATCGCCGACCACCACCGCACTGACCATCATCAGCGCAACCTCGGGCGTGAAGCCATGACGGATGCAGTAGATCGGTAGCAGCGTCAGGATCAACGCCTCGAATGCAGCGAACAGCGCCACCGCTCCGGCGATGGCCGGCATCCCGCGACAGAAGCCAAGCAGATCGGCAAAACTCACGCTGCTGGATTGCGTCGACGGCGCGCCGCTTCGACCCAGCAGCAATAAAGGCGAACAGGTCATCAACAGCACGCCGATCCAGAAACCATAATCGGCTTCGGTACCGATCGCGCCCAACAACAGCGGCCCGGCCAACTGACTCAAGGCGTAGGTGCTGCCGTACAACGCGACCAGCCGACCGCGCAGACGCTCGATCACCAACTGGTTGATCCAGCTTTCGCCGAGCACGAAGACGATCGTCAGAATCATGCCCAACATCAGGCGCAACACCAGCCAGACCGGGTAGTAAGGCAACAACGCCAACGCGCCCACCGAAACGGCCCCGCCCCACAAACACAGTCGCATCAGATTGGCCGTTCCGAGCCGTGAAGCCAGCGCACTCGCCACGCCTGCCCCGACCAGTACACCCACCGCAGGCATGGCCGCCATCACACCGATGGCGAACGTGCCATAACCCCAGTCCGCGAGCCTGAGCGAGACCAGCGGCATGCTGACGCCAATGGCCAGCCCGACACTGAGGATCGAGGCCAGAACGGCAAAATAAGTACCCCAACGCATGTCCGTGTTCCTGCGGGTTAACGATTGAATCTGATTCCGGTAGTGCAGACGCCGGAACGCGGAGCGTCACCGGGTGCATTTCCACGCGGCGCATGGAAACGATCAGTATGAGGGCTGAATGGGCCTGAAGCGGTCATGCGCCCCCGCACAGGTCGGGGGCGCTTGAGGGGACGACTTACAACTTGATCCAGGTGGACTTGAGCTCAGTGTACTTGTCGAACGCGTGCAGCGACTTGTCGCGGCCGTTGCCCGATTGTTTGAAGCCCCCGAACGGCGCAGTCATGTCGCCGCCATCGTACTGATTGATCCACACGCTACCGGCACGCAATGCCTTGGCCGTCAGATGCGCCTTGGAGAGGTTGGCGGTCCAGACGGCAGCTGCCAGCCCGTACTGCGTGTCGTTGGCGATTTGAATGGCTTCTTCGGCAGTGTCGAAGGTCAGCACCGACAGCACCGGCCCGAAGATTTCTTCCTGAGCGATTCTCATCGCATTGTTCACGCCATCGAAAATGGTCGGCTCGACGTAGGTGCCGCCTGTTTCCTGCAACACACGCTTGCCGCCAGCGACCAGCCTGGCACCGTCGGCATGACCGGCTTCGATGTAGGACAACACGGTGTCCATTTGCTGAGTATCGACCAGCGCGCCCACGTTGGTGGCCGGGTCCAGCGGATTACCGGCCTTCCAGCCTTTGAGCGCTTCGATGACCAGCGGCAGAAAGCGATCCTTGATCGAACGCTCGACGAGCAGGCGCGATCCTGCGGTGCAGACTTCACCCTGGTTGAAGGCAATGGCGCTGGCAGCAGCATGGGCCGCGGCTTCCAGATCGGGCGCATCGGCGAACACGATATTCGGGCTCTTGCCGCCCGCTTCGAGCCAGACGCGCTTCATGTTCGACTCGCCCGCGTACACCATCAGTTGCTTGGCAATTTTGGTCGAACCGGTAAACACCACGGTGTCCACATCCATGTGCAACGCCAGAGCCTTGCCGACGGTGTGGCCGTAGCCCGGCAATACGTTGAGCACGCCTGCGGGAATGCCCGCCTCGATGGCCAGTTGTGCAATACGAATGGCGGTCAACGGGGATTTTTCCGAAGGCTTGAGGACCACCGAGTTACCGGTCGACAACGCAGGCCCCAGCTTCCAGCAGGCCATCATCAGCGGGAAGTTCCACGGCACGATGGCAGCGACCACGCCGACCGGCTCACGCGTCACGAGGCCCAACTGGTCATGCGGCGTGGCGGCCACCTCGTCGTACAGTTTGTCGATCGCTTCACCGCTCCAGCTCAACGCGCCAGCGGAAGCGGGAATGTCGATACCAAACGAGTCGCCGATTGGCTTGCCCATGTCCAGCGTCTCGAGCAGGGCCAGTTCTTCGGCATTCTGCTTGAGCAGACCGGCGAAGCGGATCATGGCCGCTTTGCGCTTGGCAGGAGCAAGACGTGACCAGGTGCCGGAGTTGAAAACGCTACGTGCACTTTCGACAGCGCGCTGGGCGTCGGCGGCGTCGCAGCTGGCGACTTTGGCGAGCATGCGGCCGTCGACCGGGCTGATGCAGTCGAAGGTCTCGCCGGAAGCGGCGGCGGTGTATTCACCCTGGATAAAAGCGCGGCCTTCGATTTTCAGGTCCAGGGCACGCTTTTCCCAGTCGGCACGAGTCAGGGTGGTCATGCGGATGTCCTCCTCTTGTTCAATGGGCGTGTGTCATGATTGATTAAAGACACAATTCAGAATTTCAGGGCAGCCGCCACCCTAAACCAGCCGGGTGGCAAATCCAATATATTTGACACAAGTGACGCCTGACGCGCCCATTTGTTGATTTTATTAAACAGTCAATTGCGCCAGCCGGGCACTATTGCCTACCGCACTCGTCGAAATCCTTATCACATCAGCCGAGGGGACCGCCCAACATGAGCATCGAAAGCATTGTCGACTTCAGCGAAGCCAGCACCGCCGCCGAGCACTATCGCCCGGCACCGGAAAAAATCTTCAAAGGCGATCCGCAGCAGACAATCTACAACCACTACAACAGCCCCTGCGGACAGATGAGCGCAGGCGTGTGGAATGGCGAACCCGGGCAATGGCAGGTCAGCTACACTGAGCATGAGTACTGCGAAATCGTACAGGGAGTTTCGGTATTGCGCGATGAACAGGGTCACGCCAAAACGCTGCGCGCCGGTGACCGGTTCGTGATTCCGGCGGGGTTCAAGGGCACCTGGGAAGTGCTCGAAGCATGCCGTAAGATTTACGTGGTGTTCGAGGCCAAGGATACAACTATGTAACGCAGGACGCCGTTTCGATTCAGCGAATCTGCAGGCGTCCAATCCGGACATCATTCATAAAGGACTATGAACATGACCAACGAAGAGATCACCCAAACCCTTCACTATCTGATCGGCAGCCGCTATGTACCGACCGTCAAGGCCTACATCGGCGAACTGACCGGGCGTGACCGCATCGTAGGCCCGAATGAGCCAACGACCCTGGAAATCGATCAGAAGCGCGTCAACGTCGTAACGGAAGACGGGGTTGTGTCGCGCTTCAGCTTCGGCTGACCGAACTGCCCTGTAACCGGCGCCCAGTGCATTGCACCGGGCGTTTTTGCATTTGCCCAGGTAAATGACAGGCACAAAAAAACCCGCTGAAAGGCGGGCTTTTTTGCAGGAGACAGAATCAATTACTTGATTTTGCCTTCTTTGTACATCACGTGCTTGCGTACAACCGGATCGAATTTTTTGATTTCGATTTTATCCGGAGTAGTACGTTTGTTCTTGTCGGTGGTGTAGAAATGGCCTGTACCAGCGCTCGACACCAAACGGATCAATTCACGCATGATTCTCTCCCTTAAATTTTGCCGTCGCGACGCAGTTCAGCGAGCACAACTTCGATGCCACGCTTGTCGATGATACGCATGCCTTTAGCAGATACGCGCAGACGAACAAAACGCTTCTCGCCTTCAACCCAGAAGCGGTGATGCTGCAGGTTTGGCAGGAAACGACGACGGGTTTTGTTGTTTGCGTGGGAAATGTTATTCCCGGTTACCGGACCCTTACCGGTAACTTGACAGACTCTCGACATGCCTCAGCCCTCTAAAACCACATGCCCAACCCGGCATGGGTTGGCCGCTTAATCTCTCAGTCATTTGGCGCCAGGCGCCGCGTTTCTTTAAGGGTCTTACCGGCTACACCTACAGTGAAGGAACCGGGCCCCTAGAAAAGAGCGCTGCTTTATACCAGAAAGCCTTGCGCTCAACAACAGGCAATGCACTCTACAGCAAATGACCGGGCTCTGCGCGACGGCTGAATCAAGCCATGCAGGGGGCGCTGCCGAATTGACCGCTCGTCGCTCTGTGGCGATTGTTCTGCGCCAGCACATGGTCTAGGGTTAGTCCCTCACCAGACTGCGCCGGCAGATGGGGCCCTTTCTGAACAGGAATAACGCCATGCGCCTTGCTGCACTCCCCTTTTTGCTTGTCCCGTTGTTGCTCCCGATTGCCGCTCAGGCAACCAGCCTTGCGGTTTGCACCGAAGCCAGCCCGGAGGGCTTCGACGTGGTGCAATACAATTCGCTGACCACCACCAACGCCTCGGCCGATGTGCTCATGAACCGCCTGGTGGATTTCGATGCCCAGAGCGGCAAACTGGTGCCCAGCCTTGCGCAAAGCTGGAGCGTGTCAGACGACGGCCTGACCTACACCTTCAAGCTGCGCTCTGGTGTGAAGTTTCACACCACCGACTACTTCACGCCCACTCGCGAATTGAACGCCGATGACGTGCTGTTCAGTTTCCAGCGCATGCTCGACCCGCAAAACCCATGGCACAAGGTTGCCCAGAGTGGCTTCCCGCATGCGCAGTCCATGCAGTTGCCTGCGCTGATCAAAGGCATCGATGCACCTGATGCGCATACGGTCAGGTTCACCCTCAATCGCGCCGACTCAACATTTCTCGCGACACTGAGCATGGGCTTCGCCTCGATCTACTCGGCCGAGTACACCGCGCAATTGCTGAAAGCCGGTACACCGGAAAAACTCAACAGCCAGCCCATCGGCACCGGCCCGTTCGTGTTCAAGCGCTTCCAGAAGGACGCTGTGGTGCGTTACGAAGCGTTCAAGGACTACTTCGCGGGCAAGTCCGACATCGACACGCTGGTGTACGCCATTACCCCGGACGCCAATGTGCGTTTACAGAAGATCCGCCAGGACGAATGCCAGATCGCCCTCTCGCCCAAGCCACTGGATATCCAGGCGGCCAGCAAGGACGCATCGTTGAAGGTCGAAAAGACCGAGGCCTTCATGACGGCCTTCGTGGCAATCAACAGCCAGCATCCACCGTTCGACAAACCAGAAGTGCGTCAGGCGGTGAACCTGGCGTTCGACAAGGCCAACTATCTGAAGGCCGTGTTCGAAGGCACTGCCGAAACTGCCAACGGCCCTTACCCGCCCAACACCTGGAGTTTCGCCAAGGACCTGCCCGGCTATCCACATGACGTCACCAAAGCCAAGGCACTGCTGGCCAAAGCGGGCCTGAAAGATGGCTTCAAAACTACGATCTGGACACGTCCTTCCGGCAGCCTGCTGAACCCGAATCCGAGCCTCGGCGCGCAGTTGCTACAGGCTGATTTGAAGCAGATCGGCATTGATGCCGAGATCAAGGTCATAGAATGGGGCGAGCTGATTCGTCGCGCCAAGGCAGGCGAGCATGACCTGCTGTTCATGGGCTGGGCGGGCGACAATGGCGATCCGGATAACTTCCTGACACCTCAGTTTTCCTGCGCGGCCGTACAGTCGGGCACCAACTTCGCCCGCTATTGCGACAAGACCCTGGACAAGCTGATCAGCGACGGTAAATCCACCCCTGACCAGGCCGAGCGCAGCAAGCTCTATCACCAGGCACAGACGCACATCCAGCAACAGGCCCTGTGGATCCCCCTCGCCCACCCGACCGCTGCCACCCTGGTGCGCAAGGACGTGACGGGCTATCAGGTAAGCCCGTTCGGCCGGCAGGATTTTTATAAGGTGCAAGTGAAGTAAGAGCCGGTCAGACCGTCTTCGTGGACAAGTCCACTCCCACAAGCGAGTCATCCTGATCTGCACCCCAAAAGTTGGACACCCATCTGACTTCTTGGGGTCAGATCATCCCGTGGGATCGGACTTGTCCGCGAAGGCCGTTACATCAACCCCCGCTCCACCATCGACAACGGCTCGCCGTCGCCGACGATCACGTGATCCAGCACCTGAACATCGATCAGCAGCAAGGCCTCCTTGAGGCGGCGGGTCAGGTCGATGTCGGAGCGGCTGGGGTCGGTGATCCCGGAGGGGTGGTTATGGCACAGAATCAGGCTCGCGGCATTGTGGGCCATGGCGCGCTTCACCACTTGCCGGGGATGCACGTAGGCCGAGTTGATCGTGCCGCGAAACAGTATTTCGAAGGTCATGACCCGATGTTTGTTATCCAGAAACAGGCAGCCAAACACTTCATGCGGCTCATGACGCAGTAACGCCTTGAGGTAGTTGCGAACCTGGAGGGGGCTTTCCAGAGCGGAATCACGGCGCAACGATTCAGCCATATGACGACGCGCCATTTCCATTACGGCCTGTAACTGGGCGAACTTTGCAGGCCCCAGACCCAGTTGCGCGGTGAAATCATCCAGACTTGCATCCAGTAACGGTCTGAGCCCGCCAAACTGATTCAATAGATGACGAGCCAGGTCTACAGCGCTTTTTCCGGCCACGCCGGTACGTAAAAAGATGGCCAGCAACTCGGCATCGGACAGGCTGCCCGCGCCCAACTCCAACAAACGTTCCCGTGGGCGTTCGGCCGTGGGCCAACTGCGAATACTCATAGCACTTCCCTGTGGTTGAGCACCTGTTCCGGTGCGGTCGCTGTGCTATCTTAGCCCATCTTTTTTGCGCGACGATCTGGCCTGGGGAGGCGTCCTGGCCGTCGCGTCAACACTTGACCAAAAAGGCAGGCCTATGCAGCGGCTGTATCGAAAACGCATCGTTCTGGGCGTCGGCGGCGGCATCGCAGCCTACAAGAGCGCCGAGCTGGTTCGCCGGTTGCGCGACCAGGGTGCGGAAGTCCGTGTCGTCATGACACGCGGCGGGGCCGAGTTCATCACGCCCCTGACCATGCAGGCGCTTTCTGGCCATCCTGTGCACCTGGACCTTCTCGACCCGGCCGCCGAAGCGGCCATGGGGCATATTGAACTGGCCAAATGGGCTGATCTGATCCTGATCGCACCGGCGACTGCCGACCTGATCGCCCGGCTCGCTCAGGGCATCGCCAACGATCTGTTGACCACTATCGTGCTGGCCACCGACGCAACCGTCGCCATCGCTCCGGCGATGAACCAGGCCATGTGGCGCGATGCGTCGGTGCGGGCCAACACCCGCTTGCTGGAAGACCGCGATTTCCGCGTATTCGGCCCGGCCTCCGGCAGCCAGGCCTGCGGCGATGTAGGCTACGGACGTATGCTCGAACCCGACGATCTGGCCCAGTGCGCCGCCGACTGCTTCCAGCGTCTGAGCCTGACCGGCAGGCATGTGCTGATCACCGCCGGGCCGACTCAGGAAAACATCGACCCGGTGCGTTACATCACCAACCACAGCTCCGGCAAGATGGGTTTTGCGCTGGCTGAAGCCGCTGTGGAGGCAGGCGCACGCGTCACACTGATCACCGGCCCGGTCAATCTGCCTACGCCGGATCGCGTCTCGCGTATCGATGTGGTCAGTGCCCGCGACATGCTGGCGGCCTGCGAGGCGGCGATCCCGTGCGACCTGTTCATCGCCTCGGCAGCCGTGGCGGACTACCGTCCGGAAGTCATCGCGCCTCACAAACTCAAGAAAGACCCTACAAACGGCGACGGTCTGTTGCTGCAGATGGTCCGTAACCCGGACATTCTGGCCACCATCGCTACGCGCCCGGACCGTCCTTTCAGTGTCGGCTTCGCCGCCGAGACCGAGCACCTTCTCGACTATGCTGCACGCAAGCTCAAGGATAAGAACCTCGACCTGATCGTTGCCAATGACGTGGCCAACCCCAGCATTGGTTTCAACAGCGAAGAGAATGCCTGCAGCGTGATCGATCGAGCGTTGCACGCAACGCTATTCGCCCAGACCAGCAAGGCCAAGATTGCCCGCCAGCTGATCACTTTTATCGCCGACCGCATGAATCAGGTTTAACTACGAATGCACGCTCTACAAGCCAAGATCCTCGACCCTCGCATTGGCAACGAATTTCCGCTCCCGGCCTACGCCACTGTCGGCTCCGCCGGCCTGGACCTGCGCGCCATGCTCAAGGAGGACACCGTTCTCGAGCCTGGCCAGACCGTGCTGATACCGACGGGCCTGTCGATCTACATCGGCGATCCAGGACTGGCCGCCATGATCCTTCCACGCTCCGGCCTGGGCCACAAACATGGCATCGTGCTAGGTAATCTGGTCGGCCTGATCGACTCCGATTATCAGGGCGAACTGATGGTGTCCTGCTGGAACCGTGGCCAGACGGCATTCAACATCTCGATTGGCGAACGCATCGCACAACTGGTGCTCGTCCCCGTGGTACAGGCGCACTTCGAGCTGGTTGAAGAATTTGACGAAAGCCAACGCGGCGCAGGCGGTTTCGGACACTCCGGCAGTCACTGACCGCCCACCGGATCGTCGTTATCGGTTCAAGGAATGAAGCGTGGGGAGAGGTCGTTGAAAGGCAGTCAGCACAGCGCGTCAAAGCAACCCGTATCGGCCGCCTACCCGCTGCCCGCTGCGAGTTTTCAGGCTTTATCCCCCGGCCTCATTCCCGCCGCGATCGGGCTGGTCATCGCCATGGTTATCGCCTGGCTGGGCGTCGCCAACAGCCCGCAGCAGCAGGACCAACTGACCCAGGCCTGGGGCAGCAGCCAAGCCCAGGCGGTCAATCTGGCGTTGAAGCAGATCAATGCCGACACCCAGGCAGCGGCATCAAGTCCGCTGCTGGTGCAAGCACTGCAACGCAACGACAGCTCCGCGCTGATGGCCGCGCAGAACGGCCTGACACGCTGGGACGGTCTGGCAGGTGCACGCCTGAACCCCAACGGCCTTGCCGACGTGGATGGGAGCGGCTCGTTGCCGGTGACCTACGCCACCCTCGACATGCTCAACAAGGCTGCGCGAGGCGAAGCTGTCGCCCCCGAAGCCCGCAGGACCGGCGAGCGCTGGCTGATCTACAGCGCAGCGCCGGTACGCATTGACCCGACTCAGCCTGTCAATGGCACGCTGCTGCTGGCCTTCGATCCGCAACGCCTGCTCAACGCGCTGCCAGTAATGCCCGACGACGCCGGGCAGGTGGTGCTGAGTCAGCAGTTCGGCAACGGTCCGGTGCAGACCTTTCTCCAGCGCGGGCACGCCGAAGGCGGCAAGCCACAGAGTTTCGACACTGGCTATTCCGGCTGGAAGCTTGAGTTCACGCCGGGTCCGGCATCAAAAAGTTCGTCTTCGCTGCTGTTTCTGCTACTGGCGGTACTCGTCGCCGTAGCGGCTGTAATACTTGGCCTGTACCTCAATGAACGGGCTTTGCAGCGGTTGATTTGTGCTGACGCTCGTCAGCTGGATCAGTTGCTTCAAGAACTCTCGAGCGGAAAAGCCGTCAAACCGTTCGGTTTGAGCCTTCCAGCCCTTGGCGGTCTGGCTCAGGCACTGGCTCGTGTTTCGCTTCGTGGCCACTCCCAGACTACCCCTGCGCTGGTCACGAACAAGGAAACCGCTGCACACCTGACGACAGGCAGCGCGTCGCCCTCAGTCGCTGCTCCGGGCACCGATTGGACAGACCCGCTGTTCCAAGATACCGACATTCTCGATATCGACCTTCTCGACGAAAACCAGGACTTCCTGAGATCGGAGCATCCCATCGCTATGAACAGCCCAGCATCCGTGGCACCCCAACTTCCTGACACCATTTTCCGCGCCTACGACATTCGTGGCGTCGTCGGGGACACCCTCAGCGCTGAGACCGCTTACTGGATCGGTCGCGCCATCGGCTCCGAAAGCCTTGCGCAGAACGAACCCAACGTCAGCGTTGGCCGCGATGGCCGTCTTTCCGGCCCCGAGCTGGTTGAACAACTGATTCAAGGTCTGCACGACAGTGGCTGCCACGTCAGCGATGTCGGCCTGGTGCCGACACCTGCACTGTATTACGCCGCCAACGTGCTCGCGGGCAAGACCGGCGTCATGCTGACCGGCAGCCACAACCCGAAGGACTACAACGGCTTCAAGATCGTCATTGCGGGCGACACGCTCGCCAACGAGCAGATTCAGGCACTGCACGAACGCATCAAGACCAACAACCTGACTTCGCAGAAAGGCAGCATCACCAAGGTCAACATCCTCGATCGCTACTTCAAGCAGATCAAGGACGACATCGTCATGGCCCGCAAGCTCAAGGTGGTGGTCGATTGCGGCAACGGCGCGGCAGGCGTGATTGCTCCGCAATTGATCGAGGCGCTGGGCTGCGAAGTGATTTCCCTGTTCGCCGAAGTGGACGGCAACTTCCCGAATCACCACCCGGATCCGGGCAAGCTGGAAAACCTTGAAGACCTGATTGCCAAGGTCAACGAAACCGGCGCAGACCTGGGCCTGGCGTTCGACGGTGACGGCGACCGCGTAGGCGTGGTGACCAACAAGGGCAACGTGGTCTATCCAGACCGCCTGCTGATGCTGTTCGCGCTGGACGTGCTCAAGCGCAATCCGGGTGCCGATATCATTTTCGACGTGAAATGCACGCGCCGCCTGACGCCGCTGATCAGCGAGCACGGCGGTCGTCCGGTCATGTGGAAAACCGGTCACTCGCTGATCAAGAAAGAAATGAAGAAAAGCGGTGCATTGCTCGCTGGCGAAATGAGCGGCCACATTTTCTTCAAAGAGCGCTGGTTCGGTTTCGACGACGGCATCTACAGCGCGGCGCGCCTGCTGGAAATCCTCAGTCAGGAATCGGCCTCCGCCGAAGACCTGTTCGAGACCTTCCCGAACGACATTTCGACGCCTGAGATCAACATCAAGGTGACGGACGTCACGAAGTTCAGCATCATCGAAGCCCTTGAAAAAGACGCCCAGTGGGGCGACGCCAAACTGACCAGCATCGACGGAGTCCGCGTAGACTATCCGAAAGGCTGGGGCCTGGTGCGTGCGTCCAATACCACGCCGGTGTTGGTGCTGCGTTTCGAAGCCGAAACCGAAGCCGAGTTGCAACGTATCAAGGACGTGTTCCACGCCGAGCTCAAGAAAGTTGCGCCGGACCTCGATCTTCCTTTTTGATTGCTTTCCCTTTTGACTGGAGCCCTGAATGACCCTCGAACGTGATGCCGCCTCTAATGTAGCCAAGGTCCTTTCCGAAGCGCTGCCTTACATTCGCCGCTTTGTCGGCAAGACGCTGGTTATCAAGTACGGCGGCAACGCCATGGAAAGCGAAGAGCTCAAAACCGGCTTCGCCCGCGACATCGTGTTGATGAAGGCAGTTGGCATCAACCCGGTGGTGGTCCATGGCGGAGGGCCACAGATCGGTGACCTGCTCAAGCGTCTGTCGATCGAAAGCCACTTCATCGACGGCATGCGCGTCACCGATGCCCAGACCATGGACGTGGTGGAAATGGTTCTGGGTGGCCAGGTCAACAAGGACATCGTCAATCTGATCAACCGTCACGGCGGCAGCGCCATCGGTCTGACTGGCAAGGATGCGGAGCTGATTCGTGCGAAAAAGCTGACCGTCACGCGCCAGACGCCGGAGATGACCAAACCTGAAATCATCGACATCGGCCATGTGGGCGAAGTGGTCGGCATCAACACCGACCTGCTCAACATGCTGGTCAAGGGGGATTTCATTCCGGTCATCGCGCCAATTGGCGTCGGCGCCGATGGTGAGTCCTACAACATCAACGCCGACCTGGTGGCAGGCAAGGTTGCCGAGGCCCTCAAGGCCGAGAAACTGATGCTGCTGACCAACATCGCGGGGTTGATGGACAAGCAAGGCCAGGTCCTGACCGGTCTGACTACCGAGCAAGTGAACACACTGATCGCCGACGGCACGATCTACGGCGGCATGCTGCCCAAGATCAAATGTGCGCTGGAAGCGGTGCAGGGTGGCGTGACCACCTCGCACATCATCGATGGTCGTGTTCCGAACGCTGTGTTGCTGGAAATTTTCACCGACACCGGCGTAGGTACCCTGATCAGTAACCGCAAGCGCTACTGATCACTCGATGAACAAAGGCCCCGGCAGCAGACGCTGACGGGGCCTTTCTTTTTGCGTTTTCGCCTACTGAGTCAGTTGCTGCACACGTGTCCGATCCGCGGCAAAACCCGCCTCGGCCTTGGCACGCATGGCCTGGTAGCCTTCGATGTCGGACTGCAGTTTCTGCTGCTGATTACGCAGGTCGTCCAGTTGATCGATGATCGCCTGCGGGACCGGACGCCCGGCGCGCTCCTGATCGGCCGCCTGCCCTTGAAGGCTGCGCTGCTGAGCGGAAAGCCCCTGTATATTGCCTTGAGCCACACCGATCAGCGTGTCCAGCTCGGCCAGTTTGCGAGCCTTGACCCTGTCCACTTCGTCGACACTGCTGTACAGCCCCAACAGTTTGGCGTTGGCCTCGGATTGAGCCTTGTCGGCTTCGACCTGACGAATCTGTTCGGCGGTCGGCGCAGGCGCTACCACTTGCACCACGCGGCCATGGGTATTGAGCACTTCATAGCCCTTGGCGACGTATTCCGGCGGTACACCCAGACGGTCAATGACCGTTACGCCACGGTTGTCGACGTAACGATAGAGACGCAGCTCGGGCACGTCGGCTGCCTGAATCAGTGATGATGACAGCATGCCCAGACAGAGCAACGTCGCGCTCGAAGCGCGCGTGAGCGCCTGGCCTGGTAAACGCCGCCAGGAGTGCATGTCAGATTCCGTACTGCGCACGATAGGCTTCGACGGCAGGCAGATGCTGCTTGAGCTGCGGGTCGTCGGCCAGGAACTCGAGCACCTGATTCAGCGAGACAATGCTCACCACCGGAATGCCGAAGTCGCGCTCGACTTCCTGAATCGCCGACAACTCACCGTTGCCGCGCTCCTGACGGTTCAATGCAATCAGCACGCCCGCCGCCTTGGCATCCTGGGCACTGATGATCTGCATCACTTCACGAATGGCAGTGCCTGCGGTGATCACGTCGTCGATGATCAGCACGTCGCCAGCCAGCGGTGCGCCGACCAGACTGCCACCTTCACCGTGATCCTTGGCTTCCTTGCGGTTGAAGCACCAGGGCAGATCACAGTTGTGATGTTCGGCCAGAGCCACGGCCGTCGCGGCCGCCAGAGGAATGCCTTTGTACGCAGGCCCGAACAGAACGTCGAAGGAAATACCGCTCTCGACCACCGCAGCGGCATAGAAACGCCCGAGCTGCGCAAGTGCCGAACCGCTGTTGAACAGGCCGGCATTGAAGAAGTAAGGGCTGGTGCGTCCGGACTTGAGAGTGAACTCACCGAAGCGCAGCACGCCGCGATCGATGGCAAAACGAATGAAATCGCGTTGATACGCTTGCATGAAAAAGTCCCTGAAAGCACGGATTTAGCTAATTGGGTAGAGCTCGGGTATCATACACGCACGTGATTTTTGGGGCCATTTATGCGGATCATCAGTGTGAACGTAAATGGCATTCAGGCTGCGGTCGAGCGTGGTTTGCTCAGCTGGCTGCAAGCTCAGAATGCCGACGTCATCTGCTTACAGGACACCCGCGCCTCCACCTTTGAACTGGATGATCCAGCTTTTCAGCTGGATGGCTACTTCCTCTATGCCTGCGAAGCCGAAGTACCTGCCCAGGGCGGTGTGGCGCTTTATTCGCGGTTGCAACCGAAGGCGGTGATCAGCGGCCTCGGCTTCGAGACAGCCGACCGTTACGGGCGTTACCTGCAAGCAGATTTCGACAAGGTCAGTATCGCAACCCTGCTCTTCCCGTCCGGGATGAACGGCGATGAGGACCTGAATCAGAAATTCAAACTCATGGACGATTTCGGCAAATACATGGACAAGCAGCGCCGTAAGCGCCGCGAGTACATCTATTGCGGATCGCTCTATGTCGCGCAGCAGAAGCTCGACATCAAGAACTGGCGTGACAGCCAGCAGTCGCCTGGCTTCCTGGCGCCCGAGCGGGCCTGGATGGACGAGATCGTCGGCACCATGGGTTATGTCGATGCCCTGCGCGAAGTCAGCCGCGAAGGCGATCAGTACAGCTGGTGGCCGGACAACGAGCAGGCCGAGATGCTGAATCTGGGCTGGCGCTTCGACTACCAGATCCTGACGCCGGGTCTGCGCCGTTTCGTGCGCAGCGCCCGTCTGCCACGCCAGCCGCGCTTCTCGCAGCACGCGCCGCTGATCGTGGATTACGACTGGACCCTGACTATCTGATCGTCAGGCGGCACCCGAACACGAAAAAGCCGACTTGAAGTCGGCTTTTTGTGTTGCTCGCGATTCGGTCTATTTCAGCAGGCGCCAGGTGAATGGATAGCGATAATCCACGCCCTCATTGGCCTTCACGCCCGCGATGATGGTCAGCACCAGAGCGCCGAGCCCCACCAGCATCAATAGCGCGAAACCAATGACCACAACCACCAGCAGGATACTGACCGTGGCCGCAATCGCGACCGTGATCTGAAAATTCAGCGCTTCCTTGCCCTGCGCATCGATGAACGGGTCGCTATCCTTCTTCATCTGCCAAAGGATCAACGGCCCGAGCAGGTTGCCGAACGGAAAAAGCACTCCCAGGAACGCAGACAAGTGACAGAACATCGCCCACTGACGGGCACTTTGAGCCGGTTTATGCAAGGGTTGCTGGCTGTCACTCATGGTCACGCTCCGGAGCTATCAGTCGGCCAGTGCGGCACGCTGCAATTCGAACAGTTCGGTCATGCCTTTCTGCGCCAGTGCCAGCATCGCATTCAGCTCTTCAGGCTGGAAAGGCGCGCCTTCAGCGGTGCCCTGCACTTCGATGAAGCCGCCTGCACTGGTCATGACCACGTTCAGGTCGGTCTCGGCAGCGGAGTCTTCCAGGTAGTCCAGATCGAGCACCGGCTCACCCTGATACATGCCGACCGAGACCGCAGCGATCATCTGCTTGAGCGGATCACCGCCCTTCAGGCCGCCGCGCTTTTTGATCACTTTCAAAGCATCGGCCAGAGCAACCATCGCGCCAGTGATGGACGCGGTGCGGGTGCCGCCATCAGCCTGAATGACATCACAATCGACGTAAAGCGTGACGTCGCCCAGTTTGGACATGTCCAGCGCGGCGCGCAGCGAACGGCCAATCAGGCGCTGGATTTCCAGGGTGCGGCCGCCCTGCTTGCCACGGCTGGCTTCACGTTGATTACGCTCGCCGGTCGCACGCGGCAACATGCCGTATTCGGCGGTCAACCAGCCTTGGCCCTGCCCTTTGAGGAAGCGCGGTACGCCATTCTCGACGCTGACGGTGCAGATCACCTTGGTGTCACCGAACTCGACCAGCACAGAACCCTCGGCGTGTTTGGTGTAGTTGCGGGTGATGCGGATCGAGCGGAGCTGATCGGCGGCGCGACCACTTGGACGTTTCATCTGGGATACCTGTACTGAGACGGAAAACTGCCGAGCATTATAGAGGCCATAGTCCAGGCTGGGCATCTCTAAAAGTCGGACGCGCACGGCCGTCTGACTTGAAAGGCTCTGAAACAGGGCTTTGGGACGCCATTTGGCCCGGTAAAAAATGTCTTGCACGGTTTGTCACACTGACCGATTGGGAGCCTGCGTCGCACTGCGCTACAATCCTGCGCCTTTGCAGCCTGTCGGCTTTCACGACATCCATGGCAGCAGCCCGACATGCAGGCGGGCTCGACCGCCCGGACTGAATCAAGAGGTATTCCCATGGTGCACAGCATGACTGCCTTTGCCCGAGTAGAACGGGCCGGTGCCCAGGGCACTCTGAGCTGGGAGCTGCGCTCGGTCAATCATCGTTACCTTGAGCCGCACTTGCGTCTGCCGGAGTCGTTCCGCGATCTGGAGGGTGCGATTCGCGAAGCGCTGCGTCAGGGCCTGTCGCGTGGCAAGGTCGAATGCACCCTGCGCTTCGTCGAGGAGACCGCAGGCAAACCGCTGCAGGTGGATCGCGAACGCGCCAGCCAGCTGATCGCCGCCGCCGAATCCGTTGCCGGCCTGATCAAGCAGCCCGCACCGCTGAACCCCCTCGAAGTGCTGGCCTGGCCTGGCGTACTGGTGGCCGACGCCAGCGATCCGCAGGTGCTGAACAACGAGGCGCTGGCCCTGTTCAACCAGGCACTGGGCGAGTTGAAAAGCGGCCGCGGCCGTGAAGGCGCCGATCTGGCAAAACTTCTCGACGAACGGCTGACCTCCATCACCGAAGAAGTCGCCACCCTGCGCACGCTGGTGCCGCAGATGCTCGCCACCCAGCGCCAGAAGGTGCTGGATCGCTTCACCGACATGAAAGCCGAGCTGGATCCGCAGCGTCTGGAACAGGAAATGGTCCTGCTCGCGCAGAAAAGCGATGTGGCGGAGGAGCTGGATCGTCTGAGCACCCACGTCACCGAAGTGCGTCGCGTCCTCAAAGCGGGTGGCCAGGCAGGTCGTCGACTCGACTTCCTGATGCAGGAACTGAATCGCGAAGCAAACACATTGGGCTCCAAAGCCTTCGACCCACGCAGCACACAAGCGGCCGTCAACCTGAAAGTGTTGATCGAGCAAATGCGTGAACAAGTGCAGAATATTGAGTAAGGCTGAACCTGACATGACCCATAAATCCGGCACCCTGTACATCATTTCGGCACCCTCGGGCGCTGGCAAGACCAGCCTGGTCAATGCCCTGGTCAAGGCCGAGCCGCAGATCCGCGTTTCGGTGTCGCACACCACTCGTGCCAAGCGTCCGGGAGAAGAGCACGGGGTGAATTACCACTTCGTCGACCGTGCCGAATTCGTGCGCATGATCGAACACGGCGATTTCCTTGAGCAGGCCGAAGTGTTCGGCAATCTGTATGGCACCTCGCAAAGCCATTTGCAGCAGACGCTGGATGAAGGTCACGACCTGATTCTGGAAATCGACTGGCAAGGCGCTCAGCAGGTCCGTGCGCAAATGCCTCATGCACGCTCGATCTTCATCCTGCCACCGAGCCAGCAGGCCCTGCGTCAGCGTCTGACCAACCGAGGTCAGGACAGCGACGAAATCATTGAAACCCGTATGCGCGAGGCTGTAAGCGAGATGAGTCATTACGTGGAGTACGAGTACATCGTGGTCAACGACGACTTCGCCGGCGCACTGGAAGACCTGAAGTCCATTTTCCGCGCCAATCGCTTGACCCAGCAGCACCAACAAGAGCAATACAGCGAGCTTTTTCAGCAATTGCTGGCTTGATCGAGCGGTTTCAACGCGGCAGACTGCAGATTAAAAGCACACCGTCTGTGGCTTGCCGCTTGATGCCTGTAGCCGTCCGCTTGTAAACTACCGAGTCCGCTCGCCCATCCGGGCACCGCGCATACGCATTTGCTACGAGGAATACCCATGGCCCGCGTGACCGTTGAAGACTGCCTAGAACACGTCGATAACCGCTTCGAGCTGGTCATGCTCGCTACCAAGCGTTCGCGTCAACTCGCCACTGGCGGCAAAGAGCCGAAGCTGGCGTGGGAAAACGACAAGCCTACCGTTGTGGCCCTGCGTGAAATCGCTGCTGGCCTGATGGACTACGCCGTTATCGCAGAAGCCGAAATCGTTGAAGATGAACCATTGTTCGCAGCGTTCGAGGACGAGTCCAACGAGGCCGTCTAAGCCTATGCCGGGTCGACGTAGTACGGCGCAGGGTAAAAGCCATCGGCAGGGGGTAGCGCCTTGCCGAGCATAGACGCCCTCGCCGATAGACTGTCGGCCTACCTCGGCAAGGAACAGGTCAATCTGGTCCGCCGAGCGTATTTCTACGCCGAACAAGCCCACGACGGCCAACGCCGTCGCAGCGGCGAAGCGTATGTCACGCATCCCCTTGCCGTGGCGAATATCCTTGCCGACATGCACATGGACCATCAAAGCCTGATGGCCGCCATGCTGCATGACGTCATCGAAGACACCGGCATCGCCAAGGAAGCGCTCAGCGCACAATTTGGCGAAACCGTGGCCGAACTGGTCGACGGGGTCAGCAAACTGACCCAGATGAATTTCGAGACCAAGGCCGAAGCTCAGGCGGAAAACTTTCAGAAAATGGCCATGGCCATGGCACGCGACATTCGCGTGATCCTGGTCAAGCTCGCCGACCGCCTGCACAACATGCGCACGCTGGAAGTGCTGTCCGGCGAAAAGCGCCGCCGCATCGCCAAGGAAACCCTCGAGATCTACGCGCCCATCGCCAACCGCCTGGGCATGCACAGCGTTCGTATCGAATTCGAGGACCTGGGCTTCAAGGCCATGTACCCGATGCGTTCCTCGCGGATCAACCAGGCCGTCAAACGCGCCCGTGGCAACCGCAAGGAACTGGTCAACAAGATCGAAGAGTCCCTGAGCCACTGCCTGGCGGTGGACGGCATCGAAGGCGATGTCAGCGGGCGGCAGAAGCATCTGTACGGCATCTACAAGAAGATGCGCGGCAAGCGCCGGGCCTTCAACGAGATCATGGACGTTTACGCCTTCCGCATCATCGTGGACAAGGTCGACACCTGCTATCGCGTGCTGGGCGCTGTACACAATTTGTACAAACCTCTGCCGGGCCGCTTCAAGGATTACATCGCAATCCCCAAGGCCAATGGCTATCAGTCGCTGCACACCACGCTGTTCGGCATGCACGGCGTGCCCATCGAGATCCAGATCCGCACCCGCGAAATGGAAGAGATGGCCAACAACGGCATTGCCGCGCACTGGCTCTACAAGTCCAGCGACGACGAACAACCCAAGGGCACGCATGCCCGCGCCCGTCAGTGGGTCAAGGGTGTGCTGGAAATGCAGCAGCGTGCCGGCAACTCGCTGGAGTTCATCGAGAGCGTCAAGATCGACCTGTTCCCGGATGAGGTCTACGTCTTCACGCCCAAAGGCCGGATCATGGAGCTGCCCAAAGGCTCCACCGCCGTGGACTTCGCGTATGCGGTGCACACCGATGTCGGCAACAGCTGCATCGCCTGCCGCATCAACCGCCGACTGGCGCCACTGTCGGAACCGCTGCAGAGCGGCTCGACCGTCGAAATCGTCAGCGCGCCTGGCGCACGCCCCAACCCCGCGTGGCTGAACTTCGTCGTCACCGGCAAGGCGCGTACGCACATTCGTCACGCCCTGAAACTGCAACGTCGTTCCGAATCCATAAGCCTGGGCGAGCGACTGTTGAACAAAGTGCTCAACGGCTTTGAAAGCAGTCTTGACAAGATCCCTGCCGAGCGCATTCAGCTGGCGCTGAACGAATACCGTGTCGAGGTGCTGGAAGATCTGCTCGAAGACATTGGCCTTGGCAATCGCATGGCCTACGTCGTCGCCCGCCGCCTGCTGGGCGAAGGCGATCAGTTGCCCAGCCCGGAAGGACCGCTGGCGATTCGCGGCACCGAAGGCCTGGTGCTCAGCTACGCCAAGTGCTGCACGCCGATACCGGGCGACCCGATCGTGGGTCATTTGTCGGCAGGCAAAGGCATGGTCGTGCACCTGGACAACTGTCGCAACATCAGCGAAATCCGTCACAACCCGGAAAAATGCATCCAGCTGTCCTGGGCCAAGGATGTCACCGGCGAATTCAACGTCGAGCTGCGCGTCGAGCTGGAACACCAGCGCGGCCTGATCGCC
>NZ_MUIO01000087.1 GCF_002087235.1 Pseudomonas floridensis | reverse complement strand
TAAAATGCCCATTCATCGGAGGATGATGAAAGACAGTTGGCTCCCACGAGCACGCGCTTGAACTCAAAGGGTGGACCGCTGTTGTAGGAGTGGACTTGTCCACGAAGAGGTCTTTTCAGACACTGCATTCAGGACGGATGCGCCGGGGTCTTCGCGAGTGAGCGTGCTCACAAAGACCGGGCCTCAGGCGCTGGATCCTGTCCGGGCTTTACGCCACAACATCAATAGACGTCCCTTCTATAGCGCCCCTGCTCGATCAGCTCGATGACGGCCTGTTCACCGAGCACTTCGTTCAGCACCTGATCAACGCCCGCTGCCATGCCGTGCACGCTGCCGCAAATGTAGATCGCTGCGCCTTCATCCAGCCATGCACGCAATTGTTCAGCCGAATGATGCAGCACGTCCTGCACATACACCTTTTCTGCCTGATCACGGGAAAACGCCAGGTCCAGTTGCGTCAAATCTCCCGATGCCAGCCAGCCCTGCAATTCTGCGCCGCAGTGAAAATCATGGGCCCGGTTACGTTCGCCGAACAGCAACCAGTTGCGCGTTTGTCCCTGAGCGATGCGCGCCTTGAGCAGACTGCGCAAGCCGGCCAGCCCCGTGCCGTTCCCCAACAGAATGAGCGGCACCGGCTCGACCGGCAGGTGGAAGCTGCTGTTGCGGCGCAGACGCAGACTGATCGCGCCGTGAAGCCCGGCATGCTGGGTCAGCCAGCCGGAACACAGCCCCAGGCTGCCGTCGGGGTGAATCTCCTGACGGACGATAAGTTGCAGACAACCGTTTTCAGGAATCGAGGCAATGGAGTATTCACGCGCCGATACCGGCACCAGCGCATCGACAAGCGCCTGCGCGTGCAAGCCGACCAGATGAGCCCGGTTATGCGGCAACTGACGCGTCGCCAGCGCTTGAACGAGCGGCTCGCGCAGGCCTTCCACATGAACATAGGTAGCCGGATCGATACCCAGCCCGCTCAGGAAATGCACCACGGTCTGATCGCTGTTGCGAGGCAGAATTTCTACCAGATCACCCGCCTGCCAGCTCATGGTGCCGGGCGCGCTCAGGTCCAGCAGGTAGACACCCGCCCCCAGGCTGCCGGGGTTCAGGTGTTCTCGCCGGGTCAATGTCCAGTTCTCGAAAACCGGTGTTTTCCAGAATGAAGAAGGCGCGCTGCCGGTCAGTTGTCCCACGTGCCGTTGCCATTGCTGGAGCGCGACAGGATCGGCGCTGTCGACTTCGACCGGTGCGAACAACGTGCTGCCGCCACGCTCGGCCAGCCAGTCATGCAGACGATGGGCGAAACCACAGAAATGCTGATACTGCCGGTCACCCAGCGCCAACACGGCGTAGTTGAGCGTGTCCAGCGCCAATGGGCGACCCAGCAGCGTGCGCTCGAAACCACGCGCACTGTCCGGCGCTTCGCCATCGCCGAACGTGCTGACCACGAACAGCGCGTTACGGCTCTCGCGCAAGTCCTGCTCGGTCATATCGCCAAGCCGCTGCACCCGCACTGGCAAGCCTGCGGCCTGCAACTGGCCAGCGGTCTGCCAGGCCAGTTGTTCGGCGAAACCACTCTGACTGGCAAACCCGATCAGCCAGGACGAAGCGTAAGGCGCAGCGCTGGTCGATACGTCGCCACGGGCGGCCCTGATCTGACGCTTCTTGCGCCGACGATCCAGATACAGCAACCAGCCTGTGATGAAAAACAGCGGCATCATCAACGACGCAGCGGTCATCACGAGACGGCCGACGATGCCGAAGTAGCTGCCCACATGCAGCGCGTAATTGCTGGTCAGCAGTTGTGCGCCCAGACTGCGTTCTGCATACCTGGAAACCGCGCTGACCTTGCCACTGGCGGGGTCCAGCGTAAGGCTGTTCAGTGCCCGCGGATGAGGGGAGTCCTTGAGCAGATAGAACACGGTCGCCGTTTGACCGCCAGCAGGCGGCAGGCGCAGGTTGTAGGCGCTGAGTTCAGGGCCGGCGGTCCTTTGCAGGCTGTCCCAGATCGCCACGTAATCCACCACCAACGGCGCAGGTGGCGCGGCCTTCTGGCCCGGACTCCCGCCACGTCCCGGTCCGCCTTTGCGCTGCTCGGTCGGTGCATCGCCCAGCAGTCGGTTCAGGCCATTGCTGACCCAGTCATAGGACCAGTTCAGGCCGGTAATCGCGAACAACAGATAGAACAGCAGGCACCAGGTGCCGAAAACGGAATGCAGATCCCAGTTGAAGCTGCGGCCTTTCTTCGCCCAGTCCAGGGTCAGCCAGACACGCCAGTTCAAGGGTTTGCGCGGCCAGCGCAGGTACAGGCCCGACAGACAGAAAAATACCAGAATCAGCGTGCATGCCGCAGTGATCTGTTTACCCACTTCACCCATGGCCAGAAAACGGTGCAGACGCAGCACGAAGTCGAAAAAGTCCTCGCCTGTGCCGTCGCCTTTCAGTTCTCCGGTGTAGGGATCGAAGTTGCGTTTGGGCCCGCGGCGTTCGCCCGGCGCAGGTGTGAAATACACCTGAGCGACGCGATTGCCGACGGTCTCGACCCGCAGGATGGCGACGGTCAGTCCGGTTGCAGACTCCAGCCGGCGGACCAGTTCAACGGGCGGCAGGGTTTCGCCCTGCGGCTTGACCAGCAGCACAGTCGGGTTGAGCGCATCGAGAATTTCGTCCTCGAACGAATACAGCGCGCCGGTGATGCCCATCAAGGCCAGCACCAGCCCTGCGGATATCCCGAAGAACCAGTGCAACTGGAACAATACTTTCTTCAACACTTGCGCCCCTCGACCGGCATTCCCCGACGCACTGAGTGCGTCCACTGTAATGGTGTAAACCTGTATGGCCGTCGGCCTTATACAGAAAAACCCCGCTTACCTGAATAAGCGGGGTTGGCCTTGCGACGCGTCCTAGAAGTGGAAGCTGGCGTTCATCAAGGCAGTGCGGCCAGCAGCGACATGGGCATAGTGCGTCTGGAACACCTGATCGAAATAACGCTTGTCGGTCAGGTTCTGCACATTGAGCTGCAGGTCGACGTTTTTGGTCAATGCATACGTCGCCATCGCATCGTAACGCCAGTAGGACGGGACTTCGACCGAATTGGCTTCGTTGCCGAAGCGCGAATCGACATACGTCGCGCCGCCGCCAACGGTCAGCTTCGGCATGAGCTGGTAAGTGGACCACAGATTGAAGCTGTTGCGCGGAGTGCTGGGCAGGTGATTGCCCTTATCCGCCGCCAGCGTGGTCTTGAGCAGTTCGCTCTCCATGTAGGTGTAACCGCCATACACTTTCCAACGGCTGCTCAGGTTACCCGCGTAGGTGAACTCCAGGCCCTGAACACGCTGCTCGCCATCGAGCACCTGGAACGTGGTGTTGTCCGGGTCGGTGATCCGGGCATTGGTTTTGTCGGTGCGGAACAGAGCAGCGGTCAGCGACAGGTCGTCACCGAAGAAGTCCCACTTGGTGCCCAGCTCGTAGTTGCGGTTCTTTTCAGGGTCGAGATCGGCGTTATTGAGCGCTAGCTCGAGGCCCCCGTTACCGCTGGTTTCACCGGACGGGTTGCTGGAGGTGGACAGCGCAGCGTAGACGCTGCCATTCGGTGCCGGTTTGTAGACCACGCCCAACTGGTAGTTCCAGAGCTGGGTGGTCTTCTGGCGGTCGAAGTTGGCTGCAGGCGTTGTACCGCGTGCCGTCGCGAAACCGCTGGAGCGCGTATCGTAATGGTCGTAACGCAAGCCCATGTTCACCGACCACTGTTCGTTGAGGGTCAGGGTATCGAATACGTAGGCAGCGCTGGTTTTGGTGTCGGTATCGGTGTAGGCCAGACTGTCGGCACTCACGCCATTCCAGGCATCCTTGGGCGAAGGATCGGCCAGGCTCGTGCAGTTACCGGACCGGAACAGCGCAGCCGAGCAGGTGCTGGCAATCGCGCTGCCGTTGGCATTGGTGATCGTGTACGGACGGTTATGGGTGTCCTGATAGGAGAACTCCAGCCCCGTGACCAGGCTATGACTGATAAAACCGGTGTCGAACTTGCTGGTCAGGTCGGTCTGGTTGACGAAGCCGCTGGAGGTGGAGTTACGGCTCTTGGCCGAACGCGACACGCTGCCATTGGCGACGTTGCCACGGCTGTCGTCAGGGTTGGTAACCACGTAATCCAGGGTCGAACGCGACATGCGGAAGCTGTTGGAGAGCGTCATGCTGTCGCTCAGATCGTGCTCGATCCGAAGGGTGCCGCTGTCGTTGCTGCTCTGGCGATAGTCTCGCCCGGTCAGGCCGTAGAAATTGCTCCTGTCGACACTGGCCGGCTTATCGACGACGTACTTGCTGCGCCCAGGCGTCACGGTCAGGGGAATGCCGTAGTCCGGCATGTCGTCGGTTTCGAGATGGTAGTAGTCCAGTTTGATCCGGGTGTCAGTGCCCAAACCGAAGGCGAACGACGGCGCCACGCCCCAACGGCTGACATCGACGTCATCACGGCCCGCTACATTGGCGTCGTGTTTCATCAGGTTCAAGCGGAACGCCGAGGTATCGGTCATTTGCTGATTGACGTCCAGGGTATAGCGCTGGGTCTGATCGGAACCGAAGGTATAGCCGCCGTTATAAGCGTTGCCCAGATGCGCGCCCTTGGTGATGAGGTTCAGGCTGCCGCCGGTCGAACCCGCTCCCGTGAAGGCAGAGCCCGGACCTTTGCTGACCTCGACGGATTCAATATTGAATATCTCGCGCGACTGGGCCGCGACATCGCGCATGCCATCGACGAACACGTCACTCTCGGCATTGAAGCCACGAATGATCGGCCGGTCAGCTGCCGGGTTGCCACCTTCGCCAGCGCCGAACGTAATGCCGGGCGTGGTGCGCAATGCGTCGGTCAGGCTGGTCGCGCCGGTATCGCGGATCACCTGCTGAGGGATCACCGTCACGCTTTTGGGTGTATCGCGCAGCGGCGCCGTGTATTTCTTCGACGCCGAATCTTCGGACTTGTAAGAGGTGTCTGCCTGATCGCCGGTGATGTTGGTTGCACCCAGTGACAAGGCTTTCTCATCGGAATTTTCAGCAGCGTGAACCATATGAGCAGCCGACATCGCAGCAATGGCCACCCCTACAGCGGAAGCGATCGAACGTTGCGGACCTGCGTGAAGCGTCAGTGATTGGCGTGACATTGTGAATCCTCCCCCAAGGCAGTCAAGGCGGCGAAATATAGTGCAAACGAATCTCTGTAGCAATTGAGATTTATTAGCATTTGCGCAGAAATATTATTTCTGCACATCCTGTTCACAAAAATTTCACGGCAGATTCGATTTAGCTTCAATCAGTGTTGTACAGCACCAATGGTAATCACTATCATTCGCAACCTTTTGCCCGTTTGGTGCCGTGATGCTTCTACACATTCCAGGTCTGTTCGATCACGGTGAAGTCGTACGCATCCGGGAAGCGTTACAGCAAACCGAGTGGGCGGACGGAAAAATCACTGCAGGTTTCCAGTCGGCCAAAGCCAAGCGCAACCTGCAATTGCCTGAGGGTCACCCTCTGGCGCTGGAGATTGGCGCAGCGATACAGGAGCGACTCTGGCTCAACCCGCTGTTCATGTCGGCCGCATTGCCACACAAAATCTTCCCGCCTCTTTTCAATTGCTACAGGGAGGGCGGCAGTTTCGATTTCCATATCGACAACGCGGTACGTCAGCCACCGAGGGGCGCCGAGCGGTTGCGCACCGACATCTCGTCCACGCTGTTCTTCAGCGATCCCGATGATTACGACGGTGGTGAGCTTGAGATTCAGGACACCTTTGGCGTCCGGCAGATCAAGCTGCCTGCGGGCGACATGCTGGTCTACCCCGCCACCAGCCTGCATCGAATCAATCCAGTCACACGCGGCGCACGTTACGCGTCTTTTTTCTGGACCCAGAGCCTGGTCCGCGAAGACAGCCAGCGCACGCTGCTGTTCGAGATGGATACTGCAATTCAGCAACTGACCCGTGATGTGCCCGATCACCCCTCGCTCATTCAACTGACCGGCACCTATCACAATCTGCTACGCCGCTGGGTCGAGGTCTGAACGTGAACTGGAATCTAGCCAGAAAAGAGCTGTTGGACAGCAATGACCTGCGGGCCATGCTGGACGAAAGTCCGGCGCGAGCTGCCCGGGCGATTCTGGCAGCGTCGGGGCAAGGCAATGTCGACGCACAAGCCTTACTGGGGCAGATCCTGCTCGACGGCCGCGGCATCCAGCGCGATCCGTCTCTGGCAATGACCTGGTTCCGGTTCGCCGCCGATCAGGGTCATGCAATGGCGCGCAACATGCTGGGACGCTGTTTCGAACACGGCTGGGGCTGCACGCCCGAGCCTGCGCGAGCCGCTTTGCATTACCGGAAAGCGGCCGAACAGAACCTGGACTGGGGTCTCTACAACCTGGGTAATCTGCTGGCCACGGGGCGAGGCGTTGAGCGGGATCATCACCAGGCGATTGCCTGTTACCGCAAGGCAGCCGACCTTGGCCATGCCAAATCCATGAACCTGCTGGGACGCTATCTGGAGGACGGCATAGCAACGCAGCGCGATCCATCGTCAGCGCATGAGTGGTATCGACGCTCGGCAGAAGCCGGAGATTTCCGTGGCCAGTTCAGCCATGCCACGGTACTGGCGGAACGGGGCGAGATAGAACAGTCCGTCATCTGGTTGAAGAAAGCGCTGAGTGGCGGGAATCTGAATTTTTTCAGGGTGAGCCGCGCCGTATTGCTCAATGCGCCTCACCCGGCTATTCGAACGTTGTCTGAAGGCTATCACCAAAAAGCTGCCGAACTGGGCGACGAGACTGACCGCGCCGCCTTACATGACTTCAGCCTGTCCCGGTTGGCTCACGGCTCAGCTCACCCTGATAATCGACGTGTGTATGGACGTGACCGATTAGCCGTACGCCCCACTCCTATGCCTTGAAATCGTCGACCATCTTGAACGTCCATAGCTACTTTTCGCACCAAAAAAAACCCATGAAGATTCATGGGTTTTTCAATGACGCGAAGAGTTACAGGTAGAATGCTTTCAACGGCGGGAAGCCATTGAACTCCACCGCGCTGTAACTGGTGGTGTAGGCACCGGTCGACAGCCAGTACATGCGATCACCGATGGCCAGGTTCAGCGGCAGACCGTACTTGTAGTTTTCGTACATGATGTCAGCGCTGTCGCAGGTAGGACCGGCGATGACTACCTCCTCCATCTCGCCCTTCTTCTCGGTCCAGATCGGAAACTTGATGGCTTCGTCCATGGTTTCGATCAGGCCGGAGAATTTGCCCACATCGGTATAGACCCAACGCTCGACAGCGGTACGCGACTTGCGCGCAACCAGTACCACTTCGCTGACCAGAATACCGGCGTTGGAGATCAGCGAACGGCCTGGCTCCAGGATGATTTCCGGCAGGTCGTCACCGAAGTCTTCCTTCAGGAAGCGGATGATCTCCTCGGCGTAGGTCTCAAGGCTGTTGGTGCGGGTGATGTAGTTGGCCGGGAAGCCGCCACCCATGTTGATCAGCTTGAGTACAATGCCGTCTTCTTCTTTCAGACGCTCGAAGATCACCTTGACCTTGGCAATCGCGGCGTCCCAGACGCTGATGTCGCGCTGCTGCGAACCGACGTGGAAAGAAATACCGTAAGGCACCAGGCCCAGATCACGAGCCAGGATCAACAGGTCCATGGCCATGTCGGTCTGGCAGCCGAATTTGCGTGACAGCGGCCAGTCAGCCGTGGTCGAACCTTCGGTCAGGATACGCACATACACTTTGGACCCCGGTGCGGCCTTGGCGATGTTACGCAAGTCGGCTTCGGAGTCGGTGGCGAACAAGCGCACGCCCTTCTCGTAGAAGTAGCGAATGTCCTTGGACTTCTTGATGGTGTTGCCGTAGCTCATGCGATCCGGGGTCACGCCACAGCTCATGACCTTGTCCAGCTCGTAGATCGACGCGATGTCGAAGCTCGAACCCTTGTTCTTCAGCAGCTCGATGATTTCGACCGCGGGGTTGGCCTTGACGGCGTAGTAGACCTTGGCGAATTCGAAGCCTGCGCGCAAATCGTCGTAAGCCTTGCTGATGATGTCGGTATCAATGACCACGAAAGGTGTTTCCTGCTTGTCAGCGAACGCCTTCATTTTCTTGAAGGTTTCGGCTGAGTAGTAGTCTTCGACATTGATCGTCATGCTGCTGGAACTCCTATCTGGCAAACGGAATTGGTAAATGGGTGCAAATGAACGTCCTCCGTATCCCCACTTTGGTTCGCCTACTTCCCAAGGCATGTCGCCGAAAGCAAAAAGGCCACTGAAGGGCTTGCCTTCCTGGCCTTGCTGTCTCGTCGTCAGTACTTGAGCCGGATGGATCGTTTCCAGCATGGACGTTCGGCGCGAACTTTAGGGCGTGAGGGGACTGAGATCAACAAAAAATGTCGCGTTTTTACACGCGTTCGTCGCGGCCGCTGCGCTGGCCTCTTATGTAACGGACCGATGTGACAGGCTGATGTTCCTGAACGTGCGATATCGCGATCGGGCTCATGCGCCCGGCGATTGCTTTGCTGTCAGTGACGCAATGTCAAAAACCACCGCCATTTATCGCCTGCATCTGCATGGCCATCAGTCGAGACTCGGCAGTCTCCGGCGGTCACTTCGATTCACCGGATCCCCGGCGCAGTAGCCCATACGCATTCAACCCGCCTTTACCAAACGGACTGAGGGCGTCCGGACTGTTGAAACGCATGAGAACCGGGTTGTAGGCCCTAACGCCATGACCCAGAAGGTAATGGCCGGTAACAGGCTCGATGACCCAGACGTTGAAGCATTGTAACGGAGACGTTGGCGCACGCTCTTCACGGTAGCCGTAAAGCGTATAGACGAAGGCGGTTATTTGCCCGCCACAATTGGTATGCAGCACGCTTTTTTGCTGATCTGCAGTAATCTGGGCGATCAGCGACTGTCCATCCGCGAGGCGCTTTTGAAGCACAGGTGTATCGCCTGCTCTTATAAAAACATACTGTTCAGTGGCCGAAACCTCAGTCGCCAGATGCTGACGATTATAAAATCGCCGCGCCACTGATCCAGCCAGGAGCGTCATGCTCGCGATGCGATCCAACGGGTCATGCCTGTATCGACACAGTTCGCTCATCACGAGCCACTCGTTGAGGCTGGTTCGGGCACACAACAAACCGTAAAACGCAAACAGGGCTACTGGCACAAATACCAGTAGCCCTGTTCGATTACTCCGGCCCGAAATCAATAGCGCAGAGCGTTTCTACGTCAGGCCTGCGCGTCGCTCTGTGCAAGTTCAGCCGGTGACACGATGCTGGTCTTCATGCCGCGTGAGCGACCCGAACTCAGGTAAGCCGCAATCGATTCCTGAGTCACTTCACCCAGGAACACATTCTCGGCGTCCAGCACCGGCAGCCACGAACGGTTGAACTCGTACATGCGCGACAGCAGGATACGCAAATGCTCGTCGTACGCCGCCGTGCCATTGAACTCGCGCAGGAACTGGGCACAGGTGCCTTGCTGACGGTGCAGGTCGCGACGGCGGACGTAGCCCATTGCCTTGTTTTCGCTATCAGTGACGACGATGTAGCGACGGTCGTTTTCGTCCATCACGTCCAACGCATCGGCGACCGGGGTTTCCGGGCTGACCGATGGCGCATTGTCGGCCGCGTCTTCAGCCTTGACCAGCAACAGGCGCTTGAGCGTGCTGTCCTGACCGACGAAGCTGCTGACGAATTCATCAGCGGGATGCGCCAGCAAGGTGTCCGGGTGATCGATCTGCAGCAGCTTGCCGCCACGGAAGATCGCGATCTTGTCGCCCAGCTTGATCGCTTCGTCGATGTCGTGACTGACCATGATCACGGTCTTGTTCAGCGCACGCTGCATTTCGAAGAATTCGTTCTGGATCATCTCGCGGTTGATCGGGTCGACCGCGCCGAACGGTTCGTCCATCAACAGCAACGGCGCATCGGCCGCCAGCGCGCGGATCACGCCGATACGCTGCTGCTGGCCACCGGACAATTCACGCGGGTAGCGATGCAGGTATTGCTTGGGCTCCAGCTTGATCATGCTCATCAGTTCACGGGCACGGTCGTGGCACTTCTGCTTGTCCCAGCCGAGCAGCTTGGGCACGACCACGATGTTCTCTTCGATGGTCATGTTCGGGAACAGGCCGATCTGCTGAATCACGTAACCGATGTTGCGACGCAGGGTCACTTCGTCCAGACCGGTGGTGTCTTCACCGTTGATCAGCACCTTGCCGGAGGTCGGCATGATCAGACGGTTGATCATCTTCAGCGTGGTGCTCTTGCCGCAGCCCGACGGGCCGAGAAAGACGCAGATCTCGCCTTCGTTGACGGTGAGGCTGACCGAATCGACAGCCTTCACTTCTTTGCCGTTGCTCTGGAAAGTCTTGGAGAGGTTCTGGAGTTCGATCATTTCAGGAGTCCTTTTGGAGTCAGCGTGCGTTGCAGCCATTGCAGGAGAAGGTCAGCGATGATGGCCAGAATGCTGACCAGAACCGCGCCGACGATCAGCATCGACATATCGCTGCGGCTGATTGAAGCGAGAATGAGTACACCCAGACCACCGGCGCCGATGGTCGCGGCGATGGTCATAACGCCGATATTCATCACCACGGCGGTGCGCACACCGGCGAGGATGACCGGCACGGCAATCGGCAGTTCGACCATGCGTAGACGCTGGCCGAAGGTCATGCCGATGCCTTTGGCGGCTTCACGAATACCCGGTTCCACACCCGTCAGGGCCAGGTAGGTATTGCGCATGATCGGCAACAGTGAGTAGAGAAATACGGCGGTAATGGCCGGCATCGGGCCAAGGCCCTGGCCGAACTTGGAGTAAAACGGCAGCAACAGCCCGAACAAGGCAATCGACGGCACGGTCAGCAGCACGGTGGCGCTGGCCTGCAGCGGTCCGGCAAGTGCCGGGAAACGCGTCATCAATACGCCAAGCGGCACACCGACGACGATGGCCAGGGTCACGGCAATGCCGACCAGCGTGATGTGCTGCCAGGTCAGTTGCAGGACCTGAGCCCAGTCCAGATGGGAGAAGGCGCTCAAGAAACTCATATCGTCTCCTTCCTTAATTCAGGGGATGCTGACGCAGGAAGTCTGCGGCAACCGTGGAGGGGCTTTCATGGCCGACGTCGACGCGGGCGTTGAGTTCGATCATGGTCTGGTTGTCCAGCAGATCAGCCAGCGGCTTGAGCAGCGTGGCGATGTCCGGGTGGGCATCCAGATATTCCTGGCGAATGACCGGCGCGGCGGTGTAGTCCGGGAAGTAATGCTTGTCGTCTTCCAGCACCTTGAGCTTGAACGCGTTCAGGCGACCGTCGGTGGTGTAAACCAGGCCGGCGAACACTTGACCGTTGCGCAGTGCGGTGTAGACCAGACCGGCGTCCATCTGCCGTGTGTTTTCACGACCGAGATTCATGTCGTAATGCTTGACCATGCCGATCAGGCCGTCGGAACGGTTGGCGAATTCGGTGTCCAGCGCTACGACATGACCCTCTTTGGCTTCGTCCTTGAGCACCTTGGTCAGGTCGCTCATGGTGTTGACCTGCGGGTACTTGTCAGCCACTTTCTGCGGCAGTGCCAAGGCGTAGGTGTTGTTGAATTTCGAGGGAGAAAGCCAGACCAGGCCTTTCTTGGCATCGACTTCTTTTACACGCGCGTAGGTCTGCTCGCTGTCGAGCTTTTCATCGATGTGGTTGTACGCCACCAGCGACACGCCGGTGTACTCCCACAACAGGTCGAGCTGCCCGCTTTCCTGGGCGCTGCGCGCCAGGTTGCTGCCCAGACCGCCAGTGATCTGCACGTTGTAGTTCTTGGTGCGCAGGTATTGCGCGGTCAGTTCAGCCAGCATGGTCTGCTCGGTGAACACCCGTGCGCCAACACGCAGCAGCGGCTTTTCCGCCGCCTGGGCCAATACCGGAAACAACAGGGCAAGGCCTAAAAACAAACATAACTTTTTCATGGTATTTCCTTCGCTCAGCGAGTCAGGCCGCGTTCAAGCCACAGGCGGCTGGCCAGAATCACCAGGCCATCGAGCAGCAACGCCAGCAGAGCGGTACAGGCCGCGCCCAGCACCAGTTGCGGCTGATTGTTCAGGGCGATGCCGGGGAAGATCAGGCTGCCAAGGCTGTTGGCACCGATGAGAAACGCCAGCGGTGCCGTACCCACGTTGATCGCCAGTGCGACGCGCACGCCACCGATGATGATCGGCACGGCGTTGGGCAGTTCGACACGCCACAGCACCTGACGCGGCGTCATGCCGATACCGACGGCGGCTTCCTTGAGTGAACCCTGCACGTTCTTCAAGCCTTCATAGGTGTTACGCACGATGGGCAACAGCGAGGCGAGGAACAGCGCGAAGATGGCAGGCCCGCTGCCGATCCCGAGAATCCCGAGGGCAATGGCCAGAACGGCGAGAGGAGGAACGGTGTTGCCGATGTTGAAGATCTGCATGAAACGTTCGGCGCGGCCAACCATGCCTGGTCGGCTGAGGGCAATACCCGCCGGGATACCGACCACCAGGGCCGCGAGCATTGAAACCAGAACCAGAATCAGATGAGCCTGGAGATAGAACAGCAGGTCATCCTGATATTGCTTGATAGTACTGATGCCGATCCAGTGGATCAGCAGGGCCAGGAGCGCGATGACCACCGCACCTCCCAATAACCCCTTGCCATAGCGATTTGCCACGGGCGGACTCCTTATTTCAGTCGGCGAACGCGTTGACCTGGACATCCGTCAGGACGCCATCAATAACGTTCGCGAAGAGCAGCGGGTGGGTCGCCATTGAGGTTTGACCTCGGCGATAACACAAGCCATGAGCGCAGCTTCGTCAAGCCAACATGCTGATGATTCAGCCCCTGTCGTTGGCCTCGATACTGGCCTTGACGGGGGAGTGGACGTCTCCACGACCGGAAAGGTTCCCATGCGAGACATTATCTGGCCACCCCGGATCGACTGAACGGTTCGGTTATTGCCCGGACTTGAGCTATAATCTGCGCCCTTTTTTCAATCCCATTCCAGGCGATTTCCCATGACCCAACAGGCCGCCGAAGTCGCGAAACGCCGCACTTTCGCCATTATTTCCCACCCCGACGCCGGTAAAACCACCATCACTGAAAAGCTCCTGTTGATGGGCAAGGCGATTTCCGTCGCCGGTACGGTCAAGTCGCGTAAATCCGATCGTCATGCCACATCCGACTGGATGGAAATGGAGAAACAGCGCGGCATCTCCATTACCACCTCCGTCATGCAGTTCCCGTATCGCGATCACATGATCAACCTGCTGGACACTCCAGGCCACGAAGACTTCTCCGAAGATACCTACCGGACCCTGACGGCCGTGGACTCGGCGCTGATGGTTCTGGACGGCGGTAAAGGTGTCGAGCCGCGCACCATCGCCCTGATGGATGTCTGCCGTCTGCGTGACACACCGATCGTCAGCTTCATCAACAAGCTGGACCGTGACATCCGCGACCCGATCGAACTGCTGGACGAGATCGAAGCCGTCCTCAAGATCAAGGCTGCGCCTATCACCTGGCCGATCGGTTGCTACCGCGATTTCAAGGGCGTCTATCACCTGGCCGACGACTACATCATTGTCTACACCGCCGGTCATGGGCATGAGCGCACCGAGACGCGCATCATCCAGAACCTCGATTCGGACGAAGCCCGCGCTCACCTGGGTGACGAGTACGACCGTTTTGTCGAGCAACTGGAGCTGGTGCAGGGCGCCTGCCATGAATTCAATCAGCAGGAGTTCATCGACGGTCAACTGACGCCGGTGTTCTTCGGTACCGCGCTGGGCAACTTCGGTGTCGATCACGTGCTTGACGCCGTGGTCAACTGGGCGCCGATGCCCCTGGCCCGCGTCGCCAACGAGCGGACTGTGGAGCCTGCGGAAGAGAAATTCAGCGGCTTCGTGTTCAAGATTCAGGCGAACATGGACCCCAAGCACCGCGACCGTATCGCGTTCATGCGCATCTGTTCGGGCCGCTACGACAAGGGCATGAAAATGCGCCATGTACGCTTGGGCAAAGACGTGCGGATCGGCGATGCGCTGACCTTCTTCTCCTCGGAACGTGAACAGCTGGAAGAAGCCTACGCGGGCGACATCATTGGTCTGCACAACCACGGCACCATTCAGATCGGCGACACCTTCACCGAAGGCGAAAGCCTGGGCTTCACCGGTATTCCACACTTTGCACCGGAACTGTTTCGTCGCGTGCGCCTGAAGGATCCGCTCAAGTCCAAGCAATTGCGTCAGGGCCTGCAACAGCTGGCCGAAGAAGGTGCCACACAGGTGTTCTTCCCGCAGCGCAGCAACGACATCATTCTCGGCGCCGTCGGTGTGCTGCAGTTTGACGTGGTCGCCAGCCGCCTGAAGGAAGAATACAAAGTCGAATGCGCCTACGAGCCGATCACCGTGTGGTCAGCACGCTGGATCGACTGCGCTGACAAGAAGAAGCTCGAGGAGTTTGAAAACAAGGCCGTGGAAAACCTGGCACTGGACGGTGGTGGTCACCTCACCTACCTGGCACCGACCCGCGTGAACCTGGCGTTGATGGAAGAACGCTGGCCCGACGTGAAATTCCGCGCCACTCGCGAGCATCATTGATCAGCCAGCTCCACGGTCCATGTCGACCTCCCCGGACCGTGGGGCCAGGCACCGGGTGCATCCGTTCTGAATGCACCGTTTGAATAACCGTCTTCGTGGACAAGTCCACTCCCACAGCGCGTGAACTCCACCTGTGGGCGTGGACCCGACGGGGTATTCGTTCAAGCCTGACAAAGGGCAGGTAATCTTTAGGAAGAGCTCCAACGTGTACGTTCAGTGCGCATAGTTCTTCAGCTTCTCCTGCATGAAATCCAGAAAGCACCGAACCCTCAGCGCCAGCTGCGCATTGCGGTAATACACCGCGTGGATTGGCTGGCGATAGCCGCTGTCGGCGTGGCGCAGCAGTGCGACCAGCCGCCCTTCGCGCAGGTCTTCGTGGGTCATGAAATCGGACAGGCAGGCGATTCCGACACCTTCCAGCGCCAAATGCCGCAAGGTGTCACCGCTGGACGCCGACACCGCAGGCTTGATCTGGAAGCGGTCGCCATCGGCGTGGCGCAACGGCCAGTGATTCAGCACCTCCACCTGATTGAATCCCACCAGCGTATGGTGCGCCAGGTCCTCGACGGTCTGTGGCGTGCCGTGACGTTGCAGATAGGCAGGACTGGCGACGATGTTCAGCAGGCAACTGCCCAGGGAACGGGCGTGCAGGGTCGAATCGGGCAATGCGCCGATGCGGATCGCGACGTCGGTGTTCTGCTCCAGCAAATCGATGAACCAGTCGTCACTGTCCAGTTCCAGCTGGATGGCCGGATAGCGCTGCCGGAACTCCGCCACATGCGGCACTATCGAGTGCAACATGAACGGCGAAGCGGCATTGACCCGCAGCCGACCGGCCGGCGTCTGGCGCGACGAGGTCAGGTGTTCTTCCAGACTTTCCATTTGCTCGAGAATGTCCAGCGCACGGGCCAGAAAGAACTTGCCCTCCTCGGTCAGGTCCATGCGCCGCGTGGTGCGGTTGATCAGCGTGGTTTCCAGCTTTGCCTCGAGCCGCGACAGCGTGCGACTGATTCCCGAAGGCGTCTGCCCCATCTTCTCGGCGGCAGCGGAAATGGACCCGCTCTCGATGACCGAGACGAACACCTGCAACTCATCGGATCTGGCTTTCACTGATGTCCCCTGCTCAAAACACAGGGGATGTTAGCCGTGTTTCAGGCAAGGCCGCGAGGATATCCATGAACGTACGCAAAAGAGAGGCCGCAGGGCGAGACGGCCAGAGTGATGGCTCACCGGACGCTCCGCGTTGTTCATCACAACCTTCAGGCACCGAACACCTTGGCCAGGTGCGCCTCGTAGCGCTTCACGTCACCGTCGATGCTCGGCATTTTCATGACATCCACTGCCAGGAAGGTCGGCAGGCCGGTCATGCCGAGGAACTGATTGGCCTTGTGAAACGGGAAGTACACCGCATCCACGCCCTTGGCTTCGAAGAAGTCCGACGCCTCATCGAACGCTTGCTGCGGCGCGTTCCAGGTGGCTGAAATCATGTACTGCTTGCCGTGCAACAAACCGCCGCTGCCGTATTTCTGCGAGGCATCGGAACGGGTGCGCCCGTCGTTGGCGTACAGGCTGCCATGGCCTTCGGTGAACACTTCGTCGATGTATTTCTTCACCGTCCACGGTGCGCCCATCCACCAGCCCGGCATCTGCCAGACGATCACGTCGGCCCAGAGAAACTTCTGCACTTCCTCGGCCACATCGTAGCCGCCGTCAATAAAGGTTTCCTTCACGTCATGACCGGCGCGGTCCATGAACGCCACCCCGGCTTCGTGCAACGTCGCGTTGTAGCGGCCGTCGGAGTGAGCGAACTGTTTACCGCCGTTTAGGAACAATACTTTTTTCATGCCTGACCTCTGGAGGTTCGCACTCGGTCTTACGTTCAAGGCCGGGCGGCTCATTAATGGATGGAGCAAGAATAAAGACGAAAAGAGTTATGAATAAGCCGGGGATCAGCAAATGACTTTTGCGCTTAAGTCACGAATACAACATCAATTCTTGACTTAATATGCCGCCACTTTCAGCAGAGGAGCCCTCCCAAGATGAACGAACTTCACGGTTTCATCCTTCACGCCCACACCCGCCCGGAAAAATCAGCCGAATTCGAGGCGCTGTTTAGTTCGTATGTCGCACAAAGCCGCAGCGAGCCGGGCTGCATCGAATACCACACGCTGCGTGATCAACACGACCCGGCCTTATTCATCTTCTTCGAAATCTGGGGTTCGAAGGCGGACCTGGACGCTCATTCAGCCCAGCCGCACATGGCAGCATTTTTTGAAAGGCGTATGGATTATCTGGTCCGCGATTTCGAGATTCGTCGCATCGACATGCTCAGCCCTTCACTAGCAGGTGCAGCCCCAGCAACGCCATCCCGATAAAGAACGTTCGCTTGAATACGGTAGCGCTGATCCGCCCTCGCAACCACTGACCGAACGACATGCCGAGCAGCGCAGGAATCAGCGCCAGCAGTGATGCACCCAACTCCTTGCCACCCAGCGCGCCAGTCGAGGACAACCCGATAGCCAGGGCCAGCGTCGAAACCGTGAACGACAACCCCAACGCCTGCACCAGTTGATGACGCTCCAGCCCCAGCGCCTGTAGATAAGGCACGGCAGGAATTACGAACACGCCGGTCGCTGAAGTGATGACCCCGGTGATAAAACCGCACACTGGCCCGAACCAGCGCTCAAGCTTCGGCTGTATCTTGAGCGTTGGCAGGAACAGCCCGCTCAGCGCATAGAGCAACAACGCTGCGCCCAACGCCCGCGTCATGGAGTGAACGCCGTTCAGACCCAACCAGAACGAACCGGTACAGGTGCCGATGAACACCATCGCCAGCATGGGCCACAGCCGTCGAACCAGCGAACCGAGGTGGCCGCCCGTCGTCAGTTGCCAGAAATTAGTCACCACCGAGGGAATGATCAGCAATGCGGCAGCCTGCGCTGGAAGCATAGCCAGCCCCAGCAGTCCCATTGCCACCGTCGGCAAGCCAAGGCCAATGACGCCTTTGACCGCGCCCGCTAGCAGAAAAGTGCCAAACACCAGAGCAACAAGGCCGACCCCCAGTGTCTGGTAAACCGCGAAGAATGTATTCATGGCCTGATCTTGCACATGAAAAGGTCTGTTGAATATCTGGCATATACTCAGCGAGCCTCAGGCAGGAGCAGAGGCTGAACCCAGACAGGCCAATCCTCTTATGCACTTCGATCTCACCGACCTGCGCCTTTTTCAGCACGTCATGCAAACCGGCAGCATCACCGCCGCTGCCACACGCAGCCATTTGTCTCTGGCGTCGGCCAGTGCGCGCGTTCGTGCGATGGAAGCTTCATTGCAGGCACCGTTGCTCGAACGGGGACGCCGCGGCGTGACGCCAACCCCTGCGGGCAAGGCACTGGCACAGCATGCGCGGCTGATTCTGCAGCAGGTCGAACGTATGCAGTTCGATCTGGCCGACTATGCCAAAGGCTTCAAAGGCCAAGTGAGACTGCTGTGCAACACCTCGACGCTCAGTGAGCATCTGCCAGAACGCCTGGCGGATTTTCTGGTGACGCATCCCAGCATCGACATCGATCTGCAGGAGCAGCCCAGCCTGCGCATCCTGCATGCGCTGCGTCACGGGACGGCGGACATCGGAATCATTTCCGACGCGGTAGACGCCAGCGACCTGCAGACACGACCTTTTCAAGATGATCCGTTGACGTTGATCACGCCGCTCGATCATCCGCTGAGCGGGTTAGACCAGGTCAGTTTCGCCCAGGCATTGAATGAAGAGTTTGTCGGTCTGGCGGCCAGCAGTGCACTGGGCATCTATCTGGAAGAACAGGCACTGCATATCGGCCAGCGTTTGCGTATCAGGGTGCGGGCCGAAGGGTTCGATGGTGTGTTGCGCATGGTTGCCCGCGGTGCCGGACTGGGAATCGTGCCGCAGGCGGCAGTGGATCGCGCAGCTCGTCCGCTGCATTTTGCCGCCGTGCGACTGAGCGACACTTGGGCCGACCGCACCCTGCTGCTCTGCGCCGCCGACTTCAACGCCCTGCCCGGTTATGCCAGAGCGTTGCTCGATGCATTGGCGCAACGCTCACCGTCATGAAGCCGACTTGCGTCGCAGATACGGCTACAGCGTGCTGGCCTTGCGTTCACGCAGGTACGCCACCACGTCGCTCTGACTGCCCGCGAACTCGATACGCGATGCCTTGTGTTCGCGCTGATAGGCGTACATCGGGTCGTAATATTCGCCGAGCAGGCCTTCGATCCAGCCGCGATGCAGGTCAACGTCGCCGCTGCGGCGCTGTTCGTCCAGCGCGTCCTGCATGATCGTTTGCAGTCGCTGCAAGCGCTCGCCACCGAGTCGTTTGTGGATGTTTTTCAGGCTTTGCAGCAAGCGCTCGGCGAACAGGTCAAAACCGGTTTCCTCACCATTGAGGCTGATGAACTCGGCACACAGATCGGTCACGTAATCGCGAAGAATACGCTCGACCCGGTTTTCGAAGCTGTCTTCCAACCACACCATCGAGCAATCCTGCATGAGCTGATGCAGTTCCAGGGGCACGTTGCAGCTGCCGACCAGACGGCTTTCATCCTCCAGCACGAACTGCTCGATACCGGCGGCGCGCTTCTTGAGCACGTCGATGGCCAGACGGTTCTCGAAATCGATCTGCGCTGGCTGGCCCGTTGCGCGCTTGCCGAAACTGGAACCGCGATGGTTGGCGATGCCTTCCAGATCCAGGCTGTTGGCAAGTTGGGTCAGCACCTCGGTCTTGCCGGTGCCGGTCATGCCGCCTAGCACCACGAAATCACACTCGGTCACCGCCTCGTGCAGGGTGTCGAGCAGGAAGGTACGCATCGCTTTGTAGCCGCCGAGAATGCGCGGGTAATCGACGCCCGCATCCTTCAACCAGCGTTGCACGGTCTGGGAACGCAACCCGCCACGGAAGCAATACAGATAGCCATTCGGATTGGCTTTGGCGAACGCCAGCCAGGCCTCGACACGCTCATCCTTGACCGGTCCGCAGACCAGTTGATGGCCCAGCTTGATCGCCGCTTCCTGGCCGTGCTGCTTGTAGCAGGTGCCCACTTTCTGCCGCTCCAGATCATTCATTAGCGGCAGGTTGACCACGCCCGGAAACGCGCCCTTGGAAAACTCCACCGGCGCCCGTGCATCCATCATCGGCACATCGTTGAGGAAAAGTGCGCGGTAATCACTGCTGTTGTCGGCCATCAGAACACCTCGACGGCGTGGGTCTGTCGCTCGAGCAATGTGCCGATCGGGTTCAGTTGCAGGCCCAGTTCGGCAGCCACGGCCAGAAACCCGGCCTCCCCTTCAGGCGTGACCGCCACCAGCAATCCACCGCTGGTCTGCGGGTCGCACAGCAGGTCGCGCTGGGCGTCGCTGAGGGAAGCGATCTTGTCGCCATAGCTCTCGAAGTTACGCAAGGTGCCGCCCGGCACACAGCCCTCGGCGATGTAATGCTCGACGCCCGGCAGACGCGGTACGGCGGCGTAGTCCAGACGCGCCGTCAGGCCTGCGCCGTCAGCCATTTCGACCAGATGGCCCAGCAGACCGAAACCGGTCACGTCGGTCATCGCCATTACCCCGGCCAGCTTGCCGAAACGGCTGCCCGGCTTGTTCAGGGTGCACATCCAGTCCCGCGCCAGACCGACGTCCTGCTCGCGCAGCTTCGCCTTCTTCTCGGCGGTGGTAAGGATGCCGATGCCCAGGGGCTTGGTCAGGTACAGCGTGCAGCCTGCCTGGGCAGTGTCGTTGCGCTTCATGTGTTTCTTCTGCACGACGCCGGTCACCGCCAGCCCGAAGATCGGCTCGGGCGCGTCGATTGAGTGCCCGCCCGCCAGCGGAATACCCGCGGCATCGCAGACCGCTCGCCCGCCACGGATCACTTCGCGGGCCACTTCCGGCGGCAGCACATTGACCGGCCAGCCAAGAATGGCGATGGCCATCAACGGATCGCCGCCCATCGCATAGATATCGCTGATTGCATTGGTCGCCGCAATGCGGCCGAAATCGAACGGATCATCGACGATGGGCATGAAGAAATCGGTGGTCGACACCACGCCGCGCTCCTCATCCAGAGCATAGACAGCGGCATCGTCACGCGAGGCGTTGCCGACCCACAGGTTCGGGTCCAGGTTCTGCGCGCCACTGCCAGCCAGGATCACGTCCAGCACCTTGGGGGAAATCTTGCAGCCACACCCAGCTCCGTGACTGTACTGGGTCAGGCGGATTGGCTCACTCATCGCGACACTCTCGGTAACGGGGAAACAGGCTGCGGAGTCTAGGGTCTGTTGCGGTTTGAGCGCAAACCATCGCGCTGTTCGGTTGCGTCGATCGGTCAGCGGGCCTGCCGAACTGGCCTTTCTCGCTGTGCCTCTTATAATCGCGCGCTCCAGTACCGAATCCATCGAGGCGTGCCTGCTCACTCAGGGTCGCCTTGCCTTATCGTTTTTTCCGCCATTGAACCGGAGAACTCCATGCTCAAGCGCACCCTGGCACTCGCTGCCGGCCTTGCCCTGTCCTTTACCGCACTGACCAGCCATGCTGCCGATGTGCTGCGCGTGTCGGCCATCCCCGACGAAGCGCCCACCGAACTGCTGCGCAAATTCAAGCCGCTGGGGGCCTACCTCGAACAGCGCCTGGGCATGAAAGTCGAATTCGTTCCGGTTGCCGACTACCCGGCAGTGGTCGAAGCGCTGGCGACCGACCGTCTGGACATGGCCTGGCTGGGCGGTTTCACCTTCGTGCAGGTCAACCTCAAGACCGGCAACGCCGTGCCACTGGTCCAGCGTGAACAGGACGCCCAGTTCACCAGCAAATTCATCACGTCCGACCCTAACGTGAAGAGCCTGGCCGACCTCAAGGGCAAGACGTTTGCCTTCGGTTCCGTGTCATCGACTTCCGGCAGCCTGATGCCGCGCTATTTCATGCTCAAGGAAAACATCAAGCCGGAAACCTTCTTCAGCCGCGTGGCTTACTCGGGCGCGCATGACGCGACCGCTGCGTGGGTACAGGCGGGCAAGGTCGACGCGGGCGTATTGAATGCCAGTGTGTGGGACAAACTGGTCGCCAACGGCAAGGTCGACACCAGCAAAGTGCGCGTCTTCGCCACCACACCGACCTACTTCGATTACAACTGGACCGTGCGCGGCACGCTGGACAAGGGGCTCGCGGCGAAGATCAAGCAGGCGTTCCTGGACCTGGATCCGGCGAACCCCGAGCAGAAGGCGATTCTTGACCTGCAGGCCGCCAGCCGCTTCATCGAGACCAGACCGGAAAACTACAAGGGCATCGAAGAGGCTGCCCGCGCTGCCGATCTGCTGAAATGACTGTACGCCTGTCCGGGGTCGAGCTGCGTCACAGTAACGGTACGCTGGCGCTGAGAGGCCTGGAACTGAGCATTGCCCAGGGCGAACGGGTGGCGATCATCGGCCCGTCTGGCGCTGGCAAGACCACGCTGCTCAACCTGCTGGCCAGCGCCCTGCCGCCGAGCGCGGGGCAGCTGGAAATCCTGGGATCAAGTCCTTGGCAACTTTCCAGTCGGCAGCGTCAGCAGTTGCGCCGTCGAATCGCGTTGATTCATCAGGCCCCGCCCTTACCGCCGCGTCAACGGGTGGTGACGGGGGTGTTGGCGGGCAAGCTCGGGCAGTGGGGTTTGGGCAAGGCGCTGCTGAACCTGCTGCATCCGCTCGATGTGCCGGGTGCGCGGGAGGTGCTGACACGTCTGGACCTGGCCGACAAACTGTTCGTGCGCTGCCAACAACTGTCCGGCGGCCAACTGCAACGGGTCGGCATCGCCCGCGCCTTGTATCAAGGGCCGGAACTCATGTTGGCGGACGAACCGGTCTCGGCGATGGACCCGCGTCTGGCGGATCATACGCTGGCGCTGTTGTGCATACACGCCGTCGAGCACGGTGTGACGCTGGTCGCCAGTCTGCATGCGGTTGAACTGGCGCTGGCACATTTCCCACGTGTGGTCGGCGTGCGTGACGGACAGATTCATTTCGATCTGCCCGCCCATGAAGTCAGCCCGAGGCACCTTGAAACGCTGTACGCAAACGAGCAGTTGAGCACCTCGCCAACGGCTACCGCGCCTGCCGTGCCCTGGACGCCGCGATGCTGAGTCGGGACCAACGCGACCCTGCTGCGTTGCCGCGCCTGTTGCTGGCGCTGCTGGCTGTGGCTTTGCTCTGGCCTGGCATTCGTCTGTCCGAGCTGAATCCCGCTGTGCTGTTACAAGCCGAGAATGCCCGAACGATGGGTGGCTTTCTGGCCGGCTTCTGGCCGCCCGCCCATGATCCCGAGTTTTTATCGCTGCTGATCGACGCCACGCTGCAAACGCTGGCGATCGCCACAGCGGGCATGGCTCTGGCGCTGCTGCTGGCGATACCCGCCAGCCTGCTGGCCAGCTCGGCGCTGTCTCTGTCAGCCGCCTCGCGCGCAGGTCGCCCCGGCTGGCTCGGCCAGTGCCTGCGCTGGCCGGTGCGCGGTCTGCTGATCTTCCTGCGCAGCGTGCCGGAAATCGTCTGGGCGCTGCTGTTCGTGCGCGCCGTTGGGCTCGGTCCCACCGCAGGCGTGCTGGCCATC